>NZ_JBVJOE010000003.1:548793-559591 GCF_055583325.1 Amycolatopsis sp. NPDC104775
CCCCCTCCCTGCACCCCGCTACGGGTCCTCCTTGGGGTTGGGGGGTGTTTGTCAAGGCATCTTTCCCGCCTTGACAAGCACCCCCGAACCGTCAGCACACTCGGGCTTCGGGGTGCCCCACGCAACCACCCCGGCGCAATGTCGCCCCCCCAGGGCGACGAGCCGCCAGACCTCACCCCTCCCCAAACACCCCCACCAACTCCCCACCAGAAACCCGCCCCAACACCCCACCAGCCGCACTGTCCAGCGCAGCCATAATCCACTTCTCAAACCCCACCCCCTCCCGCTCAGCCGCAACCTGCCACCTCCGCACCTGCTCCCGAGGCGCACTGACCCTCGGCAACACCACCGGCCCAGGCCGAACCCGCCCCCCAGTCCGAGCCCGCCGAATACTCTCCCGCAACTGATTCCGCGACCACCGCAACCGCTCAGCCTCGTCCAGCCACCGGTCCTGCTCGGCATCCGGCAACGAAGCCACCTCGGCATGATGCTGAAAACTCAACCGCTCCCGCCGCCGAGGAAGCTCGAACCGCCGAGCCACCCACGCGTAATTCCGCAAAGTCTGATAATCCAGCCCAGCCTCAGCGATCGCGAGCCGATACCGATCGCGATACTTGCTCTGCCCGCAGATCAGCCAGTCCCCCAGGCACCAAGCA
Organism: Amycolatopsis sp. NPDC104775; assembly: GCF_055583325.1. Classification (NCBI taxonomy): domain Bacteria; kingdom Bacillati; phylum Actinomycetota; class Actinomycetes; order Pseudonocardiales; family Pseudonocardiaceae; genus Amycolatopsis; species Amycolatopsis sp. NPDC104775. The sequence continues at coordinate 549,450 of NZ_JBVJOE010000003.1, forward strand.
CTGGAATCCGCGACCCGGGCGATCTGCACCCCAGCCCGCGCCCACCCTTCATAAGTGACCGTGGCCGGAAGCTTCAACCCGACCCGAGACAGCAGCACCTGCCCAGCCTCCGCAGGCCGCCGAGGCGCGTGCAAACCCTGGCGGGGCAACGTGACGGTAGTTCCCATTGTGCTCGACCTTTCCGTTCCGGAAGTTTCACGCGTCCCCGAGGAAGGACCGCGGCACTCGCGGCGGCCAGTCGCCCGCCTCGAGCACTCCGGACGCGTATGCCTTCGACACCAGCTCCGCCCGGTTCACGGCGTTGAGCCGCCGTTGCATGCCTTTGACGTGGTAATCCACCGCCTGCCGGCTGAGGTGCAGCCGTCCGGCGATCTGCATGCTCGACGCCCCGGTCGCGACCGCTTCCAGGATTTCCGCGTCGATCTTCGGCAGCCGTCGCGGCGACAGCGGCCCGTTGACCCGGCGGACGCGGCAGTGGTCGCACACCGTCGATTCGCCGGGCGCGCCCCGCGCGGGAAGGCCGGGGATCCGGTCGGCTGTCACGGTCACGTGCTCACTCCTCATCGGCGTCGGGAAGTCGGCCAGGGGTCAGTGGTTCGGGCCCTCGCCCGACTCCGTGCCCGGCTTGTCCCAGGAAGCGGCCACGACCGCGTTGTGCGGGGCCGGCTCGTCGACCGCGCAGTAGCCGCCCAAGCCGACCAGTCCGGCCGCGATCGCCGCCAGGAACATCCGCGCCGCCCGCTGCCGGGTGGTGGCGGCCTGGTCCCCGTTCACTGCGCTCATGCTGTCTCTCCTCGAACCCGTCGTTCTGCTTGACACCTATCGTGGACGGCGGAGTTTCCTGGGACATCCGGCTGCGATACCTCGGGCTCGCCGCCCCGAGGTATCAGTGACATAGCGGACATTTCGGACACCACTGCGAGGCGGCCGCGCGTCCCGCCGGCGAGACGTCGACCGCCGCGCGCTGTCTTGCGGGTCCCGGCGAAACCGGATTACGCTCGGCCGAACTTCCTCGATATCTCCTGAACGACGCACTCGAATTTCGGCGGCGAATACCTGATTCGAGGCTCCTTTGCCCTATTCCGAGAACGAAGGAGAACGCTCCATGCCCGCTGCACCGTTTTTCTCGCCATTGCCGATCGAGGTGCTCGACACGACCTTGCGCGAGGGTTCCTACGTCGTCGATTTCCAGCTCGACGAGAAATTCGTCACGACCCTGCTCGGCGAACTCGACGCCACGCCGGTGGAGAAGATCGAAATCGGGCACGGCATCGGTTTCGAGGCCGAACTCGCCGGGCTTCCGCCGTGCAATATCAGCCCCCGCCGCTGGTGCGCGCTCGCCGGGGCGGAACTGACCGCCTCGTCCTGGGGCATGTTCGCGCAGCCCGAGTTCAGCCGGCTCGAGACGCTCGAGGACCTCTGCCGCCGCGGCATGTCGTTCGTGCGGATCGGCTTGGCCGCCGACCAGGTCCGCGCGCACCTGGGCTACCTGAAAGCCGCCGCCGAGATCTGCGGCGAGGTCTACCTCAACCTGATGAAGTCCAGCGCCACCCCGCCGGAACGGATCCCCGCCCTGCTCGACGGCATCCCGGACGACCTCGCCGGGCTGTACGTCGTGGACTCCTACGGATCGATGCTCCCGCACGACGTCGGCGCTTACGTGGCCGCGGTCCGGCAGTGCAACCCGGTCGCCGGCTTCCACGGCCACGACAACCTCGGCCTGGCGAACGCCAACAGCCTCGCCGCGCTGGAGGCGGGCGCGAACCTGGTCGACGGCACGCTCGCCGGGCTCGGCCGCGGCGCGGGCAACGCGGAAACCGAATCGCTGGCCGGGATCCTGAGCCGCAGCGGCTCCGACCAGTACGCCTACCGCGACCTGGCCCGCCTCTCGCAGTTCTGCCGCAGCGGGCTGACCGGGCCGCCGGAGAACCGGAACCTGCAGGTGCTGGGCGGGGTCATCGGCATCCACTCCGGATTCTTCCCGCTGATCGAACAGCTCTGCGCGGACCACGGCCTCGACCCGGCCGAGGTGATGGAGACCGCGACCCGGCTGGCCCCGCACGCCGTCGGCAAGGGCGATCTGCGCGCCGCGGCCGAACTGCTCGCCCAGACCGTGGAAAACCCGCTGCTGGCCACAGTTTCCGGAGGTGCGCGATGAGGCTCGCGCGCTTTCCGTCCCCGGACGGGCACCGGATCTTCGCCGCCCAAGCGGGAACCTGGACCGACCTGGCCGACCTCGGCTACCCGGCCGGAACCCGCATCGCCGACCTGCTCGCCGAGTCCCGGCTGCCGGAACTCGCCGCGCAATTGAACGGTTCCGCCAGCGTCGATCTCGATGCCGCCGCGACCATCGTCGAAACCGGCGACATCTGGGGCGCGGGCCTGAACTACCGGGGCCACTCCGACGACCTCAACACCGCCCAGCCCGTCTCCGGACCGGGTTCCTACCTGCGTCCGAACAGCTGCCTGATCGGCAACGGCGGCCGGATCGAGCTGCCCACGCAGACCAAACGGGTCACCGCCGAAGCCGAACTCGGCCTGGTCGTGGGAGCCGAGTGCAAGAACGTGCCGCGCGCCGAATGGCGGTCCGCGATCGCCGGGGTCACCGCCGTGCTGGACCTGACCGCCGAGGACGTCATCCGCGAGAACCCGCGCTACATCCCGTGGGCCAAGGGTTTCGACACCTTCTGCAGCATCGGCCCGCAGCTGGTGACCCTCGACGAGTTCGACGACGCGGCGCTCGCGGAGATCCGGGTGTCGACGGTGCGCAACGGCGAGGTCGTCGCCACCGCGCACACCTCCGCGATGAAATACGACCTGGGATATCTGGTCGAGTATTTCTCGGCGGGCCGCACGCTCCGCCCCGGAACTGTCATCTGCACCGGCACTCCGGGAGCCGCGGTGCTCAGTCCCGGAGATTCGATCCGATCCGTCGTCGAGGGCGTCGGCACGCTCTCGCACACCGTGGTTTAAAGGGCGAGGTACTTTTCCATGAATCAGTTTTCGGTCGCAGCCGACCTCGAGAACGCCATTCGGAGCCACCCGGACCGCGCTGCCCTCGAAACCGGTGCCGGGATGCTCAGCTACCGGCAATTCGGCGCGCACGTCGCGGAATTCGCCGAGCAGCTGCGCGCACGCACCGAACCGGGCGATTTCGTCGGGATCGAGGCGGTCCGGTCGGCGGGCTCGATCGTCGCGATGGCCGGCGCGCTGACCGCCGGGCGTCCCTTCGTGTTCCTCGACGCCCGGGACAGCGAGGCGTCGAACCGCGCCAAGGTCTCGTCGCTGGGGATCACCCTCCTCGCGCATACCTCGCCCGAGTCTCCGCGGCCCGTGCTCGCCGAGCCGCCCGCCGAATGGCGCAGCGGACTGCGCCGAAGCGCCGCGGAGCGGCCGGGCGGGCTCGCCTACGCCATCCACACCTCGGGCTCGACCGGCGAACCCAAGTGCGTGCTGGTCCGCGCGGCCCCGCTGGCCCGGGTCATCCGGGACCACGTGCACCGCCTGTCGGTACAGCCCGATTCGCGCACGCTCCAGTTCGCCCGGCTGACCTTCGACGGCTGCGTCACCGAGATCCTCTGGACCCTGACCGCGGGCGCCTGCCTGATCGTCCTGGACGAGTCCCGGCTGAGCCCCGGCCCGGCCCTGCAGGCGACCCTGACCGGCTTCCGCGTCACTCACCTCAAAACGACCCCGTTCGCACTGACCGCGACCGAGCCGTCCCCCGCGATGTCCCTGCGGCACGTGCTGAACGGCGGCGGCGCGTGCCGTCCGGCGGTGCTGCGGAAGTGGTCCGCCGTGGCCGAGTTCCACAACGCCTACGGGACCACCGAAACGACCATCTGCAACTTCCTCACCGCCCCGCTTTCCCCGCAGGACTGCGCCGAGGCCGTGCCGCTCGGCGAGCTGATCGGCGAAGGCGACTACCGCATCGACCCGCTCCCCGGGGACTCCTCGCCGAACCGGGGCGAACTCGTCCTGACCGGCGAGTGCGTCGCCGCCGGATACCTGACCGCGGACGGCCTGCAGCCGTTCGGGAACGGCTACCGCACCGGCGACCTCGTCGAAAAGCGCGACGGCCGGATCTACTACGTGGAGCGCCTGGACCGCCAACTCAAGGTCCGCGGATACCGCCTGGACCCCGGCGAAATCGAGAGCGCGGCCTGCCGCCTCGCCGACGTCCTGGAAGCGGTGGTGACCGCCGAATCCCACGACGGCACAGCCGAATCCGACGCACTGGTCTGCTACTACGCCGGTGCCGCTACCGTGCGCGAAGTGCGGGCCCAGCTGGAAGCCGCCTTGGATCCCTACAAGGTCCCGTCGGTGATCCAGCAGGTCGACAAATTGCCCTACACCGCGAACGGCAAGGTCGACCACGACGCGCTGCGCACCGGCCGGCACAGGGAAACCGGCCCGAGCGAGAAGCCCGCCGATGCTGTCCTCAGCCTGGTCCGGAAGCTCACCGGAGTCGGCGACGCCGGTCTCGGCGACAACTTCTTCGCCATCGGCGGCGATTCGGCCTCGGCGGTGGTCCTGCTCGCCAAACTGAAGCAGCTCGGCTGGACAGACGTCGGCGTGCGGGACGTCCTGCGCGCGGAAAACCTCGAAGAGCTGGTCGGCGGGCTGTCCGGCCGGGGGGTGTGAGCGGGATGTGCGGCGTGTGCGGCACTTTCGCCCCGGACGGACGGCTCGACCGCGGTGTCGCGGCGGCCATGCACCGCCGGCTCGTCCACCGCGGGCCCGACGAAACCTATTCCCTGGACACGGAAACGCTGTCGGCCAAGCTCGGCCGCCTGGGCATGACCGGACTGGCCGACGGCTGGCAGCCGGCCGAAGACAGGCACGGCCGCTACGTGGCGATGACCAACGGCGAGGTCTACAACGCCCGCGAACTCCGCGCGAAACTGGGCGAAGACCGGCGCGGCAACGCGATCGACGTGGCGGTGCTCCCGGAACTCGTCGCCCAGTACGGCATCGACGGCCTGGCGATGGTCGACGGCCAGTTCGCGAGCGTCATCCTCGACCAGGCCGAAAACACCTTGTACCTGGCCCGCGACCGGTTCGGCATCTGCCCGCTCCACTACACGGCAGCCGGCTCGACCGTGCATTTCAGTTCGGAGATCACCCCGCTCGTCCGCTCAGCAGGCCGCGGCTGGAAGCTGGATCTCGGCGCCGTCGACCAATACCTCGCGCTGGGCAACATCGTCGCCCCGCGCACCCTGGTCGACGGCGTGCGCGCGGTACCGCCCGGCTGCGCGATCCGGTTCACCGCCGATCGCCAGGAAACCCTGCGCTACTGGCGTTACGGCGAATTCGAGCCCGGCCCGGTGTCCGATGCCGAGCTGAGGGACAGCCTGCGCGAGTCGGTCCGCGCCCGGCTCACCGCCGAGACCGAAATCGGCGCCTACCTCAGCGGCGGCTTCGACTCGACCGCGATCACCCTGGAATCGGCCGCCCTCCTCGACCACCCGGTCCGCACCTTCTCGGTGGTCTTCGACGACCTCGAACTGGACGAACGCCGGTTCCAGGACGAAGCCGCCGCCGTGGCCGGGAGCAAACACGAGCAGATCCGCTGCCGCCCCCACGACATCGCCGCGATGTTCGAGGACATGGTCCGGCACTGCTGTCATCCCCAGCGGGAAACCTACAACGTGGCCGCCATGATGCTGGCCGCGCACGTCCGATCGTCCGGGATCAAAGGCGTCGTCTCCGGCGAAGGCGCGGACGAACTGTTCTTCGGCTACGACTCCTACGCCTTCGACAGCGCCGCCCGCGCCCGGCCCGCCGCCCGCGCCGAGAACGAACAAGCTTGGGGCCGCGCGGACTTCAGCTGGGAAGTCGACTGGCGGGCCGTCGAACAGCGGCGCGCCGAATACCTCACCCCGCGCGCGACCGCCGAGGGAAACGAATTCTGGCGAACCAGGCTGCTTCCGTTCACCGACGCCGAGGTCAAGCAGCTCACCCCGATGCAACTGCGCTCGATCGCCGACGTCTACGTGCAGCTGTCCGGCCACCTCCTCGGCGACCACGGCGACGCGATGACGATGCGCAACTCCGTCGAAGGCCGCTACCCGTTCCTCGGCAATCCCGTCGTCGACCTCGCCCTGCGGACCGCGGACGACGCCAAGGTGGTCGACTTCGAAGGCAAAGCCTGCCTCCGCTCGGCCTACCAGGGCATTGTCCCGGATTCCGTGCTGCGCCGGGGAAAACACGGCTTCACCGCCTACGACCTGCAGTCCACTGTGGACCCTCAAACCTGGCGCGGATGGCGGGACCTCGTCGCGGACAGCGGCGCGTTCTCGGCGCACTGCCTGAATTCCGCTCACCCGGGCAAATGGGACTTCCGCCTCGGCGCGATCAGCATCGCCCTGATCATGGACGAACTGGGGCTCACGCTGTGAACCCCGCTGTGTTCTGTTTCCCCGGCGCGGGCTCGTTCGGCGCCGAATTCCGCGAACTTCTGCGCTCGCCGGACACCCACCTGGTCCGCTATCCCGGCCGCTTCGGCCGCGACTTCGGCCAGTGCGCGGGCTCGTTTCGCGAACTGGTCGATTCGTGCGCGGACCAGGTGCAGACCGAATCCATCCTGGCCGGACACAGTTTCGGCGCCTACCTGGCTTTCGCCGTAGCAGCACAGCTCGGCGCCAGCACACTGGTCGTCTCCGGCGCGAACGCACCGAATCTGGCGCAAGCACCCCCGGAACTCACCACCGACCGCGCCGCCCTCGCGGCCTATCTGGACACCATCGAATTCGCCAGCTCGCCCGAATGGACCGAGGTCGTCCTGGACACCGCGACCCAGGATTTGCGCCTGCTCCAGGAATTCCTTCCGACGGAATATTCCCGGTTGGACTGTCCCGTGCTCGCCGCGCGGGGAGAGTACGATCCGCTGACGTCCCTGCCCGGCCTCCGTGCGTGGCACCACGTAACCTCGGGCGAGACCAGCGTCCGCGAATTCCCGGGCGGGCACTCGGACCTGGTCCGCACCACCGGATTCGCCGACTGGCTGCGCACGGAACCCCTGCTGCCCCAAAGACTCTCGAAAGGCGCCTGATGGACCTCGGTCTCACCGCCCGCACCGCACTCGTCTGCGCGTCTACGGCCGGTCTCGGCGAAGCGACCGCCCGCGCCCTCGCCGCAGAAGGCGCGAACACAGTGATCTGCGGCCGACGAGGCGACCGCGCCCGAGAGATCGCCGCGACCCTGCCCAGCGCCGTCGGCGTAGAAGCGGACCTGCTCGCGGAAAACGGACCGGCCGAACTGCTGGCCGCCACGGCAAAAGCCTTCGGCCCGCCCGACATTCTCGTGCTGAACGGCCCCGGCCCGACCCCAGCCGCCGCGGCCGACCTCGACGCCGACAGCGTCGAGGTCGCCTTGAACAGCCTGGTACGCCAGCACATCCGACTGGTCACCCAGGCGCTCCCCGCCATGCGCGCCAACGGCTGGGGCCGGATCCTCGCGATCGGCTCGAGCGGCGTCGCCGCCCCGCTGCCGCACCTCGCCCTGTCCAACCTGGGCCGCGCCGCACTCGCCGGTTACCTCAAAACGCTGGCGGAAGAGGTAGCCGGTGATGGAATCACCGTGAATCTCCTGCTGCCCGGCCGAATCAAGACCGCCCGCCTAGCCGCAGTGGACGCGGCGACCGCGGAATGCACCGGACGCACCACCGCCGAAGTCGAACACGCCTCAGCAGCCACGATTCCCGCCCGCCGCTACGGCGAACCAGCCGAATTCGCCGCGGCCGCCGCCTTCTTGTGCAGCGCACCGGCCTCGTACATCACCGGCACCGCACTGCGCTGCGACGGCGGCCTGGTGCGCAGCCTGTGAATTCCCGCCCCGGGACAGCCGATGCCTGGCCGACGCAAGCCCGCACGCCGCGCCGCGCAGAACTCACCGCGCCCGAACATGCCCGCCGAGCCACCCCCGTCGTCCAGTTACGCAGCACCCCCGCCAACCTCACCGGTACCGCATCACGCTGCGACGGGGATCTGGTGCGCCCCCTGTGAACTCACGCCATGAAACAGCCGATGCCCAGCCAAAACGAACCCGCCCGATGAGGAAACTTCCCGCACACCGCACCCGCTTCGAGCTTCACCGGCACCGCATGACGTGGCGACGGAGGCTTGGTGCGCACCCCGCGAAATCCCGCCCCGGAACAGCCGCCACCCCACCGCAACAAACCCGTCCGATGAGGCGGCTTCCCCTGCCCCGCAACCGCGTCAGGCTTCACCGCACTGTAATGCGCCGCTACGAAGCCCTGGCGCACACCCCGCGAGCCCCGAAACAACCACAACAAACCCGCCCACCACGCCGACTCCCGCCGCACCGCACCCACCTCCGGCCCACCACCGCAGTACCCCGCGACGAAGGCCTGATACACCCCCGTGAAATCGTCACTTCTCGGTGCATTCGCTGGGCGGGCACGGGTTGGGCCCCTCGCCCGAATCAGCGCCGATCCCCTCCCCCACCGTGACCGAATGGCCCACCGGCGCCGCATTCGCTTCGGTCGCCGTCGCCGTCGCGCCGAAACCGATCAGCACCGCGAATCCGGCCGCCGCCGCGAGCCGCCGAAGGTTCCCCGTCACACCGTTCGCCTTGATCATCTTCGCCCCTTGCTCGTACCGTCTTCGGTGATGAATTCATCATGGGTCCGGCAGTTCCCCGGGAGATCCTTCGCGGATACCTCAGGCCGAGGGCGCCGGCGAAACGTGAGCATCACGCCAAGGCCGGATGTGCTCTGATGGGGTCCAGCGACCACGCGAGGAACCCGCCGGCGGCGATCCCGCAGCTCTCTCGCCGTCCGGTCCGACCACACACACGACGTCATCGTCATCGAATCGAGGGAACACATCATGGGGCGGCGGAACACCGAGGAGATCGACAGCGCGGCTCCCGCGCGGCACCCGGTGAATCAGCTCGAACCGGACGCCACGGTGCGGCTGCTGCTGGTCTTCCCGGACGCCTCGCTGGTGCGCGAGGCCGTCCGCTCCGGCCTGGACGTCAGCGCACTCGCGAACCCGGCCGACGCGCTCCCCCTCCCGGACAAACGCGTCTTCCACCCCGCCGACGGCGAAGACACCGCCACCGCCGTCGCCCGCTTGACGGAGCTGCACGGCTTCACACACGTCCTGGACGCCGACGGCCGCCCAGCCTCGGCCCCGCGCCTGCTCGCCGACCCCCGCGCCTTCCACCAGGCCCTGACCGAAAGTTCGCGCGCGGCAGCCAGGGAACGCACCGTAGAAACCGCCGAGGAACTGCCCGCCGCGGTCACCGAACTGGGCGGCGCCGTCATCATCGACGACACCGACGTCATCACCACGCCGGACGCACTGGCCCAGTGGATCCAGGACCACCCCTCCGGCCCGGTGACCGCGGCGGAACTGATCACCGGCACTGACCTGGTCGTCACGACCCTGACCGTCAACGGCATGCACCGCGTCGTCGCCATCACCGAACAGCGCCCGCACCACTACGTCTACCCCGCCACCCTGCCGGACCCCGACGAACGCCAAGTCCGCGCCGCCGTCACCGGCATGCTCGACCTGCTCGACTACGAATTCGGCCCCGTCCACACCCACGTCGTCCTGGCCGGCGGCGAACCGCACCTCATCCGCGCGACGCCGGGCTTCAACGTCCACCGCACCGCGGACCTGCTGGAAACCGCGACCGGCTTCGACGTCCGCACCGAACTCTTCCGCGCACTGGCAGGCGCCCCGCTGGACCCCCCGCGCCCCCGCTGGTTCGCCGCCGTCCCCGCCACCGCGCCCGCCACCGAGCCGCCCGCCGAAGGCATTTCCGCCGAAGCCGCACTGGCCAACCTGACCTCACCCCGACCGGAGTAGCGCCCCGCCAGTTCCGTGAGGGGAACCCCCACTCCCCCTGATTCCCCCAGGGTTCCCCTCACGGCCCGCCCCACCGCGAGGCGCACCTTCACGGCCCCAGCAACACCACCCAACAGGCACCCACTCACCCAACTGACCCCAGGCACCCAGCCCCCGCCCTGCACCCCGATCCGAAGCCCCCACACGGCGGGGGGGGGGGGGGGGGGGGGGGGGGGGGGGGAGTAGGGGGGGGGGGGGGTGGGGGGGGGTGGATTCGCCCCGCTGATCGCGACGGCGCTGCAGAGCTCGACCGGGACGTCG
>NZ_JBVJOE010000003.1:559601-655662 GCF_055583325.1 Amycolatopsis sp. NPDC104775
AACCCCCCCACCCCCCCCCCCACCCCCACACCCAAACCCCCCACGCCGGGGGGGTTTTTTTCCCCCCCCCTCTCCCCCCCCCACCCCCCCCCCCCCGCGCCGTAGTCACCATCAACCTTCGGGGTGCCCCCACGCAACAGGTCCCCCGCCCAAAACCGGAACCAGGAGCCGACCTCACCCCCGAGCCGCCTCCGGCACCCCCAACTCATCAAAAATCCCATTCCCCGCACCACAATGCCCCCGCCCGGCCTCCGCCTTCCCGAGCGCGGTCTCCGCCTCCCCCGCCCCCACCAGCCCGCGAGCCTCAGCCACCCGATACCCGATCGCCGCGGCCACCCGATACGCCCGCTCGTAATGCGAAACCGCCTCGGCGAACCGCCCCTGCCCCCGCCGCAGCCCTCCGATCAGGTTGTCGATCTCCACCTGCCGGATAGGCGTCCAATGATCCCGCCCATGCCGCAACGCCAGCTCAGCGAACTTCTCCGCGTCCCCGTCGGACCCCAGCCGATGCACAGTCACCGCCGACAACGCGAACACCAGCGCCGCCTCCCCCGCCGACGCCCCGAACTCCTCGACGATCCCCCGGGCCCGCCGCAACTGCTCGTCCGCCTTCCCGGCCTCCCCCGCACCGAGATAAGCATGCGCGAGATCGATCCGAGCGATCACCTCGTGCTCATGAATCCCGAGCTCGCTGTCCAGCTCGACCGCCCGCAACGCGGCCTCCGCCGCCTCCGGATACCGGGCCCACTGCTCATACAGCGAACTGAGATTCACCAACGACTCGGCCTCAGCCCGCCCGGCCCCCAGCTCCCGCTTGATCCGGATCGACTCCCGCAGCAACGGCAACGCTTCCTCGAACCGCCCCACCGTCCCGGTCAGCAGCCCCAGCATCCCGGTGTCCTTGGCGAATCCCCGCCGGTCCCCCAGCTTCCCGGCGATCTCCAACGCCTCCGCGGCCGCGGCGATCCCCGTCTCGAACCGCCCGAGTTTCCACGCCGCCACCGCGAGATTGGACAGGCTCAACCGCAGCAGCTCCGGATCCCCCAGCCGCCGCGACGACGCCACCGAAAGCTCCGCCAGCTCAGCGAAAGCCGTGTACAACCCCACCGCGTCAAGCTGAAAAACGACATTCCGCGCCAGATGCACGACGTGCCGGTCATACCCCTTCTCGTGCGCCAGCACCGCGGCGGCTTCCAGCGTCCCCTGCTCCCGCGCCAGCCACTCGCGCGCCAGCTTCGGATCGTCCAGCTGCCGAGGCGCGGGCCGGCCCGGGTCAAGCCGCCGCGACAACCGGAGACGCCCTGGAAAGAGGATGTCGCACACCTGATCGCTGGCCCCGACCAGATAGTCGAGCAGCCGTTCCAGTGCTTCCTGGACGTCCGGCGCCGGGCTGGGGCCGGAGGCTCGCAGCACCTGCCGCACGAAACTCCGCACCAGATCATGGAAAGCGTAGTACCCGAATTCGTGCTGCTGCAGCATGTGCGCGTCGAGCAGCACCTCGAGGATGTCCTCGGCCTCGTTCTCCGACGATCCGAGCAGCGCCGCCGCGGAGTCGACGTCGATGTCCCGTCCCGGATGGAGCCCGAGCAGCCGGAACGCCGCGCGGTAGCGGGAATCGAGGCCCTCGTAGGAGATCTTGAGCGTCAGGTCGACGCCGCGCTGGCCGGAGCGCAGTTCGTCGAGCCGGCGCGATTCGTCGCTCATCCGGTCGACGAGGTACCCGATCGACCAGCGCGGCCGGTTCGCGAGCCTGCCGAGCGCGATCCGCATCGCCAGCGGCAGGTGCCCGCACAGTTCGACCAGGTCGGCGACCGCCTCCGGTTCGGCCGCCGCGCGCCGCGTGCTCAGCACCGCGGCGGCCATCGCGTTGCCGTCCTCGTCGGTCATCGTGCCCAGCGACATCCAGTGCGCGCCGTCGAGGTCGATCAGCCGGTTGCGGCTGGTGATCAGCACCAGCGACTGGGAATTCGGCGGCAGGATCGGCCGGACCTGAGCCACGTCGCACACGTTGTCCAGCAGCAGCAGCACGCTCCGGTCGGCGACCGCGGTGCGCCACAGGTTGATCCGCGCCGCGGGCTCGTCCGGCAGATGGTCGGTCGGCACGCCCTGCATCCGCAGCAGCGCCTCGGCCGCCGCGTGCGCGGTCATCGGCTTCTCGTCGGGGGTGAAACCGCGAAGATCGAGGTAAAGCTGCGCGTCGCGGTAGCGGTCGGAAACCGAATACGCGACGCGGATCGCGAGCGAGGTCTTGCCCGCCCCGCCCATCCCGTCGATCGCGACGACGCACGGGCCCTGCTGCGGCGCCCGGTCGATATAGGACTTGAGAATGCCGAGTTCGTATTCGCGGCCGATGAAGTCGGTCAGGTCGTTGGGCAGCGAGTACGCCTTGACCGGTTTCTCCGGCTCGAGGAGCACCGGCGCCTTCTCCGGCACCGCGCGTGCGGTCGCGGGCGCGGCCAGCCCCGGATCGTTGCGCAGGATCTGCTCGTGCAGCTTGACCAGGTCCGCGCCGGGATCGAGGCCGAGTTCCTCGGACAGCAGCGCGCGCACCCGGGCGAACTCGTCCAGCGCCTCGACCTGCCGTCCCGACCGGTACAGCGCGAGCATCAGCTGGCCGCGAAGCCGCTCCCGCAGCGGGTGCGCGGCGATGTGCGTGCGCAGTTCTCCCACCAGCTCGGAATGCTCGCCGCGGGCCAGCCGCAGGTCGATCAGCTGTTCCATCGCGGCGACGCGCTGTTCCTGCAACGCGGTGTTCGCGGCCTGGATCGACAGGCCGCCCTCGCCGCCGGCGACGGCCGGGCCGCGCCACAGCGCGAGCGCGTGCTCCAAATGCCGCGCCGCCTGCTCGGCCTCGTGCTTCGCCAGCGCGTCCCGGGCCCCGGTGAGCGACGCGGAGAATTCCCGGAGGTCCAGCTGCCCGGTTTCGAGCAGCATCCGGTACCCCGAAGACTCGGTGACCAGCACTTCCGCGCCGTCCGGGATGAGCTGCCGCAGGCCGGCGACCGCCTTGCGCACCTGGTGGACGGCGGTCGCGGGCGGCGTTTCGTCCCACACCGCGCCGACGAGCTGCGCGACGCGCAACGGGCGGCCCGCCTCCAGCGCCAGCGCTGCGAGCACGCGTTCCTGCACGAGCCCGCCCAACCGGACCCGGTCCCCGCCGACCTGGCATTCCACCGGCCCCAGGACGTTCACCCGCAGCCGCGGCCCCTCCCCCGTACTGGACATCCGGTTCACCGCTGTCTTTCCCGGGCGGGGAATCGATTTCCGCCCGCGCCGTCACGCTTCCCGCCACCGCACCGGAAATTCGACAAGAACATCGTTATCTGGTACTGCGCCAGTCTTGCGCTGCGGCTTTTCCCGGACGTACGCCGAGCGCAGCGTTGACAAGACATGACGATGCTCCTGCGGTCGGGGGCGGCGTAATCATGGGAACGCAAGACTACCGGGCGGGACCGGAACAACCGGCGCACCAAGAGAAAGCATTTACCGCGCGTCGCGGAAAATCCCGGGACGGCGGGCCCGGCGCCGGAACGACGTCCGGCCCGGTTAGCCGGTGAAGCGGCCGTTATCGCAGACCGGGGCCGCCGCGGCAGCGTTCGCCGCCGCGCCGCGCACTTGCCCGAAGGAGCCGCCGCGCCTGTATCGGAGACTCGAAAATCCCGCCCGGAGAGGTACCGCCGAGCGGCACATCGGGCACACTCGCGGAATACCGCTCTCGCGCCGGCAAAGGCGCGCGGACGAGGCTGATCATATCTTCAAGAGAAACCATGCCGCAGCAACGCAGTCAAGTCCTCGGCGGCGAAGTAGTCAAGCGACCACAGTTAGTCAGGATCGCGGCGGACAGTACTTGTTCGACTCCGTTTCGCGGCCGGGCCGCCCGTTGTGCCCGCCCAGCGCGGTTCGTCCGCGATCCGGAACGGCTCGCCCGGTTGCCCGTCCACACCGGAAACTGTGCCCTGGCGACACCTCTTCGACTGGGGCGCGCACCTGCCGGAAACGGACCGCGAGACGACGCTGAATACCGCCGGGGATTCGCCGTTTTTTGCGTGATGCCAGATTTCTCCCGGCCGCGGCAAACGGCGGCGGGAAACGCCGTCCCGCCGGCGAGACGATCACCGGCCCGCGCCGCCTTGCGACGTGCGCCGGCCGCCGCTTAGGCTCGGCACAACTCCTCGATATCGAAAACGAGAGCATTTCCGATTTCCCCGCGAATAGTTGGATCGAGGCCTCATGTCCAGTAATGAAACCGTCCGAAAACCACTCCGGAACCCGGCAGCGGCGAAAAGCGAGGACCACCTCGCCGAAATCTTTTCCGGCGGCCTAGCCCGCGGTCCGATGAACGAATCGATCGTCGTGCGCACGCTCGGCGGATTTCACGTGGCCGTCGACGGCGAACCGATCGAACGCTGGCGCGCGAGCAAAGCGTGCCAGCTGCTGCAGTACCTGCTGCTGCGGCGCGGGCGCGGCGTTTCGCGCGATCAGCTCAACGACGCGCTCTGGCCCGAATCGGCCTGGTCCAACGGTTCCAGCTCGCTCAAGGTCGCCGCGCACGTCCTGCGCCGGGTGCTCGCCGAGCACGGCGCGCAGGACGGCCCCTGCTCGTCGCTGCGGCTGGTCACCACCGAGAGCGGCTACCGGCTGAGCGCCGACAATGTGCTCGTCGATTTCGAGCGGTTCAACGAGCTGGTCGACTACGGCTACGTTTTGCAGCGGGAAGGAAACGACGCCGGGGCGCTGCTGCGCTACCAGCGCGCGGCCGGCCTCTACCCCGGCGATTTCCTGCCCGGCGTGCACCTTCCGTGGGCCGCCGAATACCGGGAATGGCTGCGCAGCCGGTTTCTGTGCACGATGGAGTACATCGTCGAAAGCCAGCTGCGCGAAGCCGACTTCCAGGGCGCGGTCGGCTCCTGCAGGCGGATCCTCGAGGTGGACCCGCTGCACGAGAAGGTCTACCGGTCGCTGATGGTGCTGCACGGGCTGCTCGGCCAGCTGAACCAGGTAATCCGCTGGTACCGGCTGTGCGAAGTCCGGCTGCGGGACGAACTGCAGGTGGAACCGGACCGCCGCACCCGGCAGCTGTACGAGCACGCGATCCGCGGCAAGCTCACCCGCGAGCACCTGACGGCCGCGCCGTGACCGCGACCCGCCCCGCCCCCGGCTGGACCCCGTGGCACCGGGACAAGGCGCCGACCGGCCGGTTCCCGGTCTACTGCCTCCCCCACGCCGGCGGCGGCGGAGCCCACTACCTGCCCTGGACGCGCCTGCCGGGCCCCGATTTCATCCCGGTGGAATTGCCCGGCCGCGGCCCGCGCCTGTTCGAGACCCCGTACTCCGACCTCGCCGAGCTGACGACCGCACTGGCCGAGGAACTGTTCGCTCCGCTGCCGTCCGGATCGTTCGCCCTGTTCGGCCACAGCATGGGCGCCTACCTCGCCTACGAGGTCACCCGGCGGCTGGCCGGACACGGCGGCCCGCTGCCCGCCCAGCTGATCGTGTCCGGCGTCCGCCCTCCCGGCGCGCCGCCCGCCCGCCGTTTCGGCGACCGCGGCGACGCGGCGCTGATCCGGTCGATGACCGAACTGGGCGGCACTCCGCCGGAGGTGCTGGAGCGACCGGAGCTGCTCGAACTGGTGCTCCCGGCCCTGCGCGCGGATCTGACGCTGGTGGAAGAGTTCTACGACACCGGACAACCGGTGCGGCTGCCTTGCCCGGTCACCGTTTTCGGCGGGGAGACCGATCATCTCGCCGGGCCCGAATGGCTGGCGGGCTGGCGCGAGGTCGCCGGGGACCGTTTCTCGGTCAAGGTGTTTCCCGGCGGGCACTTCTACCTGCACGACGATCCGGCTCCGGTGCTGCGGGAGCTCACCGCCACCGTACTGTCCACTGTGGAGGGATGCGCGGAGTGAACCGGCTCGGCGGGCGGCGGAAATTCGCTGGACAGCGGTTGGTCCGGCGCGCAAGATCACCAGACGTGACCGATCTCGCCGCCTTGCCGCTCGCCGATGCCCAGCTGTCCGAAGCCCAAGCCGCCGACGCCGCCGAACTCCTGGTGCTGCAACGATGCTGCTGGGTCCCGCAGGCGATCGTCAACGACACCTTCGACGTTCCCGCGCTGCACGAAGACCTGGACACCGTGCGCGGCTGGATCGCGGCCACGCGCGTGTGGACGCTCCGGCTTGCCGGGCGGCTCGTCGCCGCGGTCCGCGCCCATCTCGAAGAGGACCGCTGGGAGATCGGCCGCCTGATGGTGGCGCCCGATCTCGCCGGACAGGGCGTCGGCCGGTGGCTGCTGAGCTACGCCGAACAGCAGGCCCCGCCGCAGGCGGCCAGCCTGGCGCTCTACACCGGATCGGGCAGCGAACGGAACCTGACGATGTACCGCCGCGCCGGGTACCAGGTGGCCGAACCGCCCGCGAACACGCTCGGGAAGCACATTCGCGGGGCGGTTTTCCTGACGAAGAGCGTTTAACGTTTTCCCTTGCGCAGCAAGGCGAACACGCCGACGGCGAGCAGGGCGAACGCGTCCGCCCCGATCGCGGTCCGGATGGCGTCCAGCTCGCCGGTGGTGACGCTGGTGAAAACCGCGCTCAGCAACGGAATCCCGATCGCCATGCCGATTTGCTGGCTCTGCGTGGCCATTCCCGTGGCGAGTCCTTGGGTGTCCGCGTCGGCCGCGGAAGTGGTGAGCACCAGGAACGACAGCATCGCCAGCATCGAGAAGACCGCGTTCACGAACTCAGCGGCGATCAGGATCGCCAGCCAGCCGTTCGTGGCCGCCAGCCACAGGCCGGGCAGCATGAACGCGCCCTGGCCGACCAGCGCCACGCCGAGCATCGTGCGCGGCGGAACCTTCGCGAGGACCCTCGGGCCGATGCTGCCGCCGAGGATCTGCCCGACGCCAATTCCGACCAGCACCAGCCCGGCGACCAGCGACGAATAGCCAAGGACATTCTGGACGTACAAACCGGTGAAGAAGATCAGCGCGGTCTCGCCGCCGAAGAGGAACAGCGCTGCCACGTTGCCGTAGGCGATGTCGGGGTGGCGAAGGATGGCGACCGGCACGAGCGGGTCGGCGGTCCGGCTCTCCACGATCGCGAACGCGATCAGCAGGACAGCCGCCAGCGCCAGCGAAAAGAGCGTCCCGGAGTCCAAACCGGACTCGGCGACGCGGGTGACGCCGTAGATCCCGGCGAACAGCCCGGTGGTGATGAGCACCGCCCCGGGCACGTCGGGCTTCCGGCGGTTTTCCGCGCGGCTTTCCGGGACCACGAGCGGTACGACCAGCAGCGCGGCGAGCGCGACCGGCACGTTGAGGAAGAACGCCCAGCGCCAGGAGAGCAGGTCGGTGAGCAGCCCGCCGAGGATCGAGCCGACGGTGAAACCGGAGCTCATCCTCACCCCGTTGAGCCCCAATGCCTTGGTGCGCAGGGAAGGTTCCGGGAACGCGGCGGTGAGCAGCGCGAGCGCGGCCGGGGTGACCGCGGCGGTGGCGAGGCCCTGCAGCGTCCGCGCGACGAGCAGCACCGCGGGCGAACCGGCGAGCCCGCCGACCACCGAGGCGAGGCCGAGCACCGCCATCCCGGCCACGAAAATCCGGCGGCGGCCGAGGTAATCGCCGACGCGGCCGAACACCAGGGTGCAGCCAGCCGCGCACAACGCGAACACGGTGGCGATCCATTGCAGATCGCCGGAGAGAAAGCCGAGGTCCGCCCCGACCCGCGGGAGCGCGACGTTCAGCACGGAGAAATCCGCCGCCAGCATGAACTGCGCGGCCAGCAGAACCACGAGCACCACCACGCGGCGGCCGGTCAGGCGGACGGGAGCGGTATCGGTCGTCATGCCGCTTAGCTTCGAGGCGGTGGCGGGAAACAGCCAGATCCCCGCTGTGACTAGCACTGCCAGTGGCAGGCTGCGGCCGGGTCGGCGCTACGGGCGACACGGCTCCGCAGGCCGAGCGCACCACAGAACACCAGCAGGTTTCAGGGTTCAGCACCGGCCGCCCACGACTGCGGACCGTCAGCAGGGAGCTTCCCCGGAACTCCACGCAAGACCCGTGGCCCCGGGTCGGCGGGAACGACCGGGCCGCAGCCGACCCGGCTCCGCGCGCCGGGCACACCACGCGACACCACCAGGCCCCCGGCAGGTTCAGCACCGGCCGCCCACGACTGCAACCGACTCCAGACCGTCACCAGAAAGCCCCGCCGCGTGCGGGAAACCCAGGCCCGCAGCGAGGTCAACCCAGCTCAGTGCCGAGCAGCTTCATCGCCGCCTCGTGCGAGGACCCCGGCTCCGCGTGGTAGATCTTCAGAATCGTCCCGTCCCCCAGTTCCGCGGACTGGTACATCAGCTCGAACCGCCCCACCGTCGGATGCCGGAACGTTTTCGTCCCCGCTGTGCAGTTCCCGACCGTCTGGCCGACCCACAGTTCCGCGAATTCCGCGCTGGCCATGGTCAGCTCGCCGATCAGCTCGGCCAGCCGCGGGTCGTGCCGGTGGTCACCGGCGATGTAGCGCAGGTAGGAGACGTTCTGCTGGGCCTCCAGCGGCCAGTCCGCGTACAGCGCGCGCACGTTGTCGTCGAGGAAGTTCAGCTTGATCACGTTCGGCCGGTCCCGGTCGGGCGCGGCGAAATCCAGGTGCGCGGCGAACAGTTTGTGGAACAGCGAATTCCACGCCAGGATGTCGCAGCGGAAATTGAGCACCGCGACCGCGGCGTCGGCGAGGGTGTTCACCAGCATGCGGGTCCGCGGGGTGACCTCGTCGGTCGTGGGCGGGCGCACCGGCGGGGCGGGCGCGGCCGTGCCGATCTTGAGCAGGTGCGCTTCCTCGGCCGCGTTCAGGTCCAGCGCGCGGGCGATCGCGGACAGCACTTCCGGCGACGCGTGCGCGGTCCGCGCCTGTTCGAGCCGGGTGTAGTAGGTCGAGCTGACCCCGGCGAGCGCGGCGACCTCCTCCCGCCGCAGGCCGGGCACCCGCCGGGAACCGCGGCTGACCAGGCCGATTTCGGCGGGTTGGAGGCGTTCGCGCATCCGGCGCAGGTAGCTTCCGAGGTCGGTGTTCACGGGATCTGGCACGGTTCCATCCAAGATCGCCGGGCCAGCCGGCGTCAAGCGCGCGGGTCCCGCGCCGGGAAACCGTGCCGCCGGGCGAAAAGCACGACCGCCACCACCGGCGCCATCAGCACCAGCACCGCCCACGGGAAGGACCCGCTGCCAGCGACGTCCAGCAGCACCCCGCCCACCACGCCACCAGCGGCCATCGCGGCGTTCCACAGTGTCACGAGCATCGCCTGGACGGTGTCCGCGGAAGCGCCGCCCGCGTCCCCGGCCGCGGTCTGCAGCAGGGTCGGCACCCCGCCCCAGCCGAGGCCCCACAACGCGGCGGCGACGTACACCAGCGCAGGCCCGGTCGCGAGCAACGCCGCGGCGACGGCCACCAGCAGCGCGCTGACGACCATCAGCAACCGCAGCCGACGATGGATCTGCGCGCCGACGATCCAGATGCTCGCGATCGAAGCGAGGCCGAAGGCGAGCAGGACCAGGTCGGTTTGATCGCCCATGCCGAGACCGGTGAGGAAGGTGGCGAGGTAGGCGTACAGGACGGTGTGCGCCAGCACGAACACCAGCGTGACGAACAGGACCGCCGCGACTCCGGGGATCCGCAGGGCGGGCAGCATCTTCGGGCGCGTTCCCCCGGCTTGGCCGGGGAAGTCCGGCACGGCCACGCCGATCCAGGCCAGCAACACCAGCGTGAGCACGGTCATGGCGAGAAACGCGGTGCGCCAGCCGGTGAGCTGGCCGACGAAGGTCCCGGCGGGCACGCCGAGGCACAGCGCGACTGGGATACCAGCCATGGCGATTGCAATGGCACGCCCCTGCAAAGCGGGCGCCACCAAACGCCGGGCGTATCCGGCCAGCAACGCCCACGCGAGACCGGCCGCGACGCCCGCGACGAAGCGCGCGACCATCGTCAGGCTGTACTCCGACGACACGGCGGTGACGGTGTTGGCCACGGCGAATCCGGCCATCGCGGTCAGCAGCAACCGTTTGCGCCGCCAGCCGGCGGTGATGGTGGACAGTGGGATCGCGGTCAGCACGGTGCCCAGCGCATAGACCGTGACGGTTTGGCCGGTGGCGGATTCGCTGACGCCGAGCGAGCGGCTCATCGCGGGCAGCAGGCCGGCGGGCAGCGTCTCGGTGAGGCTGGTGATGAACACCGCGGTGGCGAGGGACAGGAGTGCGAAAAGCGGAAGCCGCCGGGTAGGCGCGGCCGCGACTGAGGTGGAGCTCATGCGTCCACAGTGCGGACCGGGCCTTCGGGAATGCTTACGATCGACTGACGGTGACCTGATGGCGCGACGGGAGCGACGCATGCGGTTCGGGGTGCTCGGCCCGCTCGCGGTGTGGGACGAGACAGGCACCCTGGTCACCGTGCCCGAAGCGAAAGTGCGCGCACTGCTCGCGACGCTTCTGGCCAGCGACGGCGGACCGGTCAGCGCGGACCGGCTCATCCAAGACCTGTGGGGCGAGCACCCGCCCGGCAAACCGGCAGGCGCGTTGCAGGCCAAGGTGTCGCAGCTGCGCCGGATCGTCGGGCGGGACGGCGTCGAACGGCAACCGGCGGGCTACCGGCTCCGGATCGGCCGCTCCGACGCCGCTGAGTTCCGCGACCTCGTCGCCCAGGCTCGCGCGACGGCGGACCCCCAAGCCCGGGCTGCGCGCTTCGCCGAAGCCCTGGCCCTGTGGCGCGGTGAGGCGTTCGCCGACTTCGCCGACGAGGAGTTCGCGCGACCGGCCGCGCATCGGTTGTCCGAACTGCGCCTGGCTGCGGTAGAAGAACAAGCCAAGGCGCAAGTCGAAGCAGGCGACTACTCCGCCGCAGACGAGCTGGCGGACGTCATCGCGCAGCATCCTCTCCGGGAAGGCTTGCGGGCAGCGCACATGCGCGCGCTGTATCTGCGCGGACGGCAGAGCGAAGCCCTTGCCTCCTATACCGATCTCCGCACCCGGCTCGCTGAGGAGCTGGGCGTCGACCCGAGCCCGGAGCTGCGCGCGCTGTACGAATCGCTGCTCCGCCAAGACCCCGGGCTTGCCGCCGAACCTCGCGGCAACCTTCCCCGCCCGCTGACCCCGTTGATCGGCCGGGATGCCGCGCTCGCCCGGCTGGCCGGACTCTCGGCCCGGCTGGTGACGCTGACCGGGCCGGGCGGGGTCGGCAAGTCACGGCTGGCAGTGGCCGTGGCGGGTGCCGCGCGGACCGCACCGGACGGTGCGTGGCTGATCGAATTCGCGGGCGTGCGCGGCTCCGCGGCCGACCTCGCCGAGACGGTCTCCGCCGTGCTCGGAATCCGCGATTCGGCCGACTCCGCCTCCCCGGTCCACCGGCTCGCCACCGCCCTGCGCGACCGGCGGCTGCTGCTCGTCCTGGACAACTGCGAGCACGTCGTCGAAGCCGCCGCCGAACTCGTCGAAACACTCCTCCGCACCACCCGTGACCTGCGCATTCTCGCCACCAGCCAGGAACCGCTCGGACTGCCGGGCGAGGCCGTGTTCCCCGTCGAGCCGCTCGCGCCCGACGACGCCGTGCGGCTGTTCACCGAACGAGCAGCCGCTTCCGCGCCGGGTTTCGCGGGTGATCCCGCCACGATCGCCGAGATCTGCCGCCGCCTCGACGGTCTTCCGCTCGCGCTGGAACTGGCGGCCACCCGCGTGCGCGGCTTGGGCGTACGGGAACTGGCGGCCCGGCTCAACGACCGGTTCGCCGTCCTGACCCGGGGGTCGCGCGGCGCTCCGGCGCGGCAGCAGACCCTGCGCGCGGTGCTCGACTGGAGCTGGGAGCTGCTCAGCGAACCGGAGCGGACTGTCCTCAGCAGACTGGCCGTCCACCGCGACAGTTTCGACCTCGCCGCCGCCGAAGCCGTCTGCGCGGGAGACGGCGACGTGGTCGATCTCGTGCTTCGGCTGGTCGACCGGTCGCTGGTGGCGGTCACGGACGGACCGGCCGGGATCCGGTACCGGCTGCTGGAATCCGTTGCCGCGTATGCCATCGAGCGCCTGACCGACCCAGCCGGGACGCGCGATCGGCACCTGCGCCATTACCTGCGCATCGCCGAGAGCGCCCAATTGCACGGCACCGAACAACGTGCATGGCTTACCCGGCTGGACGCCGAAGCGGGCAACCTGCGCGCCGCACTGGACGAGGCGATCCGCCGGTCGCCCGCCGAGGCGATGCGGCTCGCGACGGCGCTGTCCTGGTGGTGGCTGCTGCGCGGCCGACTGACCGAAGGCCGCCGGATGCTGTCCGCCGTTTCGAGGGTCGTCCCAGCGGATCCGGAACTCACTGTCCTCAATGGATCGTTCGCCCTGCTGACCGGAGAACAAGCCCCACCGGATTCCCCGAAGAGCGTCCGTGCCTTGTGGCTGCGAGCCTACAGCCTGTTCAGCGTCGGCGACCTCGCCGCCAGCGAGGAGATGAACGCACGCGCCCTCGCCCTCGCGACTGCCGAAGACGACGAATGGGGCGTCGCCGCGACGCTCGGCCTGCGCGCGATGCTCGGCCTGGTCCGCGGGGATCTCGCCGGGCTGGGCCGGGACGGTCGGCGCAGCGCCGAGATCTTCCGCCGCCTCGGCGACCGGTGGGGCGAGATGCAGACCATCCCGCCGCTGGCCGCGCTCGCCGAAATCAAGGGCGACTACGCCGAAGCCGCGCGCCGCCAGCACGAAGGGCTCGCGATCGCGCGCGAACTGGACTGGCAAGCGGAAGTGTCCGCGAGATTGTCCGGCCTTGGCCGCCTGGCCCTGCTCGAGCGCGACTGGCAACGAGCCCGAGACCTGCACGAACAAGCTCTCCGCATCGCAGCCGACCACGGTTACACCTACGGCCGGCTCCACGCCGAAATGGGCCTGGCGCTGGGTGCCCGCCGCTCCGGCGACCTCGATGCCGCCGAGCATCACCTGACCCGCATCCGCGACGAATACCGCGGCCTGTCCTCGACGGCGGGCGACCATCTGCTGTATGCGGAACTCGGTTTCATCGCCGAGCTTCGCGGAGATTTGGCGCAGGCGCAGAAAAATCACCTGCAGGGCTTGGAATACGCGCGGCTGCTGGACGAGCCCCGGGCTTTCGCGCTGTCGTTGGAAGGGCTGGCCGGGACGGTGGCTCCGGAGTCCGCCGCCGTGCTGCTGGGTGCGGCGGACGCGGCGCGGCGCAGTGTCGACGCCCCACTCCCGGCGGCCGAGCGGGCTGACGTGGACCGGATCGCGCAGGCCGCTCGATCCTCCCTCGGCGAATCCGCCTTCACCGCGGCATTCGAGCGCGGAGCCCAAATGTCGGCCGAGGCAGCCGCTCTTGCTTCTGCTGGGTAGCGACGCCGTCACCAGGACAAGCACCGCCTAGCTCCGCCGCTCCAGCCGCCGCACCCTGGCAACAGAGCCGCACCCCGGCGGCCGGACTGGAGCAACCCTCGTGAAAGCACTGCGCATCAACGCCTTCGGCACCGACGCCGCCCTCGCCGACCTCCCCGCACCCGTCCCCGGGCCGGGCCAAGTCGTAGTCGATGTCGTGGCCGCGGCGGCCAACCCGCTCGACCTCAAAATCGCCTCCGGAACCATGCAGGACTACTTCCCCGCCGCCCTCCCCTACGTCCTGGGCACCGACTTCTCCGGCCGGATCGCCGAAGCCGCCTCGGGATGGCAGGTCGGCGACCCGGTCATCGGCCGCCTCGACCCCGTCAGCGGCGGCGCGTTCGCCGAGCAGCTCGTGATCGACGCGGCGCAGCTCGTCCCAGCACCGTCCGGTGTCAGCCTGACAACCGCGGCAGGCCTGCCCACCGCCGCCGCGACCGCCTGGCAGGCATTGGTCGAGGTCGCGAACGTCCAACCTGGACAGACAGTTCTCGTGCACGCCGCAGCTGGGGGCGTCGGCAGCTTCGCGGTCCAGATCGCCCGGCGGCTCGGCGCGAGGGTCTTCGCGACTGCATCCGGGTCGGGCGTCGCCCTCGCGGAGAAGCTCGGCGCCGAGTCCGTCATCGACTACCGCGAGAACGCCTTCGAGCGCCAGCTCGAAGGAATCGACGTCGTGCTCGACACCGTCGGCGGCGAGGTCGTGAACCGATCACGGCAGGTGCTGAAACCGGGCGGTCGGCTGGTCACCACCCCGACCCCGGCCGAAGGAGCCGAGTTCGTGCTCCACGCCTCAGACGCGGCCCGGCTGGCCAAGGTGGCAGATCTGGGCCTCGAAGTGCTGGTCGACCGCACCTACCCGCTGACCGACGGCGCGCGGGCACTCGCCTACCTCGCCGAAGGCCACGCCCGCGGCAAGGTCCTCCTCGAAGTCGCCTAGGTGGCGATGACGACGCCTGGTTGCGGCCGCTCGCCCCGAGGCATAGTGGGCGGCATGGACCTGCGCGAACTAGGCGGCTACCTCAAGTCGCGGCGAGACCGGATCAGCCCGGCGGACGTCGGCCTCTTCGCGGGGCCGCGCCGCCGAGTGACCGGGCTGCGCCGCGACGAGGTGGCCACCCTGGCGCGCGCCTCGGTGGACTACTACGTGCAGCTGGAGCAGGGCCGCGGCGCCCAGCCGTCCGAGCAGATGCTCGCCGCGTTGGCCCGCGCGCTGCGGCTGACCAGCGACGAGCGCGACCACCTCTACCACCTGGCTGGCCGCCCGCTCCCGCCCGCGTCGAGCGGCAACGCGCACGTCCAGCCCGCCCTGCTCAACCTTCTCGAGCAGCTGACCGCCACACCCGCCCAGGTCATGACCGACCTCAGCGTGCCGCTCGTGCAGAACCGGCTCGCCGAGGCGCTGCTCGGCGCCCCGGCTCCCGGCGACGGCGTCGAGGCCAGCTTCGTCTACCAGTGGTTCACCGACCCCGCCGCGCGCGAGCGGTACCACCCCGACGAACACAAGCACCAATCGCGCGTCTTCGTCGCCGACCTGCGCGCCGCGATCGCCAAACGCCGCCGCGACGCACTGGCCGGCGAACTTCTCGCGGCCCTGCACGCCCGCAGCGAGGAATTCGCCCGCCTCTGGGACCAGCACGAGGTCGCCGTCCGGCGCACGGACCGCAAACGGCTCGTGCACCCGACGCTCGGCGTCCTCGAACTCGACTGCATGAACCTGCTCAGCGAAGACGGCGGCCAGCGGCTCCTGTGGTTCACCGCGCCACCCGGCAGCGACGGCTTGGAGCTGCTAGCCGCCATCGGCACCCAGGACCTCGCACCCCATTAGTCCACAATGGACACACTCGGCGCCGCACGGTCCACTAAGGACGAACCTGCAAAATGAGCTTCCCCATCGCCTTCCGATTCTCGATGGCCTCCAGCGCCTCCCGCACCTGCCCGAGCGGGTAACTCCCGCCCAGCGGCGGCACGATCGCGCCCTCCGCCAGCTTCGGCAGCAGTTCCGCCCACTGCCCCTGCAGGTATCCCGGCCGAGGCAGCGCGTACGCGCCCCATCCGACGCCCACGACGTCCAAGTTGTTGAGCAGCAACCGGTTCACCTTCACCTCGGGGATCGACCCGCCGGTGAACCCGATGACCAGCATCCGCCCGTCCGCGGCGAGGCACCGCAGGGAATCGGTGAACCGGTCTCCGCCGACGACGTCCGCGATCAGGTCGACCCCGCGGCCGCCGGTCGACGCCTTCACCGCGTCCTTGAAACCGTCCGCCAGCACGTATTCGTCCGCCCCGGCCGCGACCGCCGCCTCGCCCTTCTCCGGCGTCGACACCACTCCGAGCACCTTGCCCGCGCCGAACGCCTTCGCCACCTGGATGACCGCCGTCCCGACCCCGCCGGCCGCGCCGTGCACCAGCACGGTCTCCCCGGCCGCCATCCGGCCGCGGCGGCACAGCGCGAAATGCGCGGTCAGGTAGTTGAAC
Source organism: Amycolatopsis sp. NPDC104775 (assembly GCF_055583325.1). Lineage (NCBI taxonomy): Bacteria > Bacillati > Actinomycetota > Actinomycetes > Pseudonocardiales > Pseudonocardiaceae > Amycolatopsis > Amycolatopsis sp. NPDC104775. The sequence goes on from NZ_JBVJOE010000003.1 coordinate 575,479, forward strand.
GGGATCGCCGCCGCCTGGTGGAAGCCGAGGTCGTCCGGAATCGGGAACACCGCGTCCGCCGCGCACGCGACCCGCTCGGCGAACCCGCCCAGGAACGGCAGCGCCGCGACCCGGTCCCCGGCCTTGACCGCCGCGCCGTCCGGAGCCTCGGCCACGATCCCGGCGACTTCCGCGCCCGGGATGAACGGCAGCTCTGGTTTCACCTGGTACAGCCCGCGCGTCTGGAGCAGGTCCGGGAACGCCACCCCGGCCGCGTGCACGTCGATCAGCACCTGGTCGTCCGCGCGCGAAGGCGCATCTGCCTCGACCACTGAAACGGTCGACGGGCCTTCGAGATCCTTGATGTGTACGGCTTTCATGCGTTTCTCCTGGTTCACAGCGCGGCGAGGATGTCGTTGACCCGGTCCTTGGCGTCACCGAAGAGCATCGCCGAGTTCTCGCGGAAGAACAGCGGGTTCTGCACGCCCGCGTAGCCCGAGGCCATGGAGCGCTTGAACACCACGACGTTCTCCGCTTCCCACACGGTCAGCACCGGCATGCCCGCGATCGGGCTGCCCGGGTCCTCGGCGGCGGCCGGGTTCACCGTGTCGTTGGCGCCGATCACCAAAACCACGTCGGTGTCGGCGAAATCGTCGTTGATCTCGTCCAGTTCCAGCACGATGTCATACGGGACCTTCGCCTCGGCGAGCAGCACGTTCATGTGCCCGGGCAACCGTCCCGCGACGGGGTGGATGCCGAACCGGACCTCGATGCCCTTGTCGCGCAGTTTCCGGGTCAGCTCCGCCACCCCGTACTGCGCCTGCGCGACCGCCATCCCGTACCCCGGCGTGATAATCACCCGCGACGCCCCGGTCAGCAGCTCCGCCGCGCCCTCCGCAGTGATTTCCCGGTGCTCGCCGTAATCCTTGTCCCCGCTCGGCCCGGCCTCGATGCCGAACCCGCCCGCGATGACGGAGATGAACGACCGGTTCATCGCCTTGCACATGATGTAGGACAGGTACGCACCCGAGGAACCGACCAACGCGCCGGTGATGATCAGCAGGTCGTTCTCCAGCAGGAAGCCCGACGCCGCCGCGGCCCAGCCCGAGTACGAGTTCAGCATGGACACGACCACCGGCATGTCCCCGCCGCCGATCGAGGCCACCAGATGCCACCCCAGCGCCAAAGCCAGCACGGTGACGACGATCAGCAGCCACAACGCCGGACTGACCACGAACCACGCGGTGAACGCCACGAACAGCACCAGCGCGCCGAGGTTCAGGAAGTTCTTGCCCGGCAGCATCAACGGCGCGGACTTGATCTTCGCCGACAGTTTCAGGTTCGCCACGATCGACCCGGTGAACGTCACCGCGCCGATGAACACCCCGATGAACACCTCGGCGTGGTGGATCCCCAGCGTCCCCAGGGAATCCAGGTGCCGGGCCTCGGCCCCGCCCGGGTCGGATTCGACCTGCAGGTAGCCGTTCCAGCCCACCAGGACGGCGGCGAGACCGACGAACGAATGCAGCAGGGCGATCAGCTCGGGCATCCCGGTCATCTCGACCACCGCCGCGCGGCGCAGCCCGATCCCGGCCCCGATCACCATCGCGACGATCATCAGCGCGATCGACGTCCCGGTGATCTCCCCGGACACCGCCTGGGCGATCGTCGCGACGAGCGCGACCGCCATCCCGGCGATGCCGAAATAGTTTCCGACCCGCGCGGTCTCGTGCCGGGACAGCCCGGCCAGCGCGAGAATGAACAACAGCCCGGCCACGATGTAGGCGGCCTGGCTCGCAGTGTGCACAGTCATCTGAAGGAGGCCTCTCGGGTCAGCTGCGGGAGAACATGGCGAGCATCCGGCGCGTCACCGCGAAGCCGCCGAAGATGTTGATCGTCGCCAGCAAGGTCGCCACCGCCGCCAGCACCACGACCACTGTGTTGCCGCTGACCAGGTTCAGCAGAGCGCCCACGACGATGATCCCGGAAATCGCGTTCGTCACCGACATCAACGGCGTGTGCAGCGCGTGGTGCACGTGCCCGATCACGTAGTAGCCGATCACGATCGCCAGCGCGAACACCGTCAGATGCGGCAGCAAAGCGGCCGGGGCCAGCGCCGCCAGCAACAGGAACACCGCCGCGATCCCCAGCACGATCCCGAGCCGGCGGCCCGAGGACATCGGCTGCTTCTCCGGTTCCTCCTTCTTCTCCGCCGCCGCGGGCTTCTGCGGTGCCGCGGATACTTGCACCGGCGGTGGCGGCCACGTCAGCTCGCCGTTTTTCACGACCGTGATCGACCGGACCACCACATCGTCGAAGTCGACCACGAGCTGGCCGTCCTTCTCCGGTGTCATCAGCTTCATCAGGTTGACCAGGTTCGTCCCGTACAGCTGGGACGCCTGCGCCGGAAGCCGACCCGCGAGGTCGGTGTAGCCGAGGATCGTCACGCCGTTGTCCGTGACAATGCTTTCCCCGGCGACCGAGCCCTCGACGTTGCCGCCGTTGGCCGCGGCCATGTCCACGATGACCGAACCCGGCTTCATCGACGCCACCATCTCGCCGGTGATGATCCGCGGCGCCGGACGCCCCGGGATCAACGCCGTCGTGACGATGATGTCGACGTCCTTGCATTGCGCCGCGTACAGCTCCTTCTCGCGCGCCTTGTAGTCGTCGCCCATCTCCTTCGCGTAACCCGTCGCGGACACCTCCGCGTTCGGGTCCTCGATGGACAGATACTCCCCGCCCAGGCTCTTCACCTGATCAGCCACTTCCGGCCGCGGGTCGGTCGCCCGCACGATCGCCCCGAGGCTCCCCGCCGCGCCGATCGCCGCCAGCCCGGCGACCCCGGCGCCCACGACCAGCACCTTCGCCGGGTTGACCTTCCCCGCCGCGGTCACCTGCCCGGTGAAGAACCGCCCGAACGTGTGCGCCGCCTCCACCACCGCCCGGTACCCGGCGATGTTCGCCATCGAACTCAAGACGTCGAGCGACTGCGCCCGGCTGATCCGCGGCACCGCGTCCATCGCCAGCGCCGTGATCGGCCGTTTCGCCAGATCCTCCACCAGCTCCGGCTTCAACGCCGGAGCCAGCAGGCTGACCAGCGTCGCACCGGACTTCACCGCGTCCAGCTGCTCGGATGAGGGAGCGTTCACTCCGAACACGACGTCCGCGTCCGCGACCGGCCCGACCGCCGCCCCCGCCTCCGCGTACGCCTCGTCGAAGAACCCCGACGCCAGCCCCGCTCCCGGCTCGACCGCCACCTCGTAACCCAGCCCGCGCAGCTTGCCCACCGTCTCCGGGGTCGCCGCTACGCGCGTCTCCCCCGGCTGGGCCTCCTTGAGCACCCCGATCAGCATGCCGTCTCCTTCCCGCTTCGTTCGCGGAAGATCCGCCGGCCGGGCCTGACGGCGTTTTGGGTCCGCCCCCTGGTCCGACTTCGCCCGCTTCAGGTACAGATGCGCTGGATACTCCCATGCCGCCGGGCCTCCGGCAGCCGACCGGAGCCCCTTTTTCGGTGTCGGCCGCGACGAGAGCACGGTCATAGCCCCGGACAGCCGCCGCGACCGGGTCCCCCGCCTCGCAGGTTCCAGGCTTTCGGCTCCCGGGACGCGGCCGCGGAATCGATCGCCGGATCGATCAGGAGGCCCGCAGTGATGTCCGCCACTTGACAACCCGGTCAGCCGGGCCGCCGACCAGGCGGCGCAACCGGCTGCTCCGCTCGGAGCCCACGGTCGCGCGGCGGGTCCAGCTCGTCCTCGAACGCGGGCAGAGCGAGCAGCCTCGCGTCGCCTAGTCCATAGTGGACACTCAGAACCGCGCGCAAGCGATCCGCTTCTCACGCCGGGCGAACTGTTCCGCGGAGCGCGTCTTGACGATCCGCGGTTGCTGGCCGAACAAGCCCCGGATTCGACGCCGCGCTTCGCGAACTCGCGCCCACGCGGATCCGAAACCAAGCCGCTGAGCAGCGACGCGCCGATGTTCCCGAGGAATGGGACATCCCGCCGCCGACCTCGGCCCGGCCCGCTGCCGGAGCCGGACCGAGGCGCCGGTCAGCCGCGGCCGAGGCCCGGCAGCGGGCGCGTTCCCTCCGCCCGGACCGCGTCCAGCGCACGCGGGTCCAGGTCCAGCAGCCGCAGGATCGTCGGCGCGATCTGCGTGGTCTCGACCGCCGCCGGGATCCGTGCCCCGTTCCCGCCGCTGACTACCAGCGGAACCGCGCGGTCGTCGGCCGCCGCGCCGCCGTGTTCGGCGATTTTCGAGTGCCCGCCGGTGTACACGACGCCGTGCTGCGCGATGCCGACCAGGTCCGGCACCCGCGGGTCGTCCTGCCCGGCATGGAAGTAGCGAGCGGCGTCGGCTCCGGCGTACGCCGTCGTCAGGCCCGCGTGGACGAACGGTTTCGGCGCGCCGGTGCTGCTGTTTCCCGTACCGGACTGGGCCAGCAAGTACTGCCGGGCGAAGGCGGCCGCCGCCGGCGCATGGTCGGTGAACCACAGCAGCATCGCGTCATCGTCGGTCGACTGGGCGACCAGGTCGGGTGCGCCCGGATGCGCGGCCCGCCAAGCGGCGTTCAGCCCGGCGAGCAGCGGGGCGTCGTCGATGCGGGTCAGCGCGGCCGGGTCGATCGGCGACTGGCCGTGTTTCGCGGAGAGGACCACCGCGGTCGACCGGTCGAGATGCTGTTTCCGCAGTTCGGCGGTGAACGCGCCCACCTGCCGGTCGACGAAGTCCAAAGCGGACCGCAGCACCGGGCCCGGCGTGCCGTCCGCCTGGTAGCCGCCCGGCTGGCCGCCGGAGGACGGGAGTTTCTGCGCGGTCGAAACGGACTGGAAGTTCATTCCGAACACTCCGGGCGTACCGGTGTTCGCGCGTCCGCTGTGGTCGAAACCGTCGATTTCGTTCAGGATCGCCCGGGCTTTGTAGCCGTCGTAGCGCTGGGTCGCGGCATTGTCCTTGGTCCAATCGCTGGAGCTGGGCGCTTTGCTGTTGATCTCCGGCGTGAAGAGGTCGTCGATTCCGGTTCCGGACGGACCGCTGAGCATTTCGTACGCCGGATGCTTGTCCGACCACGCGGTGCGCAACCCGGCCTGCCGGGCGACCTCGAAGACGGTGTTCACCCGCAGGTATTGGTGCGGGTAAACGGGTTCGCACTTCGCGGGATCGACCGGAAGCGCGGCGGGATCGATCAGCGAGCGGGGGTCGCCGGTCATCGCGAGCACGCCGTCGGGCAGATCCGGCAAGCCCTGCCCGGCGTCGATGCGGTCCTTGTTCCGGTCGAGATCCTCGGTGTAGTCCACTGTGGACCCCGGCTTCGCGCCCGCGCACGAGGTGGTGCCGGACGGCAGCAACGCCCGGTTGTAGGTGGCGTCGTAGTAGATCCCGGTGGTCGCCGGATTGCCACCGGTCACCTGGCCGACCATGCCGGGGAAGGAATCCGACGGCACCGGCGTGCTCGCGTGCGTGTATTCGGTGCCGTGCGCGACGAGCGCGGCCAGCGCGGATCCGGGATGAGTGCGCGTGTACCACTCCAGGTCCGATTGATGGAGACCGTCGACCGAAAGCAGCAGCACGTGCTCGGTGCGCACCGGCGCGGCCAGCGCGGGCACGGCCGCCGCGACCGCACCGGCCGCCGCCATCGCCGCGGCGGCACGCCAACGAATTCTCGACACGGGTGTCCTCCTTGTTTCTGCCGCCGCCCCGGCGACCGGCGTATTCCAGGCCGCGCACAAAGACGCGGGAAAACCGCCGGAGAAACACAAGATGAACGCTGGCGGCGAAGCAGTGCGCGAATGGGGTGCAATTCGCTCGATTCGCTCAAGGAAGCAGATACGCGCACTCGCCTTCGCAGCCCCGGCCGGAGTGCTTGCACTTTGCCAGCAGACGTGGTCTCCTGGAAGCGCTTGCAGATCACAATCACTTCGAAGGGGCAGCCATGATCCGCCGAGTACTTGCCCAATGCACAGTCTCCGACCTCGCACGGGCCGAGAAGTGGTACGCCGCCCTGTTCGAGCGCGGCCCCGACGCCCGTCCGATGGCCGGGCTTCTGGAATGGCATCTCGGCGACACGTTCGGCCTGCAGGTGTGGTCCGAACCCGGCCGCGCCGGGCGGTCGACGGTCGTCTTCGAGGAAACGGATCTCGACACGGCGGCCGCGCGGGCGGCGAAAGCCGGAATCGCCCACGACGGGCCGCAGCCCGGCGGCGGCGCGCGCATTCTGCCGCTCGCCGACCCGGACGGGAACCGCGTGGTCTTCAGCGGCGCGTGACCGGGTTGACCCGCCCGCCCGGACCGGCCTAGTCTCGCGACTAGAGTGATCGCTCTAATCGCCAGACCCGAGGGAGGTCCGATGCCGCGCGTGGAACTGTCCGCCGGGCCGATCGACTACACCGACACCGGCGGAACCGGCCCGGCGCTGGTGTTCGGGCACGGTTTCCCGATGTCCGGCACGCAATGGCGCAAGGTCGTCCCGCTGCTGGACGGTTACCGCTGCCTCCTGCCCACCCTGCCGCTCGGCGCGCACCTCGCCCCGATGCGGCCCGACGCGGATCTGACCCAGTTCGGCGTCGCGCGGCTCCTCGGCGAATTCCTCGCCGCGCTCGACCTCCACGACGCGACAATCGTGCTCAACGACTGGGGCGGCGGCCAATTCCTCGTCGCCGACGGAATGGCGCCGCCCGAGCACGCCGCCCGCGTCGGACGGCTCGCACTGGTCGCCTGCGAGGCGTTCGACAATTTCCCGCCCAAACCCGCGCGAGTGCCGTTGCGGCTGCTCCGGCTTCCCGGCGGGCCTTGGCTGCTCACCCAGGCCAGCCGGACCTCGTTCTACCGCCACGCCAAAGCCGCGTACGGCGGAATGTGCGAAAGCCGGATCCCGGAGGACGTTCTCGACGGCTGGTTCGGCCCGGCGTTGCGGGACAAGGAAATCCGCCGGGACATGGCCAAATTCGCACTAGGGAGCCCGCCGCGGCGCACGCTGCTCGAATGGACCGAAAAGCTGCGTAGATTCGACCGCCCGGTCCTGGTCGTCTGGGCGGGCAAGGACCGGATGATGCCCGCCGACCACGGGCGCCGCCTCGCCGACCTGTTTCCGGCCGGCCGGCTCGTCGAAATCCCGGACAGCGGCACGCTGATCCCCGAGGACCAACCCGAACAGCTGACTAAGGAACTCACCGCGTTCCTGGCCGAAACCGGCGCGGAATAACGCGTCGAGCCGGAAAGCTCACCCTGGTCCGCTCCCCGGAGACCGTCCACAAGCGACTATCGACCTCCGGATCACCTGCGGCGCTCCCAGTTCGATCAAGCCCCGGGACAACCATCTTGTCACCGACAACATGCCGCCAGTCTGTCGCGGGCACTCGTCCGGCCGCACGCCGCCGCGCGGCGCTCGTCCGTAACGAAACCGGCCGTCCGCGCGAATGCGGCGGACAATTGGATACCGTGGTCGGCATGGCTGACCAACGACCGCTCGGCTTGCGAGAACGCAAGAAGCTCGACACGCGCAAAGCGCTGAGCGACGCCGCTGTGGCGCTGATGTACGAGAGAGGTCCAGACAACGTTGTCCGCGAGGACATCGCGGAGCGGGCCGGAGTGTCGCTCCGGACGTTCAGCAACTACTTCGCCACGAAATACGACGCGGTCGCCTACCGCCAGGAGCACCGGATCCGGCTCAGCGCGGAGCTGTTGCGGAAACGCCCTCCGGAAGAACCGCTGTGGACCGCGCTCGCCGAAGCGCTCATCGAACCGCTGCGCGCCGATGGGGTGCCGTACGGGCAACCGGCATCCGACCAGCTCAGCGCGGTGCAGGCGTGGAGCGCGACGCCGGAGATGCGCACCGCTTTAGCGCGCGTGGAAACCAGCGACCTGGTCAAGGCGATCGCCGAACGCACCGGCACGAAGGTCGGCGAACTGTATCCGCAACTGGTGTCCGACGTCGCGATCGCGGCGATGACCACGGTGCTGAACCGGTTCCTGGACGAAAGCCTGGAGAAGACGGTTCCGGCGACGTTGCGCGAGGTGTTCGCCGCGATTGCCGAAGGGCTCCCGCCGCGGTGATCAGCGCCGGGAGGCCGCGGGCAGCGAGTTTTCCCGGCCGTGCGCCAGGAATTCCGCCCGCAGCCGGTCTCGGTCCTCCCCCGTGAGCAGCCGGTACGGACTCCTTCGCCGCGGTGCGTACCACACCTGGCCGCCCTCCCACCCCTGCGCGCGCAACGACGCCTTGTCCGCCTTGCCGCTGCCGGTCAGCGGAATCTCGTCCAGAATCCGGACGAACGTCGGCCACCATTTCGTACCGAGGTCCGGTTGCACGGCAAGGAATTCGTTGAATTCGACCGGATTGAACACGGCATCCTCAGCGAGAACGACGGCTGCCATCAAAAGGTCCCCGGTCTTCGGATCGGGCACGCCGTAGCAGTGCGCCGCCGCGAACGCCGGGCAGCGATCCAGGATCCGCTCGACCGGCGCGGTGCCGAAGTTCTCGCCGTCGACGCGGAGCCAGTCCGCCGTCCGGCCCGCGAAATACAGATAACCGTCGCGGTCCCGGTAGCCGAGGTCGCCGGTCCAGAAGTCCTCGCCGCCGAATTTCAGCCGTTCGGCCATCGCGGCGGGGTTGCGGTAGTAGCCCTCGAACGTTTTCCCGCCGCCCACCGCGACGATCTCGCCGGTCGCTTCCCCGGCGTTCAGCAGCAGGCCGTTCTCGTCGAATTCCGCGGGCGGGCAGACGCGGTTGTCCTGGTCGCGGATTTCCGCGCGCATTCCGGGCGCGGGGCGGCCGAGCGCGCCCGGCGGCCCGTCCGGGTCCGGCACGACGCGGAGCCCGCCTTCGCTCGACCCGTAGCCTTCCCGCACCTCGCAGCCGAACCGGCGCGGAATTCGGCGGCCTCGCCCGGCGCGGCTTCCGAGCCGAAGGCGACCTCCAGCCGGTTGTCGGCGTCGGCTGGCGACTCCGGCTGCGCGACGACGTAGCTGAGCACCCGGCCGACGTAGTTGAAGTACGTCACGCCGTGCGCGCGGAGATCCGGGACGAACCGCGCCGCGGAGAACTTCCGCACCAGCACGATCGTCGCGCCGACTTTCGCCGCCGCGGCCAGGTTCATCATGATCGCGTGCCCGTGGAACATCGGCAGGCAGAGGTAGGTGACCGAATCGCGATGCAGCGAGACGCGTTCGGCCAGCGCGCCAGCCAACCGGCCGAGGCGGCCATTGCCGCAGATTACCGCCTTGGGCGTGCCGGTCGAGCCCGAGCTGAACAGCAGCAGCAAGATCGCCGCCGGGTCCGGCAGGCGCGCGGGCAGGTCCGCGCCCGCGTGCACCGCAAGCAGATCCCGGTATTCCGCCGACTCCACCTCGAGGATCCGGCGGACGGACGGCAGGTCGAGGCTCGCGACCTCCTCGCGGTAGAGCGGTTCGGTGAGCAGCACGTCGACGTCTGTGTGGCTGATGTCCGCCGCCAGCTCCGCGCCGCGCCGGGTGGAGTTGATGCCGACCAGGACGTCGCCGGTCACCGCGGCGGCGAGGATCCAGAACGCGAAATCCGGCAGGTTCCGCAGCAGTACGCCGAGGTGCCGCTGCGTCCGGCCCGGCCCCGGCTCGAAGGTGCGCAGCAGCGACGCCCGCACGGCGGCTTCGCGGACGACCTCGGCCCACGTCCAGCTGCGGCCCTCGAACCGCAGCGCCTCGTGCGCGTCGTCGCGCCGGGAGCGGACGACTTCCGCGAACGTCTCCATCGAACCTCCTCAGCAGTCGGCCGCGCTCACCTTTGCTCCCTACTCCCACCGCACCAGCCACCGGACCACCTTCCCCGTCGCGTTGCGCGGCAACGGATCCCGGGTCAGAAACCAGGCCGTCGGGATCTTGTACCGCGCGAGCCGTTCGCCGAGATACCCGCGCAGCTCGTCAGCGTCCACTTCGGACTTGTCGCGCAGCACTACCTTCGCGGCGACTATCTGCCCGTAGTCCGAATCTGGCAGCCCGGCTACCAGGCATTCGGCGACGGCAGGGTGCCCGGCCAGCTGTTCCTCGACCTCGGCCGGATAAATGTTCTCCGCACCGCGCAGGATCAGATCGCTGCGCCTGCTCAGCACGAACAGCGCGCCGTCGCGCAGCTGGCCGAGGTCGCCGGTGCGGAACCAGCCGTCCTCGGTGAACGCGGCGGCCGTCGCGGCAGGGTCGTTGAAATAGCCCAGCATCACCTGCGGGCCGCGGATGTGGATCTCGCCGTCGGTGCCGTCGGGAACAGGGCGGCCTTCGGCGTCGCAGATCCGCACTTCCATGTTCGGCACCGGACGGCCTGCGGTGTCCGGGTCGGCGAGAACTTCGGCGGGGGTGGCGAGCGTGGCCGCGGTCGACGATTCGGTCAGTCCGTAGTTCGTGCTCAGCGAGGCGGCCGCACCGGGAAGCGCCTCCCGCAACCGGTCTTTCAGCTCGGCGGTCGACGGGGCGCTGCTGACCGAGACCGACTTGAGCGTGCTGAGATCGTGGCCCGAAAGATCGGCTTCGACCAGCCAGGACAGCATCGTCGGGACCGCGCCCCAGTTGGTGATCCGCTCGGCCGCCACCAGGTCCAGCACCCGGTGGATCTCGAATTTCCCTTGGTACAGCACGGCAGTGTCGCCCACCGCGAGCCGCACTACGGCGAGATTGTGCAGGGCGGCGATGTGGAACAACGGCGTGGCCAGGAGGAATCGGCGATCCCGCGCCGGACTGCCGAATTCCGCCGCGAGCGCGTCGTTGAACAGGTGGAACCACACGGCGGCGAGCACGTTGCGATGCGAGTGCGTCGCACCCTTCGCCCGCCCGGAAGTCCCGCTCGTGAAGAAGACGACGGCCGGATCGTCCTCGTCGACCGGCACCGGATTCAGCGGAGCGTTTTCGTGGCGGCCGAGCAGTTCCCGGTATTCGCCGCTGCCGAATTCCAGCACCGGACAGCGATTCGCGACCAGTGGCTTCCGGGCAGCGTCGGCCAGCACGACTTTCGGCGTCGTCAGGTCAAGACCGTGCGCGACCTCCGGCGCGGCCCACATCGAGTTCATCCCGACCGCGATCGCCCCGAGCGACACCGCGGCCCAGAAGCCGACTATCCACTCCGGACAGTTCGCCGCGCACAACGCGACCCGGTCTCCGCGGCCGACGCCGTATTCAGTCCGCAGCACCGCGGCGAGTGCAGCCACTTGGCGGTAGTGCTCGGCGAACGTGAGCCTACTGTCCACTGTGACCAGATACTCGCGATCGCCGAACGCACGCGAGGCCTCCAGCAGTTCGGTCAGGGACCGATGCCGCCGCGCGAACACCTTCATCGGACGGCCCACGACCGGCTCCGTCCGGATCTCGAATTCCGCGCCCGGCGCGGTCAGCCGCGCGATGATATCGTCCCGCTCGGTCATCGGTCGCCTCCCGTAATCCGCGTTCCGCTATCCGAAGCGGACCAGCCCTCCGTCGACCACCGGGCCGCGTTCCGACGTGATCCGCAACCCGCCGCCCGGCCAGCCTTCCACCCGCAGTTGCTCTCCCGGGAACACTGGTGCGGCGAACCGGCCTTCCAGAGATGTCAGATCCGCCGGATGCGCGCCGACCTGCCGGGCCGCGACCAGCGCGCCCGCGCCGAGGGTGGCCAAACCGTGCAGGATCGGGCGAGGCTGGCCGATCCCGGCCGCGGCCGCGGGGTCGACGTGGATGTGGTGCCGATCCCCCAGCAGCCGGTAAAGCAAGGCTTGATTGTGCGCAGTGGACAATGATGTAGTCCATTTCGGACTGTCCAAAGCAGGCGGTCGGCCAGGTCCGCGCTCACCGCCGAAACCGCCGATGCCCGGACAGAACAACGACCAGGTCGCAACGAAGTAGTCCGATTCGACGGCCACCTCATACACCGCCGCACTGCCTTTGTCCCACACCTCGGAAACTTTGGCCTGCATGGAAATCTCGCCAGCGGGCGGCAAGGACTTCAAGACTCGCAGCCGTTGCGAGCCGTGCACCGCGTTGCCGACCTCGAACGCCCCGGCCGAGCCGAGGACGTCCGGCGCCCATTGGGCGAGCGTCAGCGCGAACGGCGGCAGCACCCGGAGCCGGTCCTCGAACACCAAGTCGAGTTCGTCCGGCCGAGCGCCGACGGCTAGCGCGTAGAGGATCGGATCGCGGTCGGCGTAGGCGACGGTGCGCTCGCCGAGGATCCGGCCCTTCCAGTCCGCGGGGCTGGTCACTGCGCCCCGTAAACCGGCTCGGGCTCGGGCGCTTCCTTGAGCAGCTCGCGCACGGCCGGCCCGACTTCGGCGGCGGTCCAGCGCCGGTCCAGCTCCCGCGACGGGCCGTGGCTCCAGCCGTTTTCCACGCAGATCCGGCCGCCCTCGACCTCGATCACGCGTCCGGTGACGTCCGCGGCTTCCTCGCTGGCGAGCCAAGCGACGATCGGCGACACGTTGCCCGGGTGCATCGCGTCGAACCCCTCGTCCGGCGCGGCCATCTGAGCCGCGAACGGCCCCTCGGTCATCCGGGTGCGTGCGGCCGGGGCGAGGGCGTTCACCGTGATCCCGTACCGCCCGAGCTCCGCGGCTCCGACCAGCGTCAACGCGGCGATCCCCGCCTTGGCTGCACTGTAGCTGCCCTGCCCGACGCTGCCCTGCAGACCCGCGCCAGAGGTGGTGTTGACGATCCGCGCCGCCCGCGCCCGCCCGGCTTTCGCCTCCGCGCGCCAGTACCCCGCGGCGTGGTGCATCACTGCGAAATGCCCCTTGAGGTGCACCGCGACGACGGCGTCCCACTCCTGCTCGCTGGTCGTCACGATCATCCGGTCGCGCACGAACCCGGCGTTGTTGACGACGATGTCCAGCCCGCCGAACTCCTCGACCGCCTGCCGCACCAGCGCTTCCGTGGCCGCGAAGTCCGCGACGTCCGCACCGTTGGCCACCGCCTGCCCGCCCAGCGCGCGGATCGCCTCGACCACTTCGCCCGCCGGGCCGTCGGACGCCCCCTCGCCCGCACCCGACGTGCCGAGGTCGTTCACCACGACGCGCGCACCCTGGCGGGCGAGTTCCAGCGCGTGCTCGCGCCCGAGTCCGCGACCGGCCCCGGTCACGATCGCGACCCGGCCCTCCAAGATCCCGCTCACATCATCTCCGTTCGTCCGCACCGTCGGCGAGGCGGTTCCCCGTAAACCAAGCAAGTGTTAGGCTACCAAGCAATCGCTAGGTTAGGAACGCACGTGACGATTTCCACGCAGCTCCACGACAACGGCACCTTCGTGGTCACCATGGACTACCCGCCGGTGAACGCCCTGCCGGTCGCCGGATGGTTCCGTCTCGCCGAAACCGTGCGGGAGGCGGGCGAGGACCCGGCGGTGCACGTCGTCCTGCTCCGCGCCGAGGGCCGCGGGTTCAACGCCGGCGTCGACATCAAGGAAATGCAGCGCACCACCGGTTTCGACGCCCTCGTCGGCGCGAACCGCGGCTGTTACCTTGCTTTCAAGGCGATTTACGAATGCGCCGTGCCGGTGATCGCCGCGGTGAACGGTTTCTGCCTTGGCGGCGGCGTCGGCCTGGTCGGCAACTGCGACACGATCATCGCCGCCGACGACGCGTACTTCGGCGTCCCCGAGGTCGACCGCGGCGCACTGGGCGCCGCGACTCACCTGGCCCGCCTGGTCCCCCAGCACCTGATGCGCACGCTGTACTTCACCAGCCGCACCATCGCGGCGACCGACCTGGTACAGCACGGCTCGGTCCTGGAAACCGTGCCCGCCGCCGACCTGCACGACGCCGCACTCGCCCTGGCCGCCGAGGTAGCCGCCAAGGACCCGCGCGTGATCCGGGCCGCCAAAGCCGCGCTGAACGGCATCGACCCGATCGACGTCAACCGCAGCTACCGGTACGAACAGGGCTACACGTTCGAACTCAACCTCGTCGGAGCCGCCGACGAACACCGGGACGCTTTCGTCGCCAACGGCCACCCGCTGACCGACTGACCATCGAGGAGACCCGTGCCTCTCCGCACCCCGCTCACCGAGCTCACCGGCGTCGCCCACCCGATCGTGCAAACCGGCATGGGCTGGGTCGCCGGCCCGCGCCTGGTCTCCGCGACCGCCAACGCCGGAGCCCTGGGCATCCTCGCCTCCGCGACGATGACCTACGACGAGCTCGATCACGCCATCAAGGAAGTCAAGCAGCGCACGGACAACCCCTTCGGCGTAAACCTGCGCGCCGACGCCGGCGACGCCACCGAACGCGCCGACCTGCTGATACAGCACGGCGTCAAGGTGGCATCTTTCGCACTGGCACCCAAAAAAGACCTGATCGCCCGCCTCAAGGACCACGGCCTGATCGTCATGCCGACCGTCGGCGCCGCCCGGCACGCCGAAAAAGTCGCCTCCTGGGGCGCGGATCTGGTGATGATGCAAGGCGGAGAAGGCGGCGGCCACACCGGCCCGACTGCGACCACCTTGCTGCTGCCATCCGTACTGGACGCAGTTGATATCCCAGTAGTCGCCGCCGGAGGCTTCTTCGACGGCCGAGGCCTAGCCGCCGCACTTTCCTACGGCGCGGCCGGAATCGGCATGGGCACGCGCTTCCTGCTCACCAGCGACAGCGCAGTACCAGACGAAATCAAGCGCACCTACCTCAGCTTCGGCCTGGATGGCACGGTCGTCACCACCAAAGCCGACGGCATGCCGCACCGCCTGCTGCGCACCCCGTTCATCGAGGGCCTGACCAAGGAAGGCTTCGTGCAGCGCACGGCTCGAACCCTGCGCCGCACGATGGACTACAAGCGCCTGAGCGGCCAATCCTGGCCCTCCCTGCTCAACGACGGCCTGCGCATGAAACGCGGCAGCGACCGCTCGTGGACGCAAACCATGCTGGCCGCGAACACCCCCATGCTGCTCAAAGCAGGCCTGGTGGAGGGCGACACCCGCGCGGGAATGCTGGCCGCGGGGCAGGTTGTGGGCGTGATCGAAGACCTGCCGAGCTGCGAAGAACTGGTGACCAGAATCGTGGACAGCGCGGAAGAACGCCTGAAAGCAACGGCCGCCCTGCTGAACTGAGCAAGGTCCGTGAGGGGAACCCTGAGGAACTCTGATTCCCTCAGGGTTCCCCTCACGACCCTCGATCGCGCTGCGCGGAGCCCCACCGCCACCCTCAAGCCCAACCCACCCCAGGCAGCCACCCCCCGCCCTGCACCCCGATACGAAGCCCAAACACGCGCGGAGAGGCTTGTCAAGGTACTCTTTCCAGCCTTGACAAGCCTCTCCGCGCGTAGTCACAATCCAGCTTCGGGGTGCCCCACGCAACCAATCGCCCCAAACAAAACCGCAGGCTAAAGACGCTCCAGAACAGTCACATTAGCCTGCCCACCCCCCTCACACATCACCTGCAACCCATACCGCCCCCCACTCCGCTCCAATTCATGCAACAAAGTCGTCATCAACCGAACCCCAGTAGCCCCGATCGGATGCCCCAACGCAATCCCGCCCCCATTGACATTGACCTTCTCATGCGGCACCCCCACCTCCCGCATCCAAGCCAGCACCACCGGCGCGAAAGCCTCATTGCACTCGAACACATCAATATCCCCCACCGACAACCCAGTCTTGGCCAACGCCCGCTGTGTAGCCGGAATAGGCGCAGTCAACATCCACACCGGATCCGCCCCGTACACGCTGATGTGATGCACCCGAGCCCGCGGCGTCAACCCATGCTCGCGCACCGCCTTCTCCGAAGCGATCAATAAAGCCCCAGCCCCATCACTGATCTGCGAAGCGACAGCAGCGGTAATCGGACTGCCTTCCTCCAACGGCTTGAGCCCAGCCATCTTCTCCAAGGTAGTATCCCGCCGCGGCCCCTCATCCACGGAAAACTCCCCAACCGGCGAAATCTCCCGCGAAAACCGCCCACCGTCAATCGCAGCCAACGCCCGGCGATGACTCTCGTACGCGAACTCCTCCAGCGACTCCCGCGAAAGCCCCCACTTCTCCGCGATCATCCGCGCCGACCGGAACTGGGAAATCTCCTGCTCCCCATACCGTGCCACCCACCCCGGCGACTCCGCGAACGGCGTGCTGAACCCGAACTGCTGCCCCACCACCATCGCCGAAGAAATCGGAATCGCGGACATATTCTGCACGCCCCCGGCGACCACCACATCCACAGTCCCCGACAGCACTCCCTGCGCCGCGAAATGCACCGCCTGCTGACTGGACCCGCACTGCCGGTCCACAGTCACCCCCGGCACATGATCCGGATACCCCGCCACCAGCCAAGCAGTCCGAGCGACATCACCGGCCTGCGACCCAATCGTGTCGCAACACCCGAAAATGACATCATCCACAGCCCCAGGATCAATCCCAGTCCGCCGAACAAGCGCACGAATCGCGTGCGCCCCCAAATCCGCCGAATGCACCCCCGCGAGCGAACCACCCCGCCGCCCCACCGGAGTGCGAACCGCATCGACCACATATGCCTCAGGCACGAAATCCTCCAGCCGGATCAAGGATGCTGACTGCTCACCGAGACGACTTCACCAGTGAGATAAGACGAATAAGCACTAGCGAGAAACACCATCACATTGGCGACTTCCCACGGCTCCGCGGCCCGCCCGAACGCCTCGCGCTCCTTCAATTCAGCGAGCAGTTCAGCGGTAGTGACCTTCTCCAGAAACGGATGCATCGCCAAACTGGGCGACACCGCATTGACCCGAATCCCAGCCGCAGCCAGGTCCATCGCCGCCGACCGGGTCAACGCCATCACCCCAGCCTTGGCCGCCGCGTAATGCGCCTGCCCTTCCTGAGCCCGCCAGCCGATCACCGAAGCATTGTTCACGATCACCCCGCGGTAACCGCGAGCGATCATCCGCCGTGAAGCCGCCCGGATACACCGAAACGTCCCCGTCAACGTCACGTCCAGCACCAACGACCACTGCTCGTCAGTCATCTCGGTAATCGACGCCGTACCGCCAAGCCCGGCGTTGTTCACCATCACCTCAACCCCGCCGAACGGCTCGGCAGCGTCAAGCAACGAAGCGACCTGTTCCTCCTTGGTTACGTCGCACACCACCGACACGACCCGCTCCGCCCCGAACTCCGCGCCCAGCTTGGATTCCGCCTCCGCAAGCCGCCGCTCGTGCGTGTCCCCGATGACGACCGCCCGAGCGCCTTCCTCCAAGCACCGCCGAGCGACCGCAGCCCCGATACCCGCACCCGCCGCCGCGGTCACCACCACTACGCGCTCGGCAAGCAACCCATGCCCCGGCACGTACTCCGGCGCGGGCTGTTCCGGTTTAACGCTCACGGTCGCGGCTCCCTAGGCAGGCCGAGCACCCGCTCGGCAATGATATTGCGCTGGATTTCGTCCGAACCGCCGTAAATCGTGTCGGCCCGGCTGAACAAGAAAAGCGTCTGCTGCGCATCAAGCTCATAAGAACCACGAGCGGTCAACGCCGAACCCCCGCGGACCTCCATCGCCAACTCCCCCAGCTCCCGATGCCACCGAGCCCACAACAGCTTCGACACCGAAGCCTCCGGCCCCTGCGACCCAGCTTCATACGCACTCAGCGTCCGCAACGCATGCACCCGCAGCACTTCGAGCCCCACAAAGGCTTGCGCCAGCCGGTCCCGCACCACCGGATCGTCATAACGCCCGTTCGCCTTGGCGGTAGCGACCACACCCGCCAGCTCTCGAGCGAACCCGACCTGCTGCCCGATAGTCGACACCCCGCGCTCGAACCCGAGCGTCGCCATCGCGACCCGCCACCCGTCCCCGGGCGCGCCGACCACCAGCGACTCCTCAGTGCGCGCACCGTCGAAAAAGACCTCGTTGAACTCGCTGGTCCCGGTCAGCTGCCGGATCGGCCGCACCTCGACCCCGGCCTGATCCATCGGCACCAGCAAATACGACAGTCCGGCATGTCGCCGGGACCCCGGCTCGGTCCGCACCACCGCGAAACACCACTGCGCGTGCTGAGCGAGCGACGTCCAGATCTTCTGCCCGTCGATCACCCACTGGCCGCCCTCCAGCCGGGCCCGCGTCCGCACCCCGGCCAGATCGGAGCCCGCCCCCGGCTCCGAATAGCCCTGGCACCACAGCTGCGTGACCCCGACGATCCCCGGCAGGAACCGCCGCCGCTGCTCGTCCGTGCCGTGCGCGATCAACGTCGGCCCGAGCAGTTCCTCGCCAAGGTGGTTGACCCGCGCCGGAGCGTTCGACCGGGCGTACTCCTCGTGGAAGATCACTTGCCGCAGCAGGCTCAGCCCGCGCCCGCCGTGCTCGACCGGCCAGCCGAGGCACGTCCAGCCGTGCGCCGCCAGATGCTGGTTCCACGCCTGCCGCTCCCGCGGCGCCTCGTGCTCGCGCCCGGATCCGCCGAGGCCCTTCAGTTCGGCGAACTCGCCCGCGAGGTGGTCGCCGAGCCATTCGCGCACCTCGGCGCGGAACTGCTCGTCCTCGGGGGTATAGCGAAGATCCACCCGTCCTCCTGGTCCGCCGTCGCCCGGTCCCGTCACGCTACCAAACCAAGCACTTGTTTGGTAGCATCGCCGCCGGACCGAGAAGGAGTGATGCGCGGTGGGCGGAGCCGAAGAAAGCACTGACGAGCAGGTCGTGACCTACGAGGTGCGCGGTCCGGTCGCGGTCGTCACGCTGAACCGGCCGCGGTACCGCAACGCCCAGAACTCGAAGATGACCTACGCGCTGGACGCCGCGTTCAAGCGGGCGGTGGACGATCCGGACGTCAAGGCGATCGTGCTGGCGGGCAACGGCAAGCATTTCTGCGCCGGGCATGACATCGGCACCCCCGGCAGGGATGCCGACCAGAGCTTCGAGCGCAAAGCGGTTATCTGGTGGGACCACACCGACCGGGCCGGTGTCGATTCGCGGTTCGCCCGCGAGTCGGAGGTTTACCTCGGCATGTGCCGGCGGTGGCGGGAGATCCCGAAGCCGGTGATCGCGATGGTTCAAGGCGCGTGCATCGCGGGTGGGCTGATGCTGGCCTGGTCGTGCGACTTCATCGTGGCATCCGACGACGCGTTCTTCTCTGACCCGGTCGTGCGGATGGGCATCCCGGGCGTCGAGTATTTCGCGCACCCCTGGGTGATGAACCCGCGTGCGGCGAAGGAGTTTCTCTACACCGGCGACCGGTTCACCGCCGACCGCGCTCAGGCGCTCGGCATGGTCAACCACGTCGTGCCGCGCGCCGAACTCGAAGAGGCGACGTTCGCAATCGCCGAGCGGATCGCGCAAATGCCGCAGCTGGGTCTCGCGCTGACGAAGAAGGCGGTCAATCAGGCCGAAGACCTGATGGGCATGCGGTCCGGAATGGACTCGGTGTTCGGCTTGCACCACGCCGCGCACGCGCACAACGCCGAGCTGGACAGCGATTCGCTCGCCGGGCTCGACGCGCGTTCCATGGCGAAGGCCAACAAGAAGGCCGCGGGAGAGTCATGAGCCCGGAATTCACCGCCGAGGAAGAAGCGTTCCGCGCGGAAGCCCGTACCTGGCTAGCGGAGAACAGCCCCGGACCGTTGCCGTCGATGGACACTGAGGACGGAGCCCGCGCACACCGCGAGTGGGAAGCGAAACTCGCCGAAGGCCGATGGTCCGTGGTCACCTGGCCGGCCGAGTACGGCGGCCGCGACGCGACGCTCACCGAGTGGGTACTGTTCGAGGAGGAGTACTACCTCAGCGGCGCGCCGACCCGGATCGCGCAGAACGGCATCTCGCTGCTCGCCCCGATCATCTTCCAGCACGGCACCGACGACCAGCGTCAGCGCCACCTCCCGCGAACGGCCAACGGCACCCGGATCTGGGCGCAGGCCTGGTCCGAACCGGAGGCGGGCAGCGACCTCGCCGAAATCCGCAGCACCGCCGTCCGCGACGACGAGCGCGGCGGCTGGGTCCTCAATGGACAGAAGATCTGGAGTTCCCGCGCTCCGTTCGCGGACTGGGGTTTCGGCCTGTTCCGCTCCGATCCGGACGCCGAACGGCATCGCGGCCTCACCTACTTCCTGTTCCCGCTCGGCTCCGACGGCGTCACCGTGCGGCCGATCGCACAGCTCGACGGCGACTGCGGTTTCGCCGAGATCTTCTTCGACGACGTCTTCGTGCCTGATCAGGACGTTCTCGGCGGGGTCGGCGACGGCTGGCGGGTCGCGATGAGCACGGCGGGCAACGAACGCGGCCTGTCGCTGCGTTCGCCGGGCCGGTTCCTCGCGGCGGCGGACCGGCTGCTGGACCTCTGGGCCGAGCGCGGCGCCGAAGCCCCGCACCTGCGGGACCGCGTGGCCGACGCCTGGATCAAGGCCGAGTCCTACCGGCTCTACACCTGGGACACCGTCGACCACGTCCAGCACGGCGGCGACGTCGGCGCGGCGGGCAGCGTCAACAAGCTCTTCTGGACCGGGCTCGACCTGGGCATCCAGGAAACCGCGCTGGACCTGCTCGGCGCGGGCCAGGAGCTGCGCGGACGCTGGATGGAGGACTACCTGTTCGCCCTCGGCGGCCCGATCTACGCCGGCACCAACGAAATCCAGCGCAACATCGTCGCGGAGCGGCTGCTCGGCCTCCCCCGCGGCGACCGCGGGAGGGCACAAGCATGAAGTTCCGGCTGTCCGCCGAACAGCGCGCGTTCGCCGAAGCGCTGGACGCCCTGCTGGGCGCGGCCGACGTCCCCGGCGTCAACCGGTCCTGGGCGGCCCACCGGCCGGAATCCGGGCTGCTGCTGTGGAAACAACTGGCCGAACTGGGTGTCACCGCGCTCGGCGTGCCCGAGGAACACGGCGGAGTCGGCGGGACCCCGGTCGACCTGATCGTGGCCTTCGAGCGGCTCGGGTACCACGGCGTACCAGGTCCGGCGATCGAGTCGATCGCCGCCGCGCCCGCGTTGCTCACCGACGCGTCGTTGCTGTCGAGGCTGGCTTCCGGCGACGCGATAGCGACCTTCGCCAGCGCGCCGGACACTCCGTACGCGCTGGACGCTGATGTCGCGACGGACGTCTTCGTGGTCGGGAATTCTTTGGCCCCGGCGGAAATCGGCCGCTCATTGCAGTCCGTCGATCCTTCCCGTCACCTTTTCGAGGTGACCGCAACAGCGAAAGCTCATCCGCTTTCCCCTGGTGCCAGGGAAAAAGCCCTCGATCTAGCCAGCCTCGCCTGCGCGGCGGAACTGCTCGGCTGCGGCGAACGGATGCTCGCCGACACCGTGGCGTACCTCGGCCAGCGACGGCAGTTCGGCCGCGTGATCGGCGAATACCAAGCGCTCAAACACGCTGCCGCGGACGTCCGGGTGGCACTTGACTTCGCCCGGCCGCTGGTGCTCGGCGCGGCCCGCGAGCCGAGCGCCCGCGCGGTCTCGGCGGCGAAGGTCGCGACGTCGGACGCGGCTCAGCTCGCCGCGCGCACCGGCCTGCAACTGCACGGCGCGATCGGCTACACGCTCGAATGCGATCTGAGCCTGTGGCTGTTGCGCGTCCGGGCGCTCGTGGGCTGCTGGGGCACGCCGTCCGTGCACCGCGCGCGGGTGCTGGAGAGCCTGACGAGGGGCCGCTGATGCGTTTCGCGTTGTCCGATGAGCAGCGGGAACTCGCCGCCGCCGTCCGCGGGCTGGTCACTCGGCGGGCGGCGAAGACCGACCTGCGGGCGGCGATCGACTCGCCAGCCGGGTACGACACCGAGCTGTGGTCGGCGTTGTGCGAGCAGATCGGCGTCGCGGCGCTGGCGATTCCCGAGGAGTACGGCGGGGCCGGGTTCAGCCTGTTCGAAACGCATGTCGTGCTGGAGGAACTGGGCGCGAGCCTGACGCCGTCACCGCTGCTGGGCTCCGGAGTGCTTGCCGCACAAGCCTTGCTGGCCGCTGACGCGCCTGAGTTGCTCCCCGAGATCGCGGCGGGCGAGGTCGTCGCGCTTGCCTGGGCGGATCGTGCCGGACGGCACCGAACCGACGGCTCGGACGTGGTCGCGTCGGAAGGAATCCTGAACGGCACCGCGACCTTGGTACTGGACGGCGCACAGGCGTCGCACCTGCTGGTGGTCGCGATGGCCGACGGACGCCCCGCGTTGTTCCAAGCCGAGGTCACCGCCGAGGCGACCCCAGCCGTTGACCAGACGCTTCGGTTCGCGCAGGTCGAATTCCGCGACACCCCAGCGACGCTGCTCGCCGCCGACTTCACCGAAGCGCTTCCCAGGCTGCACGCCATCGCCGCGATCGCTTGCACCGCAATGCAAGTCGGCGGCGCACAGTCCTGTTTGGACCGTACCGTCGCGCATCTCAAGGAACGCGAGCAGTTCGGCCGCCCGCTCGGTTCGTTCCAGGCGTTGAAACACCGGGTCGCGGACATGCTGGTGCGGGTCGAAACCGCGCGTTCGATCTCGTGGGCAGCCGGATTCGCGGCCAGCAACGGAAACGACCTCGTGCAGCAGGCCGCGTACGCGAAATCCTGGTGCAGCGAAGCTTTCTCCGCGGTGGCCGCCGAAACCGTCCAGCTGCACGGCGGAATCGCGATCACCTGGGAGCACGACGCCCAGTTGTACTTCAAACGAGCGCACGCACTGGCACACCTCTTCGGCGACGCCCGGGAGCACCGCGCCCGGCTGCTGGAGGGCGGCCGCGCGGTGCCCGCCTGAGCAGCCGAAACAATGGAGGAATGAATGGGCGGCAAGTCCATGACACTGGACGGCGTCACCGAGTACGTCCGGTCCGGGATGACCGTCGGGATCGGCGGCTGGGGGTCGCGGCGCAAACCGATGGCGATGGTGCGCGAACTGCTGCGCAGCGACGTCGAGGACCTCACGCTGGTCACCTTCGGCGGGCCCGAGGTCGGGTTGCTGTGCGCGGCGGGCAAGGTGCGCCGGGTGATCTACGGGTTCGTCTCGCTCGACACGATCCCGCTCGACCCGCATTTCCGCGCCGCGCGCGAGGGCGGCCGGGTCGAGACGACCGAGTACGACGAGGGCATGTTCGTCGCCGCGCTGCGGGCGGGGGCGAACCGGCTGTCGTTCCTGCCGACGCGGGCCGGGCTGGAAAGCGACGTGCTGCTGATGAATCCGGAACTGCGCACGGTGGCGTCGCCGTATGACGACGACGTGTACATCGCGGTCCCGGCGGTGCGCCCGGACGTCTCGTTGCTCCACCTCAACCGCAGCGACACCCTCGGCAACGCCCAGTTCCTCGGTCCCGACCCGTATTTCGACGACCTGTTCGCGATGGCGTCGGACAAAACCTTGCTCAGCGTCGAAAAAATCGTGGACACCGAAGACCTCACCGCCACTGAGCGGTCGACGTCGCTGCTGATCAGCAGGATGTTCGTGAACGGCGTGATCGAGGCCCCGAACGGTGCGCACTTCACCTCGTGCGATCCGGATTACGGCCGCGACGAAGCGTTCCAGCGGCATTACGCACAGTCCGCACAGGACGAACAATCGTGGCAGCGCTTCCGCGAGACATACCTGACCGGCGACGAGGCCAGCTACCACGAAGCAGTGCGCGCCTTCCACCGCGCGACCGAGAAGGAGTCCGCATGAGCGCCCCCGCAACCCGCGCCGAGGTCTGCGTCGCCGCGTGCTCCGATGCGTGGCGCGGCTCCGGCGAGGTGCTGGCCCACGCGGTCGGCACGGTCCCGGCGATCAGCGCACGGCTGGCCCGGCTCACCCATTCCCCCGAGCTGGTGCTGTCCGACGGCGAATGCCATCTCATGGCCGATCCGCCCCCGCTGGGCAAAACCGCCGCGGCGGGCGGCACTGTCGAGGGCTGGGCTCCGTTCGGGCGGATCTTCGACATCCTCAACACCGGGCGGCGGCATTCGATGATGGGCGCGAGCCAGCTCGACCGGTTCGGCAACCAGAACATCTCGCTGATCGGCGACTGGCGGAAGCCGAAACGCCAGCTGATCGGCATGCGCGGCGCGCCGGGCAACACGGTCAACCACCGCACCGACTACTGGGTGAGCCGGCATTCGAGCCGGGTGTTCGTGGACCGGGTGGACGTGGTGTCCGGTGTCGGCAACGACCGGGCCCGCGCGCATCCGTCGACGGCGCTGCGGTTCCACGACCTCGGCGTCGTGGTGACCGACCTGGCGGTGCTCGACTACGACGAGGACGGACGGCTCAAGGTGCGTTCGCTGCACCCGGGCGTCACCGCGGACGAGGTGCGCGCGAACACCGGCTTCGAGCTGGATTTCAGCGGTGCCGGGGTGTCGCGGGTGCCGGACGAGCAGGAACTCGAGCTGATCCGGACTGTGCTCGACCCGTCGGGCGCGCGGGACCGGGAGGTCAAGGAGTCCCGGTCCTGAACCGCTCAGCCGGCGAGCAGCCCGCCGTACAGCATCGCGAGGTACTGCTCCGCCACGACGTCGTGGCGGAGCTTTCCGCGCGGGTTGTACCAGCGGACCGACGACCAGACGGTGTCCCGGATGAACCGGTACACGAGGCTCACCTCGAGGTCGTCGCGGAAGTCGCCGGTCTCCCGGCCCGCTTGGAGCACGCCGAGCCACAGTTTTTCGATTTTCAGCGACGTCTTTCCGACGAATTCGAAATCGGCGAGGCTGCCGACGACGGCCGATTCGTTCTGGTAGAGCGCCACCGCGAACGGCCGCTCGTGAATCGTCGCGAAGGCGGTGTGCACCAGCGCGTCGAACTTCTCGCGCGGCGTGCCGTCCTTCCCGGCGATCCCGGCGAACGCGGCCAGCAGGCCGTCCATGAACTCCTTGAGGATTTCGCGGAGCATGTCCTCCTTGGACGCGAAATGGTGGTACAGGCTCCCGGAAAGGATGCCCGCCTCGTCGGCGATGTCGCGGACAGTGGTCTGGGAGTAGCCCCGGGTCGCGAACAGCTGAGCGGCGATGCCCAGCAGCTCGCCGCGCCGGGTGCCGCCGTTCTTGGCCGGGGCCCGGCCGGTGCGCGGAGTCATCGCATGGATCCCTTCCTGCCCGCTGCTTTCCCCTATGCTACCGAACAAGCACTTGTTCAGTGAGGAGACCCGCGTGCCGACACCTCGCACGATGCCCGCGCTGCTCGATGAAGCCGCAGGTCGCCACGGTTCCGGAACAGCTGTGGTCGACGGTACGACACGGCTGTCCTGGACCGGATTGCGGGAGCAGGTGCGGGTCGTTTCCCGCGCGCTGGCCGCGGTCGGGGTCCGGCCCGGGGACCGGGTCGCGGTGTGGTCGCCGAACCGGGTGGAATTCATCCTGACGTTCCTGGGCGCGCAGTGCCTCGGCGCGGCGCTGGTCCCGATCAACACGCGGTACCGCGGCGAGGAAGCCCGCGTGGTGCTGGAACGATCCGGGGCTTCGGTGCTGGTGCTGTGCAACGGATTCCTCGGCAACGACTATCTCGGAATGCTGACCGAGGCCGCGGCCCGTTCGGGTGATTCCGGCGCGGTGCCCGGACTTCCGCGGCTGCACACCGTCGTTGATCTCGGTCCGGACGGCGTTGCGTTGCCGTGGAACGAATTCCTAGCCGGAGCGGAGACGGTGCCGGTGGTCGACGAGACCGCGGTGACGCCTTCCACGGTGGCGGACATTCTGTACACCTCGGGCACCACCGGCGTGCCCAAGGGCGTGATGAGCACGCACGCGCAGACAATCGGGGTCGCGGACGTCTGGGCGAAAGGCGCGTCGCTCACCCCCGCCGACAATTACGCGATCGTGAATCCGTTCTTTCACTCCTTCGGCTACAAAGCCGGGGTCGTCGCGGCGATCACCGCGGGCACGACGATCTACCCGGTGCCGACCTTCGACCCGGTCGCGCTGATGGAGCTGATCGAGCGAGCTGGCATCTCAGTGCTGCCCGGTGCTCCTACCATCTTCACCACGCTGATCAACCACCCGCGCCGCGCCGAGTTCGACCTGTCGTCGCTGCGGTTCGCGATCGCGGGCGCGGCTTCGGTGCCGGAGAACCTGTTCTCGGACATGCGGGAAATCCTCGGCTTCGAGCAGGTCGCGCAGGCGTACGGGCTCACCGAATGCGTGGTCGCGACCCAATCGCGGCCGAACGAAGACCCGCGGCACGTCGCGCACACGACCGGTCCGGCAGTGCCCGGGCTGGAGATCCGAGCAGTCGACGACGAGGGCAAGGACGTGCCGGTCGGCGCCGACGGCGAGATCCTGATCCGGGGCGAGTTCGTGATGCTCGGCTACTTCGACGACCCGGAAGCGACCGCGGCGGCGATCGACTCCGGCGGCTGGCTGCACACCGGCGACGTCGGGCAGCTGGACGAGCACGGGTGCGTCAAGATCACCGGTCGGCTCAAGGACATGTACACCGTGGGCGGGTTCAACGTTTACCCGGCCGAGGTGGAGAACGTGCTGAGCACGCATCCGGACGTCGTGGAGGCCGCGGTGATCGGCGTGGACGACGAGCGGATGGGCTCGGTCGGCCGCGCTTACCTGACGCTGCGGGCGGGGGTCGAGCTGGACGCGGAGGCGCTGCGCGAGTACTGCCGGGAGCGGCTGGCGAACTTCAAGGTGCCGCGCGAGTTCGTGGCGATCGCCGAACTGCCGAGGAACGCCAGCGGGAAGATCGTGAAGCGGGAGCTGAGCTGAGGTCTGCGCCGGTCGCCGCTTGAGCCGGGTCAGGTCTGGACTGCCCGCCGGGCGATCTTCGCGTCTGGTGGTTGCCGCCATCGGAACGTCAGTACTTCGTGGTTCGCGGTCAGCCGCGGCACGTCCGGGAGCTGAGCCGGGTAGACAGCGAGTAGCTCCCGGCGTTTCGGCCGCACGAGGGCGAACCCGGCCACGGCCGCGAAGGTCACATCCTGCGCGTCGTTTCCTCGCGAAGTTCGCGCCGCCCGGCAGCTCCCACTGCTACCGCCAGCTGTCGAACACCATCAACACAGTCCCAGCGTGCCGGACGACCACCAGCGACGCTGCCACGCTCTCCAGCCCGTCTTCCGCAACGAACCAGCACGTTGCCCGCACGATCGCGGATCGGCAGCGCGGTCATGCATGCATCCACCCGCGCCGGTGCCGTCCTCGCTGCGATCTTCGTCAGGCGAGCCGCTCCAGCACCATCGCCATGCCCTGTCCGCCCGCCGCGCACATCGTCTCCAGCCCGAAGGTCGCGTCTTTCTCCTGGAGGCCGTGCAGCAGCGTCGTCGCCATCCGCGCGCCGGTCGAGCCGAACGGATGCCCTAGCGCGATCGCCCCGCCGTGCACATTGACGCGGTCGAGTTCCAAGCCCAGCTGGTCGACGCACGGCAACACCTGCGCGGCGAAAGCTTCGTTCATCTCCACCAGGTCGATGTCCGCAACGGACAGTCCAGCCCGCCCCAACGCCTGCCGGCTCGCCTCGACCGGCCCGAGCCCCATGATCTCCGGGCTCAACGCGGACACCCCGGTGGCGACGATCCGCGCCAGCGGCTGGATACCCAGCTCGCGCGCCCGGACGTCGCTCATCACCACGAGCGCGGCCGCCCCGTCGTTGAGCGGGCAGCAGTTCGCCGCGGTAACCGTCCCGTCTGGCCGGAACACCGGCTTGAGTTGAGATATCTTCTCGAGCGTCACGCCCGCTCGCGGACCGTCGTCAGCGGACACCACACTGCCGTCCGGCAACGTCACCGGGGTGATGTCCTTCTGCCAGAACTCCCCGGCCGCTTCGGCGAGATTCTGGCTGCGCACCGCGAAGGCGTCCTGGTCCGCCCGGGACACTCCACAATGGTCCGCGACGTTCTCCGCGGTCTCGCCCATCGCGATGTAGACGTCCGGCAGCGCACCGTCTTCCCGAGGGTCTGTCCACTGCAGACCCCCAGCCGCCCGCTTCTCCGTCACCGCCATCGCATCGGCGTACAACGGGTTCTTCGTGTCCGGCATGCCGTCTGCTTTCCCTTGGGAGAAACGGGAAACACACTCGACCCCCGCCGAAACGAACACATCGCCCTCGCCAGCACGGATAGCATGCATCGCCATCCGCGTGGTCTGCAGTGAAGACGCGCAGTACCGGTGCACCGTCGTGCCCGGCACCGTGTCCAGTCCGAGCCGCAGCGCGACCATCCGCCCAAGGTTGTACGCCTGCTCCCCGGCCGGTTGCGCACAACCGAGCATCAGGTCGTCGATGCGGCCGACTTCCGGAACCGCGGCCAGCGCGGCTTCGACCATCTGCGCGGCGAGGTCGTCCGGCCGCAAATCCTTGAGGGAGCCCTTGTATGCCCGCCCGATCGGCGAGCGGACGGCGGAGACGATCACGGCTTCGGGCACAGCGGAGTCCTCCTCAGGCGTTCGGGGTGTGCTGGAGGAAGGCGGGCCATTCGCCGCCCCCGTCCACATTGAGCACCGCGCCGCTGACGTGGCTCGCGAGCGGCGACGCCAGCAGCAAACAGGCTTGGCCGACCTCGGCCGGCGACGCGAACTGTCCACGCGGAATCGTCCGGGCTACCGCGTCGCGCTGCGCCGCATCGCCGTAATGGTCCTCGGAACCCGGCGTCTCGACCAGTCCGCAACTGACCGCGTTGACCCGCACCCGCGGTGCCCACTCGACCGCCAAACTGGTCGTGAGACTTTCCAGCGCCGCCTTCGCCGCCCCGTACACCGCCGTGCCGGGACTGGGCCTCCGCGCCGAGATGGACGTGACGTTCACCGCCGACGCCCCGGGCGTCTCGCTCAGGAGCGGATGGGCCGCCTGCAGCACGTACGCCGCGGCCAGGAAGTTGAGCTCGTTGATCTTGCGATGAAACCGCGGCGACGCCTCGGCGAACTGCGCGAACGGCGCACCGCCCGCGTTGTTGACCACGACGTCGAGCCGTCCGTGCCGCTCCCCGATCTCCTTCAGCCACGACTGCACCTGCTCCGGCTCCCGCACGTCCACCCGCGTGAACCGGGGCTCGCGGCCGTCCGCCTCGCGGAGGGTTTCGGGTTCGGTGCGCCCGCAGATCTCGACCTGCGCGCCCGCTTCGAGGAATGTCGCCACGATGCCGTCGCCGACTCCGCGCGCGCCCCCGGTGACCAGGACGACGCGACCAGTCAGGTCGAAGCTGACAGGCATGCTGCTCCCTTCTCGCCGGGAGTCAGCGTACCAAACAAGTGCTAGGTTGAGTGCCGAAGATTTTCCCGGCACCCGAGGCAATCCGGCAGGCACCGGGGTGTGGTGGGCCGCCGTCTCGTCGCGCTGGGATCTCATCGATTCCGCTGCCGCTGTTGAGACCTCGATCGAGCCAGCCGGTGGACCCCTCGCCACGGACGGCGTGGTCGAGATGTTCACAACCCCAGGCCTCGGCTGCGTAAAGCCGTCACCCGCAGGCATGAGCGGCGTCCTCGCCCTTCAGCCCACGTAGCCCGCAGCCTGCCCCCACTCCGCGCCCCGGGTGGTCTTCCGATCCACCAGCACACACCGAGTCCCGGTGAAGTTCGTCGGCATGCATTTGTTGCAGTGAATGCACAACGACGGCGTCCCGGGCTCCGCCGCGATCCGGTTCACCAGATCCGGCTCGCGCAGCAACGCCCGGCCCATCGCGACGTACTGGAATCCCTCCCGCATCGCCAACTCCATCGACGCACGGTCAGTGATCCCGCCGAGCAACACCATCGGCAGCTTCACCGCGGCCCGGATCTGCCGAGCGTCTTCGAGCAGGAACGCGTCCCGGTAAGGATATTCGCGGATGAACCGCTTCCCGATCATCCGCACGCCCAGCCTCAGCGGCTGGGGCAGCACCGCCGCGAACTCGCGAACCGGTGCGTCTCCTTTGAAGAGGTACATCGGGTTCAGCAGCGACGAACCGGCGGTCATCTCAAGCGCGTCGCAGGTGCCGTCGGCTTCGAGCCACTGCGCCACCGGGATCGCCTCGTCGAGCCAGAACCCGCCGGGCACGCCGTCGTCCATGTTCATCTTCACGATCACCGCGATCCGGTCGCCAACCGCGTCACGCACCGCCCGCATCGTGTCGCGCGCGAGCCGAGCACGGTTTTCCAGCGAGCCACCGTATTCGTCGGTGCGGCGGTTAAGCTTCGGACTCAAGAAGGAACTGATCAAATAATTGTGTCCTAAGTGGACCTCAATGGCGTCAAACCCGCACTCGATGGCTCTTTTGGCCGCGTCGGCGTGAGCACGTTTGACGCGTTCGATACCGGCATGGTCGATTTCCTTCGCGAAGCTGAGCGACGCCCGCTGAAAATACCGGCTCGGGGCGAGCGCGGGCAGCCCGTTGCCCTTCGGATCCGCGACCGGCCCAGCGTGCCCGATCTGCGCCGAGATCGCCGCTCCCTCGGCGTGCACCGCTTCGGTGAGCACGCGCAGCCCCGGCAGCGCCTCGTCGCTCCAGTAAACCTGATGCCGGTCGGTGCGGCCTTCCTTGGCGACCGCGCAATAGGCGACCGTCGTCATCCCGACGCCGCCCTTCGCGTAGCCGACGTGGAAATCGACCAGATCCCGGGTGACCCGGCCGCGATGGCTGAGCCCCTCGTAGGTCGCCGCCTTGACGACGCGATTGCGCAACCGCACCGGCCCGAGCCGCGCGGGCGCCAGCGGGTCGGTCGGGTCGGTCGGGTCGGGCATCGTGGAGGTCACCTGGTCACGGTAGGAAACGGAGGACCTGGCCCGCTCCGGCGATCTCGGTGACCGGGAGGCACCGACCGACGGGAGCCACTGACTGCGGTAACGCTCCG
Organism: Amycolatopsis sp. NPDC104775; assembly: GCF_055583325.1. Lineage (NCBI taxonomy): Bacteria > Bacillati > Actinomycetota > Actinomycetes > Pseudonocardiales > Pseudonocardiaceae > Amycolatopsis > Amycolatopsis sp. NPDC104775. Next base: position 606,014 of record NZ_JBVJOE010000003.1, read on the forward strand.
GCCGGACTCGGCGACTCTTGTTCACCCGTTCCTGCTCCGCCGAAGGAGACCGACGATGACAGACCTCAAGCCCCGTCCTCGCTATCACGCCGACGCGTTCACCGGACCCGCCGCAGTCGCCGAGCGGCTCAAAGAAGCGTCCGAGACCGACGGGCCGACGGACTACGCGAACCGGATCAACCTGGAGATCCTCGGCCAGCTCGCGGCGATCCGGAGGCACGCGCTGATCATCGCCACCATTGTCGTGCTGTGGGCGATTCTCACCTCGATCGGAATCATCGTGATCATGGCCCATCTCCCGGGCAGCAGCTCCCCCGTCTATCGCTACTGAGAAACCTCATCTCCAGCGCCCAAGTTGACTATGACACCGTTCTCAGCGGGTTCAGCCGAAAAAGGCCTGCCCGCCGTCGAGCGGCACAGTAGCCCCGGTCAGGTAGCGCAGATCCGAGCCGACCAGCGCGACGACAGCGCGGCCGATGTCCTCCTCGCATTCCCCGATCCGGCCCATCGGAATGGTCGAGACGAATTCAGCGGCCTCTTCAGGATTGTGCTCAGTCCACCATTTCAATCCCGGCGACAGCGCATGCGGCGCGATCGCGTTGACCCGGATCCCGTCGCGTGCCCACTCCACCGCGGCGGTACGCGACAGCGAGCGCAAGGCTTGTTTCGCTGCCGCGTAAGCACCATAGGTGGTGGGATCCCAGCGCACCATCGCTGAAGTGACCAGATTGACGATCGAACCGTCACCGGTCGCCTTCAAATGCGGATGAGCCGCCTTCATAAACGCGAACGCCGCGAACGGGCCAGTCTCGAAACCGCGTACAAACTCTTTATCGCTCATTGTGAGCAACGGCCCGAACGCACCGGAATACGCATTATTGACCAGAATGTCCAGCCGACCGAATCGTGAAACGACCGCCTCGACAACCCCGGAGATCGACTCAGTGTCCGCGACATCGCACTCGAACGGTTCCGCGGCAGCACCCCGCTCCCGGATGAGGCGGCAGGTCCCGTCCAGTTTGCCCCGCGTGCGCCCGAGAACCGCGACCGACACCCCCTCCACCGCCAGCGCCAACGCGATTCCTTGCCCGACGCCTTGTCCCGCGCCGGTCACCAGGGCCACCCGGCCCGCGAGCGTGTTCATCGGCCTCCTTCGTCTTGAGCGACCGGACGCGCGACGTGTTTCGCCACGAAAATCCCGTCCGCGGAAACGCATACCTGACCGTCGGCGAGAATTTCGCCAGTCGTGCGGATCCGGCGGCCTTCGCTGGATTCCTGCCGCGCGCGGATCGTCAATTCCTCGAACAGCGGCGTCGTCCGGTGGTACCGGACGTTGAGCGTGCCAGTCATCCCGTCCGGCCCGGGCCCCCAGCTGTTGGCGACGCCGAGCGCGTGATCGAGCAACAGCGCGGAAATCCCGCCGTGCACGCAGCCCGGCGGCCCCTGATACGGCAAACCGAGCGTCACCGTGCCGGTCACTGAACCGTCCGGCAATCCGTGCAGGCGCAACGGCGGCGCGAGCGCGTTTTCCGGTCCGGTAACGGGATCGTGACGCGGTCTCCCCGCCCACATTTCGATGAATCGCTCCTGCCGCTCCGGCGCGTATTCTTCGAGCTGGCTGGCGATCCGGTCGAGGTCGCGGGCGATGTCCGCCATCGGCGCAGCACTGTCCGCGCCCACGTGCACCAGCGCGCTGACCACCCGGCGGGCCGCCGCGACAGCAGCGTCAATGCCGTCGTCATTGGGCACCGGCGACAATGGGACGCCCGGGCTTTCGGCGTAAGTCGTCATCAGTAGTGCGCCGCCGGACGAAGGGTCGCTTCGGCACCGCCGTCGACGTAGACGACCTGGCCGGTGATGTGCGTGGTCGCGGCGTCAGCGAAATAGGCCAGAACTCGCGCGACATCTTCCGCGTCCGCGTAACCGTGCAGCGGCATCGGAACAGCCTTATCCATCACCGCTTTCATCCTGGGATCCGCGAAAAGCGCTGCGGTCATCGGCGTCCGGACCACACCGGGCGCGACCACGTTGACCGCGATTCCCGCGTCCGCCCAGCCCGCCGTGACCGACGTCCGGCGCGCCCATTGCGCGAGCGCGGACTTCGAGGATGGGTACAACTGGAACGCGCGATTGTCCGCGATCGCCTCGCGGGCAGCGATCAACGCGGTTTGCTCTTCGCCGCGCAGGCAAGCGTCGACCACCGCAGGATCGTACGGCTGGGTGCCGGAGATCGAGCCGACCAGGACCACGCGCGGAGCCTCGGATTTCGCGAGCAACGGCTGCAGCGCTTCGACGAACTCGGTGCTGCCGAAGTAATTCACCGTAGCCATCGCTTCGCCGGGGTCCGACGTACCAGCGCATGTGATCACCGCGTCAACGTGCCCGGTGCGCTTGCCGACTCCCTCGGCGGCGTCGGCGCGGCCTTGCGTGGTGGAAAGGTCCGCGTCGAGGTCGCTGCCCGCGAGGTCGACGCCGAGGACCCGGTCGCCGCGCTCGGCGAGAAGGCCGCAGACCGCCGCCCCGATCCCCGAACTCGCACCGGTGACGACGACGGTGCGCGACATGAGGGCCTCCTGCGGTGGGATACCGGAACGGCCGCGAGGCTACGGGGACGCCGCGGCACCCGACGGGCTGATCCCGGTCACCGGGAGAATCTGTCCGGGTTGGTCATCGGGGAGGGCGGTTCGGCTAGCTCGACCGGGACGCTGTTTCTACGGCTGAGATCTCAGCGCGCAGGGGTGAATACAGCAACGCGGCTGTCTAGTCGACGGGCAGCCTGGCGCAGGTCAGCTCGGGTGAGCCCGGCAGTGCGACAATCGGGCCGCCTGAGATACCAACCCACCGAACCGCCACACCACAACCACACCGTCACCGCGCAAACCGCCCAGCTCAGCTATGGCAACCGGCACGCCAGCATCGCCCCGCCTCAGCTCAGAGCGACCCCAGCAGCACCACAACCGCACCAGCTGAGATACCAACCCGACGAACCGCCACACCACCACCGCACCGTCACCCCGCAGACCGCCCCAACTCAGCCAGCAGCAACCGGCACGCCAGAATCGTGTCTGCCTCCGCTTCCTCCGCAGTGATGTGCCCCGTCAGTTGCGAGGTCAGCACGCCGTACCAGGTCTGCTCGATCAACCGCACCAGGCGGCGGTCGTGCTCGCTGGCCTCGGTCACCCCGGCGACGCGCAGGATCAGATCCCCGAATGCAACCGCCGCGGCCAAGTTCGGCGATTCTCCCGCGACGGTCGCGTTGTTCGACTGCAGCATCGCCTGCGCGAGCCGCGGGCGTTCCAGCAGGCGGCGGGCGGCGTCGACCAGCACGCGTGCGACCGCCTCGGCTGGTTCCTGGCCGGGTTCGACGGGGACGCTGTTGCGGTCCAGCTGCTGGATCTGGCTGTGCAGCAACGCGGTGAACAGGACCGTTTTGGACGGGAAGTACCGGTAGAGCGTGGCGATGGCGACGCCAGCATCGCGGGCGACGTCGAGCATCTGGATCCGGTCGAGGCCGTGCTCGGCACCGTGGTCCGCGGCTGCTCGCAGGATGCGCCGGTAGCGCTCCTGCTGCGCGGGCGAGCTCGGCGTGGCCGGCGCCCGGTTTTCGGCGACTCTCGGCACCGCGACTCCTCCGCTCGTGATCAGGCCATTCTCGCGCACGATCCTCTCACCGGACGCCGCCGCTACCGGTGAGTGGGACGGCCGCACCCTGGTTCGATTCCTTCGCCGACGCCGGATACGAACACGGGTTTCGGCCGTGGCGAAGACGAATACGCGCGAATCCGATGCTGGTTCCCAGGGGGTGCGCCCGCCGCGCTGTCCGGGTGGACAGGTACTGCGTGAGGACGGTTCGGCGGTGGAAGGTCTTTACGCCATCGGCAATCCATGAGCCGGAAAATGACCTGCGCGCCAGTGATCAAGTCGGTTACCGTCGCCGATGTGGAGGACTACTTCGGGGAAAATGTCGCTGCGAGATATGACGCATCATCCGCCGAAATGTTCGCTCCGGAAGCGGTGAATCCGGTAGTCGACGTCCTGGCCGGGCTCGCCGGTGACGGTCGCGCGCTGGAACTGGGCGTCGGCACCGGCCGGATCGCTTTGCCGCTTGCCGCGCGTGGAGTGCCGGTCTCCGGGATCGACCTGTCGTCCGCGATGGTCGCTAGGTTGCACGCCAAACCGGGCGGCGACGCCATCGACGTGACGATCGGCGACTTCGCGACGGCTCGGATCGCCGGGGCTTTCTCGGTGGTGTATCTGGTGTACAACACGATCGAGAACCTGACATCTCAGGAAGCGCAAGTGGCATGTTTCCGCACTGCCGCGGCGCATCTCGAGCCGGGCGGGTGCTTCGTGGTCGAGGTCGGGATACCGCAACTGCGGAAGCTGCCTCCTGGGCAGACCGTCGTGCCGTTCGACCTGAGCGCGACACATTGGGGATTCGACCAGTACGACGTCTCGACGCAGTCGATGAGTTCGTACCACGCGCGGGTGGCCGACGGCCGCGGAGAGTTCCGGGCGATTCCGTTCCGGTACGTGTGGCCCGCCGAGCTGGATCTGATGGCGCGGCTGGCCGGGTTGCGGCTGCGCTCGCGGTGGGAGAGCTGGGGCGGGAAGCCGTTCGCCCACGAAAGCGAGCAGCACATCTCGATCTGGGAGAAGCCGAGGGGTTGAGCCGTCCGCGGAGGAACAGCACTGCGGAGTCGGCCGTTTCGAGCCAGACCCGTGCATCTGCCCGGCATGACCTCCGCCGTGCACGACCGCGGACACGAGCGGGTTCTCCCGCTGATCGGGAGCTTTGCCGCAGTCGTGACCCGTCGCATGTTGACGCCGTGCTCGGGCACCGTGCTACCGTCCGAACTAGAAATGATTTCAGTTCGTCCGCGAGGGGCACAGCATGGCGGTGGTCGCGATCGAAACGGACTCTCCCGGCCCGGACGCCCCGCCGAAGCACACGCTGCCGCCGTCGATGGTTGAGCGGATGACGCTGATCCTCGACGCCTTCGACGCGCCGAGCACCCGGCTCACCCTCGAACAGGTCGCGCGCACGACCCGGCTCCCCCGTTCGACCGCGCACCGCATCCTCGACCAGCTCGTGCGGCTGCACTGGCTGTCGCATTCGTCGTTCGGCTACGCGCTCGGCGCCCGGGCGCTGGATCTCGGCGGCACCGGCGGCGGCCACCTCGAACTGCGCGAAGCGGCCGCGGCCGTGCTGCACGAATTGCAGGTGCGGACCGGGCTGGTCGCGCAGCTGGCGATCCTCGCCGGCGCTGACGTCCGGTATCTCGACAAGCTTGGCGGCCGGTTAGCCGCGACTGTCCCGTCGCGAGTCGGCGGTCGCGCGCCCGCGCAGTGCACCGCGCTCGGCAAGGCGATGCTCGCATGGCTGCCCGCCGAAGAGGTTGAAGACCGGATCACGCCGACGCTCGGCCGCCAGATCAGCCGGACGATCTGCGACCTGGCGACCTTGCACCGCGAACTCGGCCGGATCCGTGAGCGCAGCGGCCTCGCTTTCGAACGCGGTGAGTATTTTTCCGATATCTCATCCGTCGCCGTTGCCATCCGAGGCCCGGAAGGTCCCGAGGCGGCGATCTCGCTGGCCGGGGACGCGCATACGGCGCTGGAGCGGGTCGCGCCGCTGGTCGTGGCTGCCGCGCGGCAGGTCACCCAGGAGCTGTACCCGATGGTCCGGCTGCGCACGGCCGAACCTGCCTGAGCACGACTGTCCACAAAGGAACCACGGGCCACTGAGATATCACGGGCACCATCTGTCAGGCCAGCTCCAGGTAGTGGTCGGCGCAGCAGTTCCCCCAGAAGTACCGCACCCATTTGCCGCGCCCCACGGCCGTCGAGCCGCCGTGCGGGATCCACAGCATTCCACCGCAGCACCAGAAGCCCGTACCGAACGGCCTATCGCGGGGTCCGCAGCAACCGCTGCGCCTCTTCCTCCAGCGCGCGCACCATCGCCACCGCCGCCGCCCCCGGCTGTTCCCCGGTCACTGCCCACAGCGAGCGCCGCAGCCCGCCGCATTCGTCGCGCACCGGGATCCACCGGACGTCGGCGGGCAGCGAATCCGCCGCGAAACCGGGCACCAGCGAAATCCCCAGCCCGGCGGCGACCAGCCCCAGCCGCGTCGGCCACGCCCGCACCGCGAACGCGACGGACGGACCGGCGATGCCCGGCCACGTCCCGAATTCCGGAGAACCGCCCGCGCCGACGATCCACTGCTGTTCGGCCAGTTCGCCCGGTTCCACCCAGCTGCGCCCGGCGAACGGATGCGTTTCGGCGACCGCCACCCCGTAGCCGATTCCGCTGCGCAATTCGGTGCGGCGCAAGCTGTCGAAATCGTATTCCGGCAACCCGTCCCCGGTCACGGCCACCGCGACGTCGAGGCGGCCGCGGCGCAGCGACTGCAGCTGCGCCGGGGTCGCGGATTCGGCGAGCTGTACCTCCACGCCCGGATGCGCGTACAGCAGCCGGGAAACCGCCCGAGGCAGCAGCACCGCCGACGCGGCCGCGACCCCGCCGACCGAGATCCGCCCGGCCAGCCGGTCGCGCAGCCCGGCCAGTTCCTTTCCGGCCGCGCTCACGCTGTCCAGCACCCGGCCGGCATGCCGGATCAGCACTTCTCCCGCTGTCGTAGGGCGGATTCCGCGCGCGTGCCGTTCGAACAACGCGGTTCCGGTAGCGCGTTCGCTCGCCGCGATCTGCCGCGACACCGCCGATTGCGTGTAGCCGAGCCGGTGCGCGGCAGCACTGAACGACCCGGTGCGGGCCACCTCGACCACGACCCGCAGGCCGGTGAGCGTCAGATCAGCCATTCCGCCAACCATATCCGAAACGAACGGCCCCGGGCGTCCACAGTAGACACCGGCGCGGCCCCTTCCCTTGACCACGGCGCGAAACTGCCCGGCGAACCGGGGTTTTCGCGCCCCGAAGGACACCGAGCGTGCCCCAACTACCCTGTCGCGGGTGCCGCCGAACGCCGGAATCGCGGTTGCGGCGAACAGCCGAACCCGCCCCGAACCGCCGCGCGGGCGAAACATCCGCGCGGGAACGGACGATGTCCTTGCCAGGAGTGGCGAAGAGAATCTTCAGCGTGACCGTCGGCCGGCGGTCTACTGTGGAATTCCCGTGCCCACTCGCTGTTCACCGGGTGGCCGTCGCCGCTTAACCGCTGACGGTAACTTTCCGGCGCCGTGCCCGCGATGTCCCTTCTGACTGCGGCGGCTTGTCACCGGACGGCCGTCCGAGCCGGACTGAGGTTGCGACCCATGAAAAGCGCTCGAAGTCCACGTCGGACTCCCCGGTTCCAGCTGATCGGCGGCCCGGGAAACGCGACGAGATGGCGGCTTCTCGGCACGAACAACGCTTCGCTGGGGCTGGGTACTGTCGATTACCGAAACGGGGAGGAATGCGTTGCGGCCATCCGGTGGCTGTGCGCGAACATCCCGCGCACGCGCATGGAATTGACCCACGACCACGGAATCGACTGGCGGTGGTTCCTGCGCGCGGGCAGCGGGACGATCGCGTCGGCGAGCCACGCCTACGGCCGCCGCATCGAAGCGCAGCACGGATACGAGAGATTCGTCGCCGCGGTCGGGGAAGCGGCGGAATTCGCGGCGGAGGGCCGGATCACCGACTGGCGCACGAAGTACCGGCTGCCCGGCTGAACGCGTTCGTCGGGCATTCACTGCCGCGCCGTCGGGCGGGAACGCGACCGCCGGGGCGCTGTTCGCCGAACCCCGCGAAGTTGGTCTCGACCACGGAATCCCGTGGTCGAGACCAGACAGAAAGAGTACAAACTGATGCGTGCTCGTACTGCCCGGTTCGCGGGCGTCTCCGCCGCGATCGCCGCGGGAGCGGCCCTGCTCTTCCCGGGGACCGCCGGCGCCGTCCCCGGCCCGAACGGAGCCAAGGAGGTCATCGCGGCCGTCGGCTCCGACACGATCGCGGACGTCACGTCCGCGGTGTTCGCCGCCGCGAACGGCTCGGCCGCGAACACCGACCCCGACAACTACGTGAACGTCCCGCCGGTTCTCCAGGGCGGCTCGTTCGTCGTCCCCGGCGACAAGTTCAGCCCGGGCACGACCTACAACGCCACCAACCCGCCGCCCAACGGCTCCACCGCGGGCAAAGCCGCGCTGGCCGCCAGCGCCTCGGCGGGCAACGGCGCGGTCGACGTCGCCCGCTCCTCCTCCCCGCGCTCTTCCTCCGACCCGGCGGAATTCCAGTACTACGCGTTCGCCAAGGACGGCGTGTCCTGGGCGGCTTCGTCGACCGGCGCGGGAGCCGGCGTCACCTTGACCCTGGCCCAGCTGCGCGGCATCTACAGCGGCACCATCACCAACTGGAACCAGGTCGGCGGCGCGAACGCCCCGATCGCCGTCTACCTGCCGCAGGCCGGATCCGGCACGCTGTCCTTCTTCACCAACACCGTGCTCGGCTTCGACCCGACCACCAAGCCGGTCACCATCAACCGGTTCCAGGAGAACGAGGGCAACACCATCCCGGCGGCCGCGCAGGCGAACGCGATCGCGCCCTACTCCGTGGCCCAGTGGGTCGCGCAGGGCAACGGCGTCGTGAGCGACAAGCGCGCCGGCTTCTTCGAAGGCACCCTGACCGGTGCCGGTTCGGACGGTGCGCCGGTTTCGGGCTCCGCCCCGAACTTCGCCCCGGCGTTCGCCGACGGTTTCCTCGGCGCCCGCTTCGTGTACTACGTGCTGGACACCCGCTCGCCGTCCTACGGCGCGGCGCTCAACGCGGTCGGCTTCGACGACGCCGGTCCGAGCCCACTCTGCAACGGCAGCCTCGCCGGCACGCTGAGCCAGTACGGTTTCAAGCCGCTGGCCGCTGACGACACCGGTGTCACCTGCACGCTCAGCTGACGCACGCACCACCAGACCGGCCCGGCCGGGGGAGTTCTTCCCCGGCCGGGCCGGTCCTGTTTCTCCGGAGCCCGGCGCGTGCGGCACAGCCCCCGCACCGATCGGCAAGTCTGAATCGCGCTGGCCAGCTCAGCCTCAAGCGGCAAGCCCGGCGCCGTCGCACTCCCGCCCACAGCCGAATTCCACGGCTTCGCCAGCAACACCTCCAGGGCTGCCTCGCCAACCCAGCGAAAAACCGGGCCGGGCACGGATTCCCCCGCACCCGGCCCGGTTCCGGACGGATCAAGCCCAAGCAGGCAGCAACCTCCACACCGCCGACCCCGCCAGCGCCGCCAGCGCCAGTAACGCCGGAGCGGTCAGCACATACGTCGACACCGAACGCCATCGCCGGTACAGCACCGTCGCACCGGCCGCCACCACCGCGAAACCACCGAAGGCCAGCACCAGCCGGGCCCAGCCGCCCGGGTCGCCGGTGCGGCCGTCCTGCGCGTCCGCCCGGCCGTTCTGCGGCGTCGGACGGAACGGCTTGCCGTCGAGGACCGCGGTCACCACCGTCGCGCTCGACGCCGAACCCGGCCACCACGAGTCCGAGGTGACGAGCGTCAGCCGGTCGTTCTCGGTGCGGCCGTAATCGCGGTCCTCGTCCAGGTCGCGAGACGCCGTGTCAGTCACGGTGTAGACCGATTTCCCCTGGGTCGTCGCGACCACCAGCTGGTCGCCCCGGGACAGCTCGCCGAGCCGTGAAAAAGGAGCGCCGTAGCCGGAAAACCGGCCCACCACTGCCGAATTGCCCGGCTGGCCGGGGCCCGAGGTGCCCGGAACGTGCCCCGGACCGGACATCGTTTCGCCCGGTTCCACGCCTTCGAGCACTACCTGCTGCACCCGCAGTTTCGGAATCTCCAGCACCGCCACCGGCGAACCGAACTCCGGCGGCTTCGTCACCGGTGCCGCGCCGAGCAACGTCCTGGACGCGCCCTGCGCCTGCGCCATCCGGTCCTGCAGAACGGAAAGCGCGGCCCGCTGATCGTTGTTCGCCAGCATCGGCCCGAGCGCGTAGGCGACGATGCCGAAGCACAGGACCGTAGTGACCAGCCAGCCGAGTATCGCGACGACCGTCCACTTAGGAGTCAGCTGCGCCGGGGCGCGAAGCGTCGCGGTCATGCCCGGCGTCGCAATGCGACGATCCGCGCGGCACACCGATTCACCCACGGCGGCAACGGCTTCCCCGCGGTGAAATAGCCGGTGGCCGAGGGCAAGAGCACCAACGCGACCAAGGCGAGCAACGGAATCAGCGCGCCCAGCACTCCCGCGCCCGGGAACAGCGGGATCTTCACCGCCGCGGCCAGGCTGCGCGCCTCCTGGACACTCGCCTGCGTCGGAACCTTCATCGCCAGCGCGGCCGCTTCCGCCGCTCCGCTACCGGGCGAGCCGGAGCTTGGTGTCGGACCGCCGAAACCGCCGCCCAGCGGCGTCCCGCCCGTGGCAGTGCCGGGGCCACCGCTCGCGGCCCCCGCACCAGGGTTCTGCGCCTCCTTGTGTTCCTGGCAGGAGGCTTCCGCCGTGCCAGTGCCGACCTTCGCCGCAGCGGCCTGTGCCGCGGAAAGCAGGTCAGGCGGCAGCGGAACAACGCCGGGCCCCATCGAACCCTGACCGCCGTTGGTCGCCGCTTTCAAGAAGGTCGCCAGCTGTGCCTGTTTCGCGGTTTCCGGTGCGCACGACGCGTTCACCAGCGGATTCAGCGGTGCGGCAAGAGATTCGAGGTACGTCAACGGGTACGCCTCCGGATCATCGCTGCCGACAATCCGCACGGAGCCGTCCTCCGCCTGCTGCGTGTGGGCGGCCGCGGCCTGCAGCGACTTCGGAGTCGGCGCGACATAACCGCCCTTGCCGTTGGGCACGGCCACCGGAGTCCAGCCGTTCTCGGTCGCGGTGGCCAGGTCGGTGACCACCCAGTTGAGGCACCCCTTCTTGCACGTGCCGCCGGTCCCGAGCGTGACAGTGTTCACCTGCTTGCGCACGTTGATCTGACCGGTCTTCGCGTCGACATTGTGCGTGACGCTGGCATCGCCGAGATTGAGCGCGTTGAGGTCGGCGACCACGCCGACCGGTCCGCCGCTTCCTCGCAGCGGTTTGTTCTCGTGGTTCACGAAACGCGCATACGTCCAGGCAGGCAATCCGTTCAGCCTGCTGCTGAGCACCAGCGGCACCGTGCTCGCCCCGGCTTCGCCGGTAACCCCGTAGTAGTCGGTGCCGTCCTGGCCTTCCCGCGTGTTGGGCGCCAGCGCGGCGTTCTCCGCTCCGCTGACCGCCGCCAGCGCGGGATTGCGCTTGACCAGGTCGGACGCGTCGGTGAAGATCCCGCCCCGGCCGGTGCTGCCCGGCAGTTCACCGCCTTTGGTCAGCAGGTTGGCCAGATCGTCCCAGCTGAACGCGAGGTTGTCGGACAACCGCGTCTTCAGCGGGTTGCCGCGGTCGTCGCGGTCGGTGGGCGTCCAGCCCACCGCGGCGAGCACGGTCGCGTTGAGTCCGACGGGAATGTAGCTCCGCTTCCGGACCTGTTGCGCGGCAAGCGTTCCTCCGGAACCGGTGACCACCACGTCCGAATCGCCCTTGTCGAAGGAGGTCAGCCCGACGTCCTCGGTCTCGTTCACGATGTTGACCGGCTGCGCGGCTTTCGTCGGTGCGCACAGCATCTGGTTCCAGGCGACCGCGGTGCGTCCGAAGCGCTCCGGCATGCTGCCGGTCACCGTGCTCGCCCCCACGCCGCCGCATCCTTGGATGCGAATCCCCCGGGCGGAGGTGCTGAACGCGAGCGAACTGTCGTACACGATCGTGGCGGGGCCGGGAGTCGCCGCCGGGACGGTGATCTTCAGCGTCAGGGTGCACGGATGGCTTTCGTCGCAGGAAAACGAGTACTGCTTCTTGTCCGGGTTGTTCGCCCACGGATCGCCCGGGCTGTTCGGGAGACTCGTGAAATCGGGATCGTAGAAGACCGGATGCGGCACGGCCGCCCCTCGGGGAGCATAGGTGTCGAACACGATGTTCTGCGTGGCCGCGCTCCGGCCCTGGTCCAGAAGCGGGCCGGGGAAGGTCGAACCCGACAGCTCGTCATTGAACCGCCCGCAGTACGCGGCGACCCGGGCCGCCACCGAGTGGTCCGGCGCCAGCGTCGCGGGATTCAGCAACGCGTCCCGCAACGGCGCCGGGCACACGAAGAAGGTGGCCTTGGACTTGGCGGGCAGCCCGGAGATCGTGATGTGCAGCGGGTCGCCGTTCTGCGCGTGCGCGGGATCCGTGCCGGTCACCCGCACCTGGTAGTTCACCGGACTCGGCTGCGTCTGCGCGGACGCGGCGGGCACGACGGCGACGCCGAGCACCGCGAGCGCCCCGGCGGCGAACACGAGCGCCACGCGTCTGAAGCGGTTCATGGGTTCAACTTCTCCAGCGTCGCGCGCGGCGTCAACAAACGGGAACGGAACGCGGGCGCCGGTTCACGCACGCGCCGTCGGGCCTTCGCTGTCCAGCCAACTTTCCCCGCTCCCGGCTCGCGATACTCGCTGCCGTGACCGTCTCGTCCTCCGCGTCCGGCCCCGCTCCGCCGGACCGTCTCGTCCTCGCCGATCTGCCGTCCCGCGCCGACCGGCTCTTCCGCCGCGTCACGAGCGGGGCCGGGCTTTCGGTGCTCGCGCTGCTGATCGTGATCGGCTTCTTCCTCGTCTACCGCTCCGTGCCCGCGTTCGAGGCCAGCGGTTTCGGCTTTTTCACGACGATCCGGTTCGACCCGGCCTCCGGGACCTTCGGCGTCCTCGGCCTGCTGTACGGCACGGTGGTGGTCGCGCTGATCGCGGTCGCCGTCGCCGTGCCGTTCTCCGTGCTGGCCGCGTTGTTCATCAGCGATTACGCCAGCCCGCGCATGCGCGGATTCCTCACCGGGCTGGTCGATTTGCTCGCGGCGATCCCCAGTCTGCTCTACGGGCTCTGGGGATTCAGCTTCCTGCGCCCGTACATCACCCCGCTGTCGCAATGGCTGACCGACAATCTCGGCTGGTTCCCGTTGTTCGGCACGAAACCGGGCGCGGTGCTGTTCAATTCGATGTTCGTCGCGGGGCTCGTGGTGTCGCTGATGGTCATTCCGATCACGACGTCGGTGATCCGCGAGGTGTTCACCCAGACCCCGCCCGGGGAAAAGGAGGCGGCGCTCGCGCTGGGCAGCACCCGCTGGGGCATGGTGCGCACCGTGGTGCTGCCGTTCGGTCGCGGCGGGATCGTCGGCGGCTCGATGCTCGGGCTCGGCCGGGCGCTCGGCGAGACGATCGCGGTTTCCCTTCTGCTGCCCCAGGTTCCGGAGGTGACGACACATCTGCTGGAGTTCGGCGGGGCGACCATTTCCGGTTTCATCGCCAACAACGCGGGTCAGTCCGGACCCGCGCTGAGCGGGTTGATGGCCGCCGGATTGATTTTGTTCGCTTTCACGCTGGCCACGAACTTCACCGCTTCGGTGATCATTTCCCGCAGCCGTTCCGGAGCGGGAGTCGACGCGTGACCGCCACCGAAATCCGTGCCGAGAAGGAAACCGCCGCGGCACGACCGGTCCCGGTTCGCCGTCGCACGTCCGCGACCACTCCGCAGGATCGGCTGACGGCGCTCGGCTGCGCCGCGTCGGCGACGTTGCTGACCTGGTTCGTGATGCACCAGCTGCTGGTGTCGCCGGGCTGGCTCGCCGACCTCGTCGTGGCGTATCTGCTCTATCTCGGCATGCTCTACCTCGTCACCCGAGATCGGCTCGGCCGGCTCGCCGCGGTCGACAAGCTGGTGTCCGCGGTCGTGGTGAGCGGCGCGATCGGCCTGCTGATCCCGTTGCTGTTCCTGCTCGGCTACATCGTCCTCAAGGGCGTGCCGAGCCTGCGGCTGGCCTTTTTCGGGCACGACATGTCCGCGGTCGCGCCGACCGACCCGGCGACCGCGACCGGCGGTCTGCACGCCATTGTCGGCACGCTGGAACAGACGGCGCTCGCGCTCGTGTTCGTCGTTCCGCTCGGTGTGCTCACCGCGGTGTTCCTGAACGAAACCCGGTCCCGTTTCCGCCGTCCGGTGCGGATCTTCGTGGACGCCATGAGCGGTCTCCCGTCGGTGGTCGCCGGGCTTTTCGTCTACGCGGCACTGATTCTGCCGCCCGCTCAGCTCGGTTTCTCCGGGTTCATGGCGACGCTCGCGCTGACGATGATCATGTTGCCGACTGTCACCCGCACCGTCGACGTCGTGCTCCGCTTGGTGCCCGACGGTTTGCGCGAGGCCGCGCTCGCCCTCGGCGCGAGCCGCGCGCGGACGGTCTGGTCGGTGGTGCTGCCCACCGCGCGCACTGGCGTGAGCACCGCGATCATCCTCGGCATCGCGCGGGTGGTCGGCGAGACCGCGCCGCTGCTGTTCACGTCTTTCGGCACGCTTTCGATGAACTACAACCCGTTCAGCGATCCGCAGGAAAGCCTGCCCCGCTTCGTGTACCGCTACATCAAGGAACCGCTCGCCTCGGCGCAGGAACGCGGATACATCGGCGCGCTGGTGCTGATCCTGCTGATCTTCGCGCTGTTCGCCCTGACCCGGCTGATCGGCCGCAAACGCTGGTCGGCGCGCCGCACGAAACCCAGGAGTGCCCGGTGACCGAAACCCTCGAAGCCCGCGAACCCGTCCGGGTGCTCGGCGGGCCGCCGCCCGGCGCGGCGACGCTGGAGGCACGCGGAGTGCACGCCTGGTTCGGCGACCGGCTCGTGCTGGAAGACGTCACCCTCGCGATGCCCGCCAACGAGGTGACCGCGCTGATCGGCCCGTCCGGCTGCGGCAAATCGACCTTCCTGCGCATTCTCAACCGGATGCACGAACTCGTCGGCACCGCGAGCCTGGCCGGGGAGGTTCTGCTGGACGGCGAAGACATCTACGCCGAGGGCACCCGCGCGCAGCACGCCCGGCTGCGGATCGGCATGGTGTTCCAGAAGCCCAACCCGTTCCCGGCGATGTCCATCCGGGACAACGTCCTCGCCGGGCTCAAGCTCGCCGGCGTCACCTGCTCCGACAAGGACGGACTGGTCGAGCAGAGCCTCGAGCGGGCCGGGTTGTGGCGCGAGGTCCGGGACCGGCTGAACTCCCCCGGCGGCGCGCTGTCCGGCGGGCAGCAGCAACGGCTGTGCATCGCGCGGTCGCTCGCGGTGCAGCCGAACGTGCTGTTGATGGACGAACCCTGCTCGGCGCTCGACCCGACCTCCACGCGGCGCATCGAGCAGACGATCGTGGAGATCTCCGACGAGGTGACGGTCGTCATCGTCACGCACAATATGCAGCAGGCGCAACGGGTTTCGCATCATTGCGCGTTTTTTCTCGCCGGGGAGAACGAGCCCGGGCGGGTGGTCGAGCACGGTTCGACCGAGCAGATCTTCGAAAGTCCGGAAGACAGCCGTACGCACGATTACGTGCACGGCCGTTTCGGCTGAACTGGGGAGTTTTCGATGCATCGCACGAGATGGCTCGGGCTCGGCTGCGCGGGGGCGTTGCTGGCCGGCCACGTTGTGCTCGCGCCCGCCGCCGAGGCGTTCAGCCAGGTCAACGGGTCCGGCTCCACTTATGTCGGGCTCGCGATGAGCGATTGGCAGCACGGTGCCAATTCTCGCGGTATTCCGGTGAATTACAGCGCGCTCGGGTCTCCGGCCGGGGTCAATCAGTACGGCGATCGCACTGTCGATTTCGCTGGCACCGAAGCGGAGGTCAGCTCGCTGGAGGCGGCGGGAGGCGGCGGAGCCACCGCGAAACAGCGTGGATACCAGTATGTTCCGGACGTCGCGGGCGCGGTGGCGGTGATGTACAACGTCACCGACGCCGGCGGGCGCCGGGTCGACACTCTGCATCTGACCCGGGACGTGGTCGCGCGGATCTTCGCCCGGCAGATCACGCGCTGGAGCGATCCGGCCATCAGCGCCACCAACGGCGGGTTCGCGCTGCCGGATCAGCCGATCACCCTGGTCGGGCGCAGCGGGCAATCCGGGACGACGGCGTTGTTCTACGACTTCGTGGCGCATGTCGCGCCGGGGCCGTACGGCGATTTCGTCGGCCGGAATGTCGACAAGGGGATCGGCCCGCTGCCTGCCGGGGTCCGGCCGATCCAGCTGCCGACCCGGGGGCCGGACGCGGATTTCTACCGGCTGTTCGCCGATTCGGACCAGATCGCGCAAACGCTGGCCAACGGCAGCGTCCCGTTTTCCATCGGATACGACGAGTTCGGTTACGCCAAGAAGTACAACGCGCCGACCGCGTGGGTGGAAAACCAGGCCGGGAAGTACACGCTGCCGTACGCGGCCAATATCGCGGCGGCGTTGACCAAAGCCAACCTGCGGCCGGACCTCAGCCAGGAACTGTCTGGGGTTTACGCCAACCCCGATCCGTCAGCTTATCCGATTTCCGCGTACTCGTATTTGATGACGCCGTGCGCGGCCGGGCGGGACACCTGCAAGGGCGGGTATCCGGACGGGGCCAAAGCGGACACCATGACCGCGTTCATCGAGCAGGTCGCTTGCGACGGGCAGATCAACATGGCGCGGATCGGGTATTCGCCGCTGCCGCCCAATCTGTCGCAGGAAATGATGAACGCCAACGCCCGGCTGACCGGACGTCCGCCCAAGCAGCTCACGGCGGACAATTGTGCCAATCCGACGTTTCACGGCAGTCTCGGGGCTGGGGCCACCGCACCGCAGGATCCCTTTGTCGCGCTGGGCGGAGTGGATGCGCTGACCCACGGCGGCACCGGAAACGGGCCCAAAGCCGGGGTGAAGGAAGGGCCGAAGCCGTCGAACGGCGCGCAGGCTTCGACGGGTCCGGGGGCGTCGTCTTCAGCCGGTCCGGAAGCGTCGGAAGCCAATGGCGGATCGCGGGATTGGCGCAATGCCGAGCCTGCCGCATATCAGGGCGGCGGATTCGGCGGATTCGGAGCGTGGGCGGCATTGGTGTTGTTCGCGGCGATTTGCGTGCCGTTAGTGGTGCGCGGAATCATCCGGCGGTGGCGGCGGGCGGAACAGCGCTGAACCGCGGTGGCCGGACGCGGCTGACCCCCAGTCCGTGGAACGGGAACGGACCAATTCCCGGCTCCCCCGGCAGCCGCGACCGGCCGAGTCCGAGGTCAGTTCCCGTTCCACGGCGGTGCCGACCCCCAGCCCCAGCGCGGCACCGGCTGATCGCCCGCGGGCCCGGCGTCCGGCGCGGAGAACACCACCGCGAGCCTGCTTCCCCATTCGAGATACCCCGCGAGCGCGGCACGGAACTCCGGGTCGGCGGGCAGCCCGGCCTCGTCGGCGGAGGCCAGCAGCAGCGAGACCCAGCGCTGCCGCTGCGGTTCGGTGATAGCGCGCCCGGTGTGCCGGGAGATCATGTGCGCGTGCCCGCCGTGCCGGGCGGTGTACTCGGCCGGGCCGCCGAACACCTCGCCGAGCCAGACCGCCACGTGCGCGGGGTGCTGCGGGCTCATCCCGGCGAACACCTCGGCGAGCAGGTCGTCCTCGGCCACCTTCGCGTAGAACACCTCGGTCAGCCGGGCCAGCGCGGCAGATCCGCCCGCCCAGGCGAAAAGCGTCGGCACCGCGCCGCCCGGACCGGCCACGTCGGTGCGTTCGTAATGCCGCATTTCCTCGATCTGCTCGACATAAGGCCGGATCTCGGCGAAGAACGCGGCGAAATGCGGCCCGCCCCGGAAACCCTGGAGGTGCGCGTCGGCCGAAGTCCAGACGATGCGCAGGACGTAGCCGCCCGGCTCGTCGGCGGCGCGCGCGAGTTCGTAGTCGTGGCACTGTTCCGCCGCGGCGAGTGACTTCGCTGCCCGTGCGTAGGCGGCTTCGAACTCCGCGTGCCCGCCCTCGGGAATGCGGTAGCGGATGTACTCGATGATCACCGGGTCACCCAAGCACGCACCGCGCCGGCCGCCTAGTACGCACTTGCCGGTGCGTACCCGCGGCAGACGATGATGGAGGGATGAAAGCGCGCTACTCGTGTCCGGTCGAACTGGCCGTCGACGTCATGGGCGGGAAGTGGAAGCCGGTGATTCTGGCGCGACTCAAGGAAGGCCCGCACCGGTACGGCCAGCTGCGCCGGGCCATTCCGTCGATCACCGAGAAGGTGCTCACCGAGCAGCTGCGGGAGCTGACCGGGGCGGGGCTGGTGAACCGGACCGAAGTGGACGGCCGCGTGCCGACGGTGGAGTACCGGCTGACCCCGGAAGGCGACAAGCTGCGCCCGGCGCTGACCGCGCTGTACGAATGGGGCAGCCAGTACGCCGAGCGCAACGGAATCTCCGTCGGCACTTCCTGACCGTCAGGAGCGCAGCAGGTCGGCCAGTACCGCCGCTTCGCTGATGTCGCTGCGCTTGGTGGCGGTCAGCAGGGTCAGCGGACCCTTTTTCGCCAATGCGCGCAAGTGGTCCAGTGCCTCCGCGCGTTCTGGTTCTTCCAGTTCCGCGCGGTAGCGTTTCGCGAATTCGTCGTAGCGATCCGGGTCGTGCGCGTACCACTTGCGCAGTTCCGTCGACGGGGAGATCTGTTTGAGCCAGTCGTCCAGGTGGGCGCGGTCCTTGCTCAGCCCGCGCGGCCACAGCCGGTCGACCAGGATCCGCGAACCGTCGGCGGACTCCGGCTCGTCGTAAACCCGGCGGACCTGGATTCGGCGTGTGCTCATCGGGCTCGCGGCTCCTTCCGGCATCGGACGCCCGTGCACCGCCCAGCGTCCGCCGTCGGCCGCGGCAGCGCAAACGAAGCGGGTATAACCCCAGGGTATGGAACTGCGTCAGCTGCGGTACTTCGTCGCCGTGTTCACCGAGGGGTCGATCAGCCGGGCGGCCGGGTCGCTGCTGATGTCGCAGCCCGCGCTGACCCGGCAGATCCGCGTCCTCGAACGCGAACTCGGGACGCCGTTGTTCGACCGGGTGCCGACCGGCGTGCAGCCGACGGTGGCCGGCCGGGCCTTGCACGAGCACGCGCGGCAGCTGCTGCGGCTCGCGGACGCGACCCGGGAGGTCACGCGGTCCGCGGCTCCGGTCAAAGAGCAGGTCGAAATCGCGTTGCCGCCGGGGATTCCGCAGGACTGGGTGCTCGTGGCGCTGAGGGAGATCCGCCGGCAGGTGCCGGACGCCGCACTGTCGTTTTTGGACGCCAGCAGCACCGAGCAGCTGCGGATGCTCAGCGAAGGCCGGATCGACATCGGCCTGGTGCACCAGAATCCGCCGTCGACGCTGCACGGGCAGTTCCTGTTCGAGCATCCGTTCGGCGTCGCGATCCGGCCGGGCCACAAGCTTTTCGGCCGTGCCCGGTGCCGGTTGCGGGAACTCGACGACGTCCGGGTGCTCGCGCACGCGCGGGCGCAGGTCCCGGCCGGGCACGACCAGATGCTCGCCGCGGCGCACGGGCTCGGGGTGTCGCCGCACTGGCGGTTCGCCCGGTTCAACGAGAACGCGCTGGCCTGCGCGGAAGCCGTCGAGGCCGACGCGGTGCTGCTGAGCAGGCCCAGCGCGACCCGGATGCTGCCCGGCTGGGCGTGGAGCGAACTGGTCGAGCCGAGCGTCCCGCTGACGACGTGGGCGGCGTGCCAGCCGCAGACCCGGCGGATCGTCAGCGCGGTGCTGGAGGTGCTGGCCGCCTGCTAGCCGGGTCCGCCCGGGAGCGCGGCGGCTCCCGGGCGGCGCCGGGTCAGCCGGTGGCCAGCACCTTCAGCCGGTCGAGACCGGCGCTGAAATAGTCCTGGTCGAGCGGCGTCGAGGTGTACTGCCAGAAGGTGTAGAACCCCCAGTGGTAGGGCAGCGTTCCCGGCGACGACGCGTACGCCGCCACCCACAGCGGGTTAGTCGAGCTGAAATCGCCCCTGTTGCCGGTGCACTGGGTCCACCAGCTGTTCGCCGTGTAGATCACCGGCCAGCGCGACGTCTTCGCGTGGTACTCGTCGCTGAACGCCTTGATCCACGACACCATCGCGGATTGGCTCAGCCCGTAGCAGGCGGAACTGGGCCCCCATTCGATGTCGAGCGTGCCGGGCAGGGTCTTGCCGTCCTTCGACCAGCCGCCGCCGTGCGCCACGAAGTAGTCCGCCTGCGCCGCGCCGCCTGAGATGTCAGGACGGCCGTAGTGGTATGCGCCGCGGATCATGCCGACGCGGTACGAGCCGTTGTATTGCTGGGTGAAATCCGGGTTCTGGTAGCCCGTTCCCTCGGTCGCCTTCACGTAGGCGAACCGCTTGCCCTGGTTCCAATAGGACTGCCAGTTGACCGCCCCCTGGTAGCTGCTCACGTCGATCCCCGACGTCGTCGTCTCGACCGACGCCGGCGCGATGGTGGTGCCGCCTCCTTCGTGCGCCCGGATGGAAGCGCCCATCTGATGGTTGTCCGGCGTTTCGGCCGAGGTGCTCGCGGCTGCGGCAGGTGCAGCCGCGGCGTTCGGCGCGGTCGCCACGAGCAGGGCGGCAGCCGCGGCGAACACCGCTCCGGTCAGGCGACGGCGCGCCCTCCCGACGGGTCCCCAGTGGTGAGTGGTCATTGACAGGTCCTTTCGGATGCCCTCGCGACGTGCCACCCGATCAGGTGGCACGAGGACCTGATTCTGTTACTAAACGTAAGGCACTGTCACTGCTCCAAGTGAACTAATTTCCACTTGATCGGACAATGAGAAAGACATTCTCAGTAGGCCGTTGCGGTCGAGTTGCCCGAAAACGCCCATCCGCCGGCCGCTTCCGACTTACTCTCCACCGCCATGTCGACCTCTCGAAGAACCCGGACAATCCTCCCGCTCCTCCTGGCCGTGCTCCTCGCACTGGCCGCGACCGGCGCCGGCACCGCGCAAGCGAGCGAACCGCCCCTCCTGCACTTCAACCACTCCTACGGCGTCCTGGACCGCGAAACCGCCGACGCCATCGAGCATTCGGCCTACCTCAAGGATTTCGCGAACTTCCAGGTCCGCACCACCACCGGCGCGGGCGGCGAGAAGTGGACGGGCCGCTACCTGATGGGCCGCGAAACCTACCTGGAACTCTTCGGCGTCGGCGACGTCCCCGGCAAGGACGGCGACCTCGGTTCGGCGGGCCTGGGAGTCTCGGTCGAACACACCGGCGAGCTGTCCACAGTGGTCCAGCAGCTTCGCGACGCGGGTGTCGCGAACCCCGTTCAATTCCTTCAAACCCGCGACTTCGGCGACGGCAAGCCAGTCCCGTGGTTCGACGGAGTCCTCACCACCGACCAGTACGACACCTTCGGCGCGTGGGGCATGGAATACCGCGCGGAGTACTTCGCCGACCCGCGCAGCAACACCGGCCCCGCGGCCTACCCCGGCGACGTCAGCCGCAACCGCTACCTGCCCGACGACTACCGCACCCACCAAATGCGCGACGTCACCGGCATCCGCCTGGGCATCACCGCCCGCGACCTGAACAGCACCCTCCCGCTGCTGCGCGCCGGAGGCATGACCGTGCGCCAGCTTCCCTCCGGAGCCCTAGCCACCGACGGCCTGACCACCATCCGCTTCGACGCCGTCCCCGCCGACCAAGTCGGCCTGCGCCAGATCGACCTGGCCCTCAACGCCCCCACCGCAACCTGCCACGTAGAACAACTGGGCAACTCAACGCTCACCGTAGGCCCCGGCGCACACGCACGCTGGACCTTCAACATCCGCAGCTGACGCTGTAGGTGAAGGTCCTTGAGGGCACTCGATTCCCTCAAGGACCCCTCCCACTCCTGACCATCAGGGTTCGTGAGGGCCACCCTCACGAACCCTGATTGCCTCACGGTGCCCCTCACGAACTTCCGAGCCCACAAGAGACACCCTTGGCCAAGCGGGCTTGAGGACAGACCTACCTCGCGCGGCCTAGAGAACACAGCCAAACGAAAGACCACTCACCTCAGCGATCCCCGCAACCTGTCAGCCACGCACCCACTCCGCAGCCACCCCATCCCACCAACCCCCAGCGCAGCCACACCCCCCCGCACCCCGATACGAAGCCAAAAACACGGCGCGGGGGGGGGGGGGGGGGGGGGGCTTCCCCCTCTCCCCCCCCCCCCCCACCCCCCCCCCCCCCCCCCCCCCCCGTTGACACAAAAAACAAAAACCCCGTGGTGGGGGTTTTTCCCACACCCTCCCCCCCCCCCCCCACCCCCCCCCCCGCGCCGTAGTCACAATCACCTTCGGGGTGCCCCCACCGAGGCCCACGCGCAATGTCGCCCCCCGGGCGACGAGCCGCCCCTCACCCCCAGGCGACGAGCCGCCCCCTCACCCCTCCCCAGACCGCAACACAGCCAGCTCAGTCCTCCCCCGAATCCCCAACTTCGCATAAATCCGGGTCAAGTGATACTGCACAGTCTTCACCGAAAGAAACAACTCCGCAGCCACCTCCCGATTGGACTGCCCCCGGGCCACCATCCGCGCCACCGCCTCCTCCTGCGGCGTCAGCCGATCCACCCCGCCCCTCGGCACATGCACGCCCCCAGCCCGCAACTCCCTCTCACACCGCTCCACACACGTCACCGCCCCCATCGCCGCGAACCCGTCCCGAGCAGCACCCAACTGCGCGTCCGCCCGAGCCCGCCGCCCCAGCCTCCGCAACGTCTGCCCATACGCGAACGCGATCCGCGCCTGGTCATACCGCAACGGCAACCCCGAAATCATCTCCACCGCGGCGTCAAACGCCCCCACCGCCCCCACATGATCATTCCGCGCCCCCAGCAACCTCCCCCGCGCCGCCGCAAGCCGAGCCCGAGCCGATACCTGCTCCCGTTTCCCCGCAGCCCGCTCATGCGGAGCCAGAAACGCATCCGCCTCCGCAGACCGTCCACTCAGGACCAAAGCATGCGCGTACAAATCCTGCCAAGGCCAATGCCCAGGCTCATCCACGGCCCCAGGCAACGACAACCGCGTCAACGGATGCAACGCCCGCAACACCCCGGCCGAATCCGCGGCAGCCTCCGCGACCTGCGCCCGAGCCAGCAACGCAGGCACCCGCATGATTTCGTAATCCAACGGTCCAGCAGCACAAGCCAGCAAGGCTTCCTCCGCCCGCCCCGGATCTCCGCGCAACGCATGCACTGCGGCCGAAGTCCACTGCAGCAACGGCGCGGTAAGCACAATCCCTGTCCGGTCCACCAGCGTCAGCGCTTCCCGAACCACCCGCAACGCGTCGTCCCACTCCCCGCTCAGGAACAACGTCCGCGCCAGCCAAGCCTGCGCCCACAGCGAAATCCGCGCCGACCCACCCAGAAAACTCGTAGGCACCGCACTTTCCAAATCCACCCGAGCGTCGTCGATCCGGTCGGTGAGCAGATTCAGCCACCCGCGCGCCATCACGACCCGCTGGGCCTGCGCCCCGTGCCGAATCCGCTCGGCCAGCTGCCCGTAGTCCCGCCGAGCCTGCTTGGCCCGCCCCGAAGCGGCCAGCCCCAGCCCTCGGATCGCCGCGGCTTCCACCGCCGCCGGAGTGTCCGGAACGGCCAGCTCGAGCGACCGATCCGCCCACCGCACCAGATCCTCCGCCGAATACCGGCACAGCGCGTCCAGCACATACCGCTGACATATCAACGCGGCAGTCTCCGGATCCCGTGAAGCGTTGACGATATCCCAGGCTCGGCTCAACCGTCCGCCAGCTTCCGCGGCGCGGCCGCGCACCACCGCGAGGTAGCCTAGAACCGCGTCCCGCAACGGAGTCTCCCGCACGCTCTCGACTTCCGGCGCGAGCGCAGCAGCCCGAAACACATCGCCAGCACCGATCAATGCGTCGACCGCCCGAGTGATCCGAGCCTGCCGCAGCTCAGCGTCCTCGGTAAGCCGCCCAGCATCGTTGAGCAGCACCGCGGCCGTCCCCCACTCCCCCGCCGCGGCCCGCTCGACGGCCAGTGCGTCAAGCCGGTCCGCGACACTCGCGTCCGGCACTGGACTCGCCGCGACCAGCAACCGCAAGCTGCGCGCCGGATCATCGACCAGCTCAGCCGCCCGCCGCTGCAGCTTCGCCCGCCGTTCCGGCCCCAACCCGGCGAGCACCGCCGCGCGCACCATCGAATCCGGCGGTCCCACCTCGGCCAGACCGCGCGGCGCGAGTTCGACCAGCCCCGTCGCGCACGCCTCGTCCAGCACCGGCAACGGATCGCCCTCAAGCTCAGCCAGCGACGCCACCGACCGCACCGCTGCACCCGCGCCCAGCACCGCGGCAGCCGCGACAAACCGTTCTGCCGCAGGGGAAACCTGCGAGATCCGCTCGCGCACTGAAGTGGCGACCGCTACCGGCGCAGGCAGATTCGGATCAAACCCGGCCCACGTAGCCCGCGGCACCTCGGTCAGCAACTGCACGACCGCGCGCGGTCGGCCAAGCGTGTGCCGACACAACCGTTCAGCCATCGTCGGATGCAAGGCGATACCCCGCGCCGAGGCCAGTTCGGTCACGTCCGCCGCGGTCAACGGCGGAACGCGAACTTCGTCAGCCGACATCCGGGCGAGCAGCTCCAGCACCTCCGCCCTAGCGCGAGAATCCCCGGTCGCGGCGATGAGCAGTACCGTCGCCCGCGCCGCGGGATGGTGCCGCAGCAACGACGAGAGCGTCCGCATCGAGTCCATATCGGACAGTTGCGCGTCGTCGACCATCAGCAGCGTCCCCGGAATCAGCTCCGCCGCGATCCGACCCGCGACCGCCAACGGCCCGCCTTCGGCCGACAGGTCCGGGAACAGCTGCCGCAGCACGGCAAACGCGCAGTCGCTCTCCCATTCGGCCGCGGTCGCCTGGAGCACCGGCCCCGGGAAAGCGTCCGCGGCCCGCCGCGCCAAGGTGGTGCGCCCGCATCCGGCCGGACCGCACAACAGCACCGCGCGCCCTGCCCGCGACAGCAGGTTCGCCAGCTCTTCCGCAGCTTCGGTCACGGTCCTCTCCGCTTCGCCGAACGCCGCCGTCAGCCGAGATCGCCCCCGGCGACGGGCAGGACGGTGCCGGTGACGTACGAGGCCTCGTCCGAGGCCAGGAACGCGATCGCCGCGGCCTGCTCGTCCAGGGTGCCGTACCGCTTCAGCAATGACGACCCGACAGTCTGGTCGATATGCGCCTGGAACCACTCCCGTTCCTGGTCAGTGGCCGGTTCGGGACCGCCGCGCGGGATCCGCCGCGGCGGCGCTTCGGTGCCGCCCGGCGCGGTCGCGACCACCCGGACGCCGGCGTCGGCGTACTCGAAGGCCAGCGACGCGGTCAGCGCGTTGATCCCGCCCTTCGCCGCCGAGTACGGGATCCGGTGGATGCCGCGGGTGGCCGCCGACGAGACGTTCACGATCACCCCGCCGCCCCGCTGCGCCATCGACGGCAGCGCGGCCCGGCAGGAGAACAGCGTGGTCAGCAGGGACCGGCGGAGTTCGGCCTCGATCTCGCCCGGGCCGAACTCGGTGAACGGCTTGAACCGCAGCGCGCCGCCGACGTTGTTGACGAGCACGTCGATCCGGCCGAACCGGGCCAGCGCGGCTTCCGCGACCGCCTGCGCGCCCGCCCAGGTCTCCAGGTCGGCGACCACCGCCGCGGCCTCGGGCAGCTCCTCAGCCAGGCCGCTGACCAGGCCGGACCGGTCGGCGAGTACCAGCGTGCCGCCCTCCGCGGCGATCCGCCGGGCCGTCGCCTCGCCGATCCCCTGTGCGGCGCCGGTGACCACCACGACCTTGCCCGCGAAGCGTCCTGGCGACAGGAATTTCGGCCCCGCCGCCGCTCCGCCCATCGCCCGCCGGGTGGTGATCTTCGACCGTTCCGCGTGCTCGGCGACCAACCGGCGCGCGGTCGCCCGATCACCAGACTCGAACGCGGCGACCAGGTCCAGGTGGTCCTGCGTGCAGCGCGGATGACACCAGGTCGCGTTGCGCAGCGTCTCGGCCATGTGCCCTTTCACGCCGAGCGCCTGATATGCCTGCAACAGGTGTTCGTTGCCGGTGAGGGTGAACAGGTAGTCGTGGAACGCCGCGTTGGTTTCGGTGTAGGCAGCGGCGTCCAGGAACCGGTCACCGTCCACATAGGGCACTGTCGACTCGGCCAGCAGCCGGTATCCGGCGAGCTGGCCCGACGTCAGCCGTCCGATGGTCAATTCGAGCGCGCCCAGTTCGAGCGCTTGCCGAGCCTCGAAAACCGCGTCCGATTCGTGCACCGACGGATGCTCCTCGCCGATTTCGTACTCACCGGGCGATTCCTGCGGCGCGGGCAGCATTTCCTGGCCCGCGATCGTGCGGGCGACCCGCGCTTCTTCCGCGGCGGACAGCGCCGCTCCAGCCCGCAGCGGCACCAGTTCGACTGCCGGGAACAACTCCTGCCCCGCCAGCGCGCGACCGGCGACGAACTCCAGCTCCGGCTCGGGTTCCGGATCGGCCGCGATCGGCTGCACCGGGATCTCCGGCACGCGGACCGGTGCGGCGAGCGCGAATTTCTCGTAGTAGAACCCAGTCGGCTCGAATCCGGCCGACGCGAAGTGTCCCCGTACCGCCTCCACCATCGGCGGCGGACCGCACAAGTAAACCGCGACGTCCCCGCCGTGCAGATGCTCATCCCGGATCAGCGTGGTCACGTACCCCTTGTGCGGCGCGGCGCTCGCCGGATCCGAAACGCAGTAATCCCAGGTCAGCCCGGGAACCTCGGCAGCGAGCTTCTCCAGCGTCGCGGTCTCGACCAAGTCGTCGTCGGTGCTCACGCCGTACACGAGGTGCGCTGGCCGAGTCGCGCCCGAATCGCGCATAGTGCGCACAATAGACAGAATAGGCGCGAGCCCCGTACCCCCGGCCAGCAGCAATACCGGCCGATCCGTCTCGCGGAGGAAGAAGCTCCCATGCGGCCCGGTGAACGTCAGCTCGTCGCCCGATTTCGCCCGTCCGGTCAGGTAATCCGACATGACGCCGCCGGGCGTGAGCTTCACCAGGAAAGTCAGCCGCTCGTCGCCGGGCGCGTTGCTGAACGAATACGACCGCGTCGCCTCAGTCCCCGGAACCGTGACGTTCACGTACTGCCCCGGCAGGAACGCGAGCCGATCCCGGTCACGGATCTCGACGGTCAGCGACATCGTCGTCGGCGAAAGCCGTTCCAGGGCAACAAGAGTACCGTGATGTTCCGCGGCCTGCGTCTTCGCGACCGCCGACGTGCTCGCGATCTGCAACACCAGATCGGACTTCGGCTTCATGCTGCACGGCAACACATACCCGCGCTCGGCCTCGTCCGCACTCAGGGCGTCTTCGAGATAGGAACCGCCCTCGTACTCCCCCGATTCGCAGAAAGCCTTGCAGGTTCCGCACGCGCCGTCCCGGCAATCGAGCGGGATGTTGATGCGCTGCCGGTACGACGCGTCCGCGACGGTCTGGTCCGGCGCGCACGTGACAAAGCGGGTGACACCGTCCTCAAAGGACAGAGCGATCCGGTGGTTCATGACCGCCTCCGCTCAGAAGTGGTACACGTCGACGACGTGGTGGATGTAATCGTTCTTGAGCACCACCGTCTTCCGCCGGATCAGCGGCGACGGCCCGGAGAAATCGATGGTATAGAACGAAGTCCCGTAATACGGATCGACCGTGTGATACCGGAAGTACATCGTGTGCCAGTTGAACCGCACGTCCACCAGCTCGCCGTGCCGCTCGATCAGTTCGACGTTCGTGATGTTGTGGCTGGTCCGCGGTTCCGGGATGGACGTCGCGCTCGAGCGTTCGGTGCGGATCCGGAACACCCGGTCCTCCAGGCCGCCCTTGTTCGGGTAGTAGATCAGCGAAATCTCCCGCTGCGGATCTTCGGTGAGCAGACCGTCGTCGCCCCAGGAAGGCATCCAGTACACGACATCGTCGGCGTAGCATTCCAGCCACTTCTCGAATTCGCGGTCGTCCAGATACCGCGCCTCGCGGTAGAGGAACTGCTCGACGTCGTGCTGGGTGATGGTCTTCTCGGCGGCGGCGGTCATCGGGCCTCTTCTCGAACAGCCTGCTCACGGGCGATCGCCGCGCGCATGGTTTCCTGCCAATACCCGTGCTGCACCGGATAAAGACCCTCGTCCTCGTTCTTCTGCCCGGCCGACACGACACCGTCGAGCCCGAGCGACGAAGCGACTTCGTCCGGGCCAGTGAGCCAATGCCGCGCACCACGGCTCATGTCGTTCCACGGCGCGGCCGTCGCGCGGAAAGTGAGCTGGCAGGACCGGAATTCCTCCAGATCGTCCGGCGTCGCCATGCCAGAAGCGTTGAAGAAGTCCTCGTACTGCCGGATCCGCCACGCCCGCGCCTCGGCGCTCTCGCCTTTCGGCGCGATGCAGTAGATGGTGACCTCGGTCTTGTCCGGCGCGATCGGCCGGAAATGCCGGATCTGCGTCGAGAACTGGTCCATCAGGTACACATTGGGATATACACACAGATTCCGGGACCCGCGCACCATGAACTCGCCCTTGGCGGCGCCGTATTTCTCCTTCAGCTCCGCCATCCGCGGCCACAGCGGGCGGTCCTGCGGATTGCCCGCCCACGTCCACAGGCACAGGTGCCCGTGCGGGAACGACCAGTAGCCGCCGCCGGATTTCCCCCACGAACCCGCGTCGAGGGTCTTGGTGTCGTTGGCCGATTCGCCGGTGTTGCGCCGGGCCGTGGTGGCCGCGTAATTCCAGTGCGTCGCGGTGACGTGGTAGCCGTCCGCGCCGTTCTCCGCCTGGACCTTCCAGTTGCCGTCGTAGGTATACGTGGACGCCCCGCGTAGTACTTCAAGTCCGTCCGGTGACTGGTCCACGAGCATGTCGATCACCTTCGCGGCGTCGCCGAGATGCTCGGTCAACGGCAGGACGTCCGGGTTGAGACTGCCGAACAGGAAACCGCGGTAGGACTCGAAGCGGGCGACCTTCGTCAGGTCGTGCGAGCCGTCGGTGTCGAACGACTCCGGGTAGCCAGCTCCTTCCGGGTCCTTGACCTTGAGGAGTTTGCCGTCGTTGCGGAAGGTCCAGCCGTGGAAGGGGCAGGTGAGCGTGGGCCGGTTGTCGCGTTTGCGGCGGCAGATCATCGCGCCGCGATGCGCGCAGGCGTTGATCAGGCAATGCAGCTCGCCGCCCTTGTCGCGAGTGATGACGACGGGCTGACGGCCGATCGTCGTGGTGAAGTAGTCGCCCGGATTCGGCAGCTGGCTCTCGTGCGCGAGGTAGATCCAGTTGCCCTCGAAGATGTGCTTGATCTCGAGTTCGAAGATCTCCTCGTCGGTGAAGATCCGGCGGTTCGCGCGGTAGACGCCCGCCTCCGGGTCCTCCACCACCGCGTCCGCGACGACGGCGGCGGCGTGGGCATGCGTCTCGGTCATGACTCCTCCAACGGGCCTGGCGATCGGCACTGATCGGCTCCCCAGCAGGGGTTTCCCGCACTGTGCCAGCCCGTGGCGGCGGCCACACCAGGACAAAACCCAGTCCTGACCTAGGGTGGGATTATTCGTTTCCGTTTATCAATCGCACGCAAACCGCTCCTTGTCTTCTCTCAATGCCGGAACCTACGGTGAGCGAGACCACGCGAGGAGCCGGTGAGGAGGCAGCCCGATGGAACTGCGCCACCTGCGGTACTTCGCGGCCGTCGCCGAGACCTGCCACTTCGGCCGCGCCGCCGAACGCCTGCATCTCGCCCAGCCCGCGCTCTCGCACGCCATCCGGCAGCTGGAGGACGAACTGGGCGTCGCGCTGCTCAGCCGCACGACCCGCCAGGTGCAGGTCACCCCGGCCGGCCGATTCTTCCTCGCCGAGGCACAGCGGATCCTGGACGCGGTCGAGGCGGGCGCGCGCGGAGCCCGGCGCATCGCCGACGGCCGCCGCGGGCTCGCCCGGATCGGCTTCACCGGCACCGCCGCGCTGTCGCATCTGCCGCAGGTCGCCCGTGCGCTGCAGCACCGGCTGCCCGAGGTCGAACTCGAAGTGCACGCCGATCTGCTCACCGGCGAGCAGTGCGAACAGCTGCGCGACGGCACGCTCGACATCGGCGTGCTGCGTCCGCCGGTCACCGGAACCGACCTCGACCTGCATGTAATCGAGACCGAGCCGCTCGTGCTCGCCGTTCCCGCCGACCACCGGCTCGCGGTGGAGCCGGTCGTGGCGATGAGCGATCTGCGTGCCGAAGCTTTCGTCACGTATCCGGCCAGCCACTCCGTCGTCAACGAGGCGGTCCTGCGCAGCTGCCGCGACGCCGGATTCACCCCGCAACGCGAGCACGAAGCGGCCGGTACCGCAGTGCTGCTCGCTCTTGTCGCCGGCGGTCTCGGCGTCGGCGTCGTCCCCGCGTCCGCGCGGGCGCTGCCGCTGGCCGGGGTCGTGTTCCGCGACCTCGCCGGGGCCGCCACCGTCCAGCTCGCGCTCGCCTGGCACCGCGACCGGGCCTCGGCACTGGTCCCGGCCGTGCTCGACGCGCTCGGCGAGCTGTTCCCCGTCGAAGTGCCCGTGTCAGGGAGGACACGATGAAGATCACCCGGGTGGAGGCGATCCCGTTCGCCATCCCCTACCGCAAACCGCTGCGCTTCGCGTCCGGCGAGGTGCACACGGCCGAGCACGTGCTGGTCCGCGTGCACACCGACGACGGCGTGGTCGGCGTCGCCGAAGCGCCGCCGCGGCCATTCACCTACGGCGAGACGCAAGCCGGGATCGTGGCCGTCATCGAGACCGTGTTCGCGCCGCAGGTGGTCGGTCTGAGCCTGCTGGAACGCGAGACCGTGCACGCCCGGCTCTCCCGCACAGTCGGCAATCCGGCCGCGAAGTCCGCTTTGGACATGGCGATCTGGGACGCCCTCGGGCAAAGCCTCGACGTCTCGGTCACCGAACTGCTCGGCGGCTACACCGACCGCATGAAGGTCTCGCACATGCTCGGCTTCGACGAGCCCGCCGCGATGGTCGCCGAGGCGGAGCGGATTCGCGAAACCTACGGCATCACGACGTTCAAGGTGAAGGTCGGCCGCCGTCCGGTTTCCCTAGACACCGCAGTGGTTCGCGCGCTGCGGGAACGGTTCGGCTCCGAGGTCGACCTGTACGTGGACGGCAACCGCGGCTGGACGGCCGCGGAATCCGCCCGGGCGATGCAGGAAATGGCCGACCTCGACCTGCTGTTCGCCGAGGAGCTGTGCCCCGCCGACGACGTGCTGGGCCGCCGCTGGCTGGTGTCGCGTTTGGACGTTCCGTTCATCGCCGACGAATCCGCGGTGACCCCGGCCGACGTCACCCGCGAAATCCTCGGCGGCTCGGCCACGGCGATCAGCATCAAAACCGCCCGCACCGGCTTCACGCGTTCGCAGCGCACGCACCATCTCGCCGAAGGACTCGGGCTGGAAGTGGTGCTGGGCAACCAGATCGACGGCCAGCTCGGTTCACTGTGCAGTGTCGCGTTCGGAGCGGCCTACGAGCTGACGTCGCGCCGTCCGGGAGAACTGTCCAATTTTCTCGACATGACCGACGACCTGCTCGCCGAACCCCTGTGCATCGCGGACGGCGAACTGGCCATCCGCCCCGGCGCCGGTCTCGGCGCCGCACTCGACCCCGGCAAGCTCCGGCACTACCGGCAAGACCGCTGAGCCGGAAACCCCGATGGATCAAGGAGGATTCATGACTGCCACGCATTCCCCCACCGCCGCCGCGTCCGGAGCCAACGCCACCGAGCGGTTCAAGAGCGACAAGCTCGCCGGCGTCGCGGGTACCCCGAAGGAACGGGTCAGCCTGCTCGCCCGCGAGGTGCTGGAGGCCGTGCACGCCACGATCCGCAAGCACAAGGTGACCTACGACGAGTACAACGCGCTCAAATCGTGGCTGATCAGCGTCGGCGAGGACGGCGAATGGCCGCTGTTCCTGGACGTCTGGGTCGAGCACGTCGTCGAAGAGGTCGCCACCGAGCACCGCAAGGGCAACAAGGGCACCATCGAGGGCCCGTACTACGTGCCGGACGCCCCGGAGCAGGGCGCGCGCGGTTCGATCCCGACGCGGGAGAACGAGCCGGGCACCCCGCTCGTCTGGACCGGACAGGTCACCTCGACCACCGGCGCGGCACTGGGCGGCGCGAAGGTCGAACTGTGGCACGCGGACGCGGACGGGCTGTACTCGCAGTTCGCGCCGGGCATCCCGGAGTGGAACCTGCGCGGCACCTTCACCACCGACGACGAAGGCCGTTTCGAAATCCACACCGTCCGGCCCGCGCCGTACCAGATCCCGACCGACGGCGCCTGCGGCAAACTCATCGCGGCGGCGGGCTGGCACGCCTGGCGTCCGGCGCACCTGCACGTCAAGGTGTCCGCGCCCGGGCACGAACTGCTCACCGCGCAGCTCTATTTCCCGGGCGACGAGCACAACGACGACGACATCGCGTCCGCGGTGAAACCGGAACTGCTGCTCGACCCCAAGCCCGCGGACGACGGCGAGACCATCGAGTACAGCTTCGTCCTCGACCCGGCCTGATCCGGCCCGATCCGGGAGGAGAACCATGCTTTACCACGTCCGGATGGACGTCCGCCTGCCCGCGGACCTGGACCCGGCGGTCCGCGACGCCCTCATCGCGCGCGAGAAGGAGTACAGCCAGCAGCTGCAGCGCAGCGGGAAATGGCCGCACATCTGGCGGATCGCCGGGGAGTACGCGAACTACTCAGTGCTGGACGTCGCCGACCACGACGAGCTGCACCAGATCCTGTCGAACCTGCCGTTGTTCCCGTACATGGACATCCAGGTGACCGCCCTCGCCCGGCACCCGTCCAAAGTGGACTGACCCGCCCCGCCGGGCTCAAGTCCGTGCGGGGAACTCTGATTCCCTCAGAGTTCCCCGCACGGACGCTTACTTAGCCTGCCAAACCGGCGCGCGCTTCTCGACGAACGCCAGCGTTCCCTCGCGGACGTCTTCGCTCGTCATGACCCCGGCCGCGTTCTCCCGGTTGATGTCCCAGTCGCCGTCCTCGGCCGGGATCGCACCGTCAACCATGCCCAGTGCGACGCGTTTGCTGGCCTGCACCGCCAACGGCGCGTTCGCGGCGATCTTTTCCGCCAGCGCCAATGCTTCGGTCAGCACGTCGGCGTCCGGAACCACGTGGTTCACCAAGCCCAGCGTCGCGGCGCGGGCGGCGTCCAGGGGTTCGCCGGTGAACATCATTTCCATCGCGATCTTCTGTGGGATCTGGCGCGGCAGCCGGAACACCCCGCCCGCCGCGGCGAACAGGCCGCGTTTCACCTCGGGCAGCCCGAATTTCGCCGATTCGGCCGCCACCACCAGGTCGCTGGCCAGCGCGAGTTCGGTGCCGCCGCCGAGCGCGAATCCGTTCACCGCGGCGATCGTCGGCTTCGAAACGGGGTGCCGCACGTATCCGGCGAAGCCCCATTCCTCGTGCCCCGGCGCGGCGAGCGATTCGCCCCGCGACACGGCTTTCAGATCGGCTCCAGCGCAGAACGCCCGCTCCCCCGCGCCGGTCAGCACGACGACCCGCGTTTCCGGATCCTGCTCGGCCCGTTCCAGCGCGGTGCCGACGAGTTCGCTCAGCTCGGCGTTGACCGCGTTCATCGCGTGCGGCCGGTTCAGCGTGATCACCAGGATGTGCCCGCGCTGTTCGACGAGCGCGGCCGGGGTGTCCTCAGGCATGGCCGTCCTCCTCCGCCGGTGCGAAGACCGGCGTCTTCTCGTGGTCGGGGCCAGGGCACGACGACTGCGCGTACCACCGGCCATGACACCACCGTGCCGGTTCCCGCGGCGGCCGTCCACTCGAAGCCGAAGAACGCTGCCGACCGGATTCGTCCACAGTGGATCGCTAAGACTCGACGAACCTGGTCAGCAACCGCCCGAACTCCGCCACGTCGCGGCGCGGCCAGTCGCGCAGCCGTTCTTCTAGCCGTTTCCGTTGCGCCGCACGGGTAATCGCCAGCGCGTGGTGCCCGGCCTCGGTCAGCTCGAGCCGCTGCCTGCGCGCATGCCGCGGGTCCGGGCCGCGCACCAGCAGCCCGGCGGTCTCCAGTTCCGCGAGCTGCCTGCTGACGGTCGAGGGATCGAGCCCATACTCCTGGGCGAGATCCGCCGCGTGCGCGCAGTCCGCGAGGTCGATCGAGGACAGCATCGTGTACTGCACGAACCCGAGCCCCTCGTACAGGTCGTTCGAACGCACCCGGGATCCGCGGGAAAACAGGATCATCGCGCGGTGGATAGCATCCAGGGCGTCGCCGTCGCGG
Organism: Amycolatopsis sp. NPDC104775; assembly: GCF_055583325.1. Lineage (NCBI taxonomy): Bacteria > Bacillati > Actinomycetota > Actinomycetes > Pseudonocardiales > Pseudonocardiaceae > Amycolatopsis > Amycolatopsis sp. NPDC104775. The sequence goes on from NZ_JBVJOE010000003.1 coordinate 640,065, forward strand.
TCTTCTCCCGGCATGTCCCCGCATGCTAGAGATGCACCATACAACTGTCAACGCGGCTCGGCGGCGATCCCCCGGCTCAGCAGCTCGTCCGCGTCCGCCCCGGCTTCTTCAAGCAGCGCACGGGTATGCGCGCCGAACGCTGGCACGTCACCCATCCGCGCCTCGACGTCCGCGAACGTCACTGGCGGCAGCAGCGCATCCACGGTCGCGTGTTCGGTGCGGATCTTCCGCCAGCGATCGCGGGCGCGCAGCTGTGGATCGGCAACGACATCCGCGACCTGTTTCACTTGCGCCGCAGGGATTCCCGCCTCCGCCAACCGCTCGTCCAATTCCACTGTGGACCATCGGGCGGTCTCGGCGGCGACCGCCGCGTCGCATTCCGCGCGGTGCTGGACGCGCAGCACGTTCGTGGTGAATCGCGGGTCGTCGGCCAGGTGCGGCGCTTCGAGGACCGACGTGACCAGCGTCCGCCACCCGCTGTCGTTCTGGACGCCGATCAACATTTGACCGTCTTTCGTCGGGTATGCGTCGTACGGCGCGATCGAGGCGTGGCTCAAACCCATCCGCGCGGGCTGGCGTCCGGAGTACATCTGGCTGTACATCGCGTAGCCCATCCACTCGACGGTCGCTTCGAGCATCGACACCTCGACGGTCGCGCCTTGGCCGGTACGCCAGCGGCGAAGGAGGGCCGCCAGCACGGCTTGGGCGCAGTACATGCCGGACGCGATGTCGGAGGTGGGGATTCCGGTCTTGACCGGGGTGTCCGGGGTGCCGGTGATGCCGATCAGCCCGGCTTCGGCCTGGACCAGCATGTCGTAGGCCTTGCGCTGCTCCCGCGGGCCGCCAGTGCCGTAGCCGGAGAGGTCGACCGCGACCAGTTCCGGATGGCCGGCCCGCAGCTCGGCGGCGCCGAATCCCAGCCGGGCGGCCGCACCCGGGGCGAGGTTCTGGACGAAGACGTCGGCGCGGGCGATCAGCCGCCGGACGACGTCGCGGCCCTCCGCGGTTTTGAGGTCTATCGCCAGGGATTCCTTGCCGCGGTTGAGCCAGACGAAATGCGCGCCGGTGCCGTGGACGACGTGGTCGTACTCGCGGGCGAAGTCTCCGCCGTCCGCGCGTTCGACCTTGATCACGCGGGCGCCGAGGTCGGCGAGGGTGCGGGTGGCCAGCGGGGCGGCGACGGCTTGTTCAATGGAGACGACGGTGATTCCGTCCAGCGGGAGCGCGGCGGGGGCTGGGTGCATGGTGGTTACTATTACTCGGATTTCGCGGCTGTGCTGTGTTGCGTGGGGCACCCCGAAGCTTGATTGTGCTGACGGTCAGTGAGGCTTCGTATCGGGGTGCGGGGGTGGGTGTGGGCGCCTCGTGGGGTGGGCGATTCGGCTGCGGACCGGCGGTCAGCCGCGCGGGTCGAAGGGGATCCCGGCGGGCTTCGACTTCTCGAGCAGGTCTTGGTACCGGCCGTCGCTGATCTTGATCGTCGCGGCGCCGAAGTCGGCGGCCATCAGGCGGTCGCGCAGGGCGGTCGACGGCCAGCCGTCCCAGCCGACCAGGGGTGGGTAGCGCCAGGTGTGGTAGTGGTTTTCCGGCGGCTCGTCGTGGGCGTCGGCTAGGCGGAAGAAGTGCGTGCCGGGGCCGTCCTTGTGGTAGACGGTCTTCGGGTGCGAGCCGTCGAAGGACACTTTCGAGCGCGGGTAGGTCACCTGCGAGGAATGCTGCGTGGTGGTCACGTATTCGACCTGGTTCGACGACTGGTCGATCCAGGAGATCACGTGCTCCCAGTCGTGCCGGTGGCCGCCCAGGCCGCTCCCGTCGACAGCTTGGTCCTTTTCGAAGTAGCTCGCGTAGACGACGGCGCACCAGCCGTGGTTGCAGGTGGAGCGCGAGTAGGTCTGCGAGTTGTCCAGGTCGGATTTGTCGTGGCAGTTGCCGTTGACCGCGCCGGTGGTTTTGAGGCCGGGCGCGAGCGTGCCGTCCGGGCCGATCGCGGGAGTGGCGTAGCAGCCGTCGCCGTCGTAATCGTAGGCGGGCGAGAAGGATTGCTCGTACCCGTTGGCGTTCTGCGGCAGGTTGTGCGGCGGATCGGCGTACGCCGCGGACACCGGGAACAGCAACGCCGTGCAGGCGGCCACCGTCGCGGCGCGGGCGAGCGGGAGTTTCCTCATGTCCGGATGGTGACATCGCGAACGCGGAAGGTGAAGGGACGCGAGGGAAACGTCGGATGGCCTTTCAGCCCGCGAGCACCTCCGCGCCGCGATGCACGCGCAGCAGGTCAGCCCGGACGAGGTCGGCCAGCAGCCGTTCCTCCTCGTCCGCCTCCGCGGGACGCGCGGGCAGTTCCCCGCTGCCCGCCAGCGCACCCGCCGCCGCCTCCGCGAAGGACGCCATCACCGGCGACTGCCCGTCGCGCTGCAGCAGCGCGCCCGCCGACGCCGCGAGCCCGCGCAATCCCTGGCTGGCCTCTTCCAGAGCTTCTCGTTGCTCCGCCGAAGGTTCCCGGCTGCCGGGCTCGGGGCTCAGCAGGTCTTGGTGCGTCCGAGCCGCGGCGCGGAACCGCAAGCCGACCTCGCGCCGTCCGCCTCCGCCGCGCAACCGCTCCGCCACCGACGCTAACAGCTCGCCGGTCTCGGAAACTGCGTCGGAAAACCGTTGTGCCACCGAAGGTTTCGGCACTCCCGGCACCGCGGCGAAGCCGAACAGCAGCCCGATCACCACCGCCAGCGCCACCAGCAGCAGGTACTCCACGAGCACCGACACCGCGTCCAGATGCCGCGTCGTCGCGTTCATCCCGACGCTCATCAGCACCATGCAGCCGTTGAACACCATCGGTTTCACCTGCATGAACGGGAATCCGACGAGCAGCGCGACAATGCCGAGCGGCAGCAGCGCACCCGGCGGCAACAGCCACAGCGCGACCGCCAGCACCACAGCCCCGGCTACCGCACCGGCCGCGCGCTGCCACGCCTTCGCCAGCGTGTCCCGCCATTCCGGCTGCATGAGCGCGAAAGTCGTCATCAGGAACGACACCGTGAGCGGATCGCCTGGCCGGAACGTCGCGATCACCGCCGCGACCAGCATCCCCAGCGCGCACCGGACCGCGTGCCGCAGTTGCGCGGACCGCCACGAGAACACCCCGGCCGCCTCGCGCCGCAAGGCCTCGCGGACGAGATGCCGCGGGAAGTCCACAATGGACTCGTCGCGGTTCAGCACCGCTTCCCGGATCGCGAACAGCCCGGCCCAGGCTTCGTCGAGCAGCGCGGCGGTGCCGCCGGGCAACGCGACCTCGGCGTCGATCCGTTCGATCTCCGGCGGCTCCGAAACGGTCTTGGCGCGCACGGCTTCCGCCAGCGCCGCGACCTGTTCGTCCGCGGCGTCGAGCACGCGGGAAACCGCTGCCGCCTGCTCGTCGTCGAAGGCGCGCAGCCGGTTCCGCAGCAACGCGGCCGTTCCGTGGTACCGCGCGCCGCCGGCGAGCACCCGCGCCTGCCACGCCCGCGGCCGGTCGGCGACCCAGAGCCGGACCGCCCGCTCCGCGCTCTCGCGATCCGGTCCGGCGAGCGCGTCGGCCAGCGCGGTGCGGGTCGGTTTGCCGGGATCGCTCAGCCCCATCAGCAGCCGCAGCACGAACACGACCCCGACGGCCAGCGCCGGCGCGCAGACGATCTGCACCGGGCTGGCCGCACCGCTCAGCTGGAAGCCGTAGCCGAACACCGAAGCCATGCCGAGCCCGAGCCCGACCGTCACGTAGCGCGGCCCGAGCGCGGGCAGCAGCGCCGCGGCGAACACCACCAGCACGAACAGCGTGATCGACGCCACCGGCGACACCTCGCCCAGCAAGCGCGGCCCGGCCCCGCCGATCACCACCGCCGGAGCGAACGCTGCGAGCAGCCACAGGTCCGGCCGCAACGGCCCGCCGGTCGCGGCGATGAAGCAGAACAGCGCGGTCAGCCCGGCCAGCATCGCCGTCGCGCCGAGCCCGAGCGCCACCCCGAGCCCGGCCGTCCCGCCGACGACCACCAGAATCGCCGCGAGCATCCCGCCGCCGCGCGCAATCGCGTTCATCCCGCCCCGTTCCGTCACCGCGCACTGCCGCCGGGCAGCTTCGCACGCCGCGAGCCGTCGCCGCGCAGCGACTCGCACGGCGACGCCACCTTAGTGAGCCGGCGCTCAGACGGCGGCGCGCTCCGGCGGCAACGTCACCAGGCTGTGCACTTCGCTGTGTTCCACGCCCGGCAACCCGTCCATCGACCGCAAGGCCGCATTCCGCGCTTCCAACTCTTCCTCGGTGCGCGGCGCCATGACGGACGCCCCGCCCGTGGCCAGCGCCTGGTTGCGTTCCACGAACTCCCGCGACCGGCGCTCGTAGGCCGCGAACGCTTCCTCGTGCGGAGCGTCGGCCAGTTCGTAAGCCAGCAGGTACGCACCGACCATCGCGAGGCTCGAGCCCTGCCCGGACAGGAACGACGTCGCGTGCGCGGCGTCCCCGGCCAGCGCGACCCGGCCCTTCGACCACACCGGCAGATGGATCTGGCTGACCACGTCGAAGAACAGGTCGTCGGCGGTGCGCATCGCCTCGACCATCCGCGGCACGATCCAGCCGTCGCCTTCGAAGTAGCTGGCGACCAGGTCGCGCTGCGCCCTCGGGTCGGCGAAGGCGCGCAGCGGCGCGTCCGCCCGGCTGAACTGCAGGAATCCGTGCATGACGCCGCCGTCCCCGGTGGCGTAGAGCGCCGCGCTGTGCCCCGGAACGGCCCACACGACGCCTTCGTGCGACAACCCCAGGTCGTTCGGCATGCTGAACCCGGCGAAGCAGTAGCCGAGGTAGCGGTGGAACTGTTCCTCCGGCCCGAAGACCAGCGAACGGGTCTTCGAATGCAGCCCGTCCGCGCCGAGCACCAGGTCGAACGTCTGCCGCCGGCCGCTGGTGAAGGTCACGTCCACCGCGTCGCCGCGGTCGTCCAGCTCCGCGATCGAGTCCGAGAACCGGAATTCGACGTCGTCGCGGACCGCGTCGTACAACAGGCTGGTGAGGTCGCCGCGGGCCAGTTCGATGTCGTGGCCCACCTGCTCCCCGGTGAGCGCGACGGGTTCGAGCCCCTTGATGACACTGCCGTCCCGGTCGAGGAACGAGATCCGCCGCGTCGCGACGTGCCGTTCCCGGGCTTTTTCCTCCAGCCCCATCCGCCGCAGCACCTCAACGGCCGGGCCGCGCATGTCGATCGGATAGCCGCCGCCGCGCACCGCCGCCGCTTTCTCCACCACGGTGACCGCGAAGCCGTACCGGTTCAGCCAGTACGCCAGTGCCGGGCCCGCGATGCTCGCCCCCGAGATCAGCACGTTCCTGCTCATGGTTCTCCCCTTCCCCGGCAGGCGATAGATGCCTACCTTAGGTATCCTTTTCGCGACCGGCCGGAACCGCCTCCCGCGATCCCGGCACGCCAACTGTATACCTAAGTTAGGTATCTAATCAAGGAGCCCGCGATGTCCGCCGTCCCTTCCCTGTTCCGGGACCTGCTGCCCCGGCTGAACGAGCTGAGCGACTCGCTGCGCCGGGGAAAGCTCTTCGAGCGCGCGGTCGAGGCCACCGGGCTGCCGCTGGAACGGCCGGCGATGAGCGTACTCGGCATCCTGCACCTGGGGGGCGAACCGCTGCGCGTCGGCGAGATCGCGACCCGGATGAACGTCGTCGGACCGCACGTGACGCGGCAGGTGCAAGGGCTGGAAAGCCGAGGGCTGGTGCGCCGCGTGGCCGACCCGGACGACCAGCGCGCCCGGCTGATCGAGCTGACCCCGGAGGGAAAAGCCGCGGCCGAACGCTACGTCGCGGTCATCGAGGGCTGGTTCGCCGACGCGCTGAGCGGCTGGAGCGCGGAAGACCGCCAGGTCCTCGACCGGCTGCTGACCCGGCTGGTCGAGGACCTGACGGCCCGGTTGTCCGATGTGGACTGAGCGGAGTCAGCGCGACAGTCGCAGGAACTCCTGCTGCTCCCGGTCGTAGCGCTGGGTGAGACCGTTTCCGTAGCGGTCCCACCAGTTCTGCGTGTGCCCGCCCTGGCGGGTGATGGTGTCGCCGTAGATCTCGCGGTCGTATTCGAGCCGGGCGTCGTGGAACTGCTGCTGGAATTCCTCCGGCGACAAACCCTGCAGGTGCTGCACCGCGGCCGGGTCGAGGGTGCGCGCGCTCTGCACGATGTCCGCGCCGCCCATGTGGTTCAGGATCGCCCGGACGCCGCCCGCGCCGCGCATGTGCGCGCCGGACATGATCGCGGCCTGCGTGCCCGGATCGGTGAACTCCAGCGCCCCGGCGCGGCGCGCGTTGGCGGTCATCAGCTGGGCGACCACCGCGCGTTCCTCGGCGCTCCCGATCCCGTACTGCTGGCGGGCGGCCATGATCTGGTCGTAGCCGTTGTGCATGCTTTCCCGGAAGCCGTACGCCTCGCGGACTCCGCCCTGTTCGCCGGTAGCGCCCTCGGACCGCATGATCGAATCGACGACCCGGTCGTCCAGCTGGTGCGGTGCGGCACCCCCAGCAGCCGCACCGCCGCCTGCCCCGGCTCCCCCGCCGCCAGTCCCTCCGCCATAGCCGTGCGCGACCGCGGCGTCGGCGTCGGCGTAGTTCTGCGCCGCGTGCTGCACCTTGCCGTTGACCTGTTCGATGAGCTTCACGAAATCGCCGAGCGACGACACGAGTTTCGACTGCAGCAAGGTGTTCGCCGCGGCGACCCCGCTGCCGATGCCCGCGAACGACAAGGCGTCGATCACGAGCGTCTCGAGGTCGCGGACGGCCGAGAACGCCGCGGCGCCGAGGCCTTCCACGTTCTTCACGATCGCCGACACCTCGGCCGGCAGCACCCGGTAGCTTCCCGCTGTCATGGCAGTGACCCTCGCGCACCGGCGCCGCCGCGCCAACGGCCGAATTACCCACTTTCGGCAGGGATCGAATGCCCGCCAGGCGGGTACCTGGGCGGCATGGAGTCCGACGAGGACCGGCACGACCGGATAGACCACGAGATCGAATCGCTCGCCGAGCGGCTCTGGGCCTGGTCCCGCGAGCCGGGCGGCGACCAGGCCCCGGACCTCGGGCAGCTCGCCGCCGCCGGTTTCGACGTCACCGGCCGCACCGCCCGGTGCGGGTCCGGGCGGCCGTGCGTCGCTCTGCTGCTCCCCTCCGACCGGCACCGGGAATTCGGGCACAACCTCGTCGCGGCGGCGGTGTTCGGCGCCGCGCTCGCCACCGCCCGGACGGTGGAATCCGGTTCCGTCGTGGTCACCGACCGCCCCGCCGACGGCATCGACGCGGTGCTGACTTTCCAGCCCGGCGTGCACACCTGGGCCGCCGCGCCGCTCGCCGCGCGGACCGAGCTGCGGGTGACCGTGCACGGGAATTCCGGGCCAGCGCCCGAAGACAGCACCGACGCGGTCGCGGCACTGGTGCAGATCTTCACCGCGATCGCCGCGCTCCGGGCGCGGCTGCCCGCCGGGGCGGCAGTACGGGGAATCGTGACGCAGGGCGGGGAATCCACCGACACAGTGCCCGATTTCGCCGAGGCCCGCTTCGGGTTGCGCGCGCCGGATTCGGAAACGCTCGGCCGGGTCGTCACCGAAGTGACCACAGCCGCCGAGGGCGCCGCGATGGCGACCGGGACCAAGGCGAACGTCGAACGGTTCGGCCCGATTCACGCGCGGTTTCAGGACAATCCGGTGCTGTCCGGGCATTTCGCCCGGCATCTCGCGGCGTGCGGCATTCACGCGTCCCCGTCGGGCACGGCGGCGGTCCCCGGCCGGGCCGAGGTGGGCGACGTGAGCGTGCGGATGCCGACGATCCATCCCTCGGTCGCGCTCCACGATCCGGCGCGCGCGGTCGGCAGCCGGGCGTTCGCCGAGGCGACCGGGTCGCCGCGAGCCCGGACGGTGCTGCTCGCGACCGCGTCGGCGCTGGCCCGGACCGCGTCGGATCTTCTCGCGCATCCGGCTCTGGTGCGCCAGGCTTGGGACAATTTCGCCGATCGCGCGCGGCGGAGTGGCTAGAGTCCTCGGCATGGGGACGACTGACTTGCCGCTGGCCGACGGCCGGACTCTTCGGGTTCACGACAGCGACGGCGACGGCTTTCCCGTGGTGTGGCACCACGGGACTCCGCAATCCGGCCGCCTGCTGCCGCCGGTGGTGGAAGCCGCGGCGGCGCGGGGATTTCGGGTCGTTTCCTATGCGCGGCCCGGTTACGGCGGGTCCACTCCGGACTCCGGGCGGACGGTCGGGTCGGCCGCCGAGGACGTCCGCCAGCTGGCGGACGCGCTGGACCTGCCGCGGTTCGCCGTCGCGGGCGCGTCCGGCGGCGGGCCGCACGCGCTGGCCTGCGCCGCGGGGCTGCCGGATCGGGTAACGGCCGCGGTGTCTCTCGCCGGGCTGGCCCCGTACTCCGAAACCTATGACTGGTACGGCGGGATGGCCGACGACAGTTCGCTGCGGGCCGCCCGCGAGGGCCGCGAAACCCGGCTGCGGCACGGGGAAACGCAGGAATTCGACCCGACGAGCTTCACCGACGCGGACTGGACGGCGCTGCGCGGCGCCTGGGGACCGCTCGGCGCAGACGCGGGTGCCGCGGCGGACGTGGCCGCGGAAGCCGACGACGATCTTGCGTATGTGGCACCGTGGGGGTTCTCCGTCGCCGACGTGCGGGTTCCGGTGCTGCTGGTGCACGGCGGAGACGACCGGGTCGTGCCGGTCAGCCACAGCGAATGGCTCCTGCGGAACCTTCCGGACGCCGAACTGTGGCTCCGTCCACGCGACGGGCACATCTCGGTCCTGAACGCACTCCCCACCGCGCTCGACTGGCTGCGCAACCTCCTCGACCGCCCGGGAGACTGTCCGTGAGGGGAACCCTCACGGACTCTGATTCCCTCAGGGTTCCCCTCACGGACAGCCGCGCGGGAACCCGCACCCGGCCGGTTATCGTGTCGGCATGAGCAACGTCGAGACCGACCCGGCCGAACTGGCGTGCGGCGGCGACCCGGTCAGCCCGGGCAAGGTCGAGATCCTCGACGCCCGTTCCGTCCCGCTCGGCGGCCCGCGCGCGATGCCGGTGCGCCGCACCCTGCCGCAGCGCCAGCGGTCGCTGATCGGCGCATGGTGCTTCGCCGACCACTACGGGCCCGACGACACCTCAGTCAGCGGCGGCATGTCCGTCGGCCCGCATCCGCACACTGGGCTGCAGACGGTGAGCTGGCTGTTCACCGGCGAGATCGAACACCGCGACAGCCTCGGCTCGCACGCGATGGTGCGGCCCGGCGAGCTGAACCTGATGACCGGCGGCCACGGCATCTGCCACGAAGAAGTGTCGACGCCGGAAACCACGACGCTGCACGGGGTCCAGCTCTGGGTCGCGCTGCCGGACGAACACCGGCACACCGCCCGCGACTTCCAGCATTACGCGCCGCCGGCCACCGAACTCGACGGTGCGACCGCGCGGGTCTTCCTCGGCACGCTGGCCGGGGAAACCTCGCCGGTGAAGACCTTCACTCCGTTGCTGGGCGCGGAAATCGTCCTCGATCCGGGTGCGCGCATCAGCCTCGACGCGGACCCGTCCTTCGAGCACGGCGTCCTGCTCGACACCGGAGAGGTCACCTTCGCGGGCACTCCGCTGCAGCGGGCCCAGCTCGGCTACCTCGGCATCGGCGCGACCGCGCTCGACCTGCGCAACCCTGGCCCGGAACCCGCGCGCGTGATCGTGCTCGGCGGGCCGCCGTTCGGCGAGGAAATCCTGATGTGGTGGAACTTCGTCGGCCGCAGCCACGACGAGATCGCCGAATACCGCGAGGCGTGGGAAGCGCATTCCGACCAGTTCGGCGCGATCGAGCCGTACCCCGGCGGCCCGGCGCGGCTGCCCGCTCCCCCGCTGCCCGCGGTGCGGATCAAACCGCGCCGGAACCCCTCGTGAACTCCCCTACCGAGACTCCGCTTCGCTGAGCCGGTTCCGCGCTCCGGACGGGTCGAAGTTCACCCGCCGGAGCGGTCCGGCGGCCAGCAGCACCACTGCCACCGCGCTCAGCGCCGCCAGCACCAGCGCCGCCACGAACCGGGCCGGGACCGACGTCGCCGACGCCAGCACCGCGTACCCGCCCAGCACCACCGCGACCGGTCCGAGCAGCGCGACCGTCGTCAGCACCGGCGGGATCCGGCCGCCGTCCGGACGCCGCGCCGAGACGACCGCCGCGCCCGCCGACACCACCGCGGCCACCAGCAGGCAGGCGCCCACGGTGTCCGAGAGCCGGTGCCAGCTGAGCGCGACGGTCGCCGCGGCCACCCAGGCCACGCCGGGCGCACCCACGGCGAGCACCCAGGTCCGGAACCGCGCGGGCAGCACGACGGCCAGCGCCAGCAGCACGGCGGTGGCCGCGCTCACGTGCCCGCTCGGGAAGCTGTTGTGGTGCGGGGCTCCGGACGAACCGACGTCCGGCCGGTCGAGCAGGTAGATCTTGAGCAGCTGCGCGGCGGCCAGCGGAAGCAAGTACAGCACCAGCGCGGTCACCCCGAGCGCGAACCGCTTGCGCAGCACGGCGAGCGCCACGATGACGATCCCGGCCGCGCCGAACACCTCGACCCCGTCGATCCCGGCCAGCGGCCGCGCCCAGTCCACAGTGGACCGCGGAAGGTTCTGCGCGAAGCGGACGACGCCGTCCTCCGCCCGCTGCCCGGCCTCGGTCCGCACGAAGAGCAGGTAGGCGACGACGAACGCGCCCGCGAACCCGATCGCGGCGGCGACCAGCACGGCGGTCCGCGAACGGCGGCGAGGGGCGAGCGCGTGCCGGGGCACGGACAGAGGCACGGTCGGCGGTTCAGGAGTCAGTACTGCCATGCCTTCGAGCCTGGCCCCCGGATTTCGGGATCTCGTCAGGGCCGTGTCATGGTTTCGCTACAAGATCCGCCCGGGTCGCGCGAATCCGCGGGCAGTCCGAATAATGGCCCCTGTGGCTGTGGTGTTGGTGATCGAGGACGACGCGTCCGTCCGCGAGGGCATGGAGCTGGCGCTGCGCCGTCAAGGACACACGGTGCACACCGCCGCGACCGGCGAGGACGGCGTCGCACAGCTGCGCGAACGCGCGCCCGACCTCGTGGTGCTCGACCTGATGCTGCCCGGCATCGACGGGTTCGAGACCTGCCGCCGGATCCGCGCGCTCGGCCAGGTGCCGATCATCATGCTCACCGCGCGCAGCGACGATTTCGACATCGTCGCCGGTCTCGAAGCGGGCGCTGACGACTATGTCGTGAAACCGATCGAACCGAGGGTGCTCGACGCCCGCATCCGCGCGGTGCTGCGCCGCACCGCCGCCGAACCCGGTGCGACCGGCCCCGAACAGCACGGCGACCTGGTGATCGACCGGGCCGGGATGCTGGTGCGCAAGCGTGGCGAACAGGTCTCGCTCACGCCGACCGAACTGAAACTGCTGCTGGAGATCTCGCGCACGCCGGGCCAGGTGTACAGCCGCAGCCAGCTGCTCGCCTCCGTGTGGGGACACGACTATCTCGGCGATTCCCGCCTGGTCGACGCCTGCGTGCAGCGGCTGCGCTCGAAGATCGAGGACGTCCCGGCGCGGCCGGACCACGTGCAGACCGTCCGCGGCTTCGGCTACCGGTTCGGCCGCTCGTGAGGCGGGCCGGGTCGTGAAGCGGCTCCGGTCGTGGGCGTCCGGGCTGCGCCTGCGGCTGGTGCTGGCGTTCGCGGCGATGACGCTGGTCGGCGCGGGCGCGGCGGCGGGCGCGAGCTACGTGACCGCGCGCAACACGATTCTCGCGGGCGTGCAGGACCCGGCGATGGTGCAGCTGCGCGACGAGGTCCGGACGTACCTGCCCCAGCTGACCCTCCCGCCCGACCAGCGGCAGCTCGACAACATGGCGAGTTCGCTCAAAGGCACCACGACCGTGGTGTTCGGGTCGCTGCATTCGCGGGCCGGGCTGAATCCGGCCGAACTGCCCGACGGCCTGCGCCGCGCGGTCGCCGCCGGGACCACCGTCCAGTTCCAGCGGGTCGTCGAGGGCGGGCGTCCGGTGCTCTACATCGGGATGCCGCTGCTGCGCTACGGCGCGACGAGAGGGGAACACACCGGCATCGAGGTCTACAAAACGGTCCCGCTGGCCACCCAGCAGGCCGCGATCGAGCAGCTGGCGACGCGCGCGTGGCAGATGACCGCGCTGGCCCTGCCGATCGCGGTCGCGCTGGCGTTGCTGGCCGCGCGGCAAGTGCTGCAGCCGGTGCGCGCGTTGAACTCCGCCGCGCGCAAACTCGGCGACGGACAGCTCGACGTGCGCTTGCCCGCCAAGGGTTCCGACGAACTGGCCCAGTTGGTCACCACGTTCAACCACACCGCGGCGGAACTGGAGCGCACCGTCGGCTCGCTGCGCGAAATGGAGGCCGACGCGCGCCGGTTCGTCGCCGACGTCTCGCACGAGTTGCGCACCCCGCTGGCCGCGATGAACGTGGTCACCGACGTCCTCGACGAAGACGCCGACCAGCTGCCCTCGGACACCGCGGTGGCGGCGCGGCTCGTCTCGGCCGAAACACGGCGGCTGACCCGGCTGGTGCAGGACTTGGTCGAAATCTCGCGCTTCGACGCCGGCCGGGCCGAACTGCGGATCGAGGAAGTGGACCTGGCCGAGGCAGTGGCGAACTGCCTCGCCGCGCGCGGCTGGACCGACTCCGTGGTGTCCGACCTGCCCAGCATCACCGTGCCCGCCGACCCGCGGCGGCTCGACCTGGTCGTCGCCAACCTGGTCGGCAACGCCCTGCACCACGGCGCACCGCCGGTCGAAATCGAGCTGAGCGCCGACGACGAAACAGTCACTTTGACGGTCACCGACCACGGCCCGGGAATCCCTACCGAGGTGCTGCCGAAGGTGTTCGACCGCTTCGCGAAGGCCGACACCTCGCGCGCCCGGTCCGATGGCAGCGGCCTCGGGTTGTCGATCGCCCTGGAAAACGCCCGGCTGCACGGCGGCGACCTCGAAGCGGCCAACACCGGCGACGGAGCGCGGTTCACCCTCCGGCTGCCCCGCACCAGGCAGGAGGAACGATGAAACTTCTGCGGCTCTTGTTCGCCTTGCTCTCTGTGCTGGCCCTCGCCAGCTGCGGCATCCAGCCGACCGGGGTGATTCCCGCGGGCGACGCCCCCGGCGGGTTCCAGCTGGGCACGCCGCGTCCGCAAATCACCCTTTACTTCGTCTACGCCGGCCAGCTCAGCCCGGTGCAGCGCGCCTGGGCTAGGGACGCGACACCCACGACAGTGCTGACGGAACTCTTCGGCGGCCCGACGCGGGTGGAAGAACAACAGGGTTACTACTCGATGCTCTCTCCCGGCAGGCACGTCTCGGTCGACACCTCGACCGAGCCGGTGACCGTGACCGTCGGCGAATCGATGAAACTGCTGTACCCGATCGGTCTGCAGCAGGTGGTCTGCACCGTATCCGCTTCGCTGGCGGCATCCGGGCAATCGATCGGCAAGGGGATCACCGTGGTCGCCTCGGACACCAAACTCGAATCCCTGTACTGCAATTAGCCCCTGGGCAAGAATCCGTAGACCACCCGCTCGACGATCCCCAGCAGAACCTCCGTCGCGCTCTGCCCCTCCGGCACCTGCCGCAACGCCGCTTCCAACGCGCCCAGCACCGCGCCAGTCAACGCGGCGGCTTCGACCCGATCCAGCTGGGGCGCACACGTCTCGTAGAGCTTCTCCGCCCACCGGTCGGCCACCGCGGCGTTGCGCAGCAGATACCCCGCGCGCAACGCCGGGACCCCAGCCAGCAACCGGGTCCGCACCTCGGTGAGCGGATGGTCCAGCGGGAAACTCCACGCGTCCGCCGTCGCCAGCGCGTGCACAGTCCTCGTCACCGTCTCGGCCACCGCCGCGCCCGGCTCCGTCTCCGCGAAGACCCCGTCCACCACTTCGTCGTAAAGGTGCTGGTCAGCGAAGACGACGTCCTCTTTGGTGGCGAAGTAGTTGAAAAACGTCGCCGGGGACACCTTCGCCCGCGCGGAGATCTCGGCGACGGTCGTGCCGTCGTAGCCCTGCTCGTCGAACAGCGTCAGCGCCGCCTCGATCAGCGCCTGGCGGGTCCGCCGCTTCTTCTCTTCCCGCAACCCGGTCATGGCGTGAATCTTAGCGTTACTCTAAACTTAGAGCGTCTCTAAGATTGGAGGTCCCGATGGAACGGACCGGATGCGTAGTAGCCGGAGGCGGTCCAGCAGGCGTGATGCTGGGCCTGCTGCTGGCGCGGGCCGGAGTCGAGGTCGTCGTGCTGGAGAAGCATCGCGACTTCCTGCGGGATTTCCGCGGCGACACCGTGCACCCGTCGACGCTGCGCCTGCTGGACGAACTGGGCCTGGGCGCCCGGTTCGCCGCCCTGTCGCGTTCGGTCCTGGAACGGATGAAAATGGAGATCGGCGCGGAAACCGTGATCGCCGCCGATTTCAGCCGGCTGCGCGGCCCGCACAAGCACATCGCCATGGTTCCGCAAGCCGAATTCCTCGGCCTGCTGGCCGAAGCCGGTGCCGCCGAACCGAAATTCTCCCTGCGCATGGGCGCTTCCGTCGTTTCCCTGCGCCGAGCGGCCGGACGCGTCACCGGCGTCAACTACCGCGACGACACCGGCGCTGTCTCCGCGATCGAAGCCCCGCTCACCGTCGGCTGCGACGGCCGCTGGTCGACCGTGCGCCGCGAACTCGGCCTCGCCCTGCGAGAGTCGGAGGTCCCGATGGACGTCTGGCAGGTGCGAGTGCCGAAAGCCGGCCCTGGTGAACCGGGGGTGTTCGCCCGCTTCGGCCCCGGCTACGCCTCGGTGACCATGGACCGCGGCGACTACTACCAGACCTCGTACCTCATCCCCCGCGGCCAAGACGCCCACCTGCGTTCCGGCCCCATCGAAGGCTTCCGTTCCCAGCTGGGCGACTTGTTCGGCTGGACGCCCTCGCAACTGTCCGCCATCCGTTCGTGGGACGACGTGAAGCTGCTCGAAGTGACCATGGGCCTGCTGCCGCGCTGGCACGCACCGGGCGCGTTGTGCATCGGCGACGCTGCGCACCCGATGTCGCCCGTGGGAGGCGTCGGGGTGAACCTGGCCGTGCAAGACGCCGTCGCCACCGCCCGGCTCCTCGCGGAACCGTTGCGGCGCGGGGATGTTCCCCCGTCTCGCCTGGCCGCCGTCCGCCGCCGCCGGTTGCTGCCGACCGTCGCGGTGCAGTCCAGCCAGCGAGGCGAACACGGCATGCTGCTGCGTCCCGCTCTGGAGGGAACCCTGGACCGCTTGCCCGCGCCGATGCGGATGATGCGACGTTTTCCGGCGCTTTCCGGTGTTACTGCTTACCTTGGCGGCGTCGGCCTGCGGCCGGAGCACGCTCCGGCTTTCGCCCGACGGTCTGATGTGGACAGTTACGCTGGATGAGTTCTTGCCAGGCTGGGCAGCTGGGTTGTTGACCAGGCTGGTTGGGCGCGCGGGGCGTCGTCGGGGGGGGGGGGGGGGGGGGGGGGGGGGGGGGGGGGGGGGGGGGGGGGGGGGGGGGGGGTGTGTGTGGGTTTTTTGTTTTGTTGTTTCATTTCTCTTCTTCTTTCT
>NZ_JBVJOE010000003.1:655672-710462 GCF_055583325.1 Amycolatopsis sp. NPDC104775
AGAGGGCAAGTTGGGATGGTTTTTGGAAGGGCGGGCAGGTGGGGGGGTGGGCGGTTTGGTGGGGTGTGGTGGGGTTTTTCGGGGGGAAGTCCTTTCTTTCCCCCCCCTCCCCCGCTTCGTGGGGGGATGTTGCCCCGGGGTTGCTGCTTTGGTCGGTAGTTGCTGCACCGGATTCTGTCCGCCTCGCTTTCCCATCTGGTACGGGGAACGCGCCGGGCTTCACCTGGATTCTGGGAAATCACGCCGGTGGAGCCACGGCACAGGACACTTGCGCAGCCGGACTCTCACAAGGCCCCGCCGCATCGCTTGCCGAGCCGATGCCGGGATCGCGCCGATCTTCACCGCTCAACCCGGGAATCATCCCGGTCGACCCACGGTGCTGGACACTCACCAGCCGAACCAAGCCAGTCGGCCACGCTTTGCCCGACTGTGCCGATTCCCCAGCCCATGCCGGGACCGCGCCGGGCCTCACCACGGAATCACCCGGCCCAGGCACGGCAAGGGCACCCGCGCAAGCAGCTGGCACCGCGCCGGTCAGGCCACACTCTCACGCACCCCAGCCGCATCGCTCGCCGAGCCGATGCCGGGGTCGGCCGGGCTGCACCGCATGCCCCGGAATCATCCCGGTCAACCCACGGTGCTGAGCACTCATGAGCCGAACCACGCCAGTCGGGCCACACTTTCGCCCGACCGTGCCGCTCCCCCAGCTCATGCCGGGATCGCGCCGGACAGCACCGCCTACCGAGGAATCACCCCGGTCCGAGCCACGGCACACGACATCCGCGCAATCAGCCGGACCACGCCGGTCTGTCCGCACTTTCCCCAGGCCCGGCAGCGCCACCTACAGCGCGGGACGCAAGGGCTACGGCCCGGGCGCACCGATCTACGCGGCAGAACACCGACATCCCACCGGGAACCCTTGGCATCACGATCGCCGGATTATGCAGGATAAGCCCGCACCGACCGCGCGTCCTGCAACGCGCGCGCCCACCATTCGAGCTGGTCGAGCAACGCCGTCGCCGCCGTCGCCGCGGCGGGGTCGACGGGTTCGCCGTTCTCCCCGAACCGGCCGTGCGCGCCGTGGAAGCTCACGGTTTCGCGGATGGTGACCGCGTGCAGTTCGGCGAAGACCGGGCGGAGGTGCTCGACCGCGCGCAGGCCGCCGGAAATCCCGCCGTAGGACACGAAACCGACCGGTTTCGCGTGCCATTCGCCGTGGAACCAGTCGAGGACGTTCTTGAGCGCGGCCGGGTAGCTGTGGTTGTACTCCGGCGTGACCACGACGAACGCGTCCGCCGCTTCGAGCCGGGCGGCGACGGGCGCGGCTCCCTCGCCGTTCATGGCGAGCGGCAGCGAGATCTCGGCGACGTCGAGGACGTCGACCTCGAACCCGCCATGCAGATCGGCCTGGCCGGCGAACCAGCGCACGACCGTGGGGGCGAACCGCCCCTCCCTCGCGCTGCCGACGAGCACTGCGAGCCGGACGGGAGCTTCGGACACGGTGTTCTCCTTTTCCCGGGGCGGAACAGGTTTCCCGCCTCCGGAAGCGAGTCTCGAACTTCAAGCTCCCTTTAAGTCAAGCTATGCTGCGCGCATGACAAAAACGGAGCTGCCCGAACTGACCGTGGGCGAACTTTCCCGCCGCAGCGGCGTACCGGCGTCGGCCCTGCGGTTCTACGAGGACGAAAACCTGATCCGCAGCAGGCGCACCGCGGGCAACCAGCGCCGCTACCGCCGCGACGCCCTGCGGCGGGTCACGTTCATCCGCATGTCGCAGCGGGTGGGCATGCCGCTGGCGCAGATCCGCGCCGTGCTGGCCCTCCTCCCCGACGACCGCACCCCGACCCGCGCCGACTGGTCCCGCATCTCGTCCTGCTGGCGCACCGACCTGGACCAGCGCATCCGCCAGCTGGAACAACTCCGCGACCAGCTGAACGACTGCATCGGCTGCGGCTGCATGTCCCTGGCCAAATGCCGCCTGGCCAACCCAGGCGACCAACTGGGCCAAGACGGCCCCGGCCCGCGACGGCTGCCGGACCATCGAGGAGCCCGGTACGAGTGAGACCTCTCGGCAGTGGGGTTGCGCGCGGACGCAAGGCTTGCGCCACTGAGGCTCACGGCGCGGAGACGCTGACGCGCGGCGCAGAAACGCTGACGCGCGGAGCCGAGGACTCACAGCCCGAAGGCACCGACACGCGGCGCAAAGACACTGGCGTGCGGAGCCGAGGACTCACGGCGCGAAGGCGCCGACACGCCGCGCAGAAACGCTGACGCGCGGAGCCGAGGGCTCACCGCCCGAAGGCTCCGACGCGCGGCGCAAAGGCGCTGGCGTGCGATACCGAGGGCTCACAGCGCGAAGGCGCCGCCGCGCGGTGCTACGCGGCCGGGTGCCCGAGGAGAGCGGGTCTAATTCCGCCTCCCCTCTCGTGCCCCGTGTCCGCCAGTCACCGCCGGTTCGACCAGCGGTCGCAGCACCGCCCGATAATGGCTGGTAACCGGCGTGCGAGCGCCCCGGTCAGGTTCGCCCGCCGCCGAAACCCCGCCGCCGAAACCCCGCCGTCGAAACCCGGGCAGCCCACAACCCGCCGCCGCCCCAGCCGCTCCCCGTCGCGGCATCCACGGCGCGCGACCCGCGAAGCCGCCCCATTCCACCTGCCATCCACGGGCCGCGTTTCGTCCACCGGCCGCGCGCCGTCCACGGACTGCCTGCCGTCCACGGGCCGCTCGCCGCCACTGTCCGGGCGGGACCCAGTCACCCGCCCAGCGCGTCAGTCGCTCCAGCCCAGGTCAGCCCACCAGCAACCCCCTCACGTAGGCGGCCTGTCCGGCGTGTTGCAGGTCGTCGGACAGCACGCTGACCAGCCGGACTCCGAGGGTCACTGGCGGGTCCCAGCCTTTGTCGACGACGCGGTCCAGCTTCGCCGCGTCGAGGCCGGACACCCAGGACACTGTGTGCTCGTGCACGGCGTCGTAGTACCCGGTGAGCAAATCCGGCGACTGCGGGCGCACCTTGGCCACGTCGGCGCTGCGGTGTCCGTAGCCGATGTCGTCGGCGGGGAACGGCAGGTCGAATTTCTCGCGCCAGTCCTTTGCCGTCCAGAGCTGCTCGGTGTCCGCGACGTCCGCGATGTGGTCGTCTTGCACCCGCGCCAGATGCCAGATCAGCCAGCCGATCGAGTTGGCCTCCGGGCCAGGGCGCGCCGCCAGCTGTTCCGCGGTCAGGCCCTCGACTGCCTGGTGCACCACTTCCCGCACCCGGCCGAAGCCGTCCACGAGCAGATCGGCCACATTCATCCCGCGCTCCTTCTCCGTCGTCGTGCGCTTGCCTCGATCATGCCTCGAAGATCGCCTCCTGCCCAGCATCGTGACCCGAGCGGCGCGAAGGGTCCATTCGCACCGGCCGAACCGCCCCCGCAGGGCACATTTCACCGGCTACCAACGGTGACCGCGACTGTCCACTTCGGACCTGACGGTGTCGTCCGGTGTCGGGTAAACTCCGGCGCGCAAGCGATCCGCACGCCGACGACACGAACGGAGGGCTCCGTGGCGATCACCGCGCCCCGCGCCCTGCCCGGCTTCGACAACATCGCCGGGATCGCGATTCCCGCCTGGGCTGGGATGGTGATCACCGCCGCCTGCGCGGTTTCGGCGATCACGGTTCTGTTGGTGATCCTGCGCAACCGGCGCAAGTAGAGCGCTGCGATTACCGCCGGTTCCTCAGGGCGGCAGAGCGGAATCAGGCGTTAGACCGCAGCTGGAGTCACTTCTTCATCCGCGTGAACCGGCTGGTGATCACATGGTCCTTGGCTGGCCCGGTCACCACCCATTCCTGTTCCCACCGGCGGTCGTCGAGCACCCGGTACGCGCCTCGATACCAGTCGGCGGCGCACGGATGATCAGCTGTCCACTCCCCAGTCGCCAGGTCCAGGTCGTGGAAGAACCCGCCGTGGTCGAAATGCACGGCGGCGCGCGGGCCTCCGGCGGGCCGGTAGTGCAGGGTCCGCGTGAACGGTCCGCGATGCGCTCCCAGCTGCAACTCTCCCGACTCGCGATAGACCAGCACCCCGTCGTCCCAGGTGAACGCCGCGCGGCCGCTCGCCTTGCCCAGCGCCGCCCCGTCGACGTCGACGATTTCGCGCGCGAGCTGCCAATCCCCGGAAAAATACCCGGTCAGGTCATCGATCGGAAATGCCACGGATCCCATTGTGCGCCTCCGGACCACACCCGAAGGGCACTGGGACCGCTGTCTCGACACCGTCTGTCACGGGGGTGGCGTGAAGGGTCCCGCCATCCCGGCTGTCACCAGTCGCCATGCTGTTCACCCTGTGCGATCGAGTCCGCCGCAGCCCACGAAAACGGCCGGTGCGATGGGGACTCTCGCGCCGAACCCGGCGGGGCAGGCTCGCCCGGACAGCCCTCCGCCCTAGAATCGGCCGGGTGGCGCACCCCGATCTGGCCGAGCAGGCCACCCGTTCCCCCGCTCTCGAGACTCTGCAGCGCGTCTTCGGCTACGACGCGTTCCGCGGCGACCAGGCGGAGATCGTCGAGCACGTGATCTCCGGCGGCGACGCGCTGGTGCTCATGCCCACCGGCGGCGGGAAATCGCTGTGCTACCAGATCCCGTCGCTGGTGCGGCCGGGCGTCGGCGTGGTGATCTCGCCGCTCATCGCGCTGATGCAGGACCAGGTCGACGCGCTGCGCAACGTCGGCGTGCGCGCCGGATTCCTCAACTCCACCCAGGATTTCGCGCAGCGGCAGCAGGTGGAGGAGGCATTCGTCTCGGGCGAGCTGGACCTGCTTTACCTGGCACCCGAACGGTTGTCGGTCGAATCCACGGTGCGCCTGCTCGACCGCGGCAAAATCGCGCTGTTCGCGATCGACGAAGCGCACTGTGTCTCGCAGTGGGGCCACGATTTCCGGCCCGACTACCTGATGCTGTCGTCGCTGCACGAACGCTGGCCGGACGTGCCCCGGATCGCGCTCACCGCCACCGCGACCGAGGCCACGCACAAGGAAATCTCGCAGCGGCTCGGCCTGGACGACGCGAAGCATTTCGTCGCGAGCTTCGACCGGCCGAACATCCAGTACCGGATCGTGCCGAAGAACTCGCCGCAGAAGCAGCTGCTCGACCTCCTGCGCACCGAGCACCAGGGCGACGCCGGAATCGTCTACTGCCTGTCTCGCGCTTCGGTGGAGAAGACCGCGGAATTCCTGGTGCAGAACGGAATCCCGGCGCTGCCCTACCACGCCGGGCTCGACAAGGCGACGCGCGCGGCGAACCAGTCGAGGTTCCTGCGCGAGGACGGGCTCGTCGTGGTCGCCACGATCGCGTTCGGCATGGGCATCGACAAACCGGACGTCCGGTTTGTCGCGCACCTGGACCTGCCGAAGTCGGTGGAAGGCTATTACCAGGAAACCGGCCGCGCGGGCCGGGACGGGCAACCGTCCACCGCCTGGCTCGCGTACGGGCTGCAAGACGTGGTGCAGCAACGCAAAATGATCGACAATTCCGAAGGCGACGAGATGCACCGCCGCCTGCAGGGCCAGCACTTGAACGCCATGCTGGCGCTGTGCGAGACGGTCGAATGCCGGCGCACGCAAATCCTGGCGTACTTCGGGCAGTCCGGTCAGCCGTGCGGAAACTGTGACACCTGCTTGAACCCGCCGGAACGCTGGGACGGCACCATTCCCGCGCAAAAACTGCTGTCCACAGTGGTCCGGCTGCGCAACGAACGACGGCAGAAGTTCGGCGCCGGGCAGATCATCGACATCCTGCTGGGCAAGACGACCCCGAAGGTCACCCAGTTCCAGCACGACACGCTCAAGGTCTTCGGCATCGGCACCGAACTGCGCGAACCGGAATGGCGTGCGGTGGTGCGGCAACTGCTGGCCCGCAACCTGCTCGCGGTCGAAGGAGATTACGGCTCGCTGGTGCTGACCGAAGGTTCGGCGGCGGTCCTCAACGGCTCCCTGGAAGTGCAGCTGCGCCGCGAACCGGAACGTCCGGCGCGCGCCCCGCGCACGTCCCGCCGCCCGGCGGCTCCCCCGGTCGACATGCCCGCGGAAGCGGCACCGGTGTTCGAGCGCCTGCGCGCTTGGCGCGCCGCGACGGCGAAGGAACAGGGCGTCCCGGCGTACGTGATCTTCCACGACGCGACGCTGCGCCAGATCGCCACGCTCATGCCGACGACACTGGACGCGTTGGGCACGGTGAGCGGGGTGGGCGAGAGCAAGCTGGCCAAGTACGGGGAGGGCGTGCTGGCGACGCTGGCCGAGGAGTGACGTGGGGCGGAGCTGCTGCCACCAGCTCCGCGCTCGCGCAACGTCGGCTGGGCAGTCGGCTGTCGCCGGGCTGGGCCAGCAACACTGACTCGCGCCTGCCAACCTGGCCTGGGAAACCGGCCAACGCTAGGCCGAACCACCGCACCGACCCGCGCCCACCAACCCCACCAGCCAAACCGACCGCCAGGCTGGGCCAGCAAGGCTGACCCAGCGCCCGCAAACATGGCCCGGGAAACCGGCCAACCCCAGGCCGAACCACCAACACCCACCCGCGCCCGCCAACGCCACCCGACAAACCGGCCGCCGCCGAGCTGAATCACCAACACTGACCCGCGCCGCCAACCTGGCGTGGGAAAACCGGCCAACGCCAAGCCGAGCCACCAACACCCACCCACGTCCAGCAACCCACCCGCGAAACCGGCCGCCGCCGGGCTGGACCACCAATACCGACCCGCACCCGCCAACCTGGCCTGGGAAACCGGCCAACGCCAAGCCGAGCCACCAACACCCACCCGCACCCGCCAACCCACCCGCGGAACCGGCCGCCGCAGGGCTGGACCACCAATACCGACCCGCACCCGCCAACCTGGCCTGGGAAACCGGCCAACGCCAGGCCGAACCACCGACACCCACCCGCGCCCGCCAACCCCACCAGGCAAACCGGCCGCCAGACTGGGCCAGCAACACCCAACCCCACAACCCCAACCCCGCCCGCGAAACCAGCCCCGGAGAGCACTTTTCGGCACTCCGGTTGGCTAGCTCTGCGCAACGAGGCACAACCCGCCCGCACCAAGCCCCCGGGGCAGTAGGTTGCGGGGATGATGTGGGGTCTGCGCGAGCTCATCGCGGAGCACGACGTGCCGGGCGCGCAGGTCGCAGTGCTGGCCGACGGGGAAATCCGGGACGAGGCCGCCGGCGTGCTCAGCCTCCGCACCCGCATCGAGGCCACGACCGACTCGGTGTTCAAGATCGGGTCGATTACCAAGATCTGGACGGCCACGCTGATCCAGCAGTTGGTGAACGACGGCTTGCTCGACCTCGACCGTCCCGTCCGCGCCTACCTGCCCGGTTTCCGGCTGCGCGATCCGGCAGCCACGGAATCCCTGACCGCCCGCCATCTGCTCACCCACACGGGCGGCATCGACGGCAATCACTTCGTCGACACCGGGCGCAACGACGACGCGATCGAGAAATTCGTCGCCAGCCTCGCCGACGCCCCTCATCCGTTTCCGCCGGGCGGCGTTTTCTCCTACTCCAACAGCGGATACGCGTTGCTCGGCAGGCTGGTGGAAGTCTTGCGCGACAGGACCTTCCACGAAGCGCTCCGGGAGCGTCTGGCCGCTCCGC
Organism: Amycolatopsis sp. NPDC104775; assembly: GCF_055583325.1. Taxonomy (NCBI): domain Bacteria; kingdom Bacillati; phylum Actinomycetota; class Actinomycetes; order Pseudonocardiales; family Pseudonocardiaceae; genus Amycolatopsis; species Amycolatopsis sp. NPDC104775. The sequence continues at coordinate 663,302 of NZ_JBVJOE010000003.1, forward strand.
TGGGCCTTTCCACCGTCGCCGTGGACACCTACGAAGCGATCCTGCACCGCGCCGCGGTCGGTCACGTCGAGACCGAAGGAAAACTCGAGCCGACAACCAGCTGGGCAGTCCGCTACTTCTCCGCACCCAGTGGTTCGCATCTCGCGATGAGCGCCCGCGACCTGCTGGAATTCGTCCGCCTGCACCTCGCCGACCCGACGCTCGCGGGACTGCGCGAACCGCAGCTGGAATCCGTCCCGGACTTCGGTGGCGGTGTCCTCGGCTGGGGACTGGGCTGGATGCTGTACCGGGACGGCGTCGTCGGCCACACCGGCGTCTCCAAGGGCCAGAAGGCCTTCTTGCGCGTCGTTCCCTCAGCAGGGGTGGCGATGGCCGTGCTGACCAACAGCGCGGGAGCCGAGCCCTTGGCCCACGAGCTTTTCAGCACGGTGCTCCGGGACCTCGCCGGCGTCGAGACGGCACCACCGCCCGTGCCGCCCGCGAACCCCGCTCCCCTCGACGCGCACCGGATGTGCGGCACCTACCGCACCACCTTGTACGACCTCGCCCTGACCGTCGACCACGGCCGGGCGTTCCTCACCCACCACCCGCGCCAAGAGACCGCCGGGGCGCGGTACGGCAAGCCCGCGCAGCGCGTCGAGGTCGTCCGCCTCAACGACCACGCGATCATCACCGCCGAACCGAAGCTCAACAGCCACCAGGTCCTTTCCCTAGTCGACTCCGACGAGCACGGCCGCGCGCGCTTCCTGCACAACGGAGCCGCCGCGTACCGGGTCGCCTGACGGCCCCGGCGACCCGGCGACAGGTCTGGCCTTTACTCAGCCGTCCGAGGACGGGTCGTGTCCGAAACCTTCCGCACCGCCCCGGCGATCTGCGAGTGGTAGCGCCCACTCGTCTTCTCGTCGACGAAGCGCGCCGCCTTGCCCACGGCCTCGTTGACCTTCTCCGGGTTCTTCCGCACATACGACACCGCACCCGCGGCACCGGCCAGCACAGTGAGTTTCTTCAGCAAAGCCATCGCGCGTCCCTTCCCCTGCGGAAATCTCCGTCACCTACCCCAACGCCGCCCGACCGCCGCGGGTTCCCGGCGAAATCCGGATGACAGAAGATCGTGCGCCAGGCATCATCCGACGCGTGCGCGATCTTTCCGCCCTTCCCAAGGTGCACCTCCATGTCCACCTCGAGAGCACAATCCGTCCCGGCACGCTCAAGGAGCTGGCCGCCGGCCACGGAATCGAACTGCCGGACAAACCAGCCGCGTTCGACGGGTTTCGGGCGTTCGCCGATCGCAACAGTCTCACCCGGTCGTGTTTGCGCGAGGCCGAAGACTTCGAACGGATCGCGCGCGAGTTCTGCGCGGACGAAGCCGCCCAAGGGACTCGGTACGTCGAGGTCACGTTCACCGCTGCCTCGCACGGGGAACGGCTCGGGGATCTTGAACTGCCGCTGAACGCCGTCCTCAAAGGACTGTCGGAAGGCGGGAAAGAGCATGGGCTGCACTGGAGGCTGATCCTCGACCACTCACGGCGACGCTCGGTCGAACGGGCCGGGAAGACGCTGGAGCTGGCCAAGCAGCACGAAGAAGTCATCGCGATCGGGATGGCTGGCGAAGAAAAGCACTCGCTCGCCCCGTTCGAGGACGTGTTCGTCCGGGCACGGGAGGCGGGGTTGCATCTCGTTCACCACGCCGGCGAGGACGCCGGACCGGACAGCATCCGCGAGGCGATCGAAATCGGCGGTGCGGAGCGCATCGGCCACGGGATCCGTATCGCGGAGGACCCGGAACTGACCGAACAGGTCGCGAAAAGCGGGATCGCGCTCGAGGTGTGTCCTTCGTCGAACGTCACGCTCGGGTTGGTTCCGACGCTCGCCGAGCACCCGCTTCCCCGGTTGATCGAGGCGGGGCTCAAAGTCACGCTGAACACGGATGTCCCGGACGTCACCGGCACCACGATCACCGACGAGTTCACCCGTGCGCGTGAGGTTTTCGGTTACGACGACCCGACGTTGGCTCAGCTGGCTCGCAACGCGGTGGACGCGTCGTTCGCACCCGAAGAGACCAAAGCGTTGCTGCACAAGGAGATCGACGGCTGGCTCAGGTCGGCAGAAGGCGCGTGACCAGCACGCCCAGCTGCTGCGCGTTCCGGCATTCGTGCATTTCCACCAGTTCCGCGTAGTCCGGCGCGGCCGAATCGCCCGTCCCCCACAGGGCGCGGCGTTCGGGATTCAGCCAGTGGACGTGCCGGGCGCGGGAGCGGATCGCGCGGACGGCGTCGAGATTCGGGTCGCCGCCGTTCGTCCGGGCGTCGCCCAGGATGAGGACCGACGTTCGCGGGCCGACCGCGTCCAGCCAGTGCGAGGTGAACTGTCCCAGCGCGCGGCCGTAATCGCTGTGGCCGTCCCAGCGGACTACCGCGGCTTCGCTGAGCATTCGGGCGCCCAGCTGTTCGGGATCGGCGGCGCCGGTGTCCACCAGGTGCGTCACCTCGTCGGTGCTGTCGACGAAACCGAACACGCGGATTTTGCTGAACTGGTCCCGCAATGCTTGCACCAGCAGCATGGTGAAGTTCGCGAAACCCGCTACCGAACCGGAAAGATCGCACAGCAGGATGATTTCCGGGCGGCCGGGGCGGCGGTGCCGGTAGGCTGGCCGCAAGGGCACGCCGCCGGTGGAAAGTGAACGACGCAGCGTTCGGCGCAGGTCGATCTGACCGCGAGTGGTGCGTTTGCGGCGCGCGGCGAGCCTGGTGGCGAGTTTGCGGGAGAGCGGCTGGATGGTGCGCCGCAGCTCGGCCAATTGCGTGCGGCTGGCGAGAAGGAAGTCGACGCGGTCGGCGGCGGGTGCGATCGCGTGCTTGGCGATTCGTTCCCGGCCGCGGAGTTCGGCGGCCCGGCGGCGCGCTTCGGTACGCACGCGCCCGCGGAAACCCTCGACGCGGCGGCGGATTTCGTCGCGGGTGAGCCGGTCGGTGAACTCGTCCGGGGCGCCGGAGGCGCGCATCGCGGCGAGCACCTGGGCGATGAGCGTCTGCGGTTGCAGCCGGTCCAGCGTTTGGTGCGCGGAGTACCCGCCGCCTGGGCCGGTTCCCACGCCGTACTGGCCGAGCAGGTCCACGGCGAGTCCGGCGAGCTGGTCCAACGCCTGGTCGTCGCCTTCGGCCAGAGCGGCGGCGAGCGCTTCCCGCAGTTCCTCCCGGTCCCGCGGCGGGTTCTCGCGCGCCAGCTCCGGCGCGCCGACGCCGGCCGGGAAGTACAGGTCGAACGCGGCGTCGAACACCGTCCGCTGCCCGCCCCGGCGGACCAGCGCGGCGGCGAGCCCTTCGCGGACCAGTTCGCGGTCGTCCAGGCCGAGCACTTCGAGCGCGGCCGCAGCGTCGGCCGTCTCGCCGGGACCGGCCGGGATGCCTTGCGCCCGCAAGGCCCGCACGAACTCGGCGAGCCGTCCGGTCAGGCCCGGCGCGGCGGTCATGACGCGTCCAGCACCCGGTCGAGATTCAGCCCGGCCCCGGCCTTAGCGATGTCGTCCTGATGTTTCAGCACGACACCGAGGCTTTCGCGCACCACCCGCTCGTCGAGCGCGCCCGCGCCCAGCTCCAGCAGCGTGCGCGCCCAGTCGACGGTCTCCGCCACCGACGGCAGTTTCCGCAGGTCCATCGCCCGCAGCGCGGCGATCACGCGCACCACCGAATTCGCCAGCGCGGCCTCGATGCCGGGCACCTTCAACCGGACGATCTCGCGTTCGAGATCCTCGTCCGGGAAATCGATGTGCAGGAACAGGCACCGCCGCCGCAGCGCCTCGGACAGCTCGCGCGTCGCGTTCGACGTGAGCACCACGAACGGCTGCCGCGTCGCGGTGATCGTGCCGAGTTCGGGCACAGTCACCTGGAAATCGCCGAGCACCTCCAGCAGCAGGCCCTCGATCTCGACGTCGGCCTTGTCCGTTTCGTCGATCAGCAGCACGGTCGGCTCGGTGCCGGAAATCGCGGTGAGCAGCGGTCGGCGGAGCAGGAACTCCTCGCCGAAGATGTCGGTGCGCGCCTCGTCCCACGTCTCGTCGCGGCCCGCGGTGATCCGCAGCAGTTGCTTCGCGTGATTCCACTCGTACAGCGCGCGGGCCTCGTCGATGCCCTCGTAGCACTGCAACCGCACCAGCCGCGAGCCGGTGACCTCGGCGACCGCCGTCGCCAGCGCGGTCTTGCCGACCCCGGCCGGGCCTTCGACCAGCAGCGGCTTCCCCAGCCGGTCGGCGAGGAACACCGTGGTCGCGACCGCGGTCGACGCGAGGTACCCGGCCTCGGCCAGCTGCGCCGACACGTCGTCGACGGACGAGAAAAACCCGGTGCCCACGGTGCCTCCTAAGCGATCGCTCACCTGCACTGTACTGGCCAGTCGCCGCCTCAGCCAGAAAGCGGGCACCGCGCCGGGCTCGGGGCCGTATTCACGGCAAATGCGCAGCGACCTGGTCGACCAAGCGTTTCGCGACCGCGCAGGACCCTTCGTTGCCCACGGAGCGATCGAGATACCAGACCTGCACCGCCGCGTCAGTGCCGGGAATCAGGATCTGATACCGGCATCCGCCGCCGCCTTTCGTGGTGTCCTTCCGGATTTCGGGCCCGCTCTTGGAACTCGGCTCGCTGTGCCCGCTCCAGTCCTCCGCCTCGGCGAGGTCCAGAGTCGCGGCCAGATTGCCGCCGGTGAGCTTGCCGCGCGGCGGGTTCCACTCGGTGCGGCAGCCGCCCACGCCTCCCGTCGTCACGGCCGGGGTGGATTCCGTCAGCTTGTACTCGCTTCGCTGCGGGTCGATCGGCGTGCCCCGCGCGGCAGTTGCCAGCAACTCGCAGGCGTTCGTCTTCGCGAACGTCTCCGCCGGACCGGCGCCGCTGCATCCCGCAGAGACGACGGCCGTCAGCCCGAGCCCGAGTGCGAGCCATTGCCATCGAACCTTCGCCACACGTCCTCGCTGTCAGGTCACGCACCGCCGGGGCACCGTCTTGGTCCGCACAGTACAGAGGGAATTTAGCGGCCGAACCGGATCTTGACCCCCGCGCACAGGGCTCGGCGCGGCATCGCGGGCTAGCATCGCGGCGTGACTTACGCTGCCGCTGATGCCCGTTACGACTCGATGCCCTACCGCCGCTGCGGGCGCAGCGGCCTGAAACTGCCCGCGATCTCGCTCGGGCTGTGGCACAACTTCGGGAACGACCGCCCGCTCACGCTCCAGCGCGAGATCGTCCAGCGCGCGTTCGACCTGGGCATCACGCACTTCGACCTGGCCAACAACTACGGCCCGCCGTACGGCAGCGCCGAGGAGAACTTCGGCCGGATGCTGGCGAGCGACTTGAAGCCGTACCGCGACGAGCTGATCATTTCGACCAAGGCCGGCTACGACATGTGGCCCGGGCCGTACGGCGAGTGGGGTTCGCGGAAGTACCTGCTGGCCAGTCTCGACCAGTCGCTGGCGCGGATGAGGCTGGACTACGTCGACATCTTCTACTCGCACCGCTTCGATCCGGAGACTCCGCTGGAAGAGACCGTCGGCGCGCTCGACCGGGCGGTCCGGTCGGGCAAGGCGCTGTACGTCGGGATCTCGTCCTACAACTCCGCGCGGACCGCGGAAGCCGCGCAATTGCTGCGCGAACTGGGCACGCCGCTGCTGATCCACCAGCCGTCGTACTCGATGTTCAATCGCTGGACCGAGGCGGACGATCTGCTCGGCACGCTGGAGCAGGCGGGAGCCGGGTGCATCGCGTTTTCGCCGCTGGCGCAAGGGTTGCTGACGAACAAGTACCTGTCCGGCGTGCCCTCGGATTCCCGTGCGGCGCAAGGGAAGTCGCTGAACCCGGACACGATCACCGAAGAGAAGCTGGGCAAGATCCGGGCGCTGGGCGAGATCGCGCAGCGGCGGGGGCAGACGTTGGCGCAGCTGGCGCTGGCGTGGGCGTTGCGGGATCCGCGGATGACGTCGCTGGTGATCGGGGCCAGCAGCGTGAAGCAGCTGGAGGACAACGTGGCCGCGCTGGACAACCTGTCGTTCACCGAAGAGGAACTGGCGGAGATCGACCAGTACGCCACCGAGGAAGACATCAACATCTGGAAGCGGTCCTCGGACGGGTGAAAACCGGCGTTCGGCCGGAGGACTACCCGAGCCTCCGGCCGAACTCGCCGTAGACCGTCTCGCCCGTCTGCAACGCTTGGCAGGCCAGCGCAATCCGTCGCGCTTTGAAGGGCCGCAAGAGAGACCGCGCGGCCTCGAGTTCGAGGAACTCGAACCGGCTCAGCTCGTCCGAGGCCAGGCGGATGGCGCCGATCTGTTCGCGGCTCAGCACGCCGCCGTCGAAGACGAACTGCAGGCTGTCGCGCCAAACGCCGTGGGCGGGCAGCCAATCGACGACCAGCAGGCGTCCTCCCGCGACGTCGATGCCGAGTTCTTCGCGGACCTCCCGGCGGCACGCGGCCAGCGGCGACTCGCCCTCTTCGACCAGACCGCCCGGAATCTCCAGGAAGGGCTTGTAGGTCGGGCAGACGAACAGAACCCGGTCGCGGTCGTCGCGGGCGAGGATTCCCGCGGCTGCGTTCTTGCGCGGAAACCGGGCGGCGATGCCGGGATTGAACTCGGCCTCCGGCTCGCCCTCGTCCCGGAGGTCTCGCGCGAAAACCACGTCGTCGCCGCAGTGGCGGGCTTGGTCGCCGGTCACGATCGTCACCCGCGGTGGGCGCGGATGGTTTCCGCCGCCCACTCCGCCCAGTCCCGTTCCATCGCCGCGTAGCGCTTGCCCCATTCCAAGGCGAGACGGCCGTAGAGCGACGGATCGCTGTCGTCCCAGTCCACTGACGCGTCGATCGCCTCCAGTTCCTCGCCCAGCCCCTTGGCGAAAGCACCGTGCCGGGCCAGGAATCCCCGGGCTTCCTCCGGCGTGACCTCGCCCAGGAAGTACACCCGCAGCAGCATCTCGTTCCGCCGCGCCGCCGGCGGTTTGTCCTCCAGTAGCCATTTGCGCAGCTCCGCGCGCCCGGCGTCGGTGATCGCGTACTCCTTGCGCCCGCGCGGCCCCGCCGCGGAGACCTCGATCAGGTCCGCCCCCTCCAGCTTGCCCAGTTCCCCGTACAGCTGGCTCTGCGTGGCCGTCCAGACGCTCGACATCGCCGTTTCGAAGCGTTTCAGCAGGTCGTAGCCGCTTCCGGGGGCTGTCGCCAGCAGCCCTAGCACCGCGTGTCGCAAAGTCATGCACCCCAGCCTACCTTCCACTATTGACATGTCCAATCCGCACGTTCTAGCGTTGACATGTCACTACAGGAACGTGAGGGGCCCGATGAACTACCTGAAGAGTTTCCTTCCCTGGATCGCCTTCGCGATCGTGTCCACCCAGGCCGACTGGCGCTGGTCCGGCCTCACCGGACTCGTCCTCGCGGGCGGTCTGCTCCTGCTCGAACGCCGGCAGGGCAAGGGCTGGGACACGCTGGTCATCGAGGTCTCCGCGGTCGCTTTCTTCGCGGTGCTTTCGATCTGGTCCTTCAGCGACCCGGCCTCGCCGCTGCGGGACTACGTCGGCGCGCTGACCGATCTCTGGCTGGCCGTGACCGCCTGGGGTTCGATCGCGGCGAAACGGCCGTTCACGCTGGGGATCGCGAAAACCATGGTCCCGCCGGAAATCGCCGCGACCGCGGTTTTTCGCCGGGTCAACGTCGTCATCACCGCCGTTTGGGCGGCCAGTTTCACCGTCGCGGGCATTGCCGAAGCCGTGCTGCTGCATTACGCGCCGCACAACACGATCGCGCTGGTCGTCATCAAGGTGCTCGGCTTCGCGATTCCGATCTCGTTCACCATTCGCTACCCGCGCATCGTCCGGGCCCGTGCCCAGAAAGCCGCGTGACTTCATGGCCACCACCGATTTCCACCTCAAGGGCCATTACGCACCGGTCCATGACGAACTCACCGCCTACGACCTGCCCGTCACCGGTGCGCTGCCGCCGGAGCTCACTGGCTGGTACCTGCGCAACGGGCCGAACCCGCGCCAGGACAGCGCGCATTGGTTCACCGGCGACGGAATGGTGCACGGCGTGCGGCTCGAAAACGGGCGCGCGGCTTGGTACCGGAATCGCTGGGTGCGCACCGAAAGCTTCGACCTCCCGAATCCGGCGCTGTACAACGCCGACGGAACCCGAAATCTCCGGTCGAGCGTCGCGAACACCCATGTCGTCAATCACGCGGGACGCACGCTCGCGCTCGTGGAATCCTCGCTGCCCTACGAAATCACCACGGATCTCGACACCGTCGGCGTCTACGATTTCGACGGCAAGCTCGCCGATTCGATGACCGCGCATCCCAAGATCTGCCCGGAAACCGGCGAACTGCATTTCTTCGGCTACGGCAGCATCACCGCCCCGCACGTGAGCTACTACCGCGCCGACGCCGCCGGGGAACTCGTGCTGCGGCAGCCGATCGACGTGCCGGGGCTGACGATGATGCACGACTTCGCGCTCACCCGTCGGCACGTGGTGTTCTTCGATCTGCCGGTGGTGTTCGACCACGGAACCGACGGCATGCCGTTCCGCTGGAGCGACACGTACGGCGCGCGCCTCGGCCTGCTCAGCCGCGACCGCCCACAAGACGGCGTGCGCTGGTTCGAGATCGACCCGTGCTACGTCTTCCACACCCTCAACGCACACGACACCGCCGACGGCCGGATCGTGGTGCATGTCGTGCGGTACGAGCAGTTGTACCGGCCGGGCGTCCCAGACCCGGAAGGCGCCCTGTGGAAGTGGACGATCGATCCGCACACGGGCACGGTCAGCGAAGACCTGCTCGACGACCGCGACGGCGAATTCCCCCGCATCGACGACCGGCTCGCCGGGCTCGACGCCCGCTTCGGGCACGTCACCGGCAGGCACGGCCCCGAAGGCCCGCTCGTCCTCCGCCGCTACGACCTGCACACGAACGCCGCGCGCGAGCATCTGTTCCCGGAAGGACACATCCCGGGCGAGGCGGTGTTCGTCCCGGCGGACGACCGTCCGGACGGCGCGGGCTGGCTGCTCGCCTACGTCTACGACGGACCGAACGACCGCAGCGACCTGGTGGTGCTCGACGCGCAGGACCTCGAAGCGGATCCGGTCGCGACAGTCCATCTGCCGGGCCGCGTGCCCGCGGGCTTCCACGGCAATTGGCTGCCCGACGCCTGATCCGTCAACCAGCGCACGGCGAACTCTGCGTGCCGTCCCGGGGTTTCGCCGCCCGAGCCCGTATCGTCGGGTCGAGACGTACGCCTGCCCTCCCGCACCGGAAGAAAAGAAACTTTCCTGCCAAAGCGGGGCGAATCCGGTTACCGTGGCAGGACGGAAGTCCGAACGGGAAGGAAACTCAGCAGGTGGCAGGGTCGGGTACACCTCCGGTCGGCACCCCGGCCGGGATGCGCATGATCAACCAGCGGGCGGTGCTCGACCTGCTGCGCCGCGGCGGGCCAGCGACGCGGCCGCAGGTGGCGAAGGACACCGGGCTGTCGAAGCCGACGGTGAGCCAGGCGCTGCTGGCGCTGGAGGCCGCCGGGCTCGCCCGCGCGACCGGGCACACGTCCACCGGCACCGGCCGTTCGGCGGTGCTCTACGAGGCGGACCCGACCGCGGGCTACGTGCTGGGCCTCGACATCGGCCGCGAGCACATCCGGGTCGCGGTCGCCGACCTGGGCCGCACCACAGTCGCCCGGCGCGACGTGCGCAACACGGCCCGCTCCGGCAGCGCACTGATCTCCGCACTGGGCAAACTGGCAGCCGACATCGTGGCCGAGGCGGGCCTCACGAACGACGACATCGTGGTCCGCGTACTGGGCTCCCCCGGCGTCGCCGACCCGGTCAAACGCTGCTTCCGGCACGCCCCGAACCTGCCCGGCTGGGGCCGCCCCGGCCTGCTCGACGACCTCGAACAGGTGCTCGGACCGGACCTGCTGGTGGAAAACGACGCGAACCTCACCGCGGTCGGCGAGTGGGAAAGCGGCGCCGCGCGCGGAGCGTCGGTAGTCGGCTGCATCACCATCGGCACCGGCGTCGGCATGGGCCTGATGGTCGACGGCCGAGTCTTCCGAGGAGCCACCGGCGCAGCAGGCGAAATCGGCTACCTGCCCTACGGCCGCACGCACGTCACGGACGAACCGAGCGAACCGCCCGCCCGCGGACACCTGGAAGAAGCCACCGCCGCCCAGTCAGTAGTCCGCGGCGCACGCGAACTAGGCCTGGGCACAGCCCGATCCGCCCGCGAAGTCTTCCGCCTAGCCCGCGAAGGCGACGAACTGGCCCAACGCGCGGTGTCGGCGGAGGCAGACCGGCTCGCCTACACAGTCGCTTCAGTAGCCGCAGTAATCGACCCCGAACTCATCGTCCTGGGCGGCGGCGTAGGAACGGCAGCAGACCTCCTGCTGGAACCGATCGACCGAGCCCTCCGCGCCTTCACCCCGCTGACCACCACAGTGGTCCAAGGCGAACTAGGCGACGACGGCGTCCTCACCGGCGCGATCAGCGTAGGCCTGCGCGCCGCGGAACGCCTGGTCTTCGACCGCCGCGTAGGCGCCGCCTGACGTTCCGTGAGGGGAACCCTCACGACCAGCCCCAGCCCCAGCGCAAACCGCAGCCAGCGCACCCAACCATCGAGGCGCCCAGCCCCTCCCCCGCACCCCGATACGAAGCCTCCCTGCGGTCAGTGGGTGGTTGTCAAGGCATCTTTCCCGCCTTGACAACCACCCACTGACCGTCAGCACAATCACGCTTCGGGGTGCCCCACGCCACTCACCAAAGCAATGTCGCCCCCAGGGCGACGAGCCGACCCCCGCCAACACCCCGCAAACCCCACCCAGGACAGGTACGTTGCAGGAATGATCGGACTGCCCGACACCATCACCGCCTGCCTCTTCGACCTCGACGGCGTACTGACCGGAACGGCCGTGCTCCACCGCGAGGCGTGGAAACGGACGTTCGACGAATACCTGCGCACCAAGGACGCCGCGAACTTCCAGGAATTCACCGACGCCGACTACGCGACCTACGTAGACGGCCGCCCCCGAGCCGACGGCGTCCGGGAATTCCTTCGCTCCCGCGGAATCGACCTCCCCGAAGGCACCCCAGACGACCCCGTCGACGCCCCGACCGTCAACGGCATCGGCAACCGCAAAAACCAACTCGTCCTGAAAATCATCGACGAACGCGGCGTAAACCCCTACCCCGGCTCCGTCCGCTACCTCGAAGCCGCCAAAAAGGCCGGACTCAGGATCGCCGTGGTGACCTCCTCCGCGAACGGAGCCAAAGTCCTCGACGCGGCCGACCTTTCCCGCTTCGTGGAAGCCCGCGTGGACGGCCTGGTCATCCGCCGCGACCACCTGAAAGGCAAGCCAGCGCCCGATTCTTTCCTGGCCGGGGCCAAGGCGCTCGGCGTGGATCCGAAGCAGGCGGCGGTGTTCGAGGACGCACAATCCGGCGTCCAGGCGGGCAAAGCCGGCGGTTTCGGGTACGTGGTAGGCGTGAACCGGGAAAACCAGGCCGACGCATTGCGCGCGCACGGCGCCGACGTCGTGGTGGACGACCTCGCCGACCTGCTGGAGGACAAGTGACGGAACTCGGGTACGAATGCGCGCCGTGGGAGCTGCGCTGGCGCGGCCTCGACGTGGATGCGTTGCAGCGCACCGAATCCGCCTTCGCGGTGTCGAACGGACACATCGGACTGCGCGGCACGCTGGAGGAAGGCGAGCCGCGCGGGCTGCCCGGCACGTATCTCAACGGTTTCTACGAACAGCACGAACTCCCTTACGCCGAGGGCGGTTACGGCTATCCGGAGGAAGGCCAGACCGTCGTCAACGTGACCGACGGCAAGATCATCCGGCTGCTGGTCGAGGACGAGCCGCTGGACATGCGCTACGGCATCGCGACCGCGCACGACCGCGTGCTCGATTTTCGCCGCGGGACGCTGCGGCGGGTGACCGAATGGTCCTCCCCCACCGGCAGACGGGTGCGGGTGACCACTGAACGGCTGGTGTCCTTCACCCAGCGCGCGGTGGCCGCGATCCGGTACGAGGTCGAACCGCTCGACGAGGACCTGCAGCTGGTCGTGCAGTCCGATCTGCTGGCCAACGAGCCGGTCGAGTCGGACACGCACGATCCGCGGGTGGCCGCCGCGCTCGACGCGCCGCTGGTCGGCGAGTTCTGTCACGCCGCGGGCTATCAGGCGGTGCTGGTGCACCAGACCCGGATGTCCGGGCTGCGGGTCGCCGCCGCGATGGACCACAAAATCGAGGTGGACGACGGCCTGCGCACCCGCATCCACGCCGAAGAGGACCTGGCCCGGCTCACCGCCGCGGTCGACGTGCCCAAGGGCGGACGCCTGCGGGTCACCAAGTTCCTCGCCTACGGCTGGTCCGCGCAGCGGTCCGCGCCGGCGCTGCGCGCGCAGGTCGAGGCCGCGCTCGCCGGTGCCCGGCAGACCGGCTGGAAAGGCCTGGCCGCCGAGCAACGCCAGTTCCTCGACGATTTCTGGGCCACGTCGGACATTGAGATCGACGGCGACCCGGAGCTGCAGCAAGCCGTCCGGTTCGCGCTCTTCCACCTGCTGCAGGCCGGGGCTCGCGGGGAAACCCGTGCCATCGCAGGGAAAGGCCTCACCGGACCGGGGTATGACGGGCACGCCTTCTGGGACACCGAGACGTTCGTGCTGCCGGTGCTGACGTACACGATGCCGGACGCGGCCCGCGACGCCCTCGGCTGGCGACACTCCACAATAGACAAAGCGAAGGAACGCGCGACCCAGCTCGGCTTGCGCGGCGCGGCTTTCCCGTGGCGGTCCATCAACGGTGCGGAATGTTCCGCGTACTGGCCGGCCGGCACCGCGGCCTTCCACGTCAGCGCGGACATCGCCGACGCTGTCGTGCGCTACGTGAACGCCACCCAGGACACGCACTTCGAGCGCACTTGCGGCGCGGAACTGCTGCTGGAAACCGCGCGGCTGTGGGCGTCTCTCGGGCATTTCGACCACCACGGGCACTTCCGCATCGACGGCGTGACCGGGCCCGACGAGTACTCCGCGGTGGCGGACAACAACGTCTACACGAACCTGATGGCGCGCAAGAACTTGCTCGCCGCGGCGGACGTGTGCCAGCGGCATCCGGACGTCGCCGAACAGTTCGGAGTGGACACTCCCGAGATCGATTCCTGGCTCGCCGCGGCGGAGGCGATGGCGCTGCCGTACGACCAGGAACTCGGCGTGCACCCGCAGTCGGAAGGGTTCCTGCAGCACGACGAGTGGGATTTCGCCGCCACCGACGAGGATTTCTACCCGCTGCTGCTGAACTACCCGTACTTCGACCTCTACCGCAAGCAGGTCGTCAAACAGGCCGATCTCGTGCTGGCCCTGCATCTGTGCGGGGATTCGTTCAGCCCGGAGGAAAAAGCCCGCGACTTCGCCTACTACGAAGCCCGCACAGTCCGCGATTCCTCGCTGTCCGCGGGCACGCAGGCCGTGATCGCGGCCGAGGTCGGGCATCTGCAACTGGCCTACGACTACCTCGCCGAAGCCGCGCTGACCGACTTGCACGACGTGCACAACAACGTCCGCAACGGCCTGCACATGGCGTCCCTGGCCGGTGCCTGGCAGGCCGCTGTGGCTGGATTCGGCGGCCTGCGCGATTACGGCGGCCAGCTGTCGTTCGCGCCGCGGCTGGCGGAGGAACTCGGCGGCCTCACCTTCCGCCTCGCCTTCCGGGAGACGCGCTTCCAGGTGTCGATCCGGCACGACGCGGCGACGTATCGCGTGCTCGACGGGCCGCCGCTGGACCTGATCCACCACGGCGAGCGGTTCACCGTCGGCGACGAGCCGGTGGAGCTGCCGATCCCGAAACTGGACCCAGGCCCCGCGCCGGTCCAGCCGATCGGCCGGGCCCCGGCGCGCCGGGACGCGGCGAAGGTGCGGCAGTTCGACCGGAGCTGACTCGGGAGTGGCACCGCGGTGCCAGCCACTCACGCCGTCTCGCCCGGACACGCACTTCCGTCGTGAGCGGCCGATGCCAGTTCTCCCCGGCGTCGGCCGCTTACGACGGCGTTTCGTCCGTGCCCGGCACCCGCGGCACCTCGTCCGTCCGCGACGGGCTCAGGTCCGGGCCGGGCGCGTTGGCCACCTCGCCGGGCAGCTCGTCCGGGTCGGGCAGCTCGCGTTTCCGGCGCGCGGGGAACGGGGATTCCTCGTCGTCGTCCTCGGACCGGTCACGGGGATGGAACTCGCTGCGCGGGGTCATGGTTCCGGGATACCCGGTTTACCGCGCCCGCACCAGGGAGTTCACGCGGCCGGACGCGAGCGCTGCTTCCCGGTCGCGTCGGTGAGCTGATCCAGCAGCGTCAGCAGCAGCCCGTCGCGCGTCGACCACGGGCAGATCGTCATTCTCCCGCCCGCGACGGTCAGCAGGGCTTCCGCCACCACGGCGCCGCCGAGCGCCTGCTGGGCCCGCTGCCGCGAAATCCCCGGCAGCTGCGCCCGCCGCGCGAACGGCATCGCCGACAGCCGCGGGATCCACGCGCGCACGTCGTCCAGGTGCAGTTCGCGAGCCTTCCCCGGCCGGTCGCCCGCCAGCCGGGCCAGCTGCCGCAGCACCTTCGAGCAGCCGACGACCCGGTGTTCGGCCAGTTCGGCTTTCACGTCGCCCAAGGCGGCGGCGACTTCCTCCAGCACATGGTCACGCAGCGCACTCACTTGCTTGCTGCGCACCGGCGGTTCGGCGGGCAGCCAATCGCGCGTGACCGACCGGGCGCCCAGCGGCAGCGAACGCGCGAAAGTAGCTTGCTCGCCTGCCCCGGCGGACAGCTCGACCGTGCCGCCGCCGATGTCGAGCGCCAGCAACGGACCGCCGGCCGCGCCGTACCAGCGGCGCGCGCCGACGTAGGTCAGCTCCGCCTCCCGGCGGCCGGACAGGAAACGCAGTTCTACACCGGTTTCGCGCGCTACCGCACGCACCGCCTCGCGAGCGTTGACCGCGTCCCGGATCGACGACGTGGCCAGCGGAAACACGTCCTCGACGCCATGGTCGCGAGCGAATTCCATGCCCTGGGCCACGGCCTTCGCGATCGCCGCGATGCCGCACTTGCTGAGCCGTCCCTCATCGTCGAGCTCGCGGTCGAGCCGCAGCCGGGTCTGGTGCGTCAGAGCCGGGTCGATCGGGGATCCGCCGGGTTCGAGCACGACGAGCCGGGCGCTGAACGATCCCACGTCCAGCACCGCAGCAGCGGGTCCTTCGATTCTGCGCACAGCCCGGCCTACCTCGCTTTCGCCCCGCCCGGATTCCCCGTTGAACCCGTTCTTACTCCCGAATTCGCGTCCCGCGCGGGGAGTTGACGGTATTTCGACGGCGGCATCGACCTGAAGTGCGGTTTTTTCACACTCTCAGTAGTCCGCATCATAGCGGACCTAGCCGAGCAGCTCCTTCAGTTTGGCGACGGCGGCCACCCGAGCTTCGCGTCCGGGCTGCAGCGGGTTGACCGCCAGGGTCGTCGCCCCGGCCTCCTTGAACGCCGCCAGCCGCTCCTTCACATACCCCGCCGGACCGACCAGCGACGTGGCGCGCAGCAGCTCGGTCGGGACCGCCGCGGCGGCCTCTTCCTTCTTGCCGTCGAGGTAGAGGTCCTGGATCTTCTTGGCCTCGGCCTCGTAGCCGTAGTTGCAGGCCAGCGTGTTGTAGAAGTTCTTGCCGCGCGCGCCCATCCCGCCGATGTACAGCGCGAAGACCGGGCGCACCCAGTCGAGCAGGCCCTCGACGTCGTCGCCGATGGCCAGCGGCGGCGCGGCGAACACGTCCAGCTCGCCCAGCTCCGGGTCGCGCTTGGCCTTGCCCTCGGCCAGCGACGCGCCCCAGACGTCGGCGGCCTTCTCCGGGTGGAAGAAGATCGGCTGCCAGCCCTCGGCCACCTCGGCGGCGAGCGCGACGTTCTTCGGCCCGAGCGCGGCGAGCACGACCGGGATCCGCTCGCGCACCGGGTGGTTGATCAGCTTGAGCGGTTTGCCGAGGCCGGTGCCCTGGTCGGCGGGCAGCGGGATCGTGTAGTGCTTGCCGTCGTGCACGACGCGCTCGCGCTTCCACACCTGGCGGCAGATCTCGATGATCTCGCGGGTGCGGCCGATCGGCGCGTCGTACTTCACGCCGTGGAAACCCTCGATGACCTGCGGCCCGGACGCGCCGAGACCGAGGGTGAACCGGCCGTCGGACACGAAGTCCAGCCCGGCCGCGGTCATCGCGGTGAGGCTCGGGGTGCGGGTGTAGATCTGGAAAATCCCCGACATCAGCCCGACCCGCTCGGTCTTCGCGGCGAGGAAGCCGAGCTGGCTCACCGCGTCGAAGCTGTAGGCCTCGGGGACGAACACGATGTCGAGCCCGACCCGTTCCAGCTCCACGATGTCCGCGACGCTTTCGGCGAACCCGCCCGAGTAGCTGACGCCGGTGCCGATCCTCATCGATCCCTCATTCCCGTGCCGGTCGACTGTGACTAAGCGTTTGCTCATTATGCGGCCGCTCGGATGACCACGCTACGGCGTGGGTCACACCACAGCGGGCGCCACCGTCCCGCGCACCTCGCCGAACCCGATCCGGGTCCCGCCCGGACCTGGGGCGGAGGCGCTGATGACCACCTCGTCGCCGTCCTCCAGGAACTCCCGCGTCTCGCCGCTGTCCCCGAGCGCGAGCGGTTCGCGGCCGCCCCAGCTCAGCTCCAGCAGCGAGCCGCGCTGGTCCTTCGCCGGGCCGGTGACCGTGCCGGACGCGTACAGGTCGCCGGTGCGCAGGCTCGCGCCGTTCACCGTGAGGTGCGCGAGCTGCTGCGCGGCGGTCCAGTACTGCGTGGCGAACGGCGGACTGGACACGAGATGGCCGTTGATCCGGATTTCCAGTGTCAGGTCGAAACTCCACGGCTCGGCCGCGCGCAGGTACTCGAAGGGCTCCGGGTCCTGTGCGGGCTGCGGCACGCGGGCGTGCTCCAGCGCGGCGAGCGGAACCAGCCACGGCGACACGGACGTGGCGAACGATTTGCCGAGGAACGGCCCGAGCGGCTGCGATTCCCAGCCCTGCAGGTCGCGGGCCGACCAATCGTTGACCAGGCAGACGCCGAACACGTGCCGGGGGAATGCGTCGATCGGCACCGGCGTGCCCAGTTCGGACGGGGTGCCGACGACGAAACCGACCTCGGCCTCGAAGTCGAGCCGGGTGGCCGCACCGAACGAAGGATGTTCGGCGCGGCGCGGTTTCCGCTGCCCGGCCGGGCGGATCACCGGCGTGCCGGAGGCGACGACCGTGCCCGCGCGGCCGTGGTAGCCGATCGGCAGGTGTTTCCAGTTCGCCGGCACCAAATCGTCCCCGCCGGTGAAGATCCGGCTGGCGTTGAGCGCGTGCTGTTCGCTGGAGTAGAAGTCGACGTAATCCGCGACCTCCACCGGCAGATGGCTGACGATTTCCTCGCGGGGCACCAGGTGCGGCCGGATCCGGTCGGCGTGCCGCGGTTCGGTGAGCCATTCGCGGACCCGCGCCCGCACGTCGGCCCAGGTGTCCGGACCGGCGGCGAGCAGCGGGTTCAGCACGCCCGCGCCGAGCAGGCGGCCGAAAGACTCGCCCTCGGCCGCCGCGGTCAGGTCGAGCACCTGGTCTCCGACCGCGACGCCCGCCCGGCGGGTCCGCTCGCCGTGCGAGAAGACGCCGTAGGGCAGGTTGTCGAGGCCGAAGAGGGTGCCGGCCGGAAGGTCGAGCCAGCTCACGCGGACGCCTCCGCGATCCACGCGCCGACCACGGTGTCCAAAGCGGACAGCGGGAGGATTCCGTTGCCCAGGATGACGTCGTGGAACGCGCGGATGTCGAACCGGTCGCCCAGCGCCTGCTCGGCCTCGGCGCGCACGCGCTGGATTTCCAGCCGCCCCACCATGTAGCTCAGCGCCTGGCCCGGATTCGCCACGTACCGGTCGATCTCGGCCTCGATCTCCATCTTCGCCATCGGCGTGTGCTCCACCAGGTAGTCGACCGCCTGCTGGCGGGTCCAGCCCAGCGCGTGCAGCCCGGTGTCGACCACGAGCCGCCCGGCCCGCATGGAGTCCTGGGCGAGCATGCCGAACCGGGCGATGTCGTCGGAATACAGGCCCATCTCGTCGGCCAGGCGCTCCGCGTACAGGCCCCAGCCCTCGATGTAGGCGTTGAACGGCGCGATCCGGCGCAGCAGCGGCAGATCGGCGAGTTCCTGCGCGAACGTGAGCTGGAAGTGGTGGCCCGGAACGGCTTCGTGGAACGCGATCCCCTCGCTGGTGAACCGCGGCCGCGAACTCGCCTCGTAGGTGTTCGCGTAGTACGTGCCGGGCCGGGAACCGTCGAACGCGGCCTGCAGGTAGTAGGCGATGGTGCCGCTCGCCGCGTCCGCCTCCGGGACCGGCTCGACCGCGCACTTCGCCTCCGGAACCCGGGAGAACCATTGCGGGGCAACGGTTTCCGCGCGGGCGATGGCCGTGCGGGCGCCCTCCAGCAGTTCCTCTCCGTCGCGCCAGCGCAGCTCCGGGTCGTTGCGGAGCCGGTCGAAGATCTCCGCCAGTTCCCCGGTGCCGAACACGCGCGTGCCGAGTTCGCGGTACTCCTCGGCCAGTTTTTCGCCCAGCCGCAGCCCGGTGTCGTGCAGTTCTCGCGCGGTGCGGTCGGTGGTGGTGTGCGCGCGAATGAGGCCCTGGTACTTCTCCAGGCCGCCCGGCAGGTGGCTGATGCCCGGTTCGCTGTCCGTCTTGGACACCGGCAGCACTTCCTCGGCGAGGAAGTCGCGGTAACGCCGATACGCGGGCCGCACGACCTCGGCGAGCAGCCGGTCGCACTCCGCCGCGAAGCCCTCGACCTCGGCCGTCGGCGTGACGCGGAACGGGTCGCCGTCCTCGTTCGCGAGATACCGCTCGACGTACTCGATCCCGATGCGCACCAGGAAGTCCGGCGGCGCGAACCCGTCCGCGACGGTCGTGCGCTGCGCCTCGATCACCGCGTCGAGATAGCCGCCGATCGCGGCCAGCCGGGCGAGGTAGTCGCGCGCCCGGTCCGCGGTGTCCGGGGTCAGCGCGGGGAGGATGGTCATGAGGTTCAGCGCGGGCGAGCTGAATCCGTCGCTCACCGCGAACCAGGACAGCCGCGAGTCGATCGTGTCGATCGCGCCGCGGGCGTGCGTGCGCACCACTTCGCGGGTGATGACCTCGGACGGGGTCAGCCCGGCCGGGTCGATCGCGTCGGCCCGTTCGGCGATCGCGAGGTACTTGGCGCGGTCGCGCTCGGCGGCGGCGAGACTCGGGTCGGCGAGCTTCGTGTGGTCGCCGGGCAGGCCGAGGACGGTGCGCTCCAGCGGTTCCCGCTCGAAGTCCAGCTCCACCAGCTCGTCGGCCAGGCCGGCGACGGTGTCGCCCTGCCCGGCCACCCACTCGGTGACCACGGCGTCCAGCACCGACAGCGGCAGCGAACCGCCGGAGAGGACGGTGTCGTGGAACGCCTTGACGTCGAACCGGCTGCCGAGCCGTTGTTCGGCCTGCTTGCGCAACCGCTGGATTTCCAGCCGCCCCACCAGGTACGCGAGCGCCTGGCCCGGGTAGCCGAGGTACCGGTCCACTTCGGACTCGATCTCGACCTGCGCCATCGGCGTGTGCTCCAGCAGGTAGTCGACCGCCTGCTGGCGGCTCCAGCCCAGCGCGTGCAGCCCGGTGTCGACGACCAGCCGCCCGGCGCGCATGGACTCCATCGTGAGCATGCCGAGCAGCGACACGTCGTCGGAGTACAGGCCCATCTCGTCGGCCAGGCGCTCGGTGTAGAGGCCCCAGCCCTCGGCGTACGCGGTGAAGTTGCCGATGCGGCGCAGCAGCGGCAGGTCGGCGAGGTCGAGTGCGGTGCTGAGCTGGAAGTGGTGTCCCGGGATCGCCTCGTGGAACGCGATGACCTCGGCGGTGTGCCGGAACCGCTCGGTGGCCTGGTAGGTGTTCGCGAAGTAGACGCCGGGCCGGGACCCGTCCGCGGCGGGCGGCATGTAGTACGCCGGGGGCGCGCCGGGCGCGGAATCCTCCGGCACCGCCTCGACCGTCCACGGGTGCTGCGGGATGCTGCCGAACCAGTTCGGCGCCTCGGCCGCGGCGCGGGAGATGGCCGTGCGGGCGGTTTCGAGGAGGTCTTCGGCGCTCGTCCAGCGGAGCTTCGGGTCGGTGCGCAGCCGCTCGAAGATCTCCGGCAGCTCGCGGGTGCCGAAGACGCGCTCGCCGAGGGCCTGGTACTGCTCGACCTGGCCGGCGATCACCGCGAGGCCGGTCTCGTGCAGTTCCTGCGGGGTGCGGTCGCTGGTGGTGTGGGTGCGGGCGAGGCGGGCGTAGATCTCGTCGCCGCCGGGGAGCCAGGAGACGCCGGCCTTGTCGTCCGGGCGGCCGTGCGGGAGGACCTCGGCCTCGAGGAAGTCGCGGTACTCGCGGAACCCGGGCCGGACGATGTCTTCGAGAATCTGCTCGCGGCGCGCGGCGAAGTCGTCGTCCGGGGCGGGCTGGCGCAGCAGCGGGTCGTTCTCGGGCTCGGACAGGTAGCGATCGAGATGCGCGATCGCGGCCTTGACCAGCCGTTCGATCGGCACGAGGCCCGCGTCGATGCCGTCGCGGTGACGGTGCGCGACGGCGCGAAGGTATTCGGGAATCTCGCGGAGCCGTCCGAGATGCACCTCGGCGGTCTCCGCGGTGACCGTCACCATCGGCAGCGCGGACAGCAGCCCCGAGGCGGGCCCGACGAACAGGTCGGTGACGGTGAAATCGACGACCCGGCTGTCGATCCGGTCGAGGCTGCCGTCGACGGAACTGAGCAGGACATCGCGAGTGACCCGGTCGACGGGATCGAGCCCGGCCGGGTCGACCGCCTCGGCCCGCTCCCGGAGCGCGACGAGCTTCTCGCGGAACGCCGCCTCCGCCGCGGCCGACGGATCGCCGAGCCCCGGCGCGTCCGGCCGGATGCCGAGAATGGCGGCGTCGAGCGGCTCGTGGTCGAACGACAGCTCGACCAGCTCGTCGGCGAGATCGGAAACGACGGACATCGGCGTGGACCCCCAGGGGTAGGCGGAGAAGGTGCTGCCGCCGACCCTAATCGAGGACGGGGTGGCAACGCCCGTATCCGGGGCGGCCGGGGTCCGTCTGGGGGCGGGGGCGTTCCGTGGTGCGGAATTTTCCGGGCGTCCTGGGCCGAGGGCGATCCTGGCAGGGGGCCTGTGGTCCGGGTTTCGTCGGGTGGCTCGCCGATCGCTGCGGAATGTGCCGCGCTGGCCGAACACGCCGGGCCTCTCCGCTGACCGCCGCGACTCGTCCCCCAGCACGCTCCGCGCTGGCCGAACACGCCCAAGCCTGCGTCTACCGGCGTTCCGCGACCGTCGCGCGACTCGCCGCGGCATGCCCCGCACCGGCCAAACGCTCCGGGCACGCAGCCGCCCGACTCCGCCAACCGCCACTCCGCTCGCCGACCGCCGCACGTCTCCCGCCAGCAAAACACCTGCACGCCCGCACCGGCCGGAAGTTTCGCCGACCGCCGCGCCGCTCGCCGCCCCCGTCGCGCGCTCCGGCCAATCGCCCCGGCGCCCCTGCCGCCGCCGCGGCGGCGCGGGGCACGCCGGGCGCGGTGGTGCGGCCGGGTCCGGCGGGCGAGGCGGTAGCGTTGCCGGAGTGGCCGTGACCGATCCCGCCGACATCCGCCTGCTCGCCGCGCTCGCCGAGCTGGGCAAGGGTGCTGTGCACGAGCTGGCGGCGAAGGTCGGGATGGATCCGCGGGAGGTCGCCTACCGGCTGGTCGCGCTGTCCGGGAGCGGGTTGCCGCTGCTGGTGGGGGTCGAGAGCGACCCGAACGGTCTGCGGGCGGCGATTTCCCGGGCTCCGGCGTCGTGGCAGCGTCCTCCGAACAGCGGGTATCCGGGAGAGCCTGGCTCGGTGCCGTTTCCCGCGGCCGCCGGGCCGAATCCGGGCGCGATGCCGTCCGGTCCGGTCCCGAACGGCCCGGCGTCGGCGGGGGTTCCCGTTCGGGGCGGCGGGATGCCGGGCGCGCCCGGTCCGCAGCCGCCGGGGATTTCCGAACCGGCCGGGATGCCGGGGCATTCCGGACCGCATCCGCCGGGACAGCACGGCATGCCTGGCCCCAGCACCTCCGGGCCGCATCCGCCAGGACAGCACGGCATGCCCGGCCCCGGCACCTCCGGCGCGTACCCGCCTGGGCCGAACGGGATCCCCGCGGGACAGCACGGCCTGCCCGGCCCGGCGACGTCCGGCGCCTACTCTCCGGGGCAGACCGGGATCCCGGCGACCGGACCGGGTTCGCCGGGGCAGCAGATGCCCGGCCCGGGGATGACCGGCGCGTATCCGCCGGGAGTTTCGGGCGCGTATCCCCCTGGACCGAACGGGATTCCCGCCGCGTCGCCCAGCGTGTCCGGCGCGTACTCCCCCGCGCAGGCCGGGATGCCCGCGAACGTCCACAATGGACCGTCCGGGCCGTATCCGGCTCCGGATCCGGTCGTCAGCACGTGGGGCGTTCCGCAGACCGCGTCCTGGGCTCGCGGCGACGAGCCCCGGCCCGCCGCCGCTCCGGCCAGGCAGGGGCGGATCGGCGAGACGATGCAGTCGCAAGGACTCGAAGGGGAGCAGCTTTCCGTGCAGCTGCTGGAAGTCCAGGACCCGGCCGACTTCCTTTTCGGCGCGGCGGGCTACCGGCTCGAGGACGGCGAGCGCGCGGTCGTCGTGCACACCGAGATCACCAACCGCGGGCCGATCCCGTTCGCGTCGCTGCCGGACAACTATCTCGAACTCGTCACCGACAGCGGCGAGACCATCGCGAAGGCCCCGGTTTCGCTGACGTCCCGGCCGCCGCACAAGATCGGCGTGCAGCCCGGCGAGACGCTCGGCGGGCACACCGTCTACGTCCTCCCGGCCGCGACCCGGGTGGTTTCGGTGCGCTGGAGCCCTCGGCCCGAGCCCGACGAGCGCACCTTGACCTGGACCGTCGGCTGACCGGCTAGTTCCCGTCCCGCAGGATCTCCAGCGCGCTGGCCAGATCGTCCGGGTACTCCGCCTCGAACTCGACCCACCGGCCGTCCGCCGGATGCGCGAAACCGAGTGTGCGTGCGTGCAGCCACTGCCGCGTCAGGCCGAGTTTGCGGGCCAGCACCGGGTCCGCGCCGTAGGTCAGGTCGCCCGCGCACGGGTGCCGCAGCGCGGAGAAGTGCACGCGGATCTGGTGGGTGCGCCCAGTTTCCAGTTTGACGTGCGCCAGCGAAGCCGCCCGGAACGCCTCGACCACCTCGTAGTGCGTGACGCTCGGCCGTCCGCCCGCGACGACGGCGAACTTGTAGTCGTGCCGCGGATGCCGGTCGATCGGGGCGTCGATGGTGCCGCGCGTCGGATCGGGGTGGCCCTGGACGACGGCGTGGTAGCCCTTGTCGACGGTCCGTTCCTTGAACGCCCGCTTCAGCACGGTGTACGCGTGCTCGCTCTTGGCCACCACCATCACCCCGGTGGTGCCCGCGTCGAGCCGGTGCACGACGCCCTGCCGTTCGGCCGCGCCGGACGTCGAGATGCGCAGGCCGGCCGCGGCCAGCCCGCCGACGACAGTCGGGCCGGTCCAGCCCGGGCTGGGGTGCACGGCGACGCCGACGGGTTTCGCGATCACCACGATGTCGTCGTCATCGTGCAGGATCTTCATGCCGTCGACCGGCTCCGCGACGATTTCCGCCGGACGCTCCGGTTCCGGCAGCGTCACCTCGAGCAGCCCGCCCGCGGAAAGCCGGTCCGATTTGCCCGCGGGCTGGCCGTCGAGCAGGACGTCGCCCGCCGCCGCCAGCTCCGCGACCGCGGTGCGGGACAGGCCGAGCAGTTTGGCCAGGCCGGCGTCGACGCGCATTCCGTCGAGCCCGTCGGGGACGGGCAGCATGCGCGCGCTCACGCGGTTTCCTTCTTCTTGCCGCGGGTGGAGGTGCCGTCGTAGTCCTTGCCGAGCAGAGACAGCAGCACGATCAGGGCGCCGCCGACGCAGATCGCGGAGTCGGCGATGTTGAAGATCGCGAAGCCCTCTCCATTGGGCACGAACGCGGAGATGAAGTCCACGACGTGGCCGCGCAGCGGGCCCGGCTCGCGGAAGAACCGGTCGGTCAGGTTGCCGAGCGCGCCGGCGAGCACGAGCCCGAGGCCGATCGCCCAGCCGACCGAGCGCAGCCTGCGCGAGATCCACACGATCGCGATCACGACGCCGATCGCGACGAGCGCGAGCACCCACGTCATGCCGGTCGCCATCGAGAACGCGGCGCCCGGGTTGCGGGTCACCTGCAGGTAGATCAGCCCGCCGAGGATCGGCTTGGGCTCCTTGCCCTCGAGGTTGGCGACGACGAGGTTCTTCGTGATCAGGTCGATCGCCCACAGCAGCGCCGCGACCGCGAACACCACCCACACCCGCCGTTTGGGCAGCGGTGCGCCTTCCTCGGCGGCCTCCTGCTCAGGCGGTTCCGCAGACGGCTCGACCTCGGATTCGGACGGCGAAGGATCGGTGCTCACACCCCCATTGTCCACGCCCGCGCCCGAGCAGGTCACAGCGGCAGTCCCCGGCCCGAATTCACTCGCCCCGGGCATGCCTCTCCGGCCATCATCGCTGCATGCCCGCCGAGATCCCTACGCCCGCCGTGGCCGCGGCCTGGATCGCCCTGGACCTCTCCCCCACCGACGACCTCCCGCTGTGGGCCGCCCACTGGCTGGCCGACGGCGAAGACGGCGAGCACTTGCGCCGCCTGGCAGGCCTGTCCCGCACTGAACCGCGAGAAATCCACGATGTGCAGCAGTCCGCCCTAGCCGACTGCCTCACCCCGATCCCCACCGCGACCGACGCGGCCCGAGACGCATTCACTCATCTGGCCCGGATGCTTCTCGGCGGCCACCTCACCGAACGCTCACTGCTGGTCGCCCTGCATACGATCGTCCTCCGCACCGACTACGCCGACAGCGTCCTGGAGCTGCCGCTAGCCCAAGCCTGGATGCTGGACGAAGAGTGGGACCAACCTTGGGGCCGCACCGAAGAGCAGATCAAAGTGGCGATCCGCGCGGCCTGCGAAGCCCAGCTGTGTTCGACGGCGTCGGCTCCGCCGCCGCGGGCGGAATCGCGTTAAGCCGATCCCGCACCCTCACCGGCAAAACGACGGCAACTCCCGCCCGTCGTCAACCGGTGCCCACCGGCCGTCCACCTTGGCGTACTCCCACCGCGCCCCCCGGGCCACGATCTGCCGCAACGCCAGCACGAGCCGGTCCACGTGTTCCTCGGTGCTGCCCAGCCCGAGGCTCACCCGGACCGCCTGCTGCCCGTCGCCCCCGGCCTCCCGGATCAGCCGCCGCGCGGCCACATGGGCGCAGAACGCCCCGTCCCGCACCCCGATCCCGTACTCGGCCGACAGCACCGCTGCGAGCCACCCGGGCTCGAACCCGTCGACCACGAAACTCACCGTGCCGACCCGATCCACCGGCGCGTCGAAGAACCGCAGCTCAGCACACCCGGGCAACCCGGCCAGCCCCTTGCGCAACCGCTCCAGCAACGCGGCCTCGTGCGCCTCCACAGCGTCCCAATGCGCCGCGAGCTGCTCGCAAGCCACCCCGAGCGCATACACGCCAACGGTGTTCGGCGACCCAGCCTCGTGCCGTTCCTCGCCGCTGTTCCACACCACGGCTTCCTCGGTCACCAGCTTCGTCGCGCCCCCACCGGCCAGATAAGGCTCAGCAGCCCGCAACCAGTCGCTGCGCCCGATCAACGCCCCCGCCCCGAACGGCGCGTACAGCTTGTGCCCGGACAGCGCGACGTAGTCGACATCCAGTTCCCGCAACGAAATCCGCCGATGCGGAGCGAGCTGCGCAGCGTCCAGCGCTACCCGCGCCCCATGTTTCCGGGCCACCGCGGCGATCTCCGCCACCGGCAGCAACTCGCCGGTCACATTGGACGCACCGGCGACCACCACCAGCCGAGGCCCCTGCGGACACTCGGCGAGTGCTTCGTACACAACGGACACCGCGGCGAGCCGAGTGCGCGGCAGCCGCACGCGCCGGACGTTCGGCCCGCGCCACGGCAGCAGCGCGGCGTGGTGCTCACTGTCGAAAACCACCACGGAAGTCTTGCGCGGCAACGCCTTCGCCAGCAGATTGAACGCATCAGTGGTGTTGCGGGTGAAGATCACCGAGTCGCCGCCGCGAGCGTCCACGAACCGGCGCAGCACGTCCCGGGTCCGCTCGTACAGCCGCGTCGAGACCTGCGAAGCGAAGCCGGCACCGCGATGCACGCTGGCGTACCAGGGAAGGAACTCGTCGACCGCCGAACGCACCGCGTCGAGACAGGGCGCGCTCGCCGCGTGGTCGAGGTTGGCGTAGCTGATGTCGCCGCCGGTCACCAGCGGCACCCGCAGCGTCGCACCGGCGACAGCGGGCACGGCGGGAACAGTGGCGACAGCTTCCGTGGACCGGTCGAGTGCGAGAGTCATGACGGTGCCTCCTCGGCGTTCCGGGGGACCCCCGGCGAGGGGCCCGCGCTTGCCCGCCGCACTGCGCGACCGGCCTGGTCCTCACCCGGGGCACCCCACCGCGGTAGGAGGGTTGCCGGCCAGCAAGCCGGGGCTTCGCGCTGGCACTCATGACCTGAACCAGACGATAGCGGAAAACCGGCGGGCGAAACCAGCCCCGTCTCGTGATCTGAGACGGCCGTCACCCGCGATGTCCACAAAGGACAGACGGATCAGGCCCCGGATTCCCCGCGCCAGCGGGCGAGGCGGCCGGCCCGGTCGACGGCCCGGATGCGCTGTTCGGTCGCGTCCCGGTCGGCCGCGGTCGTAACCACTAGAAGCTGGTCTTCGACCTGCAAACGGCTGGTTTTCTGCGGGGTGAAAGCCGTCCCGCTACGGACCACGAGGCTGACTGTCGCCCCGGCGGGCAGCCGCAGTTCCGACAGGTACACGCCGTGCAGCTTCGACCCCTTCTGGATGCGCACCTGCAGCAGTTCCGCACCGAGTTCGTCGAGCGGCGCGGAGTCGACCTCGATCTCGTGCGCCTGCGACGCCTTCGCCAGTCCGAGGATTCGCGCGAGCGGGCTGAGCGTCGCGCCCTGCAGCACGGTGAGCACGATGACGAGCACGAAAACCGCGTCCACGAGCCGCTGCGCGCCGGGCACGCCCTCGGACAGCGGGATCATCGCGAGCACGATCGGCACCGCGCCGCGCAACCCCGCCCAGGACAGGAACGCCTGCTCCCGCCACGGCAATCGGAACGGCAGCAGCGACAAGACGACCGACAACGGCCGCGCGAGCAGCAGCACCACAGCGCCCGCCACCAGACCGGGGATGAGCGCTTCGAGCAGCCGGGTCGGCGACGCGAACAAGCCGAGCAGCACGAACAAGCCGATCTGCGCGAGCCAGCCGAGCCCTTCGGCGAACGAGAGCGTGTCCGACCGGTGCGGCAGCTTGGAATTCCCGAGCACCAGACCGGCGACATAGGTGGCGAGCAGGCCGGAAGCGTGCGCCAGCTGTCCCGAAGAGTAGGCGAGCACGCACACCGCGACCGTGGCGAGCGGGTACAGGCCGGTCGCCGGAAGCGCGGCCCGGCGCAAGGCCTGCGCGCCCAGCCAGCCGAACGCGAGACCGAGCGCGAGACCGGTGAGCAGTTCGTAGACCACCAGCAGCGGCAGCGACCAGTCGACCGCCTCGCCGGAAGCGAGCACGACGACCGCGATGTAGGCGGGCGCGTCGTTGATCCCGGATTCCAGTTCCAGCGATCCGACGAGCCGTTTGCCGACCCCGGCCGTGCGCAGCACGGAGAACACCGCCGCCGCGTCGGTGGACGCGAGGACCGCGCCCCACAGCAAGGCGAGCCGCCAGTCGAGGCCGAGCAGCCAGTGCAGCGCCGCGCCGGTGACCGCCACGCTGATCACCACGGCCACTGTGGACAGCAGGATTCCGGGCCCCAGCGAGGGTTTCACCGCCGACCAGCGCGTGGTGAGCCCGCCTTCAGTAAGGATCAGGACGAGCGCGGCGAGCCCGAGCGACTGCGTGAGCGCCGGATTGTCGAAGCGGATGCCGAACCCGGCCTCGCCGAGCACGACGCCGATCCCGAGATACAGCAGCAGCGACGGGAATCCGAGCCGGATGGACACCCGCACCGCGACGACCGAGACGACCAGAACCAGCGCTCCGACGCCCAGCACCATGGGAAGCTCGTCCACCCGCCCGCCTCCCTCCCGGTCGCCCGCAGGCGTCCAGAATAGTGAGGCTGTGTCCGGTTCCCGAGCGCGCACCACCGGTCCGGGGGACCACGCACGTGTGTTACGAAGCCTCGGCGGCACTCACCGTCTCGAGATCGACACCGAGCGCGGCGAACGGACCCCTCGCGCCCGGCAAAACCCGGATCGCGCGCTGCGAGTCCCGCGTCAGCCATCCCGCCTCGACCGCCCGCTCCAGCACCGCCGCCGGGACCGCGCCGGCGAGGTGCTCGCGCCGCTCTGTCCAATCCAGACAGTCGCGCAGCAACGGCCGCTTCGGCCGGTCCGGCACGACGACTTCGAGACCGGCCAGCACGTCGCGTCCGGCGTCGGTGAGCGCGAGCCCGTCCGACACGTCGATCAGCCCCTGCTCGACCATCCCGTCGCGCAGGGCGACCCCGAGCGTCCCGGCCAGATGGTCGTAACAACTGCGGGCGAAGGACAATCGCTGCACCCGCAACGAAGTCCGCAGCCCAGACGGCCGTTTCAGCTCGGCGTGCTGCGCCAAATGCTCGATCAGTTCTGCGACCCGCGGATTCGCGAGCCGCACGTAAGCGTGCCTGCCCTGCTTCACCCGCGCGACGAAACCGGCGTCGGCCAGCCGCGTCACGTGTTCGCTGGCTGTCGAGACCGCGATCCGCGCCGCGGCCGCCAGTTCGCCGACTGTCCAGGCGCGGCCGTCGAGCAGCGCGAGGCACATGGTCGCGCGGCTCGGGTCCGCCAGCACGGCGGCGACTTCGGCCAATCCGACGGTTTCCATGCCCTTACGGTAGAACGCGGAAGCTTCGGCCGCGGCCGAACTACAACGCGTCGAGGAACTTCGCGCCCAGCGAGACGGCCGGTTTGGAGTCGTTGGCCCCCTCCAGGAACACCGCGAACGCCAGATCGCCGCGGTAGCCGACGAACCAGCCGTGCGCCTCCGCGCCGTCGCCGAACTGCGCGGTGCCGGTCTTGCCGAACACCGAGCCGGAGTGCGCCAGCCCGGTGGCCGTGCCACCGGTGACGACCTCGCGCATCATCCCGCGCAACGCCGACAGCACCGAGCCGGGCGGAGCGGAGTAGCCGGTGTTGGTCTTGGTGCCGTCCGCCCACAGCCGCGGCACCACCGCGTGCCCGGACGCCGCGGTCGCCGCCATCACCGCCGCCCCCATCGGGCTGACCTGCACCTTGCCCTGGCCGATGCCGTCCTCCACCTGCTCGTCCGCGTTCGCCGCCGGATCGACGCGGCCCAGCTCGGTGGACAGGCCGTCGATCGCGAAGTCGGCGTTGAGGCCGAACTGGGTGGCCGCCTTCGCGAGCCCGTCGGCGGGCAGCTGCGACGCGAGCCGGCCGAACGTGGTGTTGCAGGACTTCGCGAACGCCTTGTGCACCGTGGTCGTGCCGAGGTCGAAGCCCTCGTTGGACAGCGTGCGGGTGCCGATCCGGTCGGTCAGCGGGCACGGCACCGAGGAATCCGGCGTGACCAGCCCGGCTTCCAGAGCCGCGGTCGCGGTGACGATCTTGAACGTCGAGCCCGGCGCGTACTGGCCGCTGAACGCCGACGACGCGTTGGTGACGCTGCCGTTCTGCGCCACCGCGAGCACATCGCCCGAGGACGGCTGAATGGCGACGAGGACCGCCTTCCCGTGGTACCCGTCGACCGCTGCCTGCGCGGCCTTCTGCGTTTCGAGACTGAGCCCGGTAGCGGCCGGTTTGCGGTCGCCTTCGGGATTGCCGAACAGCGTTTCCAGGCTCTTGCCCGAGGCGTCCACGCGCTGCACCGCGAACGCTTCGGACGCCTGCCCGTGCCCGGTGAGCACCGCACGGAGCAGCGGGAACGCCTTGTCGTCAGCCAGTTTCAGCCCGCCGCCGCCGGAGACGACGAGCGGTTTGCCGTCGCGGTCGACCACCGCCGGAACGTCCGAGGACGCGAGCGCCAGCCGCTGTCCCGCTTCCAGTTTCGGATGCAGCACCGTCGGCGCCCAGTGCACCCGCCACTTGCCTTGCGCCTGGACGAGCCCGAGGCTGCCGGAGTACGTCCAGGCGCGGCCGGGGCCGAGGTTCCAGGTGATCGTGTAGGCCGCCGTGGCCTTGTCGCCCTGCGCCGCGCCGACGTCGCCGAGCTTGGCGGTCAGCTGCGTGGGGTGCAGCATCGACCACGCGTCCTGCAGCGCGGTCGAAGCGGCCAGGGGTTCGTCGGTCGCCTTGCTGGCGGCGTCGGAGTCCTTCCCGGCGAAGGCGAGCAGGTACTCGCGCGCCGCGGACGTCGGATCGCTCGGCTCCGCGGCCGCCGACGCCGTCTCCGAATCCGTTGAAGCCGCCTTCGATCCCCCGCCGTTGAGCAGCACGACCGCTGCCACCACGATCGCGACCACGGCCAGCGCGCTCCCGATCAGCACGCCCCTTTTCGCGGCAGGACTCACCGTCGCCTCCCCCTCGCCCACGCGGTCCGCCCGCGTCCCTGGCTCAGCTTGCCCATCGCTGCGCGGAACCGGGCGTTACCTCGGGGAATGCGACAGATTCGTGATCAACGCCGCGCCGTATAGGCCGTTATACAGTTTGGTCGGCTGAACGACGGGCGCGCTGCCACGCGATCCCGGCCGCGACCAGCACCACGACCAGCACGCCCGAGCTGATCAGCTGGGTCCGTGCCTCGGGGTCGCCCGCCATCACCACCAGGATCGCCACCATCGCGGCCAGCGTCGCCCAGGTCAGGTACGGGAAGCCCCACATGCGCACGGTGAGCCGGTCCGGCGCGGTGTGTTCCAGCTGCTTGCGCACGCGCAATTGCGTGCAGGCGACCAGGATCCACACGATCAGCAGCACCGAACCGACCGCGTTGAGCAGGTACTGGAAAACGGTGTCCGGCCAGAGCGCGTTCAGCGCCACGGCGACGAAACCGAACAGCACCGAGGCGGCGACGGCGAAAACGGGCACGCCGCTTCCGTCCACTTTGGTCAGTGCGCGCGGGGCGTGGCCGCGGCGCGCCAGCGAGTACAGCATGCGGGCCGCGCCGTACATGTTGGTGTTCAGCGTGGACAGCAAGGCGAACAGCACGACCACGTTCATGATCTGCCCGGTCGCCGGGATGCCGATCCGCTCGAGCACCGCGGCGAACGGGCTCTGCCCCGGCCGCACGCTCGTCCACGGCAGGAGCGAGACGATGACCAGCATGGAACCGATGTAGAACACCGAAATCCGCACCACCGCGTTGCGCACCGCCCGGCCGACGGCGTGCGCGGGGTCGTCGGATTCCGCGGCCGCGATGGTCACCACTTCCAGGCCGCCGAAGGTGAACACCACCGCGAGCAGCCCGGTGCCGACGCCCTGCCATCCGTGGGGCAGCAGGCCTCCGTGGCCGAGCAGATTGTCCGTGCCGACGAAGGACGTTCCCGGGAGCACGCCGAGGAACGCGAGCACGCCGAGGACCAGGAACCCCACGACCGCCGCGACCTTGATCAGCGCCAGCCAGAATTCGAGTTCGCCGAAGCGGGACACCGCGGTGAAGTTGAACGCGGTCAGCACCGCCATGAAAATCAGCACAAGCGCCCACTGCGGAACAGCGGGCAGCCAGCCGTTGACGATGATGGCGGCCGCGGTGGCCTCCACGGCGAGCACGACGACGAGCGCGGCCCAGTACAGCCAGCCGATGGCGAACCCGGCCCACGGCCCGAACGCGCGCTCGGCGTGCACGGAGAAGGACCCGCTGGACGGGATCGCCGCGGCCATTTCCGCCATCATGCGCATGACCAGCATCGCGAGCGTGCCGGCGAGCACGAAGGACAGCACGATGCCGGGCCCGGCGAGCTTGATCCCGACGCCGGAGCTGACGAACAGTCCCGAACCGATCACGCCGCCCATCGCGAGCATGGCGAGGTGCCGCTGGCGCAATCCGGCGGCCAATCCCTCGGCGGCCGGTCCGGCGGCGGTCTCTGAAGTCATGGGAAATCCCTAGCAGACGCTCCCCCAGGCGCAGGAGCCGAGGCCCGCGCCTAGCGGTCCGTGAGGGGAACCCTGAGGGAATCAGATTCCCTCAGGGTTCCCCTCACGAACGTCACAAGAGCGGGCTCACGCCTTCGCGACCGCCACGCGCACCTTCACGCCTTCGCCGACCGTGCCGTCGAAGCCCTCGGCCACCTCGCCGTAGGACACCGACGTCGCGAGCGTTTCGGACGCCACGAACTCCTCGTGCTTGCGCACCGCGGCCGTGACCTCGCCGGTGGCGTCCACGGTCAGCGAGATCCGGTCGCCGACGTCGAGACCGGCCTCGCGGCGGGCCTGCTGGACCACGCGGACCAGGTCGCGGGCCAGGCCCTCGGCGGCCAGGTCCTCGGTGACCTCGGTGTCCAGCACGACCAGACCGGCCCCGCCGGGCAGTTCGGCCGCCGCGCCGCCGCCGGAGGCGACCAGCCGCCGGTCGTACTCGCCCTCGGCCAGTTCGACGCCCGCCGCCACGACCGCGCCGGCCGCGTTCGTCGTCCAGTCGCCCGCCTTGACCGCCTTGATCACCTGCTGCACGGCCTTGCCCAGCCGCGGCCCGGCGGCCCGCGCGTTCACCGCGACCTCGAACGTGCCGTGCGCTGCGACGTCCGTGGTCAGCTCCACCGACTTCACGTTCACCTCGTCCCGCAGGATCTCGGTGAACCCGCGCAGCGGTTCGACGTCTTCGGCCGCGACCACGAGCTTCGCCAGCGGCAGCCGCACCCGCAGCTTGTTCGCCTTGCGCAGCGCCAGCGCCGACGACGCCACCTGCCGCACCTTGTCCATCGCGGTCACCAGCGCCGCGTCGGCGGGCAGGTCGAGCGCGTTCGGCCAGTCGGTCAGGTGCACCGAACGGCCGCCGGTCAGCCCGCGCCACACCGTTTCGGTGGTGAGCGGCAGCAGCGGCGCGACGACCCGGCAGGTCACCTCCAGCACGGTGTGCAGCGTGTCGATCGCGTCCTGCTCGCCCGCCCAGAACCGGTCGCGCGACCGGCGGACGTACCAGTTCGTGAGCACTTCCAGGAAGTCCCGCACGGTCTGGCACGCGCCCGCGATGTCGTAGCCGTCCATCGCGGATTCGACGTCGGTGACGAGTTCGTGCGTCTTGGCGAGCACGTACCGGTCGAGCAGATGCGGCGAATCCGTGCGCCACTGGCCCTGCTTGCCGTCGGCGTTCGCGTACAGGGCAAGGAAGTAGTACGAGTTCCACAGCGGCAGCACGGCCTGGCGCACCGCGTCGCGGATCCCCCGGTCGGTCACCACGAGGTTGCCGCCGCGCAGGATCGGGCTCGCCATGAGGTACCACCGCATGGCGTCGGAGCCGTCGCGCTCGAAGACCTCGTTGACGTCCGGGTAGTTCCGCAGCGACTTCGACATCTTCTGCCCGTCGGAGCCGAGCACGATGCCGTGCGACACGCAGGTGCGGAACGCCGGCCGGTCGAACAGCGCGGTCGCGAGCACGTGCAGCAGGTAGAACCAGCCGCGGGTCTGGCCGATGTACTCGACGATGAAGTCGCTCGGGTAGTGGTGCTCGAACCATTCGCGGTTCTCGAACGGGTAGTGCACCTGGGCGTAGGGCATCGAGCCGGAGTCGAACCACACGTCGAGCACGTCCGGCACCCGGCGCATCGTCGACTTGCCGGTCGGGTCGTCCGGGTTCGGCCGGGTCAGCTCGTCGATGTAGGGCCGGTGCAGGTTGTCCAGCCGCACGCCGAAATCGGCCTCCAGCTCGTCCAGCGAGCCGTAGACGTCGACGCGCGGGTAGGCCGGGTCGTCCGAGCGCCACACCGGGATCGGCGTGCCGAAGTAGCGGTTGCGGGAGATCGACCAGTCGATGGCGTTCTCCAGCCACTTGCCGAACTGGCCGTCCTTGACGTTCTCCGGGTACCAGGTGATCTGCTGGTTCAGCTCGACCATCCGGTCCTTGAACTGCGTCACCGCGACGAACCACGACGACACCGCGCGGTAGATCAGCGGGTTCCGGCAGCGCCAGCAGTGCGGGTAGGAGTGGTCGTAGGTCTCGTGCCGCAGCAGCACCGCGCCCTGGCGCTCCGCGCCGCCGGTGCCGTTCTTGAGGTCCCGCACGATGTTCGGGTTCGCGTCGAACACCTGCTGCCCGGCGTAGTCCGGCACGGTCTCGTCGAACTTGCCGTGCGCGTCGACCGGCGTCACCGGGGTGATCCCGGCCGCGTCGGTGACCACCTTGTCCTCGGCGCCGTAGGCGGGCGCGATGTGCACGACGCCGGTGCCGTCGTCGGTGGTGACGTAGTCCGCGGACAGCACGCGGTGCGCGTTCTCCGTGCCGACGAAGTACGGGAACGGTGGTGCGTAACGGGTTCCGAGCAGTTCCGCGCCGGTGTAGCGCGCGACGACGGTCGGCTCTTCGCCGAGTTCGCGGGCGTACGCGGCCACGCGCGCCTCGGCGAGCAGGAACCGCTTGCCTTCGCTTTCCACGACGACGTACTGCACCTCGGGGTGCACCGCGGTCGCCAGGTTGGACGGCAGCGTCCACGGCGTGGTGGTCCAGATCAGCAGGTACGTGCCGTCGAGGTCGTTGTCGTTGCCCTCCAGGCGGAATCCGACCGTGACGGCCGGGTCCTGGCGGTTGCGGTAGACGTCGGCGTCCATGCCCAGCTCGTGGTTGGACAGCGGGGTCGCGTCGCGCCAGCAGTAGGGCAGGACGCGGTAGCCCTCGTAGACGAGTCCCTTGTCCCACAACCGTTTGAACGCCCAGAGCACCGATTCCATGTAGGTGACGTCGAGCGTTTTGTAGTCGTTGTCGAAGTCGACCCAGCGGGCCTGGCGGGTCACGTAGTCGCGCCACTCGTCGGTGTAGCGCAGCACGGACTCGCGCGAAGCCTCGTTGAACTTCGCGATGCCCATCTCTTCGATCTCGGTCGTCTCGGTGATCCCGAGCTGCCGCATCGCTTCGAGTTCGGCGGGCAGGCCGTGGGTGTCCCAGCCGAACCGCCGTTCGACGTGCTTGCCCTTCATCGTCTGGTAGCGCGGGACGATGTCCTTGACGTACCCGGTGAGCAGGTGCCCGTAGTGCGGGAGGCCGTTGGCGAAGGGCGGGCCGTCGTAGAAGACGTACTCGTTGTCGCCGTTCGTGCCCTCGGGACGGGCGTCGATCGTCGCCTGGAAGGTCCGGTCGCTCTCCCAGTACGCGAGGACGCTCTCCTCCAGCGCGGGGAACGACGGCTGGGACGGGACCGTGGTCTCTCCGCCCGGCGAAGCCTGGGGGTACATCCGGGTGCGCTCCTTGCGTTCGTCGCTCGTACGGGCGACCGGCGGCCGCCCACACGGGGACGAGACGCTCGCGCGTCACGCGGTACCACCCCGCTTGCCCGGCACGCTGCTCCCGGGCCACTCGTTGCACGGCTGTCACGGGCCGCACCCGTCCGGTTCTACTGAGGGCTCGCGCCCGGTTCTTCCGGAGGCTCCCCGGTGATGGCCGGATCGACGCCTTGCTGGTTCCAGGTTAACTCGTCGCCGCAACTCGCTTTCGCCCTCCCCGGCCCTGGCGGGGCGGCTGCGTAACGATTGCGGACGCCGGGCGGAAAACCCGGTGTCCGGCACCGGCCGCGCCGATACGGTTGCGGCCCGCCCAACCACAGCACAGGAGTCGAGCACGGGTGAGCCGTAGTTTTCAGGTGGATCTTCGCGGGGTCGTCGACCTGCTGAGCCAGCACCTCTATTCCAGTCCGCGCGTGTACGTGCGGGAACTGCTTCAGAACGCCGTGGACGCGGTGACCGCGCGCCAGGCGGCCGACGGGTCGGCCCCCGCCGGGATCGCGATCGACGCCGGCGACGGAACCCTGCGCATCACCGACACCGGCGTCGGCCTGACCGAGGAGCAGGTGCACGAACTGCTCGCGACGATCGGCCGCAGCTCCAAACGGGACGAACTCGGCTACGGCCGCCGGGATTTCCTCGGCCAGTTCGGGATCGGGCTGCTGTCGGCGTTCCTGGTCGCCGACGAGACCCGCGTCGTCACCCGCTCGGCGTCCGGCGCTCCCGCGGTCTCGTGGACCGGCCGCGCGGACGGCACCTACTCCGTCGGCCCCGGCGAACGGGAGAGCGTCGGCACCACCGTCACCCTCACCGCGCGCCGCGGCGCCGAGCAATGGTTCGTGCCGGAGACGGTCGCCGAGCTCGCGGCGCTGTACGGCTCGATGCTGCCGTTCGAAATCACCGTCAACGGCAAGGCGATCAGCGGCGCCGGCGTCCCGTGGCAGGCCGACGAGCGCTCGCCCGGGCACCGCTCGGCGGACCTCGTCGGGTACGCGCAGGAGATGCTCGGGTTCACTCCGTTCGACGTCGTCGACCTCGACGTGCCCGAGGCCGGCCTGACCGGCGTCGCCTACGTGCTGCCGTTCCCGGCGAACCCGGCCGAGAACGCCGGGCATCGCGTGTACCTCAAGCGGATGCTGCTCGCGGAGAACGCGCCCGGGCTGCTGCCGGACTGGGCGTTCTTCGCCCGCTGCGTCGTGGACACCGGCGAGCTGCGGCCCACCGCGAGCCGCGAGGCGCTGTACGACGACGACCAGCTCGCCGCGACCCGCGAAGCGCTCGGCGAGCAGCTGCGCGGCTGGCTCGTCGGGCTCTCGAACACCAGCCCGCAGCGGCTGAACCAGTTCCTCAAGATCCACCACCTCGGCGTCAAAGCGCTCGCGCTGCACGACGACGACATGCTGCGGCTGGTCGACGAATGGTGGCCGCTGCAGACGAACGTCGGCCAGATGACGCTCGCCGAGTTCCGCGCGCGCTACGGCGTGCTCCGCTACTGCGCGACCGCCGAGGAATTCGACCAGCTGGCCGGTGTCGCGGCCGCGCAGAACCTGCCGGTGATCAACGGCGGGTACACCTACGACAGCGAACTCGTCGAACGCGTCCGCGCGCTCGAACCGGACGTGCGCGTCGAGCGGCTCGACCCGAGCGACCTCACCACCGCCTTCGCCGACCTCGACCCCGAGACGGCGCTGGCGGTCCGGCCGTTCGCCGCGGCCGCGCAACGCAGCGTCGACCGGCTCGGCTGCGAGGTAGTGCTGCGCGAGTTCGAGCCCGCGTCGCTCCCGGTGCTCTACCTCGTCGACCGCGCCGCCGCGTTCGCCGGCGAGCTGCGCGCGACCAAGGAGGCCGTGGACGAGCTGTGGGCCGGGGTGCTGTCGGCCTTCGAAAAGCCGGAACGGGAACGCCCGCAGCTCGTGCTCAACTACCGCAATCCGCTGGTGCGACGGATTTCCCGGCTCGAGGACGCGGAACTGGCCTCGCTCGCGGTCGAATCGCTCTACGGGCAGGCGCTGCTGCTCGGCAGGCACCCGATCCGGCCCGCCGACTCCGCGCTGCTGAACCGGGCCTTCCTCGGCCTTCTCGACCACGCCGTCCCGAACCGGGAGAACTGATGAGCGCACCGACCGGACAGGACCTGTGGAACCGGCTGTGGTCGGCCCGGAACCTGCCGTATGGCAAAAGCCAGATCGCCGCGGTGGAGAGCCTGGTCCGCACCGCCGACGCCGAGGGCATGCCGGACCTGCAGTACGCCGCCCGGCTCTCGCTCGTACGCGCGTACAAACACGGCGCCGAACCGGCGAAGGCGTTCGTGCCGTTCGCCTGGTGCCTCGCCAAACACGACAAGGGCGAGGGCACCGAGGACTGGGACTACACCCTCTTCTGGTCGTTCAAATCCATCATCACGTCGCTGGCGGACTTCCCCGAGGTGCCGCTGGATCGCACCTACGCCGTGCTCGACGACATGGAACGCCGGTACCGGGCGGCCGGGCACACGATGAACCCGGTGCACCAGCACCGGCAGATCGTGGCGCGGCACGTCGGCGACCACGAAACGGCCGTCGAGCAGTACCGGCTCTGGAACGCGGCTCCGCGCGGCGAGATGTCGGACTGCATCGGCTGCGAACCGTCGGCCAAGGTCGCGCACCTGAACCGCTACGGCCGGTTCGAAGAAGCCGTAGCGGTCGCCGAACCGGTGCTCGGCGGCACCTTCACCTGCAGCGAGCAGCCGAACGGGATCCTCTCGGCGCTGCTGCTCCCGTATGTCCACACTGGACAGCTGGACGAGGCCGCGCGAGCGCACCGGCAGGTGTACCGCGCGATCCGGCACAACCCGCTCCACCTGGATCTCCTTCCCGACCACCTCCAGTTCTGCGCGCGCACCGGCAACCACGTGCGTGGGCTGGAAATCGTCGAGCGGCACCTCGGCTGGCTCGACGAGGCGCCCACCCCGTACGTCGAGATGGAGTTCTGCGCGACCGCCGCGCTGAATCTGCGCCTGGTCGCCGAGTCCGGCCACGGCGACACCACGGTGCGGCGGGCCGATGGGGAGATTTCCGTGCAAGCACTGCACGAGGAACTTGCCGAGCGGGCGCTGGGCGTCGCGGCCCGCTTCGACGCCCGGAACGGGACGAGCGAGCAGAGCGACCTGGTCCGCGCCATTCTTGCCGCCGAGCCGATCGTGGACCGGCTCCCGCTGGCCTGGACCAGCCCGCGCCCGGCCCCTTCGGTGCTGCCTGCTGCCTCACCATCCTTTCCGGACACTCCGGAAGAGCTGGCCGACCTGGCCGAAAAGCACACCCGGCTGGGCGAAGACGCGGCTGCCGAAGCTGTCTGGGCGAAGTTCGACGAACTGTGCCCGGAGCCGGCCGGGTCGCTGCTGGCCCGGCGGCTGTCCGGCTCCGCGACCTCAGCCGTGGGCACGGATCCCGAAGCAGCCGAACGAGATTGGCTTCGCGCGGCCGAACTCTTCGCGACAGAGGGCGACGAGGTCGCCCAGCACGTCGCGGCGAGCAAGGCCGGGTCCTCCCGCTGCCGGAGGGGCGAGCTCGAATCCGGCCTCGCCGCCCTCGCCGGCGCGGCCGAGGCGCTCGCTGGGCTCGGCGACGGGGAACAGCACGTCCGCGCACTGCTGCGGTGGACCGTGGGGCTTTCCGAGACCGACGACCTCGGCCCCGCGTTCGACGTCCTCGGCCGCGCCGAAGCCGCCGCCACCGAGGTGCCCGCCGAGCTGACCGCCCGGATCTTGTTGCTGCGCGCCGAACTCACCGCGCGCAGCGATCGCCTGGACGAGGCGCGAGAGCTGGCCGGACGCGCGGCTGAGCTGTTCGCCGAAGCCAGGATGGCCGACCAGGAGGCGTGGGCGCGGCTCATGGCCGGGCGGATGACCGCCGCGACTGGCGACTTCGAAGCGGCCTACGCGCTCCTGCGGCCCGCCGAGTCCGCCACCGAACCGGGCCTGCGCGCCCAGGTGCGGCACACCCTCGGCCTGCTCGCGTCCGATCTCGGGCTGCTGGAGGACGCGGTGGGCCACCACCGGGGCGAGGTCGCCGATCTGGCCGAGGCCGGGGATCTGGCTGGGGCCGCACTCGCCCAGCTCGGGCTGTCGGCCGCGGCCCGGCGCGCCGGGGACCCGCTGACCGCCGCCGACGCGGCCGAGGCGGCGATCGACGTCCTGGAGCGGGACGGCGACGAGGACGACCTGGCCAGGGCGCGCTACCTGCTCGCCGGGGCGCACCGCGCACTCGGCCAGCGGGATCCGGCGCTGGTCCTGCTGGAGCAGGTGCTCGCCCATTTCGCCGCCGCGGGCAACCAGCCCGCGGCCGGACAGGCGGCCGAGACCATCGGCGACGTCCTCGACGAACTCGATCGCGACGGCGAGGCCGCCGAGTCCTATCTGCGCGCCGCGGAATGCTTCCAGGCGAGCGAAATCCCGGTCGACGCCGTGCGCAACCTGCGGCAGGCAGCGGTCTCGCGGCAGTGGGCGAACGGACCGGAGCAGGCACTCGCGGTGCTGGCCGAAGCGGAGAAGCACGCCGCGGACCTCGAAGGCGACGAGCCGCCGGTCGTCTGGGAACGGGCGATGGTCGCGGTGAACGGCGGCCGGATCCTGGCCGCCGCCGAACAGCCGGACGAGGCGCTGCCCCGCGCCGCCGCGGCCGCCGCACTGTTCGGATCCCTCGGCGCGACCACCGAGGCCGCGATCGCCGCGGCGCTGCAAGCCCGGCTGCTGGCCGGACTGGGCCGCCGCGCCGAAGCCCGCACCGCGGCGGAGGCCGCGATCGAGGGCTTCCCGCCGGAGGCGACCGAGCAGATCCAGCAACTCCAAGCGCTCTTGGCGAGTTTCGACGTGGAGTGAGGACCGCTCCGCCGAGCCCGCGCGTTTTCTCTCGGGCTCGGCGGAGGTCCGCATCTTTACCCCGTGCGGCCGCGCAATCTTTCCAGGACGCGGATGCCGCGCTATGCCCTCGCGCGCAAGCCCGGCGGCGACTCGCTCGCACCACGCAACCGCTCTAAGCCGCCCCCACACCCACTCACGACAGACGCGCCACGCTCCCGCGCAAACCCGGCAGAGATTCGCTCGCGCCGCTCAACGCCCAGCCACGCAACCTCTCCAAGCCGCCCCCACACCCACTCACGACAGACGCGCCACACTCCCGCACAAACCCGGCGAAGGTCCTTCCCCCCACCCCCCGAACTCCCCGCCTCACCGCACCGGCTCACCCTGCCTGCCACGCGCCCGACGACGCACCGTCACCGCCGCGAGAGCCGCGGCCGCGAACCACAGCCCGGCCGAGACGAACCCCAGCAGATGCAAGCCGTGCACGAACGACGCGTGCGCCGCCGGTTCTCCCGCCACCGCACCGAAAACCGCCACGCCGAGCGCACCGCCCGCCTGCCGGGCCGCGTTGTTGATTCCGCCCGCGATGCCCGCGCGCTCGGCCGGGGCGTCGGCGACCGCGGCGGTCACCACGGCGGCGGTGAGCAGGCCCATCCCGACGCTGAGCACCAGCAGCGTGGGCAGCAGCGTCCAGTACCCGGTGCCGGGGCCGATCCGCAGCAGGTTCAGCATCGCCGCCGCGCCGAGCAGGAGCCCGGCCAGGATCTGCGGCCGCGGGCCGAATTTCGCGGTGAGCCGTCCGGTGACCGGGCCGAGCAGCACCAGCGGGACGAACATCGGCAGCATCGCGGCCCCGGCGGCGATCGGGCCCGCGCCGAGGATGTCCTGCAGATACAGCGTGAACACCAGCACCGAGCCGAGGCCGACGAAGTTCATCGCCCCGGACACCAGGTTCGCGCCCGCCGTCTGCCGGGACCGCAGCAGCGGCAACGGCAGCATCGGCCGGGAAGAACGCTGCTCCACCACCACAAACGCCACCGCGGCCGCCAACGAGAGCACCCCGACCCACGGCGTCTTCGCGATCACCGCGTACACCCCGGACCCGAGCGCCAACGCCGCGGTCGCCGCCCCGGGAACGTCCACGCGGCCCGGTTTCCGGACGTCCGGCGGCACCAGCCGGCGAGTGGCGACGGCCGCGGCGGCGACGATCGGGACGTTCAGCCAGAACACCGGCCGCCACCCGGCCGCCTGCACGAGAATCCCGCCCAGCAACGGCCCGGCAGGCAGGGCGAGCGCCGAAATCCCCGCCCAGATCCCCAGCGCGCGAGCGCGTTCGGCACGCCCGGGGAAGGTTCCGGTGATGACCGCCATCGTCCCCGGCAGCAACAACGCCGCCCCGACGCCCTGCACCGCACGGGCCGCGACGAGCCAGCCCGCGGACTGCGCCAGCCCGCACGCCGCCGACGCGGCCCCGAAAACGGCCAGTCCGGTCAGCACTACGCCGCGGTGCCCGAGGACGTCGCCGAGCGCTCCCCCGGTCAGCAGCAAGGCAGCGAGCACTACCGAGTACCCGACCACGACCCACTGCAACTGCGGGACGTCCGCGTGCAGTTCGCTGCCGAGGGTGGGAAGGGCGACGTTGACGACGGTGACGTCGAGCTGCACCAGGAACATCCCGGCGCACATGGTGAACAGGATCGCGGTGCGCATGAATCCAGCAGACACCCGGAACGCTTCCGTCGCGGTGGAAGTGTCCTCGGGGCATGCTGGAGGCATGGAAGGAGACGCCGACATCGCGCGCACCGCCGCGCTGTTCGCCGATCCGGCGCGGGTCCGCGTGCTGATGGCCCTCGCCGACGGCCGTTCGCTCGCCGCGTCCGTACTGGCCGGTGAAGCGGGTCTCACCGCGCAAGGCGTCAGCGCGCATCTGTCGAAACTGCTGGCCGCGGGCTTGGTGACCGCGGAAAAATCCGGCAGGCACCGGTTTTACCGCCTCGCCGGCGCGGCTCCGGAGCTGCTGGAAGCGCTCGCCCAGCACTCCCCCGCCCGACCGGTCCGCTCGCTGCGGGAAGGGACGCGCGCGGAAGCCTTGCGCACCGCGAGATTGTGCTACGACCACATCGCCGGACGGCTCGGCGTGACTGTCACGGCAGCACTGCTCGACCGCGGCGCACTGGCCACTGTGGACGGTGACCCGACGACTCAGCGGCGGCCCGGGGACCGGATTTCGTCGCAGCTGCAAGAACATCCGTACGTGCTGGGGCCCGCCGCCGACGAGGTGTTCGACGCGTTAGGCGTGGATGTCGAGGCAGCCGCGAAACGCCGCCGTCCGCTGCTGCGGTTCTGTCTGGATTGGACGGAACAGCGCCACCACTTGGCCGGAGCGCTGGGCGCGGCGGTGACGCGACGGTTCCTGGACGCGGGATGGCTTCGATCACGCGCGAAGGCGCATCGCGCCGTGCACCTCACCGAAAGCGGCGCGAAAGTGCTCGAAGAGGTGCTCGGCGTCAGCGATGCGCCGCGGCCAGCACCGCGTCCGGACCGCACCGCGCGCACGGCGTGAAACCGAGCTGCCGGGCCTCGCCGACGCCGATCGGGATCGTGTCGCGGCCGGACAGCCAGCCGCAGTCCACCAGGTGGTAGCGCGGGTATTCGTCGACGACCACGACCTCGTCCTCGAGGTCCTTGACCAGCTCGAGGTCCTCCGGCGCGGTCTCCTCCACCCCGGGCGGCGTGTCGCGCACGGCTTTCGCCTCGGATTTCGGCGCGCTTTCGGTAGCTGGCTCCCCGGCTTCCGGCTCCGGCACGTCCGCCGGATCGCCCAGCTCACCCGCAGCGGGAAGCAGCGCGGTCTGCTCGGCGTCCGCTTCGGCCGGTGCCGCCGAGTCCTTCTGCTCCGGCGAGTCCTCTGAGTCCGCGGAATCCTCGGCCTCCGCCGGATCCTCGTCCCCCTCGGCGTCCGAGCGCTTGCGCCGCCGCAGCCAGTCGACGAGCAGCAGGAGCCCGGCGAGCACGGACAAGCCGATGGAAACCCAGGCCCACAGCGAGCTGCCCGTGATGAGCGCCGTGACGAGCAGCCCGAGAGCCGCCAGCACCAGAACGAGGACGATGTAGAGCACGCTGAATTACAACACGGGCCGCCCGGTTTCCCGAGGCGACCCGCCCACGCCGCGTACCCCGCCCGCTCCCCACCGTGGCGGGACCGGGTCCGGGCACGCCGAAACCCCGCCGGGTCGGAAGGTCGTCCGGCGGGGTCGCGTACGGCGGTGGGTCAGCCGGCCTCGGCGCGCGGGCCGAACGAGTAGCCCTGGCCGCTGCTGCCGGTCGAGGACTGGCTCGACCCGGAGGAGGCCGACGCCGGGGCCGCGGAGCCGCGGTCGTCGAGCTCGCGCAGCTGGGACTCGAGGAATCCGCGCAGCCGGGTGCGGTATTCGCGCTCGATCGTGCGGAGTTCTTCGATCTTCTTGCCCAGAGCGCCCTTCTCAGCGTTCAGGTTGTTCATCGTCTCGGTGTACTTGCGCTGCGACTCGCGTTCCATGGTGGTCGCCTTGTCGCGCGCCTGGCGCTCCAGCGTCTCGGCGCGCGTGCGCGCGTCGTTCAGCATCGTCTCGGCGCGGGTGCGCGCCTCGTTCACCATCGAGTCGGACTTCGCCCGGGCGTCGGAGAGCAGCTGCTCGGACTTGGTCCGCGCCTCCGCCAGCATCCCGTCGGACTCGGTCTTCGCCTCGGCGGTGAGCCGGTCGGCCATTTCCTGCGCCAGCCCGAGGACCTTGGCGGCCTGCACGTTCGGCTCGGCGCTGTCGGGGACCATCGAGTGCGCCTGGGTCTGCTCCATCGCCGACGGAGCGGGCGGAACCGGGGCGAGCCGCCGCGACGGCTCGGGGTCGCGGCCCGGCGGCGGGCCGGCGACCTTCGCGTTCTCGAGCTCCGAGCGGGTCGACTCGAGCTCGGCGTCGAGCTGCTCGACCTGCTGGCGCAGCTCGTTGTTGTCCTCGATCAACCGGGCAAGCTCGGTCTCCACCAGGTCGAGGAACGCGTCCACCTCGTCCTCGTTGTAGCCCCTCTTGCCGATGGGCGGCTTGCTGAACGCGACGT
Organism: Amycolatopsis sp. NPDC104775; assembly: GCF_055583325.1. Taxonomy (NCBI): domain Bacteria; kingdom Bacillati; phylum Actinomycetota; class Actinomycetes; order Pseudonocardiales; family Pseudonocardiaceae; genus Amycolatopsis; species Amycolatopsis sp. NPDC104775. The sequence continues at coordinate 707,762 of NZ_JBVJOE010000003.1, forward strand.
TATGCACGTCAGCGGGGGTCAACGACATCAGATCACCTCACGCACTCCATGGCCTGCAGGACACACCCGGGTTTTCCCCGATCACCTGGGTGTCAGTTGCATCGCGAAGAACACAACCAACAGCAGCACCATAATCGACAAGTCCAGTCCTACGCCGCCGATCCGGACCATCGGAATGATCCTGCGGAACAACCGCACCGGCGGGTCGGTCACTGTGTAGATGGTCTCGAGCGTCACCGCAACCCCTCCGGCGGGACGCCATTCCCGTGCGAAGGTCCGCACGAGCTCGACCACGATCCGGGCCGTGAGCAGCAGCCAGAAGGCAAACAGCACGTACCAGATCGCGAGCCACACAGCATTCACGGCGACCACTCTAGCGGGGGACAGCCGGATTGGGCGCGACCAGCCGCTCCGAAGGCCGCATAGTCGACAAAATCACGTCTGGCTGCGCCCAGCGGTCCGTCCCCGATCATCCGCGCAGGAACAATCCGCCCTCGGCGATCCGCCTGCGGTCCTCGGCGGTCACGTCGACGTCCGGCGGTGAGAGAAGGAACACCTTGTTGGTGACCTTGTCCATCGACCCCCGCACGGCGAACGCCAGTCCCGCCGCGAAGTCCACGATCCGCTTGGCGTCCGCGTTCTCCATCTCGGTGAGGTTGATGATCACCGGGATGCCCTCGCGGTAGTGCTCGCCGATCGCCCGCGCCTCGATGTAGCTCGTCGGGTGCAGGGTGGTGATCCGGCTGAGCGGGTCCCTGGCCGGCGCGGCGACCGGTTCGGCCACCGGGCGCAGCCGGGCGACCGGCTCCGGCTGGCGGTCCACGGCGAGCGCGCCGTGCGTCGCCGGTTCGGCCGCCAGCGACCGCGACCGCACGCGCGCGGCCGGTTCGTCGTAGCTGTCTTCCACGTCGCGGTAGCGGGCCCGGGACCGCGCCGGCGGCTGGTCGTAGCCGTCGTCGTATTCGTCGTACCCGTCGTCGTAGCCGTCTTCGTCCGCGGGCACCATCCCGAAGTAGGCCTTCAGCTTCTGCAGCGCGCTCATGCCTCTCCCTAGCCCTTGCCGCTCCCGCACCCCTTGTGCCCCGCCCGGCCGGACACGAAACGTGACCACCGGGCGGACTCCCTACGGCGAGGCTAAACCGCGCCCGCCGAGCAACGCGGTTCCGACACGCACACACGTCGAGCCGTGCCGGATCGCCTGGTCCAGATCATGGCTCATTCCGGCGGACACGTCAGCCGCTTCCGGATACCGGGCGCGAACTCTTTCCGACGCGTGGGCCAGGCGGGCAAATGCGGCGCCCGGGTCCTCCCCCAACGGGGCCACGGCCATCACGCCTCGCAACCGCAGCTCCCCCGTGTGGGCGATGCGGTCGGCGAGGGCGTCGACGTCGGCCAGCGGGATCCCGCCGCGCGCGACGTCGCCGTCGAGGCTCACCTGGACCAGGACGTCGAGCGGCCCGCTCCGTTCCCCGGCCTCTTGCGCGGCGGCGACCGCACGGGCGAGCGCGTCGGCGAGCCGCGCCGAATCGACCGACTGGACCTCGGCCGCCCAGCGCACGACCGAACGCGCCTTGTTGCGCTGCAGCCGCCCGACCATGTGCCAGCGCGGCGCGGCGTCCGGGCGCAGCTGCGCGACCTCGGCCGCCTTCGGTCCGGCTTCCTGGTCGCGGTTCTCGGCGAGGTTCCGCAGACCGAGGTCGGTCAGCAGGGCGGCGTCGGCCGCCGGGAAAGTCTTGGTGACGCCCAGCAGCCGCACCTCGTCGCGGGAACGGCCGGCGGCCGCGCAGGCGTTCGCGATGCGTTCCTCGACCGCGGCCAGCGAGTCCGCCAGCTCCGCCCGCCGCTTCTCTGCCGGGTCCTCGGTCACGCCGTCTCCTCTTCCAGCCAGGTGATGCCGGCGATCCGGCCGGTGGTGCCGTCGCGGCGGTAGCTGAACAGCGTCTTGTCCTCCGCCGTGCACCGCGGATCCGCGCCGACCCGCCCGACGCCCAGGTCGGCCAGCTGCCGCCAGAGCCCGGCGCGCAGGTCCAGGCCAGCGGTGCCCTTGCGGGTTTTGCAGGCGCTGCCGGGCACGTGCTTCTCGACGTCCGCGGCCATCGCGGCCGGGACCTCGTAGCAGTCGCCGCAGATTGCCGGGCCCAGCAGCGCCTCGACCCGGCCCGGTTCGGCGCCGAGTTCCCGCATCGCTTCCAGCGCGGCGGGCACCACGCCGACGCGCGCCCCGACCCGGCCCGCGTGCACCGCGGCCACGACGCCCGCTTCCGGATCCGCCATGAGCACCGGAACGCAGTCGGCGACCAGCACCACGAGCGCGAGGCCCGGGCGGTCGGTCACCAGCGCGTCGGTGGCCTCGGCGGCGGAGGTCTCGGTGCCGTCGACGATGGTCGCGGTGCGGCCGTGCACCTGCTCCATCCAGGCCAGCCGGTCCTCGGCGAGCCCGAGTTCGGACGCCAGCCGCTTGCGGTTGGCGTAGACGTCGCCCGCGTCGTCGCCGACGTGGTCGCCGAGGTTGAAACTCTCGTACGGCGGCCGGGAAGCCCCGCCCGCCCTGGTCGTGACCACTCGTCGTACTCGCACCCCGCCATCCTGCCAAAACCGCGGCGGGGGGGGGGGGGGGGGGGGGGGGGGGGGGGGGGGGGGGGGGGGGGGGGAAGGGAAAGGAGGAGAAAAGAAGAAAAAAAAAAAAAAAAAAAAGACGCGA
>NZ_JBVJOE010000003.1:710472-745117 GCF_055583325.1 Amycolatopsis sp. NPDC104775
TCCTCTCTCTCCCCCCCTTCCCTTCCCCCCCCCCTCCCCCCTTCCCACCCCCTCGTCTTTCTTCTCCCCCCCCCCCCCCCCCCCCCCCCCCCCCCCCCCCCCCCCCCGAGACGGCAACGGCCGCCCCGGAAGAACCGGGACGGCCGTTGTCGCGAAACCGTGCTTACCGCCGCATGAAGGGCGGCACGTCCACGTCGTCGTCGGTCGGGTCGTCGTGGACCGTCGTCGGGCGGCTCGGCAGGCCGCCGGTCGCCGAGCCCGAGCCGATCGGCGAATACCCGCGCGAGCCGCCGCCCGGCTGCGGAAGGCCGCCCGGCGGGGTGCCGGCGCCCGGCTGCGGCAGGCCCGAGGCCGGGGTCCGCGGCGGGGCGACCGGGTAGCCGGAGCTGCTCGCGGGCGGCACCGGGGTGGCCCCGCTCGGCGGCGAGGTCTGCGAAGCCGAGCCGCCGACCTGGCCCGCCGAGGCGGACGCGGTGCCGTTGCCCTGCTTTCCGCCGAACGCGGGCGGGTCGAGCTTCTTGTGGGTGGGCGCGCCGGCGTCGAACCCGGCCGCGATCACCGTGACGCGGACCTCGTCGCCGAGGGAGTCGTCGATGATCGTCCCGAAGATGATGTTCGCGTCCGGGTGCGCCGATTCCTGCACGAGCGACGCCGCCTCGTTGATCTCGAACAGCCCGAGGTCCGAGCCGCCCGCGATGGACAGCAGCGCGCCGTGCGCCCCGTCCATCGACGCTTCCAGCAGCGGCGAGTTGATCGCCTTCTCCGCGGCCTGGATCGCCCGTCCCTCGCCGCGCGCCGAGCCGATGCCCATCAGCGCGGAGCCCGCGCCGGACATGACGCTCTTGACGTCGGCGAAGTCCAGGTTGATCAGGCCGGGCGTGGTGATCAGGTCGGTGATGCCCTGGACACCGGACAGCAGCACCTCGTCGGCGGAGCGGAACGCGTCCATCAGGGACACGCCGATGTCGCCGAGCTGCAGCAGCCGGTCGTTCGGGATCACGATCAGCGTGTCGCATTCGTTGCGCAGCTGCTGGATGCCTTCTTCGGCCTGCTTGCCGCGGCGTTTGCCCTCGAAGGTGAACGGCCGGGTCACCACGCCGATCGTGAGCGCGCCGAGCTTGCGGGCGATCTGCGCGACGACCGGCGCGCCGCCGGTGCCGGTGCCGCCGCCCTCGCCCGCGGTCACGAACACCATGTCGGCGCCCTTGATGACCTCTTCGATCTCCTCGCGGTGGTCCTCGGCCGCCTTCTGCCCCACTTCGGGGGCGGCGCCGGCGCCGAGGCCGCGGGTCAGTTCCCGGCCGATGTCGAGCTTGACGTCGGCGTCGGACATGAGCAGTGCCTGCGCGTCGGTGTTCACCGCGATGAACTCGACACCCTTGAGGCCGACCTCGATCATCCGGTTCACGGCGTTCACGCCGCCGCCGCCGATGCCGACGACCTTGATCACCGCAAGGTAGTTGTGCGGGGGCGTCATCGGGTCCGCCTTCCTGATCGTGATGTGCACATGCCGCCCGCCGGGGCCGGAAACCCTCAACCTCAACCCGAGAGTGAGAGTTATGTCAACCACCGGCGTCAAGGCAGGACGGTAGGCGCCGCGCGAGCTCTAATCCAGTAGCCACGCCGTGAGCGGCAAAGGTGTTTTGCCACAACGCGAAGCCGCGCGCAAGGGCGGAACCCGCCGCCGGGCCTGGCGGCGGGTCTGCTATGCGAGAGCGAGAGCACCCGCCGCGGCGGCTTCCCCGCGCAGGCCCAGCGGTCCGCGGAACCGGCTACGCGGGCACCGAGGCGACGAGCACGACGTCGCTCGACGGCTTCCCCGACGGCGACCCGCCCGCCTGCTCCACGCTCACCGCGAATTGCTGCGCGCCGGCCAGGCCGTCCGCCACCACCAGCGAACCCGACGGTCCGCCCGGCAGCAGCCCAGCCGGGCGCGGCGCGAGATCCGGGCCCATCAGCCAGGCCTCGTAGACCTGCCCGGACGGAACCGGCGGCAGCCCCGACTGCATGAACATCACGCGGTCCAGCTTCCGCGAAACCACGACCGTCCCGCCGCCTCCGCGCGGCGACGCGACGTGCGACGTCTGGCTGTCCGGCGCGGCGAGCAATTCGGCCACCGGCTGGTACCGCTCGCGCGCGGCGTCCAATTCGGACTGTGCGCTGGTGAGCTGGCTGCTGGTGTGCAGCGCGATCCCGCCGAACACGCCCGCCAAGGCGAGTCCGACGACCGCGGCCGCGGCGGCGATCAGCATCGGCCAGCGCCGCGGGCCGCGCACGCGCGGTTCCGTGGCACCGGTTCGCGGCGGAAGCTGGCGTGTGGTGCGCATTTCCGCCAGCACCCGGTCCTTGAGCCCGGACGGCGGCTGTTCGTCCATCGCCGCGCCGAGCCGGGCCGCGGTCTCGCTCAGTTCCCGCACTTCCTGCGCGCAGGAGTCGCACTGTTCGAGATGGCGGCGGAACTGGGCCCGCTCGACCTCCGACAGCGCGTCGAGCGCGTACGCGCCGGCCAACGTGTGCATCTCGGGACTGCTCACGCCGTCACCCCCAAGCAGTCGCGCAACCGGATCAGCCCGTCGCGCAGTCTGGTCTTGACCGTCCCCTGCGGCGTGTCCAGCACGTCGGCGACCTCGCGATAGGTGTAGCCCTGGTAGTAGGCCAGGAGTACGGATTCCCGCTGCAGTTCGGTCAGCGTTTTCAGGCAGCGGCGCACCTGCGAGCGTTCCAGCCGGGTCGCGACGGATTCGGCGACCTCGTCGAACGGCCGCCCGCGCGCGGCCTCGAAGGTCGCTTTCCGTTCGCGTTCGGTGCTCGCCCGCGCGGACCGGACCCGGTCGACCGCCCGGCGGTGCGCGAGCGTCATCGCCCAGTTCAGGACGCTGCCCTTGGCCGGCGAGTAGCGCGTCGCGGTCTTCCACAGCTCCACGAGCACCTCCTGCGCGACTTCCTCGGACTGCGCGGGGTCCCGCACGATGCGGCGGACGAGCCCGTAAACGGGACCGGCCAGCTGATCGTAGAGCCGTTCGAAGGCGCGTTCGTCTCCCTTGGCGACCAGCGCCATCAGGTCTTCGGCGCTCGTCTGCGGCACCGCCGAAAGCCGGTCGGCCGGGCGGGTGTTCTCGTCCCGTGCGCTCTCATCCATGGAGGGCTCCTGCCGTGTTCTGTCCGGTCCGGGCGACAAGCGGGGCCTTGCGCCGCCACAGCGCGAGCCCGTGGCGGCGGATCAGCGCGGCGACACGCTGCGGTTGCAGCGGCCGGCCCAGCAGGAAGCGCGCGAGCGTGCGGATCCCGACCGGACGGCGGACTCCTCGCAGCGTAGCGGTCAGCGCGGCGTCGCCGTCCTGATGCAGGACGACGGTCAACGCCAGCAGCGCGTCCGGGCGCGGCAGGTGCATCCGGTACTCCCCCGCCATCTCCTGGAACGGCGACACGTAGAACTCCTTCTCCGCCCGCAGGTTTTCGCCCGGCTGGAGCAGATAGGCGTGGCGGCCGCCGTAGGTGTTGTGCACCTCGGCGACCACGCAGGCGAGCGCGCCGTCCGGCGTGTGGCACCAGTAGACCGTGATCGGGTTGAAGACGTACCCGAGAACGCGCGCCGACGCGAGCATCGTCACCGGCCCGCCGCGCAAGTCCACTCCGCGGTGCGCGAGCCAAGCGTCCAGTTTGGACCGGATGTCGCCGGGTTCGTCGCGGCTGAAATGGTCGCGGCCGTCGAAGCGGGCGAACGGCCGGAGCCACCACGGCAGCCTGGGCAGATCGTCGAGGTCGGTCCGCCACAGATACATCCGGTGCGCGAACGAATAAGGCGGATCGGCGCGGCGGACGTGCGCGACGGTGGCGTCGTAGAGAGCGGTCACCAGGCCACCCCGAAACTGGCTGCGGCGCGGACGCCGGAGGAGCAGCCGTCTTCGTGGAATCCCCAGCCTTGATAAGCACCGGCGTAGGCGAGGACGCCGTCGTTCAATTCCGCGAGACGTCTCTGCGCGGCGACGGATTCCGGCGTGTAGATCGGATGCTCGTACGACATTTTCGCGACCACGACATCCGAATCGAGGTCGGCGCCGGGATTGAGCGTGACGGCATATGTCGTCGCTTCGTTGAGCCCCATCAGGCGATTCAGGTCGTAAGTGACTTGGACGGCGCGCATCTCCGCGCCGCAGCCGGGCGTCCGGTAATTCCAGGAAGCCCGGGCAGCGGGCGCCGTCGGCAGCACGGCGGGATCGGTGTGCAGCCAGGCTTCGTTGCGCGAGTAGCGGAAGGCACCGAGCAGTTCCTGTTCCGCCGCAGTGGGATTCGTCAGCAAACGCAACGCTTGGTCCGCATGCGTCGCGACCACGACCCGGTCGACCCGATGCGCGGTGTCGGCGTCGTCGCGCACCTCCACGCCGCGCGCGGTCCGCTGCACCGCGCGAACCGGAGTGGACAGATGCACGGCGGTCAGTTGTTTGGCCGCGCGTTCGACGTACTCGCGCGAACCGCCGACGACCGTCCGCCAGGTCGGCGAATTCCGCACGGTGAGCATTCCGTGATTGCGCAGGAACTCGAAGAGATACCGCGCCGGATACTGCATGGTGTCCGTCCGGTCGGCCGACCACACGGTGGACACGAGCGGCAGCACGAAATGATCGACGAAATACCGCGAATACCCGCCGATCGCCAGGAACGCGCCGAGCGGGACGTCGCCGGCGTCGGCGCGATCCAGGAGCCGTGCGGCGTGCCGGTGGAACCGCTTCACCTCGGCGAGCATGAGCAGGTAGCGCGTGGAGGCGGCGTTCCTCCGCTGCGCGAACAGCCCGCGCGCGCCTTTCGCCCCGGCGTACTGCAGGCCGCAGCCGTCGCAGCGGATGCTCATCGACATCTCGGTGTCGCGGGTGCGGACGCCGAGTTCGCCGAACAGGCGCAACAGCGTCGGGTAGGTGCGCTCGTTGTGGACGAGGAACCCGGAATCGACGGCGACCGTCCCGCCGTGCGCGCTCGGCACGTCGTGGGTGTGGGCGTGGCCGCCGAGCCGGTCGTCGGCCTCGAACAGCAGAACCTCGTAGCGGCGCTGCAGCAGGTACGCGGCGGTGAGGCCGGCGACCCCGCTGCCGATGACAGCGATGCGTTGTCCCGTGGTGTGGTGCACGGAGGGCATTCGGCGCGGCGGCCCGGCCGGATTGGCGCCAATCCGCGCGAATCTCGGCTCCGAAGTCCTCGTATGCCGAAATCCGCAGCTGACCGCATCGCCGGCTTCGCCGAACGCATCCTCGGCGGCCCGCTTCCGGTGGCCGTCCGCACCTGGGACGGACGCCGGGCCGGGCCGGCCGGGCCGACCGTAGTCCTGAACAACCGCCGCGCGCTGCGCTGGCTCCTGTATTCGCCTGGCGAGCTGGGCTTGGCGCGGGCGTACGTGTCCGGCGACCTGGACGTCGAGGGCGATCTCACCGAGGCCTTCCGCCGGGCGTGGGCGTACCGGCCGCAGCTGTCCGCGCGAGACTTCGGCGAGGCAGTCCGCCTGGCCGCCCGGCTCGGCGTCTTCGGCCTGCCGCCGAAACCGCCCGCCGAGGAAGCCCGGCTCCGCGGGAAGCTGCACACCCTCGGCCGGGACCGGTCGGCGATCTCGCACCACTACGACCTGTCGAACGCCTTCTACCAGCTGCTGATGGACGACTCGATGGCGTATTCCTCGGGCTACTGGTCCGACTCCGCCGATCTCGCCCGCGCCCAGCACGACAAACTGGACCTGATCTGCCGGAAGCTCGGCCTGCGCCCGGGCATGCGCCTGCTCGACGTCGGCTGCGGCTGGGGTTCCCTGCTCGTGCACGCGGCGAAGCACTACGGCGTCGAGGCCGTCGGCGTCACGATCTCCGCCGAGCAGGTGCAGCACGTCAAGACCCGGCTGGCGCAGCACGATCTGGACGACCGCGTCGAGGTCCGCCAGCAGGACTACCGAGAGCTCGTCGGAGTTTCCTTCGACGCCGTAGCCTCGATCGAAATGGGCGAGCACGTCGGCGAAGTCAACTACCCGGCCTACACCGCCACGCTGTACCGCATGCTCAGGCCCACTGGACGCCTGCTGCTGCAGCAAATGTCGCGCGGGGCGGTCGCGCCGGGCGGCGGCGCGTTCATCGAGCGCTACATAGCCCCCGACATGACCATGCGCCCGCTGAGCCGCACCCTCGGCCACCTCGAAACCGCGGGCTTCGAAATCCGCGACGTGCACGCGCTGCGCGAGCACTACGTCCCGACCGTGCGCGCCTGGGCAGACACCCTGGAACAGCACTGGGACGAAGCCGTCGCCCTGATCGGCGAGGCAGGCGCCCGAGTCTGGCGGCTTTACCTGGTGGGCGGCGCGCTCGCCTTCGAAGAAAACCGGATGGGCGTAGACCAGATCCTCGCCGTGCGTCCCGATTCCCGGGGCCGCTCCGAAATGCCGTGGACGAGGGAGTGGGCATGATCGCGCTGCTCGCCCTCACCGCCGGAGTCACCCTCGCCGCGGTGACCCTGACCTTCGGCATCGCCCGCCTGCGTGGCCGCTACGACACCATCGACACCTTCTGGGGCCTGGGTTTCGCCCTCGTCGCGGTGGTCTCGTTCCCCTTCGGCACCGCCCCGCCAGCCCTGCGCCTGACGACCGCCGCACTCACCGTCATCTGGGGCGTGCGCCTGGCCGTCCACCTGCACCTGCGCAACCGAAGCAAGCCGGAGGACCCGCGCTACCAGCAGATCGTCGAACGCGCCGGCGCGAACCCCGGCGTCCGGATCTTCGTGCGAACCTATCTGATGCAGGCGGTGGTTCTGTGGTTCGTCTCGCTGCCGGTGCAATTCGCCATGTCCGGTACGGGTTTCGGGATCACCGCCTGGCTGGGCGTGGCGGTCTGGCTGGTCGGCTTCGCCTTCGAAACCGTCGGCGACGAACAACTCCGCCGCTTCCGCGCGGATCCGGCCAGCCAAGGCGAAGTCCTCGACACCGGCCTGTGGCGCTACACCCGCCACCCGAACTACTTCGGCGACGCCTGCGTCTGGTGGGGCCTGTACCTGCTGGCCTGCTCGACGTGGCCCGGCGCCGCGACGATCCTGTCCCCGATCGCCATGACGTTCACCCTCGCCCGCGGCACCGGCAAACCGATGCTGGAGAAAGGCATGCGGCAGACCCGCCCCGGCTACGCCGACTACATCGCCCGCACCAGCGGTTTCTTCCCGCTGCCGCCCAAAAAACTCACGCCCCGATGAGCCCGCTCGCCCGTTAACCCACGCCACGGTCGCGCGCGGCACTTCGAGGCCGCGCGCGACCGAGGCTCACTCCCCGGTGAGCCCGTCGGTCAGCTCGCGCAGCAGATCCAGATGCCCGAGATGACGCGCGGTTTCCTCGATCATGTGCGCGACGACCCACCGCACCGTGAGCGGTTTGTCCCCCTTGAACAGCACCGTGTCGTCGAACCCCCGAGCCGCCACGACCTCCCGGCACTTCTCGGCCTCGGCCTCGTAGTCGGCGATCAACCGCGTCATCGGCAGCTCCAACGCGACCCGGAACTCAGCGTCGCGATCGATCTCGAGCCGATCCGCCCACTCGTCCGGCTGCCCGTCGAGCACGACGCGGAACCAGTAATTCTCGACGAGCGTGAGATGACACAACAGCCCGGCGATCGTGGTCAATTCGCTGGGCACGTGCGTGCGGCGGGCCTGCTCGTCGGTGAGCCCGGAGCATTTCCACACGACACTGGCCCGAAGGAAGTCGAGAAAGCCGGTGAGCTGGGTGCGCTCGTCCCCCGCCATCGGCGGGTCAGGACGTTCAGGAGCATCGGTCACAGCTCGCAGTCTGCCGCACCGCGCCACTCCTTTTCGCGATTTACCTTGCACGCAATGTAATTGCGCACTACCTTCATGGGCAGACAGTGTTCCCGCTCTCATGAAGGAGACACCCCGATGCCCAGCCGCGACGCGACCACCCACTGGACCGGCGGACTGCAGAAAGGCAAGGGCGCGGTCACGTTCGACTCGTCGAACCTGGGCACCTACGAGGTGTCCTTCCCCACCCGCGCCGGCGATCCGGACGGCCGGACCAGCCCCGAAGAACTCATCGCCGCCGCCCACTCGAGCTGCCTGGCGATGAACTTGTCCGGCGTACTGGAATCCCACCGCCTGGAAGCCGAATACATCGACGTCTCCGCCGAAGTAACCCTGGGCCCAGCCAACGGCGGCGGCTTCGAAATCAGCGGCATCGCCATCACCTTGCGCGCGAAACTGGACGGCGTGACCGAAGACCAATTCGCCGAACTGGCCGAAACCGCAGAAAAAACCTGCCCAGTTTCAAAGGCCCTCTCCGGCACCACCATCACCCTGGACGCCGCACTGGCCTAACGCCCGCCTATTTCCGCGAGGGAACCTTCACAGCCTCTGATTCCCCCAAGGCGGCCCTCACGGACATCTCAACCACGCCACCCGCAACAAGCCCCGACGACGCTCCCCGCCCCCACCGCGCAACCACGCGCGACGACTACCGAGAAAACCTCTTGCACGCGAAGCGCGCTCATCGGAGCACTAGCCCCACCCAACCGCCGCAGACACACCCAACATCCCCAGGCGCCCAGCCCTCCCCCGCACCCCGATACGAAGCCTCCCTGCGGTTCGGGGGTGCTTGTCAAGGCATCTTTCCCGCCTTGACAAGCACCCCCGAACCGTCAGCACAATCAACCTTCGGGGTGCCCCACGCAACCACCCCCGGCGCAATGTCGCCCCCCCAGGGCGACGAGCCGACCCCCCACCCCACCCACCCGGTACTGTCCGTTTCATGGGATCCCGGATCGACCACCGAGGCGAGTTCACCGGCTCACTGGCGGACGTCTTCGCCGCAGTGGCCGGAGAGGAAGCACTCCGCGCCCGCCTAACCGCCTTAGGCGGCGACGACGCCAAACTCCTCACCTACACCGCCTCCCCGGACTCCGTCCGCTACGAACTCCAACACAGCATCAAAGCCGCCAAACTCCCCCAAGCCGTCCGCGCCCTCCACAAGGGCGACATCATCGTCAACCGCACCCAGACCTGGACCCGCTCCGGCACCGAATACACCGGCCGCTCCGACGTCGGCGTCGGCGGCGTACCAGGCGAAATCGGCGCCTCGACCTACCTCACCGACAAGGACGGCAAAGTCCTCCTCCGCCTGACCGGCGAGGTAGTCGTGCGGATTCCCCTCTTCGGCGGCCGGATCGAAGAGTTCGTCTCCGAGCAGGTGGTCAACCTGCTGCGGAGCGAGGACGAGTTCACCGCGCAGTGGCTGGCCGAGCGCGCCTGACTCCGGTGGGAGCCCCGACCAGGGGCACCACCAATCCCAACCGGTTGCGCCGGGTCGACCGCTGGCTCGCGAGCGATCCGGCCGTCACCCGGCTGCTGCGGCGGGGCGAAAGTCCCCTTGTCGTCGATCTCGGCTACGGAGCGTCGCCGGTCACGACGGTCGAGCTGGCCCGCTGGCTGGCGCGCGTACGGCCGGACGTCCGGGTGCTCGGGCTCGAACTCGACCCAGAACGCGTCGCCGCCGCCCAGCCCGCCGCCGATCCGCCCCGGCTCGACTTCCGCCGCGGCGGCTTCGAGCTGGCCGGGACGCGGCCGGTCCTGGTGCGCGCGTTCAACGTGCTCCGGCAGTACGCCGAGGACGAGGTCCCCGGCGCGTGGCAGCTGATGCTCGACGCGATGCCGCCGGACGGCCTGCTGGTCGAGGGCACCTGCGACGAGATCGGCAGGCTGGTCACGTGGGTCCTGGTCGGGGCGGGCGGCCCGCGCACGCTGACCCTGTCGTTGCGCCTCGCCGACCTCGACCGTCCGTCCACAGTGGCCGAACGGCTGCCGAAGATCCTCATCCACCGCAACGTTCCCGGCGAACGCGTGCACGCCCTCATGTCCACTTTGGACGAATGCTGGGCGGCAGCCGCGCCGCACCGTTCCTTCGGTGTGCGCGCCCGCTGGACTACCACCGTCGCCATGCTCGCCGACCGCGGCTGGCCGGTTTTCGGCAATCCGGACCGCCGACGGCTGGGCGAGCTGACCGTGGCCTGGGAGAGCGTCGCGCCACGCTGAACCCACCTGTTCACCGCCCGCACCCCGCTGGGTCATCCCGTGGTGACCTTGAGTGCTGACGATGAGCGGGTGGAACTGCTGGAACACGTCACCGAGCTGATCCGGGGCACGCTCGGCTCGCCCTGGCTGTGGGTGCTCGTGTTCGCGATCGCCGGACTGGACGCGCTGCTCCCGTTCATGCCGAGCGAAACGACCGTGGTCACCGTCGCGGTCCTGATCGGGCCGGACCTGGGCAGGCTCGCGCTGCTGGTCGTCGTCTCCGCCGCCGGTGCGTGGGCGGGCGACTGTCTCGGCTACGCCGTCGGCCGTGCCGCCGGACCCCGGGCCGTCGCCTGGCTGGAGCGCGGACCGTCCGGACGGCACCGCTACGAATGGGCTCGCGACCAGGTCCGCCGGCAGGCACCGCTGCTGATCATCGCCGCCCGCTACCTGCCTGGCGGACGCGTCGCGAGCGCGCTCGCCAACGGCAGCCTCGGCTATCCGCTGCGCCGCTTCGTGCCGCTCGACGCCATCGGCGCGGCGTTGTGGTCGGTGTACAGCGCGTTGATCGGGCTCGCCGGAGGTGCCGCGTTCGCCGATCGCCCGGTGTACGGCCTGCTGCTGTCGTTCCTGCTCGGGTTGCTGCTGGTCGCGCTCATCGAGTTCGGCCGACGAGTGCGGGTGCGCAGGCTACGGTCACTGCATGGACGCGCCACGCCTGCTGGAAGCGATCGACATCCACGCCGACCGGATCAAGGCCGCGACGCTCGCCGCGGGTCCGGCGGCACCGGTCCGGAACTGTCCGGAGTGGACAGTGCAGGACCTGGTGACACACCTGACGACGGTGCTCTCGTACACGGTCGCTGCGATCACTGACCAGAAAGTCGAGCTGAGACCGGCGAACACCTGGGAGGACACGCTCGGCCGCTGGGACGGCGAACGCCTGGCCGTCCGCGAAGCGCTGCGCCTCCCGGCGGAAACCCCGTTGCGCTCGCCGTTCCCGCACGGCGGCCCGGTCACCGTCGGCGACTGGACGCGGCGGCTCGCGCACGAGTTCGCCATCCATCGGCTCGACGCGGAAAGCGCGCTGCCCGCGCCGCCGGTCACCCGGTACCGCACGGAATTCGCCGAGGACGGCATCGACGAGTTCCTCGCCTTCCTGACCCCGCGCCGCGCCCAGCCGAGCGGCCGCTCCGGGATCGTCCAAGTCAGCACCGACACCCGGGCCTGGACGGTTCTCCTGCGCCCCGATCAGCCGCCGACGCTGGGCGAAGGCGTCCCGGACCTCTCCCTCACCGGCCCGGCCGACGACGTCTACCGCGCGTTGTGGGGCCGCCCGAACCAAGCCCGGAAAGTCGGCGACGCCACCCTTCTGGAGCCCCTCGCAGCGCCCTGACCAGCGGCCGGTGAGAATGGGCGCGTGTCAGAACCCCAGCGTTACGTGCTCACCTTCGGCTGCCCCGACCGCACCGGCATCATCGCCCGCATTTCGGGCTTCCTCGCCGACCACGGCGGAATGATCGTCGAGGCGGCGTATCACACCGACCCCGACTCGGGCTGGTTCTTTACTCGCCAGGTCGTGCGCGCCGACTCGCTGCCCTTCGACGCAGCGGGATTGCGCGAGCGGTTCGGCGCGGTGGCGAGCGAACTGTCGGCAGAGTCGAGCTGGCAGGTGCGCGACACCGGCGAGCGGCCGCGTGCGGTGGTGCTGGTGTCTAAGGCCGGGCACTGCCTCTACGACCTGCTCGGCCGGGTCGCCTCCGGTGAGCTGGAGGTCGACATCGCCGCGGTGATCGGCAACCACGATTCGCTCGCGGACATCACCCGCGCGCACGGGATCCCGTTCCACCACGTGCCGTTCCCGGCGGGCGACCCCGAGGGCAAAGCGGCCGCGTTCGCCAAGGTCCGCGAGCTGGTCGACGAGCACGACCCGCACGCGATCGTGCTGGCGCGGTTCATGCAGGTGCTGCCCGCGGAACTGTGCGAGGCGTGGGCCGGGCGCGCGCTGAACATCCACCACAGCTTCCTGCCGTCGTTCATCGGCGCGAAGCCGTATCACCAGGCGCACACCCGCGGCGTGAAGCTCGTCGGCGCGACCTGCCACTACGTGACCGCGGACCTGGACGCTGGGCCGATCATCGAGCAGGACGTGATCCGGGTCGACCACGGCGATTCGGTGCAGGACCTAGTGCGCAAGGGGCGTGACATCGAGAAGGTGACGCTCGCCCGCGGCCTGCGCTGGCACCTGGAAGGCCGCGTTCTGGTGCACGGCAACCGAACCATGGTGATGTGAGTGGTTGCTGCCGGTGCGAACCGGCAGCAACACCCACGAGACCTCACGCGTTGATCGTCGAAGTGTCGATCACGAAGCGGTACCGCACGTCGCTGTTCTCGACCCGCGCGTAGGCCTCGTTCACCTGGTCCGCGCTGATCGTCTCGATCTCCGCGCCGACGCCGTGCTCGGCGCAGAAGTCCAGCATCTCCTGCGTTTCCGCGATGCCGCCGATCATCGAACCGGCCAGCACGCGGTTGCCGCCGAGCAGGGAGAAGACGTTGTACTCCAACGGTTCCCCCGGCGCGCCGACGTTCACCATCGCGCCGCCGACCCGCAGCAGGCTGAGGTAAGCGTCGACCGGCAGCTTCGCCGAGACGGTGTTGAGGATGATGTCGAACCGGCCGGCGAGCGTCTCGAAGGTCGACTCGTCGCTGGTCGCGTAGTAGTCCTTCGCGCCAAGGCGAAGTCCGTCTTCCTGCTTCTTGAGGCTCTGGCTGAGCACGGTGACCTCCGCGCCCATCGCGACGGCCAGCTTGACCGCCATGTGCCCGAGCCCGCCGAGCCCGACGACGGCGACCTTCTTGCCCGGTCCCGCGCCCCAGCGGCGCAGCGGCGAGTACGTGGTGATGCCCGCGCACAGCAGCGGCGCGGCGACGTCCAGTTCGATGCCTTCCGGAATGCGGCAGACGAACGCGTCCTTCACGACGATCTGGCGGCTGTATCCGCCGTAGGTGTTCTCGCCGTCGAAACCGACGCCGTTGTAGGTCTGGATGTTGCCCTTGACGCAGAACTGCTCGAAGCCGTCCTTGCAGTACTCGCATTCGCCGCAGGAATCGACCATGCAGCCGACCCCGACCCGGTCGCCGACCTGGTACTTCGTCACGTCCGAGCCGACCGCGGCGACCACGCCGGCGATCTCGTGGCCCGGCACCATCGGGAAGATCGCGGTGCCCCAGTCCTGGTGCACCTGGTGCAGGTCGCTGTGGCAGATGCCGGCGTAGGCGATGTCGATGAGTACGTCGTCCGGCCGCAGGTCACGACGCTCGATCGTCGTCGGGGCGAGCGGTCCGCCCGGCGTCGCGGCGGCGATGGCGGGGGTGGTCGTGGTCATGAAGCCCTCCTGGATGTCCCGTCCGGTCTGGGACAAAGTCGATGTAAGAACCCTCTTACATCGACTACCGTAGGCGGCGGCTTATTCCACGGCGCGATCACGATCGGGTGTGACCTACGACATGGCGGCGCAGTACCACCACCGGAATCTGCGCGCCGAGCTCGTGCGCGTCGCGTTCGACCTGATCGCGGAAAACGGGGTCGCCGGGTTCTCGGTCGCCGAAGCCGCCCGGCGGGCGAAGGTCTCCGCCGCCGCGCCGTACCGGCATTTCCCGGACCGCGCGGCGCTGCTGGCCGTAGTCGCCGCCACCGCGGCACGCCAGCTGCGCGAACTCGCCGAGGAAGCAGCCGCCGCCGAGACGGACGAAGGCGCCGCGTTGGCCGCGGTCTCCGCCGCGCACACCAAGTTCCTGATCGAGACCCGGATCGGCCTGCACGTGTTCTTCACCGCCGAGCTGGCCGGCGCGCAATACGTCGAACTGCACGACGCCCGCCGCGAATTGATCGACGCGTCACTGCTGCGCTGTCTCGCGGTCGCGCCGGACCCGGTCACCGCGCTGGAACTGATGGAGCAGCTCCACACCCAGGCGTACGGCTACGGCGACTTCTACCTCAACGGCGTCTACCAATGGCTCGGCTACCCGACCGAGCAGGTCGTCGCCAAGTCCCGGCGGGCCGCCCGGATCGTGATCGAGGCTTACCGCGCGGGAAGCCCGGCGATCAGTCCGGCGGAGTGGTGACGTAGCGAGCGGCCAGCCAGGAACCGAAGGCGTGCAATCGATCGGTGAGCGCTGGCGGCTCCAGCACGTCGAAATCCACGTCCAGGTAGGCCAGCCAGCGCGCGGCCCAGTCGAGATCGTCGGTGCCGAACCGCAGTTCGCACTCGTCGCCGTCCTCGACCACGGTGGCCACACTCGGGTCGACGAGTTCCCGGACCAGGTCGGCGGAAGTGTGCACCTGGACCCGGACGCGATACCGCCAGCCCGCGTCGGTGACGAGATCGACCACAGTGGACGGTGGTTCCGGCGCGGACAGCCGGGTCCCGAGTTGCTGGACCGCCTCGATTCGGTCCACGGCAAAGACTTTCCATTCCGTCGCCCCGCGCGGACAGGCGACGACGTACCACTGCCGCCGGACCGTGACGAGCCGATACGGCTGCACATCAACGGGTTTCGCCGACGGAGCGTCCAGTGCTCGATGCCGGATCCGGACGGCTTCGTGAGCCCGGCAAGCCAGCGCGAGCGGCACCAGGATGTCGTGTGCTGCATGCCGAAAAGGCTTACCTGGCAACGATTCCACGTCCGTTAGCGCGGCGAGCCGGGTTTGCCAGCGCGTCGGCACGACCTGAGTCAGCTTGGCCAGCGCGGTCACCGTCGCGGTTTCGAGCCCGTCGACCGCCACCGCCGTCTGCAGGCCGAGCGAGACCGCGGCAACCTCGTCGGCGTCCAGCAGCAACGGCGGCATCGCGGTGCCGTGCGCGAGCCGGTAGCCGCCGACCCGGCCCGGCTCTCCGTCGATGCGGTAGCCGAGTTCGCGCAGCTGAGCGATGTCGCGCCGGGTGGTGCGCTCGGTGACGCCGAGCCGGGCCGCGAGGTCGGTGGCGGAAATGCCCGGACGCGCCTGCAGCAACGCCAGCGTCTCCAGGCGACGGCTCGTCGTGGTCATGGTCCTGATTCTCGCGCAAAACTAGGACAGTATCCGACCGGGTATCTGGTCATACTCATCTCATGACTCAGCTGCTCCGCCCCGAAGGGCTCGTCCAGTCCCCCGCTTTCACCCACGTCGCGGTAGTTCCGCCGGGTGCGGCGACGATCTACGTCGGCGGCCAGAACGCGGTCGACGCCGATGGCAAGCTCGTCGGCGGAACCGACGTCGTCGCGCAGGTCGAGCGGGTGATGGCCAACCTGAAAACGGCACTGGCCGCCGCGGGCGCGACCGTTCAGGATGTGGTGATGCTGAACATCTTGCTGGTCGCGGACGTCGACCTCGCCCAGGCTTATCCGGCCGCCGCCGCGGCGCTGGCGGGCGCGACGCCCCCGGTGACCGCGCAGCGGGTGGCCGGGCTCGCCGTACCGGGCGCGCTCGTCGAGGTCAGCGCGATCGCGGCGGTGACTCGATGAGCGTCGGGCAGACCAAGGACGCGGGCTGGCAGATCGGGGTGTCGAAGACGATCGGCCGTTCCGCCGAGGACGTCTGGGACTTCATCACTTCCGCGGAAGGCGTCGCGATCTGGCTCGGCGAGGGCGTGACTGTCTATTCGGAACCAGGCGTCGGATACGAGACCGCCGACGGAATCCGCGGCGAGACCCGCTCTTTCCGCGAACTGGACCGGATCCGGCTCACCTGGCAGCCGGCCGGCTGGTCGCACGAGACGACGTTGCAGCTGGCCGTGCGTGCCAGCGGCCCGGACAAGGCGATGCTGCGCATTCACCAGGAGCGGCTGGCCAATGCCGCCGAACGGGAGCAGCAGCGCCGCCATTGGCAGGGAGTTCTCACCGAACTGATCACCGCGCTTGCCTAGCCCGCAGCCCACGGAGGACCCTGGTACGCAAGCGGTTCACCGGCAGGAGGCGCGATGCTGTGCGTGTTCGACGTCAACGAGACGCTGCTCGACCTGACCGTGCTCGACCCGCTGTTCACCAAATTCACCGGGGATCCGCGAGCCCGGCAGGAATGGTTCACGCTCGCGATCCACACCGTGCTCACGGTGACCGCGACCGGGCAGTACCGCGATTTCGCGCAGATCGCCGGGGAAGCCGCGGTCGCGGTGTGCGCACAGCACGGCCATGAACTGACCGACATCGAGCTGGTGAAGGTCGGCGACGGCCTGCGTTCCCTGCCCGCGCACGCGGACGTCGTACCCGGCCTGGACCGGTTGCGCCAGGCCGGGCACCAGGTCGTCGCCCTCACGAATTCACCGCTCGCGACCGCCGAAGCACAGCTGCAAAACGCTGGCCTGGCAACGAAATTCGACCGGATCTTCTCCGCGCAGCAGGTCAGCAGGCTCAAGCCCGCGCCGGAGCCGTACCTCCAAGTGCTGCGGGCGTTCGGCGTCGAACCCGGCCAGGCGGTGATGATCGCCGCGCACGGCTGGGACATCGCCGGCGCGCAAGCCGCGGGACTCCGGACCGCACTGCTCGCGCGTCCCGGAGTCCATCCGCTGCCCGGCCTTCCCGCCGCGACCTACACCGCGGCGACGATGCCCGAGCTGGCCGAGGCGATCGTCAGGAACTGATGCGCACCAGCATCTTTCCGGTGTTGGCACCGCTGAGCAGACCGAGGAAAGCGTCCGGCGCGTTGCGGATACCGTCCACAAAGGTCTCCGAGTACTTGATCTCGCCGGAAGCGACGAGCGGCGCGACCTCGGCCACGAACTCCTGCATCAGGTGCCAGTGGTCCAGCACGAGCAGGCCGCGCATGGTGATCCGCTTCGCGATGAGCTGCACCAGGTTGCGCGGGGCCGGAGTCGGCTCGGTGGCGTTGTACTGCGAGATCATGCCGCAGATGGCGATCCGGCCGTGCAGGTTCATCGACGCGATCGCGGCTTCCAGGTGCTCGCCGCCGACGTTGTCGAAGTAGACGTCGATGCCCTCGGGCGCGGCCGCGGCGAGTTGCTCGGCGACCGGTCCGTCCTTGTAGTTGAAGGCGGCGTCGAAGCCGAGGTCCTCGGTGAGGTGGCGGACCTTCTCCGCCGAACCCGCGCTGCCGATGACGCGCTTGGCACCCTTGAGCCGCGCCAGCTGTCCGACGAGCGAGCCGACCGCACCGGCCGCGCCCGAGACGAAAACCGTGTCGCCGGGCTTGAATTCCGCGCTCACCAGCAGCCCGGCGTACGCGGTGAGACCCGGCATGCCGAGTACGCCGAGGTAGGTCGAAAGCGGCGCGACGGAATCGTCCACTTTGACCGCTCGCTTGGCGTCGAGCACCGCGTGCGTGCGCCAGCCCGCCTGGTGCAGCACGTGGTCGCCGACCGCGAAATCGTCCACAGTGGACTCGATGACCTCGCCGACCGCACCGCCCTGCATGGCCTCGCCCACTACGAACGGCGGCGAGTAGGACTTCACGTCGTTCATCCGGCCGCGCATCGCCGGGTCGACGCTCATCACCAGGTTGCGCACCAGGATCTGGCCCGGACCCGGCTTCGGCACCTCGGTCTCGACGATGTCGAAGTTGTCCATGGTCGGCATGCCGTGCGGACGGGCCGCGAGCCGGATCTCAGTCGCTGTGGGTGCGTTCACCGTCGAACTCCGTTTCGTTCAAGCTGGATTGAAGCGGGGCGCGCGCCCCGCCTCTCCGGCCAACGGAGCAACCGGGGCGCGCATTCCGATTGTCCCCGGTGTTGTGGCAAGCGCTACACGATCTCCGCGAGCTTGCCGAGCACGCCGTCGTAGATCTTCTTGAGCCCGGCCGGGGCGAAGGTCTTCTCGAAGAAGCCGCCGACGCCGCCCGCGCCGTCCCAGCTGGTCTCGATGCGGACCAGCGAACGCTCGCCGGAAGGAGTGACGGTCCAGGTGGTGACCATGCTGGAGTTCGCGTCGGTCTCGACGAAGGTGCCCGGCGACGGCTCGGTCACCGTGGCCGCGACGTCGCGCACGCGCTTCGAGGTGGCCTGCAGCTTCCAGCTGGCCTTCGTGCCGGCCCCGACGCCGCCTTCGCTGACCTCGTAGTCGCGGTAGTGCTCGGTGAGCAGCTTCGGCCGGGTCTCGGCGTAGTCCGCGACCAGCTCACGCACGCGTTCCACCGGCGCGTCGATCGTGCGTTCCGCGGTGGCCGTGACCTTGCCCATGTCATTTCCCCTGCTCTTGTCGGTTTCCGCCGCAGCCACCTTCGCATACGCGCGGAAACCCCGGGAGTGGCGGTAGGCGCCGCCACTCCCGGGAGCGTCAGGACAGGCCCTGCTGCTTCAGCCAGTCCTTGGCGACGTCGGCCGCGGGCTCGCCGTCCGCGTCGACCCGCTTGTTCAGCTCGCGCATGCCGTCAGTGGTGAGCTTCGCGCTGACCGCGTTGACGACGTTCGCGAAGTCCGTGCCGCGCTCGTCGAGCACCTTCTTGTTCACCGCGGGCACCACGTTCTCGGTGGGCACGATGGTGAGGTCGTCCTTGAGCGCGACGTACTGCGAGTCGCCGACCAGCGGGCTGACCGAGTCGACCGGGATCACCGTGACCGCGCCGGAGTTGAGCTGCTGCACGCGAGGCCCGGCCTCCTGCACGGTCTGGAAGGTGGCGTTGGCCAGCTTGTAGACGTCCTTGAAGCCCTTGAAGCACGGCAGCCGCTTCTCGCATTCGGGCGGACCGGCCATGACGACCTTGTCGAGCTTCTTCAAGTCGCTGATCGACGCGATGCCCTTCGACTTCGCGAGGTCGGCCTTCACGATGTAGGTGTTCTTGTCCTCGGCGGCCGCGTAGTTCAGCAGCCCGACGCCCTCCGGCGCGAAGAGCTTCTCCAGCTGCTCGTGCTCGGCCTTGGCGTCCTTGGTGGCTTCCTTGCCGAAGCCGGTCGTGATCGCCGCGCCCTGGTACTCCGGCAAGAACTGCAGCTCGCCGGACTTGAGCGACGGGTAGACCAGCTCCCGCGAGCCGAGATTCAGCTTCCGGGTGACCGGATAGCCCTTGGCCTCCAGCGCGCTCGCGTAGATCTCGGCCAAAATCTGGCTGTCGGTGAAGTTGAACGAGGCGACGACGATCGGAGCGCCGCCCTTGCTCGGCGCGGCCGGCTGGTCGCTTCCCCCACCGCACGCGGTCAAGCCGAGCGCGGCCGTCGCCAGCAGCGCGGCCACTCGGATGTTCCGGGTCCAGCGCACGTGTCCCCACACTCCTCAGTTCACTCGTTAGTGGGAATGGACCCTAACCGCGACCCCCGACAGAAACCACTGGTTAGGAATCCTCGCCACGGAATCCCAAGGGTCGGAATATTGTCGCTCGATCGGGGTAAGGTCAGGCGGTGCACGCGTCCGTGACCCCGCTGCTGGCCGACAGCAGCCGTCCCCTCTTCGAATGGCGGTGGGTCGAACGCAACGCTGACGCGATTCTGCAGCGGCTCGGCGAGCACATCGCCCTCACCGCGACCGCGCTCGGTGTCGGCCTCGTGCTCTCGCTCGCGCTGGCCACGCTGTGCCTGCGCTACCGCTGGTTCTATCCGTTCGTGGTCGGCACCGCGGGCGCGCTCTACGTGATCCCGAGCCTGGGCGCGTTCGCGCTGCTGGTTCCGCTGCTCGGGTTCTCCTTCGCCACCGCGGTGATCCCGCTGGCCACGTACACGCTGCTGATCCTGATCCGCAACATCGTGACCGGCGTGCAGCAGGTGCCGACCGAGGTGCGCGAAGCCGCGGTCGGGCTGGGCTTCACGCCGCGCCGACTGTTGTGGCAGGTGGAACTGCCGCTCGCGCTGCCGGTGGTGATCGCCGGGCTGCGGGTCGCCGCGGTGACGACGATCGGCCTGGTCACCGTCACGTCGCTGCTCGGCAAGGGCGGGCTCGGCTACTTCATCCGCGCCGGCATCCAGTCGCCGATCCCGAACCCGAGCCCGATCATCGTCGGCATCGTGCTGTCGATCGCGCTCGCCGTGCTTGTCGATCTGCTGCTGTGGCTGAGCGAACGCGCGCTGGCCCCGTGGGCGCGGAGGACCGTCCGATGAGCTTTTTCGCGCAGCTGAGCCAATGGCTGGCCGATCCGAACCGGTGGAGCTGGACCGATCCGGCCGGGATTCCGTTCCGTACCGTGCAGCATCTCTGGTTTTCCGCACTGGCGCTGGTGATCTCGATCGTCCTGACGGTCCCGTTCGCGCTGTGGCTCGGGCACTACCGGCGCGGCCAGTTCCTGGCCAGCAGCGCGGTGAACATCGGCCGCGCGATCCCGAGCTTCGGGCTGATCATCCTGTTCTGGTTCCTGGCCAGCCGATGGGGCGCGAACACCGACTTCTGGCCACTGCTGCTCGCGCTCGTCGCGCTGGCGCTGCCGCCGCTGTTCACCAACACCTACGCCGGGGTCGTGCAGGTGGAGCAAGACGTCGTGGACGCGGCGCGCGGCACCGGGTATCGCGAATGGCAGATCATGCTGCGCGTGGAACTGCCGCTGGCGTCGCCGGTGATCGTGGCCGCCGCGCGAGTGGCGTTCCTGCAACTGGTCGCGACGGTCGCCATCGGCGCGATCGTCAACGACGGCGGCGGCCTCGGCCGGTACATCGTGGACGGCTTCGCCCTCGGCGAGCAGGGGCACGGCGAGATCTTCGGCGGTGGCGTGGCCGTCGTGATCCTCGCGTTGGTGTGCGAGGGCTTGTTCGCGCTGCTGACCAAACTGGCTACGCCTCGCGGTCTCGCCCTCCAGCAAGCCCGACGGGACTCGTGAGACAGACCTCGGCCAGCTTGTCGATCTCCGGCCCCAGCGACCGGTCGACCACCACCGGCTCGACCCTTGCCGCGAGCCAGGCGTAAGTGTCGGCCAACCTCGGCGCCCCCTGGGTTTCGCTGAGGTACCGCGCCTGCCGTCCGGCGATCAACTCGCACGCGGTGATGGCGAAGAACCGGGCGATGACGGTCTCAAGTTCGGCCCCGGCCTTGCTGGCAAACGCTTGCACATCCTCCTGACCAGCGGAAGTGTCGAGCGAGCCCAGCGTCGCCGGTGCGGCCAGCCGACGCATCGCGTGCAACTCGCCAGCCGCGCGTTTGTGCAACGGCGTGAGCCCGGCCTGCGGCCCCGGATCCACCGCGAGCTGCGACGGCAACCCGCTGAACTGCGGGTCGAGGAGGCGATGAAGGCGCTGTACCGAAACCTCCGCCGCATGGACGAGCGCTGCCTTGACCGCGTCCATCCGCAACCCGAGCGCCGCGGCGTGGTACCCGGTCGTCGGCATAAACTCACCGTTCACGAAACCTGGTGAATCCGCCGGAGTTTCCCAAGACTCCTGCAAGGTTCCCCGCAGCTCGCCAAGGGTTCTGCTGACGTACTCAAGCACCTTCGGCCCAACCCGCACCGAGATCGGCGCCTGCACGACTCCCGCTCGCGTGGTCGCCCCGTCGATGAGCCCCTCGATCCGCGTACCACGGTAAATCGCCTGGGGCGCACCAAGAACATCCACGGTGATCGCCGCGCAAACCGTCTGCCAATCGATCAGCCGTCGCGCTTTTTTGCCGCACACCCACGCGTACGCCTCAGCCAGCGGCGAACCTTGGATCAGACTCGCCCCTTCCTTCGGCCCGAGCACGAACGGCTTCACCCCGCGCCGGCTGAGCGCTTCCGCCGCCGGGACTTCGGCACCGTCCTCGATGACCGTGCCGAGCCCGACGAACGTCTGGAACGCGTGCGCGAGCGGGATGATCTCGCCCGCGCTGCCAAGACTGTCCCGCGGGACGGCCGGGAGAAACCCGTCGTTGAGCCGGTCGGCGAGGAAAGAGACCAGCTCGGGACTGACGGCCGCGTCGCCGCGGAGGAACCCGCGCAGCCGCATGCGCAGCAACGCGCGGGTCAACTCCGGAGACAGCCACGGCTTACCTCCGACCGCCCGGCCGACCAGAAGATTGCGCTGGTGATCGGCCTGCTGCGCGTCGGTGAGCCGGGTTCCAGCGAGACGGCCCATCCCGGTGTTGACGCCGTAGACCGGCCTGTCGCTGCCGAGCGCGGCCAGCATCTCGTCGCGGTGCTGCTGGAGTGCTTCGAGGACGGCTGGGGCGAGGTCGATGCGTGCTGAGTCGTTGTCTAGCGCGGTGATGAGGGGTTGGGCTGCTTGGGCTACTGCCCGGCTGTTCCCGGTCGGCGCTGAGCCCCCGCTCAACTCGGAACCCGCGTCCGCGCGCTGCGCTTCAATCGCTTCGGCAGAGGCCCGGCCGTGCTCAGCTCCTTGCGGACCGTCGAGCACCGTCTCCGCCTCCTGCGGTTCAGCCACTCCGGCGGACTCGACCGGGACCGCGTCGCCGCCCCGTCCCGCCTCTCGCCACTCAGCCACCCTGGCGGACTCGACCGGCACCGCGTCCCCGCCCGGCCCCGTCTCCTGCGACTCGGCCACTCCCGCGGGCTCGACCGGCACCGCGCCACCGCCCGGCTCAGCCTCCAGCGATTCAGCCACTCCGGCGGGCTCGACCGGGACTGCGCCGCCGTCCGGCCCAGCCTCCAGCGATTCAGCCACTCCGGCGGGCTCGACCGGGACCGCGTCGTCGCCCCGTCCCGCCTCTCGCCACTCAGCCACCCCGGCGGGCTCGACCGGGACCGCATTCATGCCCGGCCCAGCCCTCCGCGATTCGCCCGCCGTTGCATCGTCCACTGTGGACAGATCAGCGCGCGAGCCCATCGATGACCTCGGCGTTCGGCAGCCCCGCGAGCGCCGCGCCGGAGATCAGCAGCTTGCTGCCGCGAATCCCGCTGCCGATCACCAGCTCCGGCGCATCCGCGACGGCTTGGTCGACGAGGATCGGCCAGTCCGCGGGCAACCCGACGGGCGTAATGCCGCCGTACTCCATGCCGGTGAGGGAAACGGCCTCGTCCATCGGCGCGAAGGACGCCTTGCGCACGTCGAGGCGGCGCTTGATGACACCGTTGACGTCGGCACGAGTAGTCGCGAGCACGAGCGCCGCGGCGAACCGAACCTCCCCCGCCCGCTTGCCGGCGACGACGACACAGTTCGCGGACGCGCTCAACGGCGACCCGTACGCCTCGCAGAACGCGGCGGTGTCGGCGAGTTCGGGATCGATCTCAGTGACGCCAAGCTCGTCCGGCGCGGGCATCGCGGCAAGCGCCTTGGCGACGGGTTCGGCGAGCAGGTCAGTACGGGTCGGAGCGGGAACGACAGTGAGGCTTCCGGCGATAGTCCAGGTGGTCACGGGCCCGAATGTAATCCGCCCGGCGTTCCGGTCACCAGTTGCGGTGGCCCCGCTGAACCTCGATGAGCTTCGGCCGCACGTCGACGATGTAGACGAGCGCCGCCGCCATCGCGGGCACCCAGAAGATGAACCCGGGCCCCTGGATCTGGAACAGCACCATGGCGAGCGTGGCCCCGCCGGTGATCAACATCCAGATCGGCTTGGTCTTGCGATCGGCCGCCGAGTACGCGTCGGCTCGCTGCAGCAGCGCGTGAACGAAGGCGAAGAGCCCGACCAAGGCGCTGCCCCAGTGGATGACCCAGAGGATCCAATCGGCAACCAGCACGACGTCAGCTTACGGCAAACCGCCCACGCCGCCCGCTCCCCCGAAACCCGGCAGCACGACGTGACCCCTGGTCAGGGCTGGAGCGAAGGGGTTTGGCCATGGTTTGCCACCCCTGCGGCGTGCGGGGTGACAACGGTCACTGCTAGCCGGGGCGCTCAGGCTTCAGATTAGGTCCGACCTAGCTTCCCGCGGGTTTCAGGACCGGCGATTAGGTCGAACCCAGCTCTCCGCCGCGAAGCTAGGTCAGACCTAACGATGCACGACTCAATCTAGGTCGGACCCGACGCTCACCCAAACTTAGGCCCGACCCAACGACGCTTGCCGAGCTAGGCCAGGCCCACCATCAACCACCGCTCCGGGTGCCACCTTCACTGAATTTCGCGCGCACCATGCCAGGTGCGCCGCACTACCCGCGGCCCGTGCAGGCGCTCGCCGCGCCCACCAACCAGCCCCATTCGCCGGATCAAGCGCACCCAGCCACGGCCCCCGCACCCGCAGCACAACCCCAACAAAGCACACGGCGGCCGGGCCAAATCCTCAGCCCGGCCGCCGTGCGACCCCTCGATCTTCAATTCTCGCCCTGGCGACCCCGGCGCAAACCGTGCCGCCCCCACGGTTACCGCGCCCAAGCGCCCAAACCGTCGTCAGCGCGGTACTGACCCAGAGGTCACTTCTCCGTCTTCGGCGCGGCCGGCTTCTTGGCGTTCGCCGTCGCGCTGCTGGTCGTGCTGCTCGTCGTGCGACGGGCCGGGCTGGTGGTCTTCGGCGCGGTCCGGTTCGCGGCCTTGCGGGTCGCCGACCGGGTCTCGTGCGCGACGTTCTCGCCGAGTTCCTCAACCGCGTCCGCGGTCTCGCCAGCCACTTCGGTCACCTTGCGGGCGGCTTTCTCGCCAGCCGAACGGGTGCGCTTGGTGACCTTCGACAGCACGCCGTCGACGCGCTCGCGGGTCTCCTCGGTCAGGCCCTCCACGCGCTCCTGGGCGGTGGTCAGCGCGTCTTCCAGCTGCTCAAGGGCCTTCTTGACCTGCGGCTGCGCGGAGATCTTGTCCCACGCCTGCTCGCCGGACTCGGCCAGCTTGTTGTACAGCTTCAGCGCGGCCTCGGTGTACTCGTCGATGGCCTTGCGCAGTTCGGCCGGGTCGAGCTTCTCGCGGAGGCTCTCGACCTCGGTCGGCAGCTCCTCGAGGCCCTTGCGGGCGGCCTCGGTGTTCTTGGTGACGTTGGCGCGGGCCTTGGCGACAGCGTCGGTCACGGCCTGGCTGGCCAGGTTGCCCGCGCCGAGCGCGGCGAGCAGCGGGGTGCGGACCTGGTCGAGCGCGTTGTTGACAGCCTTGCGGACGTCTTCGGTCTTGGGCGTGGTCATGCCGACTCCTCAGTGGTCTCTTGGGTGGTCTTCGGTGCGGTGTTCGCGGCGGCGTTTTCGCGCCGGAAGGACTCGTAGACGTCGAGCAGGACTTGCTTCTGCCGTTCGGTCAGCTCGGCGTCGGCGCGGATCGCGTCGCCGACCGGGCCGCCGGTCGGCAGGTCGAGAATCCCGGCCTGCACGTACAACGCTTCGGCCGAGATCCGCAGCCCCTTCGCGATCTGCTGCAGGATCTCCGCGCTGGGCTTGCGGACCCCGCGCTCGATCTGGCTCAGGTACGGATTGGACACTCCGGCGAGTTTCGACAGCTGGCGCAACGAAATCTTCGCGGAGTTGCGCTGCTGGCGGATGTACTCGCCGATGTCGGAGGCGATGTCCGCGACCTTGTCCATAGGGCGCTGCGCTCCGCCGGGTTCTGTCATCCGGTCACCTCCTCGCGACCTACTCGACAGTACGCTCGCGTGCTAGCTATTGCAAGCACCCTGCTTGCAACCATCGGGTGTGGTTCCGCTCACCCCGTTACCCTGGGCTTATGCGGGCACAACGGTTGCGTCGACGTCTGGTCCGGCAGCTCGTCGAAGAGGACGTGCTGCACGACGAGGCATGGGCGGAAGCCTTCGCCACCGTCCCGCGGCACGCCTTCCTGCCGCAGTTTTTCGTGCCCGCCGGGAATCTCTGGGCCGCCGTCGACCGCGGCGATCCGGACTGGCTGGACCGCGTCTATTCGCGCGACGTCCTGGTCACCCAACTCAACGACGACCCCGCGCTGTGGGACCGCGCCCGCGCCACCGGACCGGTTTCCGGCGTGCCGACCAGCTCGTCCAGCATGCCCGCGATCATGGCGATCATGCTGGAAGAACTCCTGGTCCGCGACGGGGATCGGGTACTGGAGATCGGCACCGGAACCGGCTACAACGCCGGTTTGCTGTGCCACCGCTGCGGTTCCGGCCAAGTGTCCACAGTAGACATTGACCCGGCCATCGCGGCGGCCGCGAAGGAACGCCTGACCTCCTGCGGCTACGCGCCCGCCTGCGCCACGGGTGACGGTGCACTCGGTTTCCCGGCCGGAATCCTTTTCGACCGGATCCTGTGCACCGCGTCGGTCTCCCGGATTCCCCTTGCCTGGCTTGCGCAAACCCTTCCCGGCGGACACATCGTCACCACGCTCAACCGCCCGCTCGGCGGCGGGCTCGTCCGGCTCACCGCAGGTGAAGGCACGACCGCCGAAGGTCAAGTCCTGGCCCGCGACGGCCGCTTCATGCCCCTGCGCGCCCATCGCCTGCCGCCTCTCGCGGAACTACCGCCCGCCGCCGACGCCCAATGGCGCCCGACAGAGCTGTCGATGACAGATGTTCTTAAACCGCAACGACATTTCGAGTTCTTCGCCTCGCTGGAGCTGCCCGACGTACGCCCGGTGCACGTCGACCCGAACGGTGCCTTCGCGCTGTCCCATCCGGACGGTTCGTGGGCTCGCACCCGCCGTACGGATTCGGGTTTCGAGGTAGCGCAAGGAGGCCCGCGCGCCCTGTGGGATCTCGCCGAGGACGCTTACCGCCGCTGGGAAGCGCTAGGCCGCCCCGGACGGTCGCGTTTCGGCCTGACAGTCAACAGCGAAGAACAAACCTTCTGGCTGGACGATCCACAATCCGACCACCGCTGGCCATACGGCTGAGTCGCCCTGGCTCGACCGCCCTCGCGATCGCTAGGTCGAACCCAGCCAGTTCTCGCTCACGCACCGATTCCTAGGTCGGACCCAATTCTGGCCCGGACCCACCTCTCCACCGCGGTCACGACGTCGTCGAGCCGGGCCTCGGTCGTGTCGATGGACTCGACCTGCCCACGTATCCACAGGTTGAACTCGAGCATCTCCTCGACCCGCGGCTCGTCCCACTCCCGCCAAGCTGGCCGGGCGCGCAACCGGCGGCGGAGAGTCTCGTTGTCCGCGACCAGGGCCAGATAGTGCACATCCGAGAAAAACACGCGCTCTGGCAACGGTTCCAGTTCTTGGGGCGCGACCGTCCCGCACAGCACGACCGGCCGTCCGTTCTGGTGCAGCATCGCCGCCATCCGCAGCCACGCTCCGCGAAACGCTGGATTTCCCGGGACGTCGTCGCGCAGCGCTCCGGTCCACAACACGTCCTGCTCCAGCACGACGGCCTCGCCCGCCAATCGCTGCGCCAGCCGCGGTCCGACTGTGGATTTGCCACCCGCACTCGGACCCGTCAATGCGAACAACGGCAGCCGCCGGAACGGCCACCGATGCCCGCATTCCGCGCACCACAAGGTGTCCCCGTCCACCTGTGGACAACTCGCGCGGTCGCCACAGGCCGGACAGATCCTCAAATCAAGCGCTACTGGGACTGTGGACAACTCAGTCGAAGAGGTTCTCGAGGAAGCCGCGCTTGCGACGTCCGCCGTACGGTCGCGGCGAATCCCCATAACCGCCGCGGTACGGCCGCGGCGAGTCCGCGTGTCCACCTCGGTACGGGCGCGGCGAATCCGCGTGCCCGCCCCGATACGGCCGGGGCGAATCCGAATACCCGCCTTGATACGGACGCGGCGAGTCGGGACGGCCGTATGGCGGAGGCTGCTGCCGGTAGAAAGCGCTCTCCGCACCGGCAATCTGCTCCAGCTCGCCGCGGTCGAGAAAGATCCCGCGGCAGCCGTCGCACTGCTCGATGTGGACGCCGTTCTTGTCGACCGTGCGCATCACATTCTGACACTTCGGACAAATCACACATCCGACCCTACGCGGGTTCGCTGCTCCGTGTCAGCAGGCGCAAAGGCAGAACGGGTGGCCGACCGGATCGGCGTACACGCGGAAGGTCTCTGGAGAATCGTCGAGCAGCTTCGCGCCCAGCCCGAGAATGCGCTGGTGAGCGGCCTCGAGGTCGGGCACGTCAAGGTCGAGATGCGCCTGCTGCGGCCGGTCCGGCGAGGGCCATTCGGGGGCACGGTAATCCGCCACCCGCTGGAATTCGATCCGAACGCCGCCGCGCGGGTCGATCAGCGTGGCCCAGTGGTTGTCCGGAGCGATCTTGGGTTCGGCCCACTCAAGCAGCGAGCGGTAGAAGCCGGCGAGCGCCCCCGGGTCCGGACAGTCGAACGCCACGCCGCCAAACGTCGGAATCGCACCCATGTGGTGTCCATCCTTTCCTCGTCGCGTAACCAGTAAAGCGAGTATGTCGGTTAGGAAGCCAGGTCGCAACAGATATCGCCCGTACACTGGGAAGGTGCACACCGACGCTTCCCTGGTGGTCGCCTTTCTCAACACCATCGACATCGAACGGGGCGACGACCTGCTGGACGATCCGGAGCTCTGGCGGCAGTGGGCCGCGGATCACGACGTGACACCGAACGATCCCGCCGAAGCCCGCGCCGTACGAGACAGCCTGCGCGCCGCCGTCGGCGATCCGCGGCTGCCCGCGACCACGCTGGACGTCCCGCTCCGCTTCACCCTCACCGAAACCGGCCCGGCCCTGCTCACCCCGGACGCCGTCACCGCGACTCTCGCCGCGACCACCCGCCTGGCCATCCGAGGCGACTGGGTCCGCCTGAAGATCTGCCCCGCCGACGACTGCCTGTGGGCTTTCTTCGACGAATCCCGCAACCGCTCCCGCACCTGGTGCTCGATGCGCGTCTGCGGAAACCGCGAAAAAGCCCGTTCCTGGCGCGCCCGCACGGCAGCTGTCCACAACTAACCCCCTGTGGACAACTTGTCCCCACCCACCACATGTGCACGTGCAGATGCCCTGGATCCCCACAAGTTGTGGACAGCGATTAGGCCATCACCGTGAATTCCTGTGGATAACCCCGGGGATAACTCAGCTTCCTGTGGACAACTGGTTTGAGCGGCTCTCCACTGTGGTATAGGACTGCGCGCATACGACCGACCACCCGCCGCGCCCGTCCTCCCTCGCGCGCGGACTGCGGAATCCGCAGCCGACACAACGCCGCCAGACCCCGCCGGAGGCGACACCGGCCGCGACCCTCGGACCCGCGTCGCATCTTCGACCTGTCCCGGGACGGTGACCCGCCGCCCTTGGCATGGCGCGTGGGTGATCCGCCAGCGCCGCGAGCGCTGAGATGACAGCGATTTCGGCTCAACCACAACGAAATCATGGTGCCAGCCGAATCCGGCGGCCGCTTCCTGCTCGCATCAGGTGGGCCAGCACAGCCCATCGCCTACCGGCAGTTGGTGCCTGGTGAGCAGGCAAACCTTCCGCCGTGCGGTCGGGCCACCACCGTCATCCGCCTCAACTCGGGCTCAAAAGCCAGCAACCCGCAGCTGCCAGTCAACCGGCTACGCCGCTCCCGCCGGGAACCGGCTTGCCCAGCCACAGCCGCCAGCAATCCTCCAGCCACAACACCTGGCCGGGCCCACCCGGCACGCCACACTCGCTGGGAATCCGCCCGCCCGACCACGGCCCCTAGCCAACCCCCGCTACGCCGCTCTCGCCGGGGACCGCCCCGCCACACTCACCAGCTACCGCCTGCACGGCCACAGTCGTCAGCCACAACACCAGGCCGCGCCAACCGGGCATGCCGCACTCGCCGGAAACCCTCCCGCCCGACCAGGTCCCCTAGCCAATCCTCGCTACGCCACTCCCGCCAGGAACCGGCTTGCCCAGCCACAGCCGACAGCCAACCCCGCCCCCGCCGCACCCAGCAACTACCGGACAGCACCGCCACAGCCGCCAGCCACAACACCGGCCGGACCGCACTCGCCGGGAACCCGCCCGCCCGACCACCGGCACGCTCCGCGTGCGAGACCCCAGCCATCCCCGTCACACCGCTCCCGCCCGCGATCAGCCAGCCAACCGCGGCCGCACTGCCCTCACCCGCAACCGCCAGCCGACCCGCCGCACGACAACCCCACGACTGCCAGCCGTTCTCCGCCGCCAGCCACTCCCGCCGACCAGCTCTCGCGGCGACCTCCAGCTCGGCCCACAGCAACTACTCGACCCGCAGCCACTAGCCGACCCCGCCACTCCTCACTCCCGCTCCGCACAACACCCCCCAGGGCAGCAAACCCCCACCCTCAGAACAACAACTGCGCCACCGCGTAAATCACCAACCCGGCCAGCGCCCCCACCACGGTCCCGTTGATCCGGATGAACTGCAGATCCCTCCCGACCTGCAGCTCGATCTTCCGGGAAGTCTCCTCCGCATCCCACCGCTCGACCGTGTCCGTAATGATCGTCGTGATCTCGCGGGAGTAATGCGTCACCAGATAAACCGCCGCGCCCTCGACCCAGCCGTCTACCTTCGACGTCATCGCCGGGTCGTCCACCAGGCGTTTGCCCAGCGATTCGAGGCCGCCGCGCACCCGCTGGCGCAGTTCGCTCGACGGGTCCTCCGCGGCTTTCAGCAGCATTTCCTTGGCCGTCGCCCACGCGCTGCCGATCAGTTTCTGCACTTCCGCGTGGTGCACGATCTGGCTCTTGACCTGCTCGGCCCGTTCCATGGTCTTCGGGTCGGTCTGCAAATCCTGCGCGAACTCGCCCAGGAACTTGTCCAGTGCCAGCCGCATTGGGTGGTTGACGTCCGTTTTCACCGCCCAGGTGAAGGTCAGGACCTCGCCGTACACCTTGTCGGCCAGCATTTCGTCGACGAACTTCGGCGACCAGCTCGGCGCGCGGTCCGAGACGACGCGCAGCATCGTCTGGTGGTTGTCGCGGACCCATTCGTAGGCGCGGTCGCACATCAGATCCACCAGCTTGTGGTGCGCGCCGTCCTCGAAGACGCCTGCCAGGATCTTGCCGAGCGGCGGGCCCCACGGTTTGTCGATCACGCGCTTGACCACGGCCTGCTCCATGATCGCCTGCACGTCCTCGTCGCGGAGCACCGTCACCGCTCCGCGTACGACCGTCGCCAGTTCCGACGTCACGCGTTCCGCGTTGTCTCGCTGGGAGAGCCAGCCGCCGAGCCTGCGGGAGACCTCGACGCGGCGGATTTTGTCGCGGATGACGTCCGGGGACAGGAAGTTCGAGCCGACGAACTCGCCGAGGCTGTTGCCGAGCTGGTCCTTCTTGTTCGGGATGATCGCGGTGTGCGGGATCCGCAGGCCGAGCGGATGCCGGAACAGCGCCGTCACCGCGAACCAGTCCGCGAGGGCGCCGACCATGCCCGCCTCGGCCGCGGCGCGCACGTAGCCGACCCAGCCCGGCCAGCCCGCCGACTGCGCCCAGCTCGTCAGCAGGAACACGATCGTCGCGCCGAGCAGGAAGGACAGCGCGACCAGCTTCATCTTCCGCAGGGCGCGCCGTTTCGCCTCTTCGCCGGCGGCGCCGCCGCCGGGCGGATCCGCGGGCGTGACCTTGGCAGGGGTGAGTTGCTCCACACCGCCATTGTCCGTGAGGATGCGTTCTCGTGCGTGAACCAGCTCTCGTCCCCCGCCTTCGCCCGTTCACCTCGACGGTCTTCGCGGAGATGACCGCGCTCGCCGTCCGGCACGACGCGGTCAATCTCGGCCAGGGTTTTCCGGACACCGACGGGCCCGCCGGAATGCTCGAAACGGCGAAGAACTCGCTGTTCGGCGGCGACAACCAGTACCCGCCGGGGCCGGGCCGTCCGGAGCTGCGCGCCGCGATCAGCCGGCACCGCCAGCGCTACGGAGCCAGCTACGACCCGGACACCGAGATCCTGGTCACCGCCGGCGCGACCGAGGCCATCGCGGCGTCGCTGATCGCGCTGACCGAGGCCGGTGACGAGGTGATCGTGATCGAGCCTTACTACGACTCGTACGCCGCGGCGGTCGCGATGGCCGGGGCGCAGCGTCGCGTGATCGGTCTGGTCGAGACCGAGAACGGACAGCTCGAACTCGACCTCGATGCCTTCCGCGACGCCATCACTCCGAAAACCCGCGCGGTGCTGCTGAATTCGCCGCACAACCCCACCGGCACGGTGTTTTCGCGCGCGCAGCTGGAGGAAGTCGCGCGGCTGTGCGTCGAACACGACCTCATCGCGGTCACCGACGAGGTCTACGAACACCTGGTTTTCGACGGTGCCGAGCACCTTCCGCTCGCGTCGTTCCCCGGGATGCGCGAGCGGACCGTCGCGATTTCGAGCGCGGGCAAAACCTTCAACTGCACCGGCTGGAAGATCGGCTGGGTCTGCTCGACGCCGGAGCTGGTGGCCGCGGTGAAGGCGGCCAAGCAGTTCATCACCTTCGTCTCCGGCGGACCGCTGCAGCCGGCCGTGGCGTACGCGCTCGACAACGAACTTGAGTGGGTCGAAAACCTGCGCGTGAGCCTGCAGGAGAAGCGTGATCGGCTGTCCGCTGGGCTCGCCGATGCCGGATTCGCGGTCCGGCCGAGTGCGGGGACGTACTTCGTGACGGCTGACGTGCGTCCGCTCGGCTTCGAGGACGCCGCCGAGCTCGCTTGGACGCTGCCGGAACGCGCCGGAGTCGCCGCGGTACCCGTCAAGGTGTTCACGGATCACCCGGACGAGTGGAAACATTTGCTGAGGTTCGCGTTCTGCAAGCGCAACGAGGTGATCGACGAAGCCGTCGAACGCCTGCGGAAACTCGTCTGACGACTGCCGTCCGGCCGCTCGTTGGCACTGCAGTAACAGAGATACCGAGAGTGTCGCGGTAGCCGAAACATCGGGTCAACGCCCGAATTCGGCTCGTCGGCCGCCCCACCGGATGGCCGCATTTGCCCCGGTTGAAGCCACGCAGGGTGATCGACTAGGGCTGATCGGACACCAGAGCCGGTGGGGACGTTCCGCCTTACGGGGTGGATCGAGCGCGGGAGAGATGAAAGACTCGCGTCCGGTGCTAGAAAGAGGGCAGCCCCGGGGGACCTGCGACCTGGCCGGAAGAGAGCCCCAGCAAGATCAGTCTCGTGCGGTGGCACGAGCTTCAGGCGCGGACGGTGGTGGTGGCGTGACCGGCATGGCGAATCCGTGCGGCCTCGCGTCTCCCGCGACGTCCGGCACCAGCGCCAGTCCGTTCGGGAGCACGGGTTCCGCGCTTCTCGGAATGACCGACCGCGCGGACGCGTCTTTCGCGCGCGCGGGCGCGCGACGGCGGCCCCGGGCCTGGGCGGCTCCGCTCGCCCGCCCGGCCGCCCGGATCGCCGTCGCCGGCGGGCTCACGCTGGCCGGATGGCTGCTCGGCGCGGCGTTGTCGCAGGCGAACGCGTCGGCGGACGACCACGCCGACCGTCCGGCCGTTTCGGCGCACGACACCGACCCGGAGCACCGGTACGCCGGAACAGCCACGTCCGGCACGCTCACCTGGGCCATGCCCGGAGCGGCGACCAGCGCGAAACACGCCCACCCGCACCTGTTCGAGGTCTCCCCCAACGGCGACCGGCCGGACGTGAGCTTCCGACCGGCCACCGGGGCCGGATGCGAGCCGGACCATCGCGCCAGCACCGCCGAGACGCAGCCCGCGGCCAAGATCACCAAGCCCGGCAAGGCAAAGAGCCCCGGCAAAGCGAGGCACCACGCCCCGGTGGCCGCCCCCGAAGTCTCCACAGCCTCCACGCAGCCCAGCCTGCTCAGCAGCACTAGCAGTGCGCTCGCCCAAGGACTGTCCGGCGCCAGCAGCAACTCCACGCCGAGCCTGCTCAGCACCACCACCAGCACACCCCAGCCGAGCCCGCTCAGCAGCAACCCAGCGCCGAGCCAGCCCAGCAGCCCCGCGCCGAGCCTGCTCGGCAGCGCCACCAGCAACCCAGCACCGAGCCTGCTCAGCGCCACCAGCAGCAACCCGGTCCCGAGCCTGCTCAACATCACCACCAGCAACCCCGCCCCGAGCCTGCTCAACACCACTAGCCACGAGCCCGAGCACGGTCTGCTCGACGGCCTTCTCGGCGGCTCCGACCGCGAACCCGGCCCGGGCCTCCTGGACGGGCTTCTCGGCAGCCCCGAAACCCACCAGCCCGCGCTGCTGGACAGCATCCTCGGAACCGTCGACGACACCATCGACAGGGCCCTGCACACCACGGTCGCCTCGGTCGACACGGTGGTCGACACCGCGCCGGTCCGAGTCGTGGCACCGCCGGTCGAGAAGGTCGACCCGGCCCCGGTGGAGAGCGGGCCGGTCAGCGCTTCCGTTCCCGCGGCCAAGCTGGCGAAAGAGCCGGAAGCGCCGGATGTCGCGATGGTCAGCAAGCAGGCTCCGGTGGCGCACACCGCGCCCGCCCGCGTCCTCGCCGCGCAATCCGCCGTCAAGCAGGAGACTCAGCCCGCGCCGCCGGTCAAGGAACTCAGCCAGGCCGGAGGCGGCGGCAGCGGGAGCGGCGAAGGCCTGCCCGCGGCACCGGCCGCGCCTGCCGCGCCCGCGTCGACTGTCGCACCGGGACACGACGGTTCCGGTGGCCTGCGCCAGCTGTTCGCGCTCGCCGGTGCCGGCGACACCATTACTCAGCTCAAGCTCATCGGAGTCAGCCGCGACCACGACGTCGACGGCGCGGGCAGGGACGCCGCCCTGCCGACTACCTCCCCGGACTGACCGCTCGACCGGTTTCCCGGGGAGAGCCACGTCCATCTCAAGATCAACTTCTTGATCGCGCGCGCCCGTTCGCTGCGCCGGGCTCACCCCATCGCACTACTTCGAACCCAGGGGCTGAACCATGACCGCACTTCCCGACCGGCCGACCGCGCCCGGCCGGATCGGGTCCTGGGGGGGGGGGGGGGGGGGGGGGGGGGGGGGGGGGGGGGGGGGAGGGGGGGGGGGGGGGGGGGGGTGGGTGTGGTGTCGGGTGGGGAGAGGGGGGGAGGGG
>NZ_JBVJOE010000003.1:745127-778317 GCF_055583325.1 Amycolatopsis sp. NPDC104775
GACCGCCTCTCCACCCCCCCCGCACCTTACCCCCCCCCCCCCCTCCTTCCCCCCCCCCCCCCCCCCCCCCCCCCCCCCCGGGACCCACCACGGGCGTGCTCCGGAGGCTTTCGCTCACCGCGCCGAGCGAGGGCCTGCGCCAACCGAAGCCCGCCTGAACCGAGGGCGCTTCCCGGCACTTCGAGGGGCTGTGCCGGGAAGCGCCTCGGACGATCGGCCGGTGCGCCGGACAGGTGACCGCCACCCTCCCTGGAGTGGCTGGATCCCATCCGGTGCACCGGCTGTTCACTTTTCCGGGAGAAAAACCGCGCTACGTCACCGAAATCCGCTCCGCAGGCACGTCCGCGCAGCCGCGCACCGAAGCCGCCGCCGCGCTCACCCGCCGCACCGCCTCCGGCAGTTGCTCCCGAGGCAGCCCGAACGGCAGCCGCAGCCAGCGTTCCAATCCGCCGTGCACCCCGAACCTCGACCCGGGCGCGATCTGCACCCCGTGGTTCGCCGCCGACACCGCCAGCCTCGTGCTCATCGGCTCCGGCAACCGGCACCACACCGACAATCCGCCGGGCGGAACCTCGAATGTCCACTCTGGACAGTACTTGCGCAGTGCCGCGACCGTGATGTCCCGCTGTTCCCGGAATTGCGTCCGGCGCCGGGCGAGCACGTCGTACCCCTCCGGTTCCAGCAGTGCCGCCAGCACGAGCTGATCGAACACCGGCGCGCCAAGGTCTACCGCGAACCGCGACGACTGCAGCCGGTCCAGCAAATCCGTCGACGCCCGGATCCAGCCCAGCCGCAACCCGCCCCATTGCGATTTCGCCGCCGACCCGACACTCAGCACGAGGTCTCCGCCGAACGCGGCCAGCGGTGGCGGACCGTCCACCGGATCACCCTCGTAATCCAGTTCCACCAACGATTCGTCGACGACGACCGGTGTCCGCGACCGGGCGAGCAAGCCGCCGAGCCGTTCGCGGCCCGCCGCGTCGAGGCGCAGTCCGGTCGGGTTCTGGAAGTCCACCACGAGGTAGCCGAACCGCGGCGCGGCCTGGCGCAGCGCGGCCTCGATCCCGGGCAAATCCCAGCCGTGCACCGGATCGAGCGCGACCGGTACTGGCAGCGCGTGCGTCGCGCGGACGGCGTCGATCGCGTTCGGATAGGTCGGCTGTTCGAGCAGCACGCGATCGCCGGGTCCGGCCAGCATTCGCAGGCAGAGCACGAAAGCGGAGTACGCGCCGGACGTCACCAGCACCTGGTCCGGCGAGGTCGGCAGGCCCCGGGCGGTGTAGCGCTCGGCGATCCGCTCGCGCAACCGCGGGAGCCCGCCGGTGAGGTAGCCGTTGCCGCTGACGTACTCGACCAGGTCGCGGCGCGCGGTGTCGAACGCGGCCATCAGCCCCGGCACCGCGGGCGGCGCGGCCCGCGCGAGGTCGAGGAGGTCGTCGCGCACCGCCTCGGCTTCGTCACGGTTTCCGACGCCAGCCACCCACGACCCGGCTCCGCGACGGCTGGCGACGAGGCCGTCCGCGCGGAGCCGGTCGAGCGCCGCGCCGATGAGCGTACGGCTGACGCCGAGCGCGTCGGCGAGTTCACGCTCGGCGGGCAGCCGCGTCCCGATCGGCAACTGCCCGTCGAGCACGTGCAACTCGACCGCCGCGGCGAGGTCGGACGCACCCTGCCGGGAGCCACGCTGCCGCCATTCCCCCAGCAATGTGGCCAATCGACGACCCGAGATGCGTCCACCCAGAGGTTCCATAAGACCAATTATCGCGTATTGGCCATGGCATATCAGGCCAGTGGTCGCCAATAGTGGAGAAGTGGCAGTTACCGACCTCAGTCCCCTCAGCCTCCGCCGAGCCCCCGCGCGCCGGGGTGTCCAGCTGTTCGCCGGCCTCGCGCTCTACGGCGCGAGCATGGCCATGCTCACCCGCGCCCACCTGGGCCTCGACCCGTGGGACGTGCTGAACGACGGCCTGACCAAGATCACCGGCCTGACGTTCGGCACCGTCAGCGCCATCGTCGCGGTTTTCGTGCTGCTGCTGTGGATTCCGCTGCGCCAGCGTCCCGGCATCGGCACCGTCGCGAACATCGCGGTGATCGCCGTGGCAGTGGACGCGGTACGAGCCGTGCTACCGGACCAGCACGTGCTCGTCTGGCAGATTCTGATGCTGGTCGGCGGCGTAGTCCTGAACGCCGTCGCGACCGCGGTGTACGTCGGCACCCGCCTCGGCCCCGGCCCCCGAGACGGCCTGATGACCGGCCTGCACGCCCGGACCGGCTGGTCCGTCCGCCTGGTCCGGACCGGCATCGAGGTGCTCGTCCTGGCCGCGGGCTGGCTGCTCGGCGGCGCCGTCGGCATCGGAACCGTGCTGTACGCCCTCAGCATCGGCCCGCTCACCCAGGCTTTGCTCCCGCTGG
Organism: Amycolatopsis sp. NPDC104775; assembly: GCF_055583325.1. Classification (NCBI taxonomy): domain Bacteria; kingdom Bacillati; phylum Actinomycetota; class Actinomycetes; order Pseudonocardiales; family Pseudonocardiaceae; genus Amycolatopsis; species Amycolatopsis sp. NPDC104775. Next base: position 747,540 of record NZ_JBVJOE010000003.1, read on the forward strand.
TCACGTGGCGCACCCGGGCGCACCAGCAAGAACAGCATTAGCGGTTGCCGACGGCCTGGCGGACCGCCGGATAATCGATCCCGCGCGCCGCGAGAAAATCGGACACCGGCCCGCGTTGTTTGACCAGCGCGAGCAGCAGATGTTCCTGGCCAAGATGCTTGTCGCCAAGATCATGCGCCTCGCGCACGCTCATCTGCAGCGCGTTCTTGGCATCCTCGGTGAACGGCAGATGATTGCGCCGCGTACGCCGCCCAGCATCCGCGAGCGCGCCCGGCCCGTGCGTCTGCTCGACCCGCTCGACAATCTGATCAACGTCGATGCCAAGCTCGGTGAGCGCTTCGGCATCGGCGTCACTGATCCCACCCCGCCGACGCACCCGGGCAAGCTCCGCGAAAACGTCGTCGCGCGACACCCCCAGGGCCTGCAACAATCGCACCGCCTCGCCGTTCTCGATCCGCGCCAACCCAGCGAACACAGCCTGCGCGGAAATCTCGTGCGCCCCAGCCTCACGCGCCGCCGCCTGTGCCTCGACCACCGCTGCCCGGGCGTCATGAGTGAACTTCTCGAACATCAATGCCTCCCGTACTTCTTGTGCACGGCCTGCCGACTAACCCCCAGCTCAGCCGCGATGTCCTGCCAAGACCAGCCGTGCATCCGCGCACTGCGCACCTGCACCGCCTCCAACTGCTCCAGCAACCGCCTCAACGCCGCCACCGCCCGAAGCCCAACCCGCGGATCCCGATCACCGGCGCGAGCGGCCAAATCCGTCGCTTCCGTCATAATGTCAACCTAGATTGACACGCGAGAACTGTCAACCCTAGTTGACACCACGAACCCCAGCCTCGTACCCGCCAGCAGCGAAAACCCCACCCCGCGAACCCGACGCAACCGAACGCCCGAACCCCGCGCACCCCCACGACACCGCCACCCACACACCCCAAGAAACCCAGGCAGCCACACCCGGCCCTGCACCCCGATACGAAGCCTTCCCTGCGGTTCGGGGGTGGGTGTTCCAGAACCCCCCCCCCCCCCTCCCCCCCCCCCCCCACCCCCCCCCCCCCCATCTCCGGGTGGTTGTCAAGGCATCTTTCCCGCCTTGACAACCACCCCCGAACCGTCAGCACACTGGGCTTCGGGGTGCCCCACGCCCGACCTCACGGCAATGTCGCCCCCCGGGCGACGAGCCGCCCCCACCCCACCCGCGAGCTACAGTCAACCCCGTGCCCGAGATTTCCACCGCCGAGCGAGCGGGAGTCGGTTCCGACGGCCACCCCCGCCCCACCGAAGACCACGTCGCCCTCCTCCCCCAAGCAATCCTGGTCCTGGACGGCGCCACCTCCCCCAGCCCCGACCTCCCCCCAGGCGGCTGGTACGCGAACCTGCTCCGCGACCAACTCTCCACCGAACTCCTCCACCACCCCCAAACAGACCTAGCCACCGCCCTGGCCACCGCAATCACGGCAGTAGCCACAACCCACGACCTGACCCCAGGAAACTCCCCCTCCAGCACGGTCTCCATCCTCCGCTGGACCGAGTCCGAAGTAGAAGCCCTAGTACTGGCCGACAGTCCCATAGTCGCGTTTGGACAGTTCGGCACCGACGTAGTCTCCGACGACCGCCTGATCTCCCTCCGCGACAACGGCTTACTGCAAACCGGTGCCGAGGTCCGCCAGCGACGCAACGCGGCGGACGGCTTCTGGGTAGCCGAAGCCGACCCAGCCGCGGCCCACAAAGCAGTCCGCCGCAGCTGGCCGCGCACGCAGGTCGACGCCGTCCTCATCGCCACCGACGGGGTCGCGATCGGAGTGGACGAGTACGGACTTTTCGACTGGCCGGAAGTCCTGCGGCTAGCCAGAAACAAAGGCCCCGAAGCAGTACTGGACGCAGTACGCGCCGCGGAAGACGGCGATCCGCACGCGGTCCGCTGGCCGCGCGCCAAACGGCATGACGATCAGGTGCTCGTCCTCGCCGACTTCGCGGGGTAGGGGCTGAATCAGGGGTTTTCCCTGATCACGAAACGCCGCGGAACCGCCAATCTGGCTACATGGGGAACACACGAGGCGTCCGGGGATGGCGTCTGACCGCACTCGCCGCGATCGCCTGGGGACTGTTCACGATCATCGTGCTGCACATCATCAGCTCGCACGACCCGATCTACGACACGCTTTCCAGCTACACGATCACCGACCGCGGGGAGGGCATGCTCGGGGCGAGCGTGCTGTCGGTGGCCGTCGGATCGCTCGCGGTGCTCGGGGCGCTGATCGCCGGCGGGGTGCCGATGACGTTCAGCACCAAGGTCCTGCTCATGCTGTGGGCGCTCGGGCTGGCCGTCGCCGCGGTTTTTCCGGCCAGTTACCCGCAAAGCCCGAACCCGCTCAGTGGCGACATCCACCTGTATTCGTGCCTGATCGCGTTCGCGAGCCTGCCCGGCGCGGCGATTACTCTGCTGGAACCGTTGCGCGGCACGGCGGAGCGCGTGTTCGTGGTGCGCTGGTTGAAGTTCGGCCTCGCCTCGGTGGGGCTGTTCGCGCTGAGTTTCCTGTTCGTCCGTCTCGACGAGGCCGGGGTGCAGCCGTTCCACGTGCTCACCGAGGTACTGCCGGTGGGCGCGACGCAGCGGCTCACGCTGATCGCGAACGTCGCCTTGCTGCTGGTCCTGCTCCGCATCGCGGTGCGGACCGAAACCGCCCGTGCCGCGGTGCTCGTTACTTCTGCGCCTCGGCCATGAATTCGGGCGCGTACCCAAACAAGCCGGGAAGCCCTCCCGTGTGGACGAACACCACGGTTTCCTCCGGCGAATAACGTCCCGCCGCCGCCCATTCCACCAGGGCGGCGGCGGCTTTTCCGGTGTAGACCGGGTCGAGCACCACACCTTCCGTGCGGCCGAACAACCGGATCGCCTCCCAGGTCCCCGACGCTGGAATGCCGTAACCCTCGCCGATCGTCGTGTCGTTGAGCCACACGTGCTCCAGCTTCGGTGGGTCGAACCCAAGCAACCGCGCGGCCCCGGCGGTGAGCTGCGCCAAGTTGTCCACAGCCTCGTTCAGCGGGTGGCTGACGCAGGCGATGTCCATATCCAGCGAACCGAGCAATTCCGTGCCGAGCGCGAGCCCGGCCGCCGTGGCCCCGCTGGCGTGCGGACCGACGACACGCGCGTGCTCCAGGCCGAGGTCGGCCAGCTGGACTGCCAGCTCGCGCGCGGCATCCACATAGCCGAGAACGCCGAGTGGGTCGGACCCACCGACTGGGACCGTCCGCACTTTCCGGCCCTCATCCGCTGCTTCGGCAAGCAATCGTTCGTATGTCGCAGCCGCTTCGGCTTCTGACCCGCAGATGTGCACGCGCGCACCGAAAAGGAAGTCGAGCGGCACGTTGCCGGACCGCTCGTACGCGTCACCGGAGCGCGGGACCTCGGCGGTCAGCACGAGCTCGCAACGCAAGCCAAGCCTCGCGCATGCCGCGGCGGTCTGACGGCCGTGGTTGGTCTGCATCGCGCCGAAGGTGATCACGGTGTCGATGCCTTCGGCGAGCGCAGCGCCGAGGTGGAAGTCGAGTTTGCGCAGCTTGTTGCCACCAACGCCGAGCGGGTGGACGTCGTCGCGCTTGAGCAGGAGGCGGGGTAGGCCGAGCGCTTCGCCAAGCCGCGGTGCCGGAACGAGAGGAGTCGGACCGTGGTGCAGACCGGCCCGCGGGAAGCCGTCGAAGGCGGGGAACCGGGCGAAGTCGAACGTCATCGATCCTCCGTGCGCTGGCCGGGCTGATGACGTGCAGTTTAAGGGGCTTTATCCAGTGACGGCCTGGTCCGCGGCTCTGGCTGCCCGCTCGATTTGTGTCCGCCGGGCTTGCCAGAAGGCGGCGTCCCGACCGCCTTGATAGCGGCTGGTGCTGTCGTCGCGGGTTTCGCGCTCGGTCGCCCACAGGTCGGTGCCGCGCTATTCGAGGTCGTCCCACTCGGCCGGAGATCTCGCCGAAGTACCAGGCCTCGGCCAGCGTGAGGTGTTTGGCCAGGCTGGTCAGGTACTCCTTCGCGAAGTCATCGATCACGACCACAAGCCTGCCCGAGCTGCGGCCCCCACGCGCAGGGGTGCTTTACCGCCCATCACCGTGATACGTTCGTTCGAGCGAACGAGAGAACGGGGAGCCGCCGATGCCTTCCGCGACCACTGAGTTCACGACCCTTGCCGAGCAGGTCGCCGCGCTCGAATCCGGCGCGGTCACGGCCGTGCAGCTCACCGAACTCGCGCTCAAGCGGGCGCACGCCAGCCAGCCGGTGCTCAACGCGTTTCGCGTGCTGCGGGACGAGGCCGCACTCTCCGAGGCCGCCGAGGCTGATCGGCGTCGCGCTGGTGGTGATCGTGCGCCGTTGCTCGGGGTGCCGGTGGCGATCAAGGACGACGTCGACCTCACCGGCCTGCCCACCGCGTTCGGGTGTCCGGGCGAGTTTCCAGTGGCGACGGCGGACGCGCCCGCGGTAGCGAAACTCAAACAGGCCGGCGCGGTCATCATCGGCAAGACCAACACGCCTGAGCTGGGCCAATGGCCGTTCACCGAGGGACCGGCGTTCGGCGCGACGCGCAATCCGTGGCATCCCGCGCACACCCCGGGCGGGTCGTCTGGCGGATCGGCCGCGGCGGTGGCGGCCGGGATCGTGGCCGCCGCGCTCGGGTCGGACGGGGCGGGGTCGGTGCGCATCCCGGCGGCGTGGACCGGGCTCGTCGGGATCAAAACCCAGCGCGGCCGGATTCCGACCGACGGCGAACTGTTCCACGGACTCACCGTGCTCGGCCCGCTCGCCCGGACGGTCGCCGACGCGGCCGCCCTGCTCGACGTCACCGCGGGCACCGGCACGGCGTTCCAGACCGCCGCGCGGCGTGAGCCCGGACGGCTGCGCATCGGGCTTTCCACCCGGATTCCCTTCACCGCCACCAAAACCAGGCTCGACCCAGTGGTCGAAGCAGCGGTGCGGCAGACCGCCGAGACGCTCGCCGGGCTGGGGCACGAGATTGTGCCGGTCGAACCCGGGTACGGCCTGATCGGCCTCACTTTCCTGCCGCGCTCGCTCACCGGCGTGCGCGATTGGGCCCGCCGCGTTCCGGAGCCGTCCGCGCTCGACCCGCGCACTCGCAGCAACGCCCAGCAGGGCGGTCTGCTCGCCGGGCCCGCGCTGAAAGTCGCTCGCGCGCTCGAACCCGTGCTGCGCCGCCGGATCGGCGGGATGTTCGGCGACATCGACGTCCTGCTCACGCCGACCACCGCGACCCCGCCGCCCGCGATCGGGTCCTTCGACGGGCTTTCCGGCTGGCAGACCGATCAGACGATGATCGCCGCGTGCCCGTACGCTTGGCCGTGGAACGTGCTGGGCTGGCCCGGGGTGAACGTGCCCGCCGGACTGACCGCGGACGGGTTGCCGCTCGGCGCCCAGCTGCTTGGCCCGTCGCATTCCGAGGAGCGGCTGATTTCCGTTGCCGCGCAACTGGAAGAGGTACAGCGGTGGCCGGACCGACGCCCCGAGCCGGGGTGGTGACCACTCGCGACGCGATCCTGCGCGCCACCCTGAAAGTGGTCGGCGAGCAGGGCGTCGGCGGGCTCACCAACCGGCGCATCGTCGCCGCGGCTGGGGTTTCGCTCGGAACGCTGACGTATCACTTCCCGAGCCAGACCGAGCTGTTGCGCGAGGCGATGCTGTTGTTCGCCGAGGAGGAAACGGCGAAACTGGCGGGGATTGTCGAAGAGTACCGAGCACAAGGGCTGAGCCTCGAACAAGCGGCGACCGTCGTGGAGCACGTCATTAAACAGCTGCCATTCGGGACGGACGAACTCGCGCCGCACGAGCTGTACCTGCAGGCCGCGCGAGACCCTGGGTTGCACGAGGCGTCCGCGAAATGCTTTGCGGCGTATGACGAATTGGCGATTACGATTCTTACCGCGCTTGGCCTGCCAGACCCGGAGCGGGTGGCCGGGCCGGTGGTCGCGCTGATCGCCGGGTTGCAGTTGCGGCGGCTCGCGACTGGTACGGATGTTCCGGCGGCCGAGCCGTTGATGATGCTGCTGCATGGTGCGCGGGGCTGACGTGGCGCCGCCGGTCGTCCGCGGCACCGCGGCTTGGCGTTATTTCGGCGACTTTCGCGACCTGCTGCTCGCGGGGCAGGTGCTCGTGCTGCAGGTCGCGCATCCGGTCGTGGCGGCCGGGGTGCGGGATCATTCGGATTATCGCGAGGATCCGTGGACCCGGCTGATGCGCACTGGTGCTTCGCTGTCGATCTATGTGTATGGCGGGACCAAGGGCGCGCAAGCCGAGGCAGAGCGGTTGCGAAAACTGCACCGTTCGTTCACCGGCACTGCCGACGGTCGTCGTTACAGCGCGCTCGATCCCGGCGCGTATGCCTGGGTGCACGCCACCCTGGCGATGGCTCCCGTTGATGCACAACGGTTCTTCGGCCGTCCACTGTCCACTTCGGATCTTGACGAGTACTACGCACAGATGTGCGGCATCGGCCGGATCCTCGGCGTGCGAGAGCGGGACTTGCCGCCGACCTGGCCGGACTTCGAGCGCTATTACCGGGAGATGGTCGCCGGATTCGGACCGAACGAGACGATCAGCACGCTGTTCGAGACCATCGACACGGTGCGAAAACCGTTCACCCGCATGTCGGAACGCCGGTGGTCGAGCATCCAAAAGAGACACTCCAGCGCTCAGATGTTCCTTATCCGCGCGACACTTCCGCCCGAGCTGCGCGCTCGCCTTGGCCTGGAATGGACCGCCGAGGACGCACGCAAGTTCGCCCGTTTCTGCCGCGCGGCCAAGCTGCTCGGCACCGTAATTCCGCCATCGCTGCGCACTGTCCACATGCGAACGATCGGCAAGCTGAACGTGTGGCTGCGCGCCCATCCGTGGGCTTACCGGTTCTTCGTCCGTTCGTAATGCGCCCGCGCCTTCGCCCGGTTCCCGCAGCGAGCCATCGAGCACCACTGCCGGGTCCGGCGAGGCGATGTGTCGACAAAGCGCAGACCGCAGTCGTCCGCCGCGCAGATGCGGATGTCCTCGACACCGGTGGCGAGCTCGACCGCGTCCGCGGCCAGCACGGCGAACGCCATCGCCACCGGATCCGCGGGGGCGGGCACTTCTCGCTGCAGCACACCGTCTTTCAGCAGTAGCCGAGCTGGTTTCGGGGCAGCCTCGAGCGCGTCGTTGACCAGCTGGACATCGGCGACCCGCGGCACCTCGGTCAGCAGCCGGTTCACTGCCTCGCGCAGGTCCTTCGCCGAAGCCAATTGCGCAGCAGTCACCGGCAGGCGGCCAAACCCCGCCAGCTCAAGCCACTCCGCGAGGGCGTCCGGGCCGGTGAGCAGCTCGATGCCTCCGGGGAGATGCCGGGAGCGCAGCGTGTTCACCAGGTGCAGACACGGCCGTCCGGCGTCGAACACCCAATCCATGTCGCCCATTCTAACCATTGAAACCGGTGAGAACCCGCGCTACCGTCTAACCCCATGAGCCGGTTAGAACCAGTAATGGCCCAAGTAGCCGACCTGCGCATGCACTACCTCCGCGGCGGCGACGGCCCGCCGCTGTTCCTCCTGCACGGCTGGCCGCAAACCTCGCACTGCTGGCGCCGCGTCGCCGGGCCGCTGACCGAGACGCACACCGTGATCGCCCCTGACCTGCGCGGATACGGACGCACCGACAAGCCGCGCACCGGATACGACAAGCGCACGATGGCCGCTGACGTCGCGAAGCTGGCCGAACAGCTCGGGTTCGACCGGGTCGCCGTCGCTGGGCACGACCGCGGCGGGCGGGTCGCGCATCGCTGGGCGCTCGATCGCCCGGACCAGGTCGAGCGGCTGGCCGTACTGGACATCGCGCCGACGCGGGAGATGTGGCGTCGGCTCGACCGCGATCTCGGGAAGGCTTACTGGCACTGGCTTTTCCACCTCCAGCCAGACCTGCCGGAACTGCTGGCCGGACAAAACGTCGCCGCCTACCTCGGGTATTTCTTCGAACGCTGGACCTTTCAACGGCACGGGCTGCCCGCCGAAGACGTCGCGGAGTACGTGCGCGCTTTCGAAGCACCCGGCGCGCTCCGAGCAGGCTTCGACGACTACCGCGCCTCATTCCCCGACGATGCCGAACTCGACGACGCCGACTACGCCGCCGGAAAACGCCTCACCCAGCCAGTGCTGGCGATGTGGGGCAAGGCCGGCCTCCTCGGCAGCCTGCCCACATTGGACATCTGGCGCGACTACGCCGACAACGTGACCGGCATCGGCCTCGAAGACTGCGGACATTTCCTCCCCGAGGAACAGCCCTCACAGGTCGTGGCGCATCTGCGGGAATTCCTGACCAGCTAACGGAATCCGCGCGAAACCCGCACCCACGGTCCGCTCGATCGCCGCGCCGACCCGAAAGGCCGTGCCGTCGTCGTACTTGCCCGCGACGACCTGGACACCCGTCGGCACGCCGTTGCTCGCCCACCCAGACGGCACGGCGAGCACCGGATGTTCGCTACCGACATTGAACGCCGGAGTGAGCGAAGCGTCCGAAAAGTGTTCCAGCGCAACACCATCGACCATAACCTGCGCAGAAAGGTAATCCTCGCCAGCGGCGAAAGCAGTGGTACCGATGGTCGGCACGATCAGCGCGTCGAAGCGCGCGAACACCGCGTCGAGACGTTCACGGATAGCTGCTTCGACGGCTCGGCCGGTTTCCGCGTCCACAATGTTCTCAACGCCCTTGCGCGCGAAAGCCTGACAGTAAGGGGTGATGACGCCCGGGTTCTGCCGGTCCAGTTCCAGGACCTCGGCGGCCAGGCCGGTCCCGAAGTGTGCCCACAGGGCCTGTTTCACCATGTCGAGCGTCCAGTCGATCTCGACCTCAGTGACCGCGGCACCGGCAGCCGCCAACGCGTCCGCGACAGCGCGCGTGTTGGCGGCGACCTCCGAAGCCACCGGGAAATCACCCGGCACTGGACAGCTCGCGACGCGAAGCCCGCGTATGCCGCCCAAGTCGATCGGAGCCGCAGGGAGCCGCGAGTGCTGGTCACGTGGGTCTTCGCCCGCCACGACGTTCTGCAGAAGTGCGCAATCGGCAACGGTCCGGGCCATCGGGCCGTGGTGGTAGTAGGTGTCCAGCCCGGCAGGCGGCAGGACCGGGTTGCGGCCGTGCGGCGGTTTGAACCCCACGACGCCCGTGAAGGACGCGGGCGCGCGGAGCGAACCGCCGATGTCCGATCCGGTGGCGAGGAAGGCGGTTCCGGCCGCCAGCGCCGCACCCGAACCGCCCGACGAGCCACCCGCCGCGGTCTGGAGGTTCCACGGATTGCGCGTGATTCCCCAGCGTCTCGTGTGGGACAGCGGCATGCAGCAGAACTCGGACGTCGTCGTGCGAGCGTGCAGAATCCCGCCGGCCGCCTGGATCCGGCTGAGCCCGATCGCGGTCTCCCGCGCCACCCGCGGCGGGCGCAAGAGGGTGCCGTCGGTGACCGGGTGCCCGGCCAAAGATTGTTCTTCCTTCGCCGCGACGGGCAGTCCTTCGAGCGGCCTCGGCTGGCCGCCGGGCGCGTACCGCTTCTCCGCGACGGCCGCCGCCCGCAACGCTTGCTCGAACATCTGCTCGGCGAACGCGTTGACGTCTGGCTCGACCCGCTCCGCCCGTGCCACGACCGCGCGCATCAACTCGACCGGCGACAGCTCCCGGGCGCGGAGTAGCCGCAGTGCTTCGACGGCGGAGAGGTAGTGGAGTGGGGTCATGACGCGCTCCGGGGGTCGGGCCGCTCAACCTACTCAGCTGGCGACCCTCGCCAAACCGGCATTCAACCCACAACCCCCGGCACCCAGGGTGACCAGGACTCTTCCGTACTCCACCCGATCGAGTGACTGTTTGCGAATCGCTCCCCGCCGAGACCTCGTCGTGGTGGACTAGTCGCTGGGGGGCAGGTCGAACTGGCCGGCCTTGACCGCGACGAGGAAGGCGTCCCACTCGCCGCGGTCGAAGACCAGCACCGGACTCGCCGCGAGCTTCGTGTCGCGCACGCCGATCAGGCCGGGACGGGAGAGGTTGACCTCGACACAGTTGCCGCCGTTGGGTTCGCTCGCGAACGACTTCGCCCAGGCAGCGGCCGCGAACAACGACTCCGCCGTGTCCGGGTCGTAATCCTGGGGCGACGGATAATCCGCCATGGGTCGTCCACCTCCGAGCCTTGTGCAGGGCGTGCGTTCTGGTGCACGTCCCCGGCTTCTTTGCGTCACTACGGAGCAAACCGCAGGGCCAAGCGGGTGATCAACTCGACCCGATCTCGACATGAAGATTATTCCAGGAGTAGGATTAATCGCAGCGATCGGGGCGTCAGTGGTGGGTGAATGGCTTGCGACATTCAGCCCAACACCGGCAGCACTGACCCGGGCACCCGGCCCGGGCGGCGGAACAGCCGCGAGACAACGGGAGGTGTGCGGATGCGAGCCGACCCATTCGGCCCGGCAAGGAGCCGATCCGCCCGCCTCGCCGGAATCCGCGCTGGTCCGGATGCTGCGACGACCCTGCGGAGACGCCGCAACGGAGCGGTTTCCCTGGTGCCCGGCGTTGACCCGCCGAGCGCGAACCACCCCGATCCAGCCGGCGCCGACCCGCGCCGGTTCCCGTTATCCGAACTGGGGGTGTGATCCCATGGCCGTCCGGCTCACCACGCTTTTCCGCCGTGAGGACGAACACACTCGCGGCCGGCGTGGGATCAATCACGAATTGCGCAACCGGTTCGGGTTCAGCCTGATCCAGGCCCCGCTGCGCAGCCCGATGGTTGTGGACACCGAGATCGAAGTACCGGCTCCGCGCCAAGCGGACCTCGTCCACGCCAACCGCCACCGTCGCGAGACACGAGTACCGCTGCTCCACGGGCTCGGCTGAGCCTCAGCCCGCATCGTCCACGCTCCCCGGAATACCTTGCCCGGGGAGCGTTTTCGTGTCCGGAGACCAGCGCGGCCGAATGGTTGAGACCACTGCTGGCGGTCTAGACCACGCACAGGTCTAGGCCAATCCCCTTCAGTCCTTCGCGGGCCGCGGGCCGGACATCGCCTGGACCGCCGCCGAAACCTGCGCGCCCAGCCGGTCCAGCGAGTAATCCTCTCCCAGCACCATGCGACGCAGCTGCGGCATCGACAGGCTCCAGCCGACCAGCCCCATGGTGAAGAACAGCAACGCCTTCGGATCCTCGCCGCCGCCCGCGAGCGCGGTTTCCGCGGCCGCGACCTTGTCCAGGTAATGCCGGGTCCGGGCCTCTTCCTCGGGCACCGGCTCGTCGCCCATCTCCAGCGCCTCCCACAGCAGCAGCCGCAGCGCTTCGGGATGTGCGCGGTGATACTCGAACAACGCGCCCGCATACGCACCGAGGTCCGCGCCGTCCGCGGGCGGGACAGCTTCGGCCAGCTCAGTCATCAGCCGCTCCAGCACGGCCGCGAACAACGCTTTCTTGTCGCCGAAGTAGTCGTAGATCGCCCGCTTGTTGGCTTCGGCGGCCGCCGCGATGCGGTCGACCCTGGCCCCGGCCACGCCGTACGCGGCGAATTCGGCCGAGGCGGCGGCGAGGATGCGGTCCTTGGTCGCGGCGGAGTCGTAAGCCATGCGTCAAGGGTAACGAACCAGTTCGTTTGACACTCGCGATCCACAGCTTCTACGATCCGAACTAACTAGTTCGATCGATATGGAGGGCAGAGATGACCACGGCGGAAAGCCCGCCCTTGGCCCGGCCGCTGTTGTTCGGAGCGATGGCGGTGTGCAGCGGTGCGACCGTCGCGAATGTGTATCTGGCGCAACCGCTGCTCACGCTGTTCGCGAGCGAGTTCGGTGGCGCGGCGTCCTCGACCGGGCTGGTGGTGACGTGCGCGCAATTCGGCTACGCGGCAGGGATCCTGTTCCTAGTCCCGCTCGGCGACGTGCGCCGCCGACGTCCGCTGCTGACCGCACTGCTCGTCGCGACGGTCGTCGCGCTGCTGCTCGGGGCGGTCGCGCCGAGTCTGTCGCTTGTGGCGGCGGCCGCGGCACTCATCGGCGGGTTCACGGTGATCCCGCAGGTACTTGTCCCGCTGGCCGCGGAATTGGCACCGCCGGAGAAGCGGGCTTCGGTGGTCGCCGGGGTGCAGATCGGGTTGATGACCGGGATCATCGGCTCTCGGGTGATTGGCGGCGCGGTCGGCGAAGCACTTGGCTGGCGTGCGGTGTATCTGCTCGCCGCCGTTCTGACTGCAGCGTCCGGACTGGTGACAATCGCGTTGGTGCCGCGCGAGCCAGTCCGGGCGAACTCCATCGGATACGGACAATTGCTGGCGTCACTGCCTCGATTGCTGCGCAGCGAACCCGTGCTGCGCCAGTCCTGCCTGCTGCACGCGTGCCTGTTCGGTGCCTACAACGCGACCTGGACCTCACTGGTCCTGGTGCTCACCCACGAGCCGTACCGTTTCAGCACCTCGACCGCCGGATTGTTCGGCCTGCTGGGATTAGCGGGCGCGTTCGCCGCACCATGGGCGGGCCGGTACATCGACCGGCGCGGCGCACTGCCGATCGTCACCGCGGCGTTGCTGCTGACGTTGGGCTCGGCTGGCACCTATGCGCTCAGCCAAACCTGGCTGCCTTGCCTGATAGTGGCGATCATCGCGGTCAATATCGCCGTGCAATGGAGTCAAATCGCCAACCAGGCACGCATTTTCACCCGGCTCCCCGACGCGCGCAGCCGCGTCAACACTGTCTACATGGTCGCGGTTTTCCTCAGTGGCGCGCTTTGCGCGGCACTGGCCGCAGTCTGTTACGGCGCGTTCGGCTGGCTTGGAGTCTGTGCGCTGCAAGGGATTCTCGCCGCGGCTGGCCTCGCAGTCCTGCCTGCCGCGCGCCGTTACGACCGCGCTTTTGTTTAAGCACAAGGAGAATGATCATGATCGCCATGCCCCCTGCGGTAACGCAGTTCTTCACCGCGTCCCAATCCGGCGACGCCGACGCCTGGGCCGGTGCGTTCGCCGCCGACGGCGTCTTCCATGACCCGGTCGGCGAGCCGCCGATTATCGGCCGCGCCGCGATCCGCGAGTTCATCGCGTCGGTGCTGCCGAACTTCAGCCCGTTCCTCGGCCTCACCCCGCGCGAGGCGCACATCGTCGGCGGATCGGTCGCCGTCGCGTGGAGCGGCGCGGCCGTCACCGGCGGCGGGATACCGGTCAACTGGTCCGGCATCAACGTCTACGACCTCGGCCAGGACGGACTGATCAGCGAAGCCCGTGCCTACTTCAACCGGGCGATTTTCCAAGCCCAGCTCGCCGCGTGACGCCCGGGGCCGGGGCCGGGCGGCTCCGGCCCGTCAGGGCTTGCGGCCCAGCGCGCAAATCCCGCCGCTGAACGAAGGATCGTCGGCCATCCGGTCGCCCGCGCTCGATTCGCCCGCTTCCGGATGCCAATCCGACACCCACGAGATGCCCGGCTCCACCAGTTCCAGCCCGGAGAAGAACTCGGCGAACTCCGCCCGCGAGCGGTAATGGAACGGCGTGCTCGACTGCTGGTACTGCTTGTGGATCGCGTCGCGGCGCTCGCCGTCGCTCGTCGGCACGCCGTCGTCGGTCAGGTGCGAGGACAGGAAGTACGAGCCGGACGGCAGCAGCGACAGGTACTTCTGCACGATCTCCAGCGCCGGCTCGTCGCGGCCGATGAAGTACAGCACTCCGACCATGATCAGCCCGATCGGGCGCTTCGGGTCGAGTACGCCGGTGTCGAGCGCGCGCGGCCAGACGTCGGCCGGATTGCGCAGGTCGCCCTGCAGCACCGCATGCCGGTTGGCGACGCCGTCGCGCTCCAGCAGGATCTGCGAATGCGCGACGGCGACCGGCTCGTTGTCGACATAGACACAGCGCGCGTTCGGGTTCACCGAGGTGGCGATCTCGTGCACGTTGCCGACCGTGGGCACGCCGGAGCCGATGTCGAGGAACTGGTCGATGCCCTGTTCGGCCATGTAGCGCACGCCTCGGCCGAGGAACTCGCGGCCGGCCTTGGCGATGGTCTTGATCATCGGAAAGGTCTGGACCGCCCGTTCGCCGAACTCGCGATCGATCGCCCAGTTCGCGGTGCCGCCGAGGAACCAGTCGTAAATCCGCGCCGCGTTCGGCCGGTCGAGGTCGATGCCCTCCGGGGCTTCGGGATCCGGTGCCTGAGTCATCAGCTTCCCCTTCCGTGCGGGTACCAGTGTGCCCACTCGCCGCTGCCGCGCGCCGCCGCCCCCGGAAACCGCCCGAAAATGCCACGACTGCGGTACATCCGGACCACTAGGTTGCGACAAATGCGCATCCTTTTCTCGTTCGTCGGCGGTCGCGGCCACTTCGATCCGATGGCGCCAGTCGCCCGAGCGCTCATCGCACGCGGCCACACCGTAGCTGTCGCGGGCGGCGGTTCGCACGTGCCCGCGCTGGCCAAAGCCGGGTTCACCACCTTCGCGATCAACGCACCCCGCGAGGTCGACGTGACGCGACAGCCGATGCCGCCGGTCGATCCGGCGCGCGACGACTGGGAAATCCGCGAGCTGTTCACCCGCCGCGCGACCCGGGAACACGTGCCGGTGCTGCTGGAGCTGGCCAGGGAATGGCGGCCGGACCTGATCGTCCGGGACGAAGTGGACTTCTCCGGTGCGATCGCCGCCGAGGCGCTGGGCCTGCCGTGTGCCACGGTGCTGGTGCTGGCCGCGGGAACGTTGCTGCGCAAAGAACTCATCGCCGAACCGCTCGCCGAAGCCCGCGCCGCGCACGGCCTGCCGGACGATCCGGAGCTGGAAATGCTGACCCGGGGGCAGGTGCTTTCCCCGCTCCCACCGTCCTTTCGCGACCCCAGCTCGCCGCTGCCGCCCGGCACTTTTTCCTTCCGCCAGGCAGACCCCGTCCCACCGCGCCAGGCCGAGGGGAAGCCGCACGTGTACTTCACGCTCGGCACCAACTTCAACCTGGAATCCGGCGACCTCATCGAGCGCACGCTGGCTGGCCTGGGCCAGCTGGACGCCGAAGTGACCGCCACCGTCGGCACCCAGATCGACCCCGCCGAGTTCGGACCGCAACCCCCGCACGTCCACGTGGAACGGTTCGTCCCGCAGGCGCAACTGTTGCCCCGCATCGACTTGATGGTGTCGCACGCCGGATCCGGCAGCATGATCGGCGCGCTCTCGCACGGACTGCCGTCGCTGGTTTTCCCGATGGGCGCCGACCAGCCCGGCAACGCCCGGCGCTGCGCAGCGCTGCACGTCGGCCACGTACTCGACCCGGAAACCGCCACCCCGGACGAAATCCGCCAAGCCGCCGAGAACGTGCTCGCCGATCCCAGCTATCGCGAGTCCGCGGGACGGGTGCAAGCGGAGATCAACGCCCTGCCCGGCGCGGAGGAAACCGTGCCGCTGCTGGAAGCCCTCGTCACTGCATCTGCGCGCGGTAGCTTTCCGCCAGCTCCTTGAGGAACTGCCGCGTCTCGCCCCGCTCCAAAGCGGCGCCGCGCAGCCGGTCCCACGAGTCCACGAAGATGTTGAAGTCCTTCACGTCGTCGAGGTACAGCCCGCCCGCGGAGTGTTCGATGTAGACGAAGTCGCGCGTGCGGTCCGGGAAGCGCATGATCGTGAAGTCGTTGGGCACCGCGGCGAGCTTCGCGCTGAACGGCAGCACGTGCACGTACACGCGCGGGTGCCGGTCGAGCGCGAGCAGGTGCTCTACCTGGTCCAGCATCACCGCGGGCGCGAACCCGCCGGGCGCGCGGCGCAGCGCGCCCTCGCTGATGATGAACCGGTAGTACGGCGGCTGCTGCTGGTCGAACACCGCCTTGCGGTCGAGCCGGTTGCGCACCAGCGACGTGACGTCGGTGGCTCCGGCCTCGGTGAACTGCTTGAGCATGTAGTGCTCGGACTGCAGCGGCCCCGGCACGCGCTCGCCGTGCCAGGTGAGGATCTCCGCGGCGGCGGGCTCGAGGTCGGTGAAGGTGCGGAACCAGTGCGGCACCACCGACCGGTAGCCCGACCAATGGCCGCGCTGCCCGGCCGCGGCCCGGGCCAGGTTCATCAGAGTGTCGGCTTCTTCGCCGTTGATCCCGAACGCGTTCAGCATGGTCCGCACATCTCCGAGCTTGACCCCCACCGCACCGGACTCGATCTTGTTGACCTTGCCCTGGGTGCAGCCGAGTACCTCGGCGACTTGCTGCTGCGTCATCTTCGCGGCGTTTCGAGCATGCCTGAGCTCATTGCCGAGCTGCTTGCGGCGCGAGGTGACGGTGCTCGCCATCTCCCCTTGCTCTCCTGGACCACTACCGCCGACGGGCTTTCCGCCGGACCGCGAACTACGAACCACCCAGGCCACTGCGACCCAACGGAGTTCGATGATGACACCCGGCAGCGTTTCAGGAAATGCGCGAGAACGCCAGTCACCCGGCATGTCACCCTGGCGGAGCAGTCTATTCGAGACGCCCCAGACAGCTTTGCTACTCCATTCGGACTAATGGGAGACTTCCGGGCACAGCTGAGCCGCGGATGCCCCGCTCCGCCGGTCCGGGCGGCATAGTGTCGGCGTGATCGATCGATCCCCTGGCGCGGCGAGCGTCAAACAGCTGGCAGACGGCGCCTTCGGCTACGTCCAGCCCGACGGTTCCTGGTTCATCAACAACTGCGGCTTCGTCGACGCCGACGGACACGCTGTGCTTATCGACACATGCGCGACCGAACGGCGCACGCGCGCGCTGCTCTCGGCCGTCGGCGACACCGTCGGCCCGGTCACGACGCTCGTCAACACCCATCACCACGGCGACCACACCAACGGCAACTATCTGGTCGGCGGCGCCACCGTCGTCGGCCACCGCAAGACCCGCGAGGCGTTGCTGGCCGACGGGATCCAGCGGTACGAGGGCGTCTTCACCGACAGCGACTGGGGCAAGCTCGAACTGCGCGTGCCCGACCTGGTCTTCGACTCCACCGTCACCCTCTACGCCGGACAGACCCGGATCGACCTCATCCACCCCGGGCACGCCGCGCACACCACCAACGACGTCCTGGTCTGGCTGCCCGAGCAGCGGGCGCTGTACGCGGGCGATCTGGTGTTCAACGGCGGCAGCCCGTTCGCGCTGATGGGGTCGGTGGCGGGCTGGCGGGCCGCGCTGAACGTGATCCGCGAACTCGACCCGGCGGTCATCCTGCCCGGGCACGGCCCGGTGTGCGGGCTGGAAACGGTGGACGCGGTCGACGACTACCTGGAGTTCGTCCAGCGCACGGCGGAAACCGGCAAGGCGGCCGGGCGCACGCCGCTGGAGCAGGCGAAGGCGACCGACCTCGGCCAGTTCGCCGAGCTGACCGAACAGGAACGGCTCGCCGGGAACCTGCACCGGGCGTACGCCGAACTCGACGGCGCGCAGTGGGGTGCGCCACTCGATCTGGTGGCTCCGCTGAAGGACATGCTGGCCTGGAACGGGGGCCCGATCCGCTGCTTCTCCTGAGCCCCGGTTTTGTGGTTAGGCTCGGAATCCGGCAGAGGTTTTCGGAAAGGTTTCGGATGAGCAAGAAGGCGAGCATCGGGGTCACCGGCCTCGCGGTCATGGGCCGCAACCTGGCGCGGAACCTGGCCCGGCACGGGCATACGGTCGCCCTGCACAACCGCTCCGAGGAGCGGACCCGCTCGCTCGTCGAGCAGTTCGGCGACGAAGGCGACTTCATCCCCGCGTACTCCGCGCAGGAGTTCGTCGACGCGCTGGAGCGGCCGCGGCAGATCGTGATCATGGTGAAGGCGGGCGACCCGACCGACGCCGTCATCGAGGAATTCGCGCCGCTGCTGGAGCCGGGCGACGTGATCGTGGACGCGGGCAACGCGCACTTCGCGGACACCCGCCGCCGGGAGAAGGCGCTGCGCGAACGCGGCCTGCACTTCGTCGGCACCGGCGTGTCCGGCGGCGAGGAAGGCGCGCTGCACGGGCCGAGCATCATGCCCGGCGGGTCGAAGGAGTCCTACGAGTCGCTCGGCCCGCTGTTCGAGGACATCTCGGCGAAGGTCGACGGCGAACCGTGCTGCACGCACGTCGGCGCGGACGGTGCCGGGCATTTCGTCAAAATGGTGCACAACGGCATCGAGTACGCCGACATGCAGCTGATCGCCGAGTCGTTCGACCTGCTGCGCGGCGCGGCGGGCTACTCCCCGGCCGAGATCGCCGACGTGTTCGGCACCTGGAACACCGGGCGGCTCGACTCGTACTTGATCGAGATCACCGCTCAGGTGCTCAAGCACGTCGACGGTGGGTCCGGCAAACCGTTCGTCGACGTAGTCGAGGACGCGGCGGAGCAGAAGGGCACCGGCCGCTGGACCGTCCAGATCGGACTCGACCTCGGCGTGCCGATCAGCGGCATCGCGGAAGCGGTGTTCGCACGGTCGCTGTCCGGGTCGACGGGCTTGCGCTCGGCCGCACGCGGCCTGGGCGGTCCGACGCGCGCGCCGCTGACCGGGTCCGCACTGGAGACCTTCGCCGACGACGTCGAGCAGGCGCTGTACGCGTCGAAGGTGGTCGCGTACGCGCAGGGCTTCAACCAGATCCAGGCTGGAGCCGCGGAGTACGGCTGGGACATCGACCTTGGCCGCGTCGCCTCGATCTGGCGCGGCGGCTGCATCATCCGGGCGAAGTTCCTGAACGACATCACGTCCGCCTACGCCGCCGAGCCGGGCCTCCCGACCCTGCTCACGTCCGGCGACTTCCGGGCGGCGGTCGAGAACGCGCAGGACTCGTGGCGTTCGGTGATCTCGACGGCGGTCCGGCTGGGCATCCCGACGCCCGGCTTCTCGACCGCCCTGGCGTACTACGACGGCCTGCGCGCGGACCGGCTGCCGGCCGCGCTGGTGCAGGGACAGCGCGACTTCTTCGGCGCGCACACCTACCGGCGGGTGGACCGCCCCGGCTCGTTCCACACGCTGTGGGCTGGGGATCTGTCCGAGGTCGAAGCCTGATTTTTAACGAGAAAGGGCTCTCCCCGTGGTCTTGGGGAGAGCCCTTCTCTCTGCCGATCATTTCCCCAAAGTGCCCAGGATTTCCGAAAGAAACTCCTTGATCTTCGCTTCGGCCTTCTCCTTGTCGACCCCCAGTGCGGCAAGGACTTCGTAGCCCGCACCCTCGCCCTGTTCCAGCAGGGCAAGGAGGATGTGCTCGGTGCCGATGTAGTTGTGCCCAAGCCGCAGCCCCTCGCGCAGGGTCAATTCGAGGGCCTTCTTGCCCGCGGACGCGAACGGCACCGGATCCGGCGCGTCGTCGACAGGTTCGGGCAACCTCGCCTCCGCGGCCTCTTTGACCGCCTCCAGCGACACGCCTTGAGCGACGATCGCACCCGCCGCCAGCGCGTCGGGTTCGGAAAGCAGGCCGAGGACCAGGTGAATGGTGTCGATCTCCGCGTTCCTGCCGTCGATGGCCGCCTGCTGAGCCGCGACGATGACGTGCCGGGCCCGGTCGGTGTAGCGGCCGAACATCCGCTGTATCCCGCCGGAGGAATCGTCGCTCTTCGGAACGAATCTCTTCTGGGCGGCTTGTTTGGTCACGCCCATGCTGGCCCCGATGTCGGTCCAGGAAGCCCCGCTCCGGCGGGCTTGATCGACGAAGTGGCCGATCAGGTGGTCAGCGACCTCGCCGAGGTGCTGACCGACGTACACGGCGTCGGTGAGCTGAGCGAGGGCGTCTTTTTCGTTGTTGGCCTTGATGGCGCTGATGAGGTCGTCGAGTTTCACTGAGTCGGTCATGTCGTCAACTGTAGGTTGACGATTGGGTTGCGTCAACCCTGGGTTGACTGGCTTGGGCTACTCGCCAAGCATGACTTTGCCGGTGCGCCGATAGCGGGTGCTCGGGCTGCGCGGGGACTCGCCGATCAGCTCGACCAAGCCCTCGTCTCGCAGGACACGCAACCAGCGGGACACGGTCTTGTCCGGCATGTCCAGCAAGGTCGCCAGTTCGGCTCGGGTCAGTTCGGCGGCGCCCAAGGCATCCAGCACCTCACGTCGCCGGTCTCGCCTGCCCGTCGGCCTAGGCCCGGCGCTGACCGCGGCGACGAGTTCGTAGCGCGCCCACCGTCGGCTTCCGGTCTGGCGCAGCAGGCCACGTGCCACCAGGTCGCCAAGTTCGGCGGTCGCGCGCCGCGAGTCCACCCCGGTCGCACTGCGGTAGGAATGGTTGTCCAGGACGTCTCCGGCTTTGCTCATGGCCAGCCCGAGACATTGGCTGTCAGTGAGCCCGTACTCGCCGAGACCCCGAATCCAGGCGACAACCTCGTCGCTGATCAACGCGTGATTGGGGAATTCGACCCGGAAAAAGGAAATCTTGTCGACGAACCGCGGCGGACTCAACGAAGCGTCTCGCAACGCCATGAGCATCGTGCGGATTCCCGAGCCGCGGTTCTCGCACACGGTGCGCATCGTGCCCGGCAACGGCACATCCTCGAGAAGCTTGAGCAAAGTAGCGTTCCGCGCCGAAGAAACGCCTTCCTCCCCCAAGGTGTCTTCGGTGACCGGCCCGTAGAGGCCGCCGGGATTGCGGATCACGAGCCGGTCCGGATACATC
Organism: Amycolatopsis sp. NPDC104775; assembly: GCF_055583325.1. Classification (NCBI taxonomy): domain Bacteria; kingdom Bacillati; phylum Actinomycetota; class Actinomycetes; order Pseudonocardiales; family Pseudonocardiaceae; genus Amycolatopsis; species Amycolatopsis sp. NPDC104775. The sequence continues at coordinate 768,094 of NZ_JBVJOE010000003.1, forward strand.
TCGACCTGCACCTGGGTGCCGCGAGATTCTGGCGAGTAATCCCGGTGCGCCAACGCGTTCACCACCGCCTCACGCAGCGCTGGTTCCGGGTACTCCCAGCTGTCTACGCGTCCGGCACCGCGCACTGTCGCGCGGCGTGCCATGTTCGCCCGCAGCGCGGCCAGCGCGTCGCGGACCATCGTGGGGATCGATCCTTCCAGCACCCGGTTGTCGAGGAACCTGTCTCCGGTCCGGAGATCCGCCCCTTCCGGCGTCGGGTAATGCACGAAGGAAATCATCAGCTGCGGGAAGAAGTGCTGCGGATAACGCCCGAGCGCCAGCAATCCAGCGACCGTTACCCGATCCTCGACGAGAACTTTGACCCGGCGCAGGACGTCCTCTCGCGAAAGATCCGCGAACGCGTAGGGCCGCTGCCGCTGAAGCCGCCCGACGAACGTCGAGACAAGTTCGGGGTCCAGGTCGGCAAGAGTCGCTTCAGGAACCGCTTCCTCGTCGTCCCTCGGCTGCCCCCGGTTCGCCACCATGAGGTGGACCTCGTAACCGCTGAGCCGCCGATCCCCGTCACCGACCCGGACGTAGCTGCCTTGCGCCATCCCGAGCCGTTTGGCGAAACAGGGCCTGCTCCGGCTGTCGAGGGCTGGGACTTCCGCGACGACGAGGTCGGCACCCTCGAAACGGTGCGTCCTGATCAACGGCCGCAGCGGAGGTTCCATCTCGTCCGCGCACACCGCGGCGAGATCAGCAGTCATCTTCGCCGGGTCGCGCACCCCGTTCGCACGGAATTCCGCCGTCTCGTCCAGCCCGAGAAGCAGCACGCCACCACGCGTATTGGCGAAGGCGGAGACAGTGTCCCGAACCGACTTAGGCAGACGTTCCTCAGCGCGCTTGGCTTCGACGTCGGCGTCGTCGCCGCCAAGTCGACGAAGGTTGCCGACGATCTCCGCCAGCTCGTCGTCCAGCATCCTGACCCCCGCATACCTCTACATGCTCACTTACATGCTCACTTTAACTTAAGTGAGCATGTAAGTGAGCATGTAGATCCCCTCGGCGCACTCAGGCGAACGGCAACCCCACATAGTTCTCCGCCAAACTCGTCGCCGCCGCCCGAGACGAAGCCGTGTACCGCAGTTGCGACAGCTGCAGCCGCCGGGCGAACTCGTCCGCGCCCGGATCCACGTGCAGCATCGTCGTCATAAACCACGAGAAGTGCTCCGCCCGCCACACCCGGCGCAGACAAGTGTCCGAATAGGACTCCGCTAGCGTCGAATCCCCTTGCAGCAAAGCGACCAACGCCCGCGAAAGCACCACGACATCCGCGACCGCCAGGTTCATTCCCTTGGCACCGGTCGGCGGCACGATGTGCGCCGCGTCGCCAGCCAGGAACAGGCGGCCGTGGCGCATCGGCTCGGTCACGAAGCTTCGCATCGGCGTGATGCCCTTGTCCAGGATCGGCCCCTCCTGCAGGGTGAACTCCCCCTCGACCGCCAAGCGGGTCGACAGCTCCGTCCAGATCCGGTCGTCCGACCAGGCCGCCAGATTCTCCCCCGGATCGACCTGCAGGTACAACCGCGTGACGTCCGGGGAACGCATGCTGTGCAAGGCGAATCCTCGCGGATGATGAGTGTAGATCAGCTCCTCGTGCGACGGCGGCGTCCGCGCCAGCACTCCCAGCCAGGCGAACGGGTACTCCCGCTCGAAGGTGGTCAGCACACCGTCCGGAATGGACGGACGGGAGACACCGTGGAAACCGTCGCAGCCTGCCACCGCGTCGCATTCCAAGGTTTGCACGGCACCGGAGGAATCCCGATAGCGCACAACCGGGCGCGAACTGTCCAATGCGGACAGAGAAACATCCGAAACTTCAAAGTGCAGCGGAAGATCCGCGGCCTCATGCGCGTCCACGAGGTCCTTCACGATCTCCTGCTGCCCATACACCGTGATCGCCTTGCCGGTCAGCTCGGTGAGCGCGATGCGGTGATCGGCACCGTCGAAGCGAAGCGAGAAACCCTCGTGTGGCAAGCCTTCCGCGGCCAATCGGCCACCAAGGCCGATCTCGGTGAGCAGGTCGACCGTCGGTTGTTCGCAGACCCCGGCGCGCACGCGTTGCCGTACGTAGTCACGGTCGCGGGCTTCGAGCACCACCGCCTCGACGCCCGCCTGGTGCAGCAAATACGACAGCAGCAATCCGGCCGGGCCAGCGCCGATCACGGCGACCTGCGTGCGCAACGGAACCTCCGAATCAAGCCGCGGTGCGCGACTTCAGGTGAGCTTTGAGATCAAACGAGCTGGCCTCCAGATCCGCGTACGCCGGACGCGGTTCCGCGGCGAACAACCGGCGCGCGGCGATGTGGTCCGGCGCGCGGTTGACCGATTCGACGGCGATCAGCACGTCGTCGCGGAAGGACAGCACGGAGAACTTCCCACTGTCGCGGTCCCCGGTCACCACGGTCCGGTCCGCGGCGGCGAGGATGCCCGCGATCTGCAGTTTCGCGCCGGTCTGATCAGTCCAGAACCACGGCAGGCTGTCGTACCGCGCCGGCTCCCCGGCAATCGCCGCGGCCACCGAACGAGCCTGGTCAACGGCGTTCTGCACGGATTCCAGCCGGGTCGCGGCACCGGCCTGCACGCACGGGAAGCACGCGCAGTCGCCGATCGCGAAGATCTTCGGGTCTTCGGTGCGCAGGTGTTCGTCGACGACGACGCCGTTGCGCACCTCGAGCCCAGCCGCCTCAGCCAGCGCGGTCTCCGGCACCACGCCGACCGCGACGACCACGAGGTCCGCGGGCAGCCGCCGCCCGTCGGAGAGTTCGACGGACTCCACGTGGTCAGTCCCGTGCAACGCGGTGACCCCGACGCCCAGCAACAGCGTGTGCCCAGCCGCCCGGTGATGTTCGGCGAAAAACTCCGAGATCTCCGGCGACGCGACTCGCGCCAGCAGCCGGTCCTGCGCCTCCACCACGGTGACCGGACGGCCGGCGTGCGAGGCGAACTCCAGCCCGATGAACCCGCCGCCGATCACCACGACGTCTCCCGCCACGTCCAGCGAGGCCCGCAGCCGGTCGGCGTCCGCGCGGGTGCGCAGTGTCAGAACGCCTTCAAGGTCGGCGCCGGGCACCGGCAACGCCCGGTTGCGCGCGCCGGTGGCCAGCACCAGATGGTCGTACGCCAGCTCCGTGCCATCCTCGAGCCGGACTTTCGCCGCGTCCCGGTCGATCGCAGCGACCCGGCCGCGGACCAGTTCGATGTCCTTCTCGGCGAAGTAGTCCTCGGGCCGCAGCACCAGCTGCTCGACGCCCGCGCTGCCCGCCAGGTACGCCTTCGACAGCGGCGGCCGCTGATACGGCACCCCCGGCTCGTCGCCGATCAGGACCACGCGGCCGGCGAACCCCTTGTCCCGCAAGGACGCCGCGGCTTGGAAGCCGCTTTGCCCACCGCCGACGACGAGAACGGTCTCGGTGCTCATCTCGCTCCTCCCGACATCTCGGCTCCATCTGAGCACACCTCAGCCAAGATCGTCGAGGAGCAACCGTCACACCCGGTGCAGGAACGCGATCGCATCCGCCGCTTCGACCGCGTCGAACGGCAAATACCCGCGTCCGTCGCCGGTCCGCGCGGGCAGCGCGGGGTCGATTCCGGCGGTTTCGACCAGTTCACGGTCTTGGACGGTCGCGGCGAGATACGCCTGCAACGTCCCCGGCGCGGGGGCCTCTACCCCATCTGACGAGCCGAAATCGGTGGCAATGAACACATACCGGTCACCAAGGCGGTGCGCGACCTGCGCGCCCGCGCTCCACCACTGCCCGCCCATCATCGAGGCCGCGCGACGCTGCAGGTGCTGGTTGTGCGCGGAAACGAACGTGCCCGGCAACGCGAGCAAGTTGTCCGCCATCATCGCGTCGCGCTGCGCCCCGAGCCGGCCCATCCGCTCCGGCGAGGTGTCGGCCATCAGCGAGTGGTAGCGGCAGAGCCCGACCGCGGTGCGGGCGAGCAGGTCGCCGCCATCGGGCAGCGCCGGGCGAGACCGTTCGAACTGACAGGCGAGATCATCGGCGACCAACCGCAGCTCCCGCGCTTCCGGACTGTCCCCTTTGGACTTCGATCCGTCCCACATCGCCGCTTCGTCCGCCCAGGCCGCGTCGTCGCCGGCCAGCCGCTCGATGGTCGCGACGTCGTACGGCACGTCGTCGAGATGCGCGGCCAGGAAGCCGTGCAGTTCGGTGAGCACCGCGCGCGGGCTGGGCGCGCTGGCCATCTCCAGCGGGGCGTCGAAGCCGTGGAAGTGGACCTGATCTTCGGGCTCACGGCCAGCGTTGTGGTCGCGCAGCCATTCGACCAGCACACGGTTCGACGGGAACGCGCCGAAGCCGTGGCTGAACCCGGTGGCCAGCACCTTGTCGAGGTCGCCTTCGCCGGTGGTCACGTAGTGGTCGACCAGGCGTCCGGCCAGGCAATCGCTCTCCAGCGCGATCGAACGGTAGCCGTGTTCGAGGACGAGGTGCTGGAAGATTTCGTTGCGGAACAACGGGAATGCCTCGGTCCAGTGCGTGGGCTCCCCCAAACCGAGCAGGGTCGGCGAACGGTGGGCGAGGAAGTCGTCAAAGCTCTTCATTGCTTCGACCGTATCGTTGAACTCTCCGTTTGCTCTTTTTCGCTTGATACCTGGTTGAATAGCTGGAAACCCTCAAACCGGAGGTGACATGCGTCCGAAAGACCTCGCCCGCGAGCACGGCCTGTCGACCCAGGCCGTCCGCAACTACGAGGAGGACGGCATCCTTCCGCCCGCCGAGCGCGGACCGCAGGGCTACCGGGCGTACACCGAACACCATGCGCAAGCGTTGCGCGCCTTCCTCGCCCTGCGCCCCGGCTTCGGCCACGCCCGCGCGGCGGCGATCCTCCGCGCGGTCAACGAGCGTTCAGAAGACACCGCCTTCCAGCTGATCGACGAGGGCCACGCTGAGCTGCTGCGCGACCGCGGCACCCTCACCGAAGTCGAGCACGCGCTGCGAAACCTGACCCAGGAGCCGGACGTACGCCAGACCGTGCCGTCGATCGGCGCACTCGCGCACCAGCTGTCCGTGCATCCCGCCACGCTGCGCAAATGGGAGGCCGCCGGAATCCTCCGGCCAGAGCGGGACCTCGCAGGCAACCGCCGCTACCCACCAGCCGCGGTGCGCGACGCCCGCCTAGCCCACCAACTGCGCCGCGGCGGCTACCCGCTCACCCGAATCGCGGCAGTGTTGGAGCAGGTCCGGCACGCGGGCGGGGTCGGGCCGCTGGAAGAAGCCTTGCGTACCTGGCGTTCCCGGCTCACCGCCCGGGCGCACGCGATGCTGGACGGAGCCGCCCAGTTGTCGCGCTACCTCGCCTGATCACTCCGGCGGCTGATCCTCCGGCAAAAGGGGTCGCATGAACGTCCGCCGATACCGGATCACGCACCCGCTCTCGTCCCGGATCCGGTCCGCCGCCACGAACTCCGGGTCCACTCCGAACAGCGCCCGGTACCGTTCGTACGCGGCCAGGCTTTCGAAGCTGAACAACGCCCTGGCCTCGTCGCTGGCCCCTTCCGCGGGCAGGAAATACCCGTGATGCACCCCGCCCTCGCGCCGCACCAGCCGCATCCACTCGGCGGCGAACCGTTCGAAGTCCGCGATTTTCGCCGGGTCGATCACGTAGTCGACCACGCAGGTGATCACGAACTCCCCCAGACCCGCTCCGCGGTGGAAACGATCAGCTCCAGCTTCCGCAGCTGCTCCGTGGGGGTCAGGTCGTTGCCCTCCTCAGTGGAGGAAAACCCGCACTGCGGCGACAAGCACAGCTGGTCCACGTCCACGTACCGCGACGCTTCCTCGATTCGCCGCACCAGCGCGTCCGGGTCTTCCAGCTCCGGCCGTTTGCTGGTCACGAGCCCGAGCACCACCCGCTTTCCCTTCGGCACGAACCGCAACGGCTCGAACCCGCCGGAGCGTTCGTCGTCGTACTCCAGGAAGAACCCGTCCACCGCCAGCTCGCCGAACAACGCCTCGGCGACGAACTCGTAGCTGCCGGACGCCACCCACGACGAGCGGAAATTGCCGCGGCACAGGTGCGTCGTCACGGTCAGGTCTTCCGGTTTCCCGGTGAGCGCGGCGTTGATCGTCGAGATGTTGCGCAGGTGCATGGTGTCCGGGTCGCCGCCCATGCGCGCGACGAGTTCCCGCTGCTTCGGGTCGTTGAGGTAAGCGAGGCTGGTGTCGTCCAGCTGCAGATACGTGCAGCCCAGCGCACTCATCGCGCGCACCTGCTCCGCGTACGCCGCGCTGAGGTCGGTGAAGAACTCGTCCAGCTCCGGGTACACGGTCTCGCTCACCGCCGCCCGGCCGCCGCGGTAATAGACCATGCTCGGCGACGGGATGGTCAGCTTCGGCGTGATGCCCGGGTCGGTGTGCGCCTTCAGGAACTCGAAGTGGTCGGCGAAGATCGGATTCTCGAGCCGGACCTTGCCGTCGACCTGCAGACCCGGCGGACTGAACTCCAGGTCGTCTGCCAAGTTGTGGAATTTCACGTGCAGCCGCTCGTCGCTGCGGGAGACGCCGCCGAGCGCGTAGATGAAGTCCATGTGCCAGGAGGACCGGCGGAACTCGCCGTCGGTCGCCGATTTCAGACCGGCCGCCTTCTGCATCTTCACGACGTCGCGGATCGCGTCGTCCTCGACGGCTCGCAGTTGTTCGGCGGAGATCTCCCCCGCCGCGTGGTCGCGCCGTGCTTCGCGCAGCACCGCCGGCCGCAGCAGGCTCCCCACATGATCGGCACGGAACGGAGGTCGTGCAGTCATGTCTGGCATGGTCACACACAAACCGGCGGTATGTGCAGCGATAATCCGGCGGGACCACACCGAAGGAGCCGCTCATGACCCACGCCGCGCACCCGGTCGACCGAGGCCTTCCCGCCGGACGGCTGCTTCTGCTCGGACTGCAGCACATGGCGATCATGTACACCGGCTGCATCGCCGTTCCGCTGGTCATCGGCAGTGCGCTGCACCTGGACAACGCGTCGATCGCGCTGCTGGTGAACGCCGACCTCTTCGTCGCCGGACTGGCCACTGTGGTCCAGTCGGTCGGCATCGGACGGCTGTTCGGCGTCCGGCTGCCGGTGGTCGCGGGCGCGACGTTCACCGTGGTCAACCCGATGATCCTGATCGCCGCGCAGTACGGCCTCACCGCGGTGTACGGCGCGATGATCGCCTCCGGCGTGTTCGGCTTGCTGATCGCCCGGCCGTTCGCCGCGCTGATCCGGTTCTTCCCGCCGCTGGTGTCCGGGACATTGCTGCTGGTCATCGGCATCTCGCTGCTCGGCCCCGGCACAGCGATGATCGGCGGGCACGACACCGGCGACCCGTCCTACGGCGATCCGGCGAACCTCGGCCTGGCGTTCGGCGTGATCGCGCTGGTAGTGCTATTCACCCGGGTGCTGCGCGGCTTCCTCGGCCAGATCGGCCCGCTGGTCGCGCTGATCGCCGGTGTCCTGATCGCCATCCCGCTCGGCCGCACGCACTTCTCCGGCGTCGCCGACGCGAGCTGGTTCGGTCTGGCCTCGCCATTCCACTTCGGAGCTCCGACGTTCCCGGTCGCCGCGGTGGTGTCGATGTGCGTCGTGATGCTGGTGTCGTTCACCGAAACCACCGCCGACCTGATCGCCGTCGGCGAGATCACCGGCCGCCCAGTCACCCCCGCTGACCTGTCGCGAGGCCTCGCGACCGACGGCCTCTCCGCGATCTTCGGCGGCTTCATGAACTCCTTCCCGGACACCGCATTCGCGCAGAACGTCGGGCTGGTGCAGATGACCGGCGTACGCAGCCGCTGGGTGGTAGCGACGACCGGCTGCATGCTCGTCGTCATGGGCCTGGTGCCGAAGATCGGCGCGTTCATCGCCGCGATCCCGGAGCCAGTCGTCGGCGGCGTCGCGGTAGTGATGTTCGCGATGGTCGGGGTAGTCGGCGTGCAGACGCTCAAGAAGGTCGACTTCTCCGGAAACCACAACGCTTTCGTGGTTTCAGTCGCGCTGGGCGTCGGCCTGCTGCCCGCCTTCGGCCTGGACCGCTTCGGCAACTCGGTGTTCTTCCAGCACTTCCCCGCCTGGCTGCGAACGATCTGCGGCAGCCCGATCACCGTCGCCGCCGTGCTGGCCTTCGTGCTGAACCTGCTGTTCAACCACCTCGGAAAGCGACGAGAGAACGACCTGCTCCCGTAAGCATTCCCCCATTCCCCGGTACCGCCGTTCGGCCGCAGCCCCCGATCCTGCCCGGTTTCCCTCCTTTCCCAGGCTGTTCGGGCAGTTCTTTCCCCACCGCAGCCAGAAAGGCCCGCGGCGCACTTTTCACCATTGCGCCGAAGATCGAGGCCATGGCACCTTGTGCCCGAAAAGACCTTCGGACAGAAGAGGGCGCATGGACGGCACTTCCCTCATTCTCAGTTCCGCCGAACGGACCAGAGCAGCCGAACTTCTGGCCCGGTTCACCGACAGCTACGAAAATTCACTCACTAGTCGCCCGATCGCGCCAGACACCGACCGGGAAACTCTGACCAAACTGCTAGCCGAACCGTTCCCCGAAGAAGGCCTTGGCGTAGAAGCGTTCTTCGCCGACGTCGTAGACCGGATCGTGCCCTATACCACCACGATCGCGCACCCGCGTTTCCTCGCCTACGTACAAGGCCCGCCAAACGGCATCGGTGCCTACGCCGAAGCGATCGCCGCGGTGCTGAACCAGAACTGCAACCTGTGGCAGATCTCCCCCGCCGCCAACGTGATCGAACGCTCCGTCACGGACTGGCTAACCGGCCTCTTCAACCTAGGCCCCACCTCCGGAGGCATCCTCACCAACGGCGGTTCCGGAGCCACCAAAGACGCGATCACCGCCGCCATCGCCGACCGCAGACCAGACTTCCGCGAGCGCGGCCTCCAGGAAAATCGCGCCCCACTAGTGCTTTACACATCCAACGAAGCACACCGCAGCGTAGTCAAAGCCGCCGTCCTTTTAGGAATCGGCTTGGACAACGTCCGCACCATCCCCACCGACGACCATTTCCGACTACGCGTAGACCTGCTGACCCAAGCAATCACCGAAGACCGCGCCGCCGGAAAAGAGCCATTCTGCGTAGTCGCCACCGCAGGCACAGTAACCACCGGCTCAATAGACCCCATCGACCCCATCGCAGATCTCTGCACAAAAGAAGACCTCTGGCTACACGTCGACGGCGCCTACGGAGCCCTCTTCGCCCTAGCCGATTCGACCCGCGACACCCTGCTTCCGTTGTCCCGAGCGGACTCCATCACCCTGGACCCGCACAAGCTGCTCTTCGCCCCGCTGGAAGCAGGAGCCCTGCTGGTCAAAGACATGGCGAAACTGCGCACCGCCTTCGCCTTCTCGTCCTCGTCGTCCTACCTCACCGCAATCGACGACGCCCACCTACTCGACTACATGGACCACGGCCCGCAACTTTCCCGCAGCTTCAAGGCATTGAAGGTCTGGGCCGCACTGCGCACTTTCGGCGTAGGCGCCTTCCGAACAGTCACCGAACGCTGCCTAACCCTCGCCACCCGACTCGGCTCACGTATCAACGCCGCCCCCGGCCTGGACCTGATGAACCCAGTCACCCTCACCGCAGTCTGCATCCGCATGCCCGGCCGCAACGCCGAAGCGCACGCAGAACTCCTCACCAGACTGCACGAAGAAGGCACCGCCATGCTCGGCCCCGCAAGGATTCACGACCACCCCTGCGTCCGCGCCTGCATCACCAACCACCGCACCACCGAAGCCGACATCGACCTACTAGCCGAACGCCTAACCGCCCTAGCCGCCGCCCTCTGACCTAGCCATCCGTGGGACCACCCTCGCCGCCCCTGATTCCCCAGGGTTCCTCTCACGAACACTCACGCCGCGGACCCCGGCCACCACACCCACCTGCTGCGAAACCTCAACCCCACCCGCGAACCGGACGCAACCGAACGCCCGAGCCCCGCGCACCCCCCACGACACCGCCACCCACACACCCCAAGAAACCCAGGCAGCCAGCCCCCGCCCTGCACCCCGATACGAAGCCTTCCCTGCGGTTCGGGGGGGGGGGGGGGGGGGGGGGTTTCCTCCCCCCTCCCCCCCCCCCCCCCCCCCCCACCACCCCCCCCCTGGGGGCGCCCACAAAAATCCCCCCAGAGGGTCTCCCCCCTGGCGAGAAAACGCCCTCCCCCCCC
>NZ_JBVJOE010000003.1:778327-786871 GCF_055583325.1 Amycolatopsis sp. NPDC104775
CAAGATCCTCCACCCAACACACCCAAAAAACCCAGAACACACGACCCCCCCCTTAACCACCAAGCCAACCCCTTCCTTGTGGTTGGGGGGGGGTTGTCAAGGCATCTTTCCCGCCTTGACAACCACTCCCGAACCGTCAGCACAATCAAGCTTCGGGGTGCCCCACGCAGGACGAGCGGCAATGTCGCCGCCAGGCGACGAGCCGAGACACCGCCCCCTCACCCCACATGCACCAACGGCCTCCGATGCGGATCCGGCTCCGCCCTCCGCAACACCTCCCGAGTCACCGGCGGCACATCCCCATCCCCAAAAAACAAATACCGAACCAAAAACTTAAACGGATTCCCCTCCGTCCAAGCAAAGTAAACATGCGGCTGCACCCCAGTATCATCCCGCACCTGCAACAACACCGCCGCGATAGCATTGGCAATAGACGGACTCTTCATCCGCAAAATCCGATACCCCGCCCGCTTCTCCCCATGCACCCGCAACGTAGTCTCAAAATCCGAAGCATCCGAAATAGTCACCTCAAGAAAGAACAACGCACTATCCCGAGGAATATGGTTGTCCTCCCGAGCCTCCCGCTCTTTCTCCCGATACTCAGCCTCATCCCGAGCATCCGGCTCATTGGCGATAATCCGCACCGCCCCAGACCGCACAGCCTTGTCGATAATCCGCCGAGCAGCCGCGTCAAACTCCACCTTCTCGACCCGCAACTCCAACGACCGAGTAGCCCGCGAAATCAACGACGTCACCACAATCGCCCCAATAAAGAACGCCGCGATCTTCACCCCCTCCGGCCGCTCCACAATATTCGCGATCGTCGTATACAAAAACACCAACGTGATCACGAGGTAAGCCCAGAACGTCCGCTGCCGAAGCCGCCGAGCAGACAACGTCACCGCGACCGACGCCGACGAAATCAACACCAGCACCCCAGTCGCGTACGCCCCGCCCTGCGCCTCCACATCAGCATCAAAAATCCAGGTAATCACAAACGCGATCACCGAAACCACGATCACCAACGGCCGGGTAGCCCGAGCCCAATCCGGAGCCATCCCATACCGCGGCAGGTACCGAGGCACGATGTTCAACAACCCAGCCATCGCCGACGCCCCCGCGAACCACAAAATCGCGATCGTGCTGACGTCGTACACCGTCCCAAAACCATCGCCAAGATAGCTATGCGCGAGATACGCCAGCGCCCGCCCACTAGCCTTCCCTCCAGCCTGAAACTCCCGCTGCGGAATCAACACCGCCGTAGCGAAGCTGGACGTAATCAAAAACGCGCTCATGATCAACGCCGCGGTCAGCAGCAACCGCCGCGTGTTGCGAATCCGCCCCACCGGATCCGCCTCGGTGTCCCCACTGGCCCCCCGGACCAGCGGCATCACCGAAACCCCAGTCTCGAACCCGGACAACCCCAGCGCCAGCTTCGGAAACACCACCAGCGCCACCCCCACCATCAACCACGGATTGGGATGCTCGCTGATCAGCAAATTCTGCCAGTCGACAATAAGCTCCGGCGCCCCGAACACATGCGCCAGCGCGGTCACCACCACCACGACGTTCAACGCGAGATAAACCCCGACGAGAACCACCGCGACACCGATCGCCTCAGCGAACCCCTTGAGAAACACCGCCCCCAGCAACGCGATGAGCACCAGCGTGATCCACACCTGCCCGCCATGCAGCGCGGCCGGAACAAACGGATTCTCGATCACGTGCGCGGTCGCGTCCGCCGCGGACAACGTCACCGTGATGACGAAGTCCGTCGCGGCAAAGCCAAGCAGCGCAAGCACCAGCAGCTTGCCGCCCCACCGGGACAGCAGCTTCTCCAGCATCGCGATCGACCCCTGGCCATGCGGGCTCTCCCGCGCGACCCGGCGGTAAATCGGCAGCGCGCCGGCGAGCGTGAGCACCACCAGCACCACAGTGGCCAGCGGCGACAGCACTCCGGCCGCGAGCGCGGCGATCCCCGGCTGGTAGCCGAGCGTGGAGAAGTAGTCGACGCCGGTGAGGCACATGACCTTCCACCACGGCTGTTCGGCCTTTTTGGTCTCCCGCTTGCCACCGGTCATCTGCTGGGCGCGCTTGTGCTCGCCTTCGAGGAGCCAGGCGCGCAACTTCGTATTCGGCACGCGGCCGATCATGCCGGTTTCCGCCCCGGCTCGCGGTCCAAGCTCAGCGCGCGCTCAGGGTTTCAGAGGCAAATGATGTTCAGTACGCACGGCGGTTCGTGACTGCTCGGCGTCGACGGCCGACCGGAACTACTCGGCGGCGCCGACGAGGTCGACGACGGCTGGGTCGGCCCGGTCGGGCTGGTGGTCTCCGGCCGTTCGCTCGACGACGGATGCGCCGGAGCGGAATCAGCCGGATGGTCCGGGGTGGCTTGCTCGCCGAACGGATTGACGTTCGCCTTCGTAGAAGGCGCGCCCCCGACTCCGACCGTGCCCCCTTCGGTCTCCTCGCCGGTGGGCGTGGGCGGGTTGGTTTCGTCGACGCCGCCAGCGCCGCCGGTGCGATCCGGCATCTCGATCACGCGCATCTCGGTGATCCGGGCGGCCCCGTCGTTCGCCGTGGTCCCGTACGAGACGAGCATCGCGGCCGCCCCGCACCCGACGATCACCGCGAGCATCACCGAAACCATGCGCCACCTGGACCGGGACGGCGGCGGAATCCGTCGTTCGTGTCCTTCGCGCACCAGCAGCTCGGCGACCGAAACCTCGTCGTTCACCAGCGAGACCTTTCACCAGGAGTGGCCTATTCCTACCGGATGAGGCCACTGAACGGGTGACAAAGAGCGAAACCTTCTACCCAGAGTGCTCACTCTAGCGGGTGTGAATCACAGCGCATTCACAGCTGCGCTTAGCCAAAATCCCAGCATGCCCAGCCACTCTGGACGCATGTCGCTGCGCGAGCCGGATCCGGCACCCCGCCCGGCGCGCAGCGCTGCCACCACGGAAACCCCCCGGAAGTGGCGGTCCTTGACCTGGCTGCGCAAGCCCCTCCCGACGGCTGGGACCACGCCGGTCGGCGAACCAGCCACGACTCAGCCAGGCGGCACTCAGTTGGCCGATCTCCTCGAATCCCCGCAGCAGACAGCGACCGCCGTGCTGACGAAGAACGATCCGCTCGACCTCGTTCAGCCCGCACCCCGGCTCCCGTTCCTGGCCGCCGTCCCGGCCGGCTGGCGGCCGAGCCGAGCCTGGCTCACCTTCATCCCCAGCCCGCGGTCGACGCCATTCACCTTCGGCTACCTCGTCCTCCTGCTGGGCACCTCGCTGCTGATCCGGTTCGGCAGTTCCAAGCTGACCGGCAAACTCCTCGCGGCCTCCAGCACCGACGCGCACAACATGGCGCGCCATCCCTTCACCGCGCTTCTGACCAGCGCGTTCTGGATCGCCGACGGCGGCTGGCTGCCGTACGCGGTGATCTTCGCGATCGCGGTCGCCCCGTTCGAACGCCGATTCGGCTGGCTTCGGACGGCTCTGGTCTTCTTCAGCGGGCACGTGCTCGCCACGATCGCCACCGAACTGCCGGTCATGGCTTTGATCCACACCGACGTCCTGCCGCATTCCGCGGGCCGCTGGCTCGACATCGGCGTCAGCTACGGCTTCCTCACCACCGCGGGCGTGCTCGTCGCGCTGCTGCGCGGACGGGCCAGGATCGCCGGGCTCGTGGCCCTTGAGCTATTCGTTATCAGTGTCTACGTGACCGACGATCCGGCCAGTCTCGCCTCCGTCGTGACCGCCCTCGGACATGCCTGCGCGGCCCACTTCGGCCTGCTCGTATGGGGTCCGCGACTGCGCAGCGTGCCCCGCGTCGCCCGATAGCACCCCCGGCCGGGGTCCGAACGAGTGATGCAAGCAGCTCCCTGTGCGGATATACACAGGCTTCACTCGGTGGTGTAATCGACGGGCCATACGCCGACAAGGGGGATCGGAAGCACCATGGAGGCTGACGCCCTGGCCGGTGAACCGGGTGGAATCACCCGGCGCGCCCAGCTCGCGGGCCTGCGGCCGGACGCCGGCGCGGGGGTCCTGTTCTCCCTGCACGCCTCCGAACCGGCGACCCTCACCTGGCTGCCCGGCCTCGACGCGGTGCTCGGCCTCCCCGGCGCGAGCGGCAAGGAGCTGTGCGACCGGCTCACCGAACTGCTCCGCCCGCTCACCGCGAACCTCCGCCGCACCCCGCCCGGCCGCGATTTCGAACTCGAACAGCCGCAGGACGGCCCGGACGGCACGCCGCGGCGCATCCGGCTGCGTGCGCGGACCGTCGGCGAACGGGACCACACGACCGGCCTGCTCGGCGTTGCCTCGGCGGTCGCGGAAGCCGCGCCGGAGAAATCCGACCTCGCGGAGCTGTCCGACCGCTACCAGCTGCTGATGGAGCAGAGCCCGGACGCGATCTGCGTGCATTCGGGCGGCGTCGTCACCTACGCCAATCAGGCCGCGCTCGACCTGTTCGCGGCGCGGGCGGCGCATGAGGTCGTCAGCCAGGAGTTCGCGGACTTCGTGTCCGCCGAATCCGTGCACCTGCTGGAGGATCCCAGCACCGAACCCCGCGAAGCAGTGCTGAAACGGTTGGACGGGAGCAAATTCGTGGCGGAAACCGTTTCGGTGCGCACCAGCGACTCGAACCCGCCGTCGTTTCAGGTGGTGATCCGCGACAGCACCGTCAAACACGCCGCCGCGGCTGCCGTCCGCGCGCAGGAAGCGCTGGTCACGCACGTCAGCGACGCCATCGTCACGATCACCGCCGAGGGCATCGTCACCGGCTGGAACCCGGCCGCCGAGACCGTCTACGGCTGGCCCGCCTCCGACGCGCTCGGCAGGCGAGTGCACGAGGTGCTCGGCGTCGACCCGGAACCGGCGTCGATCCGAGACGGCGTCGCCGAGCAAACCCACCGCGGCCGGGACGGCTCGCCGAGGCGGGTCCGGGTGTCCGCGACCGAGACCGCTGACGGCTTCCTCCTGGTCTGCACCGACGAAACCGCACGTCGCCGCGTCGAACAGCACTACGCGACGGTCGTCGCCGCGCTCGACGAGGGCGTACTGGTGATCGGCCCGACCGGGCTGATCGAGTCCGCGAACCCGTCTGCCTGCCGCATTCTCGGCGTCCCGGAGGCGGAACTGCTCGGCGTGCCGTGCACGACGCTCGTGCTGTTCGACGAGGACGGCAACCGGATCCCGGACGACGAACTGCCGTCCATGCACACACGCCGCACCGGGATCACGCACAACGGACTGGTCGTGCGCCTGCGCCGGCCCGACGGCCGCGACGTGTGGGTGTCGCTGACCTCGCGGTTGCTCGATCCGGACAATCCCCAGGGCGTCACGGTGGTCACGTCCTTCACCGACATCACCGAACGGCGCGCAATCAGCGCCCGGCTGGCCCACGAGGCGACCCACGACCCGCTGACCCGGCTCGCCAACCGCACTCTGGTCCTGGACCGGCTGGACCGCCGCGACGGTGCGGAGCCGGCCGCGGTGCTGTTCCTCGACCTGGACAAGTTCAAGCTGATCAACGATTCCCTCGGCCACCCGGTCGGCGACCAGGTCCTGCGCATCGCAGGCGAACGCCTGCGCCGAGCCACCGGCCCCGACGATGTCGTCGGCCGGCTGGGCGGCGACGAGTTCGTGGTTGTCACGTCCGCGACGACCGGCCAAGCGCAGGTCGGCGTGTTCGCCGCACACCTGCGTTCGGTGCTGTCAGAACCGGTTTTCGTGCACGGCAGACAGCTGCATCTCGACGCGAGCATGGGCATCGTGCTCGTGGAACCGGACGACCGCCGCAGTGCGGAGGATTTGCTGCGCGACGCGGATGTCGCGATGTACCAGGCGAAAGCCCGCGGCCGCGGCAGGTTCGAGTTCTTCGACGTCGCCCTGCGCGAGCGCATGCAGCGCAGGCTGCGGATGGAGCAGGACCTCCGCGACGCTGTCCACAGTGGACAGCTGTGGCCCGCCTACCAGCCGGTGGTAGACCTGCGTACCGGCGAAATGGTCGGCGTCGAGGCCTTGCTGCGCTGGACCCACCCGAAACACGGCGCGATCTCGCCCGCGGAATTCATCCCGCTGGCCGAGGAAAGCGAACTGATCAACGTGCTGGGCAAGTACGTTCTGCGCGACACCACGCGCGAGCTCGCCGCCCTGCGCACCGGCCGAGGCCTCGACCTCAGCCTGAAAGTCAACCTCTCCGTGCGACAGCTGGACGACCCGCACCTGGTTCCGGCGGTCCGGGACGCACTGGCCACCACCGGCCTTCCGCCCAGCGCGCTGACGCTGGAAGTAACCGAAAGCGCGCTGATGCGGGATACGTCGGCTGCCGCGGAAGTGTTGTCCGCCTTGCGTTCTCTCGGCGTTTTGCTGGCGATCGACGACTTCGGCACGGGGTATTCCTCGCTGGCCCAGCTGCGTCGCCTGACCCTGGACACCTTGAAGATCGACCGTTCCTTCATCACCGGGATCGCCGACTCCCGCGACGCGGCCGCGATCGTCACGAGCATCATCGCGATGGCGCACGCGGTGGATCTGACGGTGGTAGCGGAAGGCGTTGAGACCGCGGAAGAACTGGCGCTGCTACGGGAACTCGGCTGCGACCAGGCCCAGGGGTATCACCTCGGAAGGCCGTTGGCCGCAGCCGAGTTGTTTCAGTAAGTCTCGAGCAGCGCCGCCAGCTCGTCCTCGGTCAGGACGACGTCGAGATCCTCCAGCGTCTTGCCAAGATCAACCGGTTCGATCGTGCGCTTCTCGACCGTCCCGTCCGGACGGCTTTCCTGGTACTCCCGGCCGAGCAGCCGACGGAAGCGTCCGGGTTCAAGCCGCATCACCACGACCCGACCGGTGAACGGAGACTTCGGATGCGTGGACGTGTAGTGGTGAAACACCTGGTAGTCGATCGGCCGGCTGTGCACCACCGGAAGCAGCTCGTGCAGATCCTCCCAGCCGTCGCCGTCTTGTTTCTGCAGCACCCACCAGCCGTCGCGCTGGCTCATCCGATGCGTCCACCCGGCTTGATCGACCTCCGCCCCGTCGATTAACGGCATCGGCACCAAAATCCCGGCCCCGAACCCGACGTCCACGAGAAACTGTTGTCCCTCAACGGTAATCACCAGCGTCATATGCGTGTACGGCCCGCTCTTCCGCGGCTGCACCCGCGCGACGGTGCGCTGCACCTCGTACCCCAGCTGCTCGGCGACAGCCGCGAACAACCCTGACTGCTCGTAGCAGTACCCGCCCCGCCGCCGCCCGACGAGCTTCTCGCTGACGACGTCCAGCTCGATCCCGCGATGCCGGCCGATCACTACGTCGACGTTCTCGAACGGGATCGCCTCGACGTGCGCCCGCGCCAACCGCCCCAGCGCCGCTACCGACGGTTCTTCCCGCCGCTGCCCGACTCGCGCGAGGTAAGCGTCGACGTCTACTGCCTCGATGTTCCATTCCCCAGCCATGGGACCAGTCTGCAACCTCTAGCTTGCTCGAGGTCAATAGTCACCCAGGGTCACAACGGTTGTGACTGGCACCACTCTGTGGTGTGATGCACCCCCGACGCCTACCAGTCAGTAGCACACGTTCGAGTGAGTGCTGGCCTTCTCGAAGGGAGCCCGATGAAGACCCCTCGACCACTGGCCCGGGCCAGTGCGGTGACGGCGCTGTCCACCGCCGCCGCGTTGCTGCCCGCGACCGCGTGGGCAGCGTCCCCGACCTGGGCACCCGCCGACACCGCCGCCGTGCATCCCGGAGTGCAGACGCACACCAACGGAGCGCAATGCACCTCGAACTTCGTCTACAGCAACGGAACCGACGTCTTCCTCGGACAAGCCGCACACTGCTCCGGCACCGGCGGTTCGACCGAAACGAACGGCTGCTCCGCCGGTTCGCTCCCGATCGGCACCCCGGTCTCGATCACCGGGGCGAGCAAACCAGGAACGCTCGTCTACAACTCGTGGCTGACCATGCAATCCCGGCATGAGGCGGACGCCGACACCTGCCAGTACAACGATCTCGCGCTCGTGAAGATCGACCCGTCGGACGTGTCCAAAGTGAACCCGAGCCTGCCTTTCTGGGGCGGACCGACCGGGGTGAACACCACCGGCACGAAGCAACTCGGCACCGTGCTGAGCTACGGAAACTCCGAACTGCGCGGCGGAATCACCCAGCTGTCCCCCAAACAAGGCACCAGCCTCGGCGACACCGGCAACGGCTGGAGCCACACGGTCCTGACCGTCACGCCCGGCATCCCCGGAGATTCAGGCAGCGGCTTCCTCGACCGCGACGGCAAGGCGCTGGGCGTGCTGAGCACGCTGAACCTGCTGCCGCAACCAGGCACGAACGGCGTCGGCGACCTTTCGCGCGAACTGGCGTACGCCAACGCCCACGGCGGGCTGGGGACGATCGACCTCGTTCCGGGGACGACCGCTTTCCGCGGCCCGTTGATCTAGCGTCGAGTTTTGCGGCGGGGGGGGGGGGGGGGGGGGGGGGGGGGGGGGAGAGCAAGTTTCTTCTTCCCCACCCCCCCGTTCGCCGCGAAAAATAGGCTCGT
>NZ_JBVJOE010000003.1:786881-984413 GCF_055583325.1 Amycolatopsis sp. NPDC104775
CACCAACACCCACGTGGGATTAGGGATACCCCCCTTTCTCTGGATGCCTGCCCTCTTCATCAGATCCTTCATCTCGCGTCTTGTTTGCCCCCTCCCCCCCCCCCCCTCCCCCCCCCCCCCCCACGACCTGGTTCTCGCTTCCAACGTCCGCCGTTGAACCGACAACTGCGATCGGCTGCGACGAACCCGCACTATGGCAACCGGTCCCGGGGTTCATTGCAAGGTCCGCCGAAGCAGCACCGTGAACATCCACAGCGGACCGGTCACGGTGCGGTTCGCGCCAAGCACTTGCCAAAGCCGCAGCCCCGGCCACCTGCTACGACGGCTACTAGCTCCGGACCGGCCCAGTTTCACGGCCCGCTGACCAGCAACCGCAAGCATCCGCAGCCTGGCCAACTACCGCCTGCGACCGGCTACGACGGCAACCAGCTCGGGACCGGCCCAGTTTTACGACCCGCTGACCAGCAACCGTGAGCATCCTCGACGAGCGGACCACGGTGCGGCTCGGCGCCAAGCACCTGCCAAATCCGCAGCCCGACCAACTACCGCCTCCGACCGGCTACGACGGCAACCAACTCCGCACCAGCCAAGTTTCGACACGCTTCGCGTGCGAGAGGTCCGCAGACCAGCCCCGCGACGATGGGCCACGGTGCCGCTCGTATCGAGCACCACCGCGCCTATCCGGCAGCCTCTCCTCTTCCGAAAACCTCGCGGACCACAATGGCTCGGCCACCCCGCCAGCCCTTCGCCGCACTTGAGACCAGCCACGACGGACCCGACCTGCTCCAAGCCCCGCCCAGTTTTCCGGCCCGCGCTGAACCAGCGAGCGCGAGCATCCCGCGCTAAGCAAGGCACGGCGCACTCACGCCGAGGCAGGCCAAGCCCCCGCAGAACCAACAACCGCGAGCACACCCAGCCCGACATAACCCGGCCGGGCACCGCCAGGTTTCCAAGCCCGTTGCTCTGGCACCGCAGGAAGAGCTGGCGCCAGCAAGCCTTCCTCACCCTTGCCAGCGCCGGAATCCAAGCCGTACCAGCCGCCCAACCGCCGACTCCCGATCACCCACCGTATCGGCGACCCAGCTCAATCCCCCACCGCGACCGCGTACAGATACCACGTCGAATGCGGCAGCCACTGTTCATCCCACCGCCAGTCATCGTCCTTTCCAGTGACCACGTACCCGCGATCCCATGCGATTCCGCTGCCATCCTCGTTCAAGCCGGTGATGCCGTTGACAATCCCGCCCGCCGTCGGCAGGAACTGCCACGACCCGAGCCAGCCGTACTGCGGGTTGGCGTGGCCGCTCCCGTCCAGCATGCACACGCCGTACGGGTTGCTGCCGCAGATCCAGTTCAGCTGGTCAGCCGCGTACGACCGCAGGCGTGCCGCGAACTCGCCGGAAAACCGTTGCGCGGCAAGCCGAGCCGCGGTCGCCAGCGACGCGATCCGCGCGTTCTCACCCTGCCACCACTGATCTTTCACTCGCGGCGTGACGTTGTGCGGGAAGAAAAATGAGCTATACCTCTTACCCTCCCCATCTTGCACAAGATTCCGCGCATACCCAAACGGGTTAGGCACCTCGGCAGTCACCGCGAGTTCGAACTCCAGCGACCGCCGCACTACGTCCAGAATGGCGGAAACCGTTGCCGCGTCAGCGATCTCGGCGTACGCGAGCAGGCTGATCACCGGAAGACCAGCGTCCGAGGGATGGAAGTACGGCCGGTCGCCGTCGTCCGCCCGCCAGTAGTCCCGGTAGGACTTCCAGGAAACCAAGCGCCGCAACAGGTTGTGTGCCCGACGATCCGCCGCCTCGCGGTACACTGGCTTCTTAGTCGCCTGATACAACTCGACCGCCGCCAGCAACGCACCGTAGTCGTCCTGGATGTTTTCCTTGCCGTCATTGGTCATCTCGACGTTGTGCTGCTCCAAGAAGCTGAACGCGGCTTCCGCTGTCGCCAGATAATCCTCGTGTGAGTAGTCGCCCGACGCGTCCAGCGTGGTCGCCGCAGCCAGTGCCGCGATCGCAACCCCGCCGCCTTCGCGGTAATTCACCTGGACCGGTTCGCCGTCGCTGTTCGCCAGGACGTACCGCAGCTTCGGATCCTTCGGCGGTCCAGGCTGGATCACCGACGTGACGAATGTGCCGTCCGCGAGCTTCACCCGGTGCAAGTAGTCAGCGCCGAACAGCGCTTCGTCGGCTAGCCAGGTCCGCAATTGGGTGAAGTTGGTGTCACCCCGCGCAGTGAGCCGTTGGTACGCCTTGGCCAGCACCCAGGCGGTGAGCGGAATCTGGAGAGTGTTGAAGTAGCTGCGGTCTGACAGCTGCGTGAAATGCTTGCCGAAGTCGCCCGTCGCGTCGTACCAGCCGCCGTGCGCGTCCATGACCTGCGAGCCCTTGGGACCGATCGGCGCTTGCCGGTCCTGGCGATCGAACCGGTCCGAGCTGCGGGTGCCCTTGAAGTAGTGCACGACGTGGGAGAGCGTGTACCGCTCAAGCACCAGCGGAGTGATACGAAACGGCTGAGACCGCCCATCCGCGGCGAGCAGGACGTACTCGCCCTCGGTCTTCAGCGCGGAGAAGTCCGCGGCCCAGTAATACCGGCCGTCCCACCCCGGGACCCGCACCGCAGGCTGCGGGCTGCCAGTGAAGACGACCTTCCCGGTAGCGACGTCCACGACGGTGAACGACCGCGGCTTCGAGGGTGCCAACCAGCCGTTTTACACGTAGTCGATACCAGCCGCCCGTAACCGAGCTTCTGTCCGCTCGACGGCACCCGCCAACTCCGGCCGCGCTATCTGGATGAAGGTCGACACGACGTCGTCCGGTCCGTACCGCTGCTGAATCTCCTTCGTGCGTTCCTCGAACGTCACGACTTGTCCATCTGGCGACGTCGTCATGTCGGCCCACCACAGGGCGTCCCTCAGCGGCGTCCGCTCGTCGGTCCAGTCGGCCAGCTCGTTGACCAGGCCCCGTAGTTCCGCCTCTAGGTAAGCCGCCGAATGATGCGCAACCAACGCGCACAACCGCTCCGGAGCCTCGACCTCCCGGAGATACCGCGCACCATACAGCGCATGCAGGCCTGTGACCGCCAGGTCCGGTGCGTACCCAATGTCGTGAACAAGGCCAGCCGCAGCGAGCACCTGCGCATCATCTGCGGAAAACAGCCTCTCTGCCGTCCCCAACCGCTCACGCACTCCCTGGGGAGTGCTTCCAACGACGCGGCAAGTCCGCACTGAGCCGTCTAGCCGCCAGCTCGCTAGCCCACGCCATTGGTCGCAGCTAACTCGCCTTCTCTGCCACCCGGAACCACTCCTCGCGCACAGCCGAAGTTATCAACCTAGCCAGGTCATTCATGAATGTTTCACACTTTTTTCTATGTGCATCGAATAGGCCAGCTGCGATTCTCTTTTTGCGACTTCCGTGAGCAATATCATTTCTAGCGTTTCGCACAAACTCAAGCGAGGAATAGTAGCTTTTATCAACTTTGTCATCAGGAATAGCCAATCGATAAAGTGTTCTACGCAGCACATCACTCCCGAAGTTCATTTCCATCGAAACGGCAGCCTCCGCATCTATACTCACTGGTGATTGATATGCATCACGCATCTTCTCGATGAATTCGACTTGCTGCCTAGCGCGCCGACTCAGGCGGCCAGACTCACTTTCTTGCTCCGACGCGTTGCCCAGCCTCAAAGCGTCAAACTCAGCTATCAAAGCAGAGGCTGCTAATTGTGGATGAACTTCATCCGACTGCAACGACCTGGAGTTTATAGCGGAAACATATAGAGAGAAGGCGTTACGCGCGAAGCCTTCGAGGTGCGCGTACTGCATTACGAGAATCGCCCGTAATGCAGATGCTGGCCATTCTTCTGGTTCGCGACGTCCTAGGAGTTCGTTCCTTAGGTGGCGCAATTCATCCAAGCGCCACGCAAGGTCCTCCTCTAGAGCAGTACGCAAGTCCTCTATATTCAACGGAGCGCCGCCAAAAATCTATCCGAGAAGTACTCAATTCGAGAACGGGTCGGGTTTCTGTAGTTCTTTCCAGCGCCGCCATGCTTCAAGAACTCTTGATCCGACTTTCCTTCACGTACAACTTCGGCCAACTTTTCGATCTGCTCATCATTTTCCAAGTCCACCCTAGACAGAACACTTTGCAGGCCCAGTGTAAGGCCTTCAAAATGATAAACCGAGAACTGACTTCGGGGTTCATTGCCTCCTCTGCCAATTGTCCCAAAGATCCTGGAATCTATGTTCAGAAGATCGCTAATCGCTTTCAAGATCGAGAAGGTTTTCACGAATGCGACGCGTTCTGAGTCGAAGTCAAAGTCCGTTGAATCAGCAGGATCTGAAACCTTCTCCATGTAGTCTGTCAAGAATTCGCTAACGTCGTGGACATAACTTGAGAAGTCGTTCTTCAGCGCAAAGAACCGCAGAACCAGTTCTTGATCGAACTTTCTGCTTCGCGCATCTACAGAAATAATACTTGTACAAGTGACAAAGTCGGAATTTTGGCTCAGGTCGATAATAAAGCTATTGAAATCGTTCGACAGTAGCTTGATTGTTGCGTTGCGAATTTCTTGCTGAGACAGTATCGCGCCACCAGTATTCAAGCGCTTAAACATATAGTAACGCAGCCGCGGATCACTTTCTTTGCGCAAGATTTCCGCTCGAACATAGCTTCGCCGCAACTTAATCTTTAGGGGACGGGGAAGCGACTCATAAGAATACCCATTGAGCTTTTCAATAATATCGCAATCAGAAAGTTCGAGTGGCGGTAGTGGTTTACCTTCGGGTGCCAACCTGCTGGTGAAGTGCAGGTACGAAGACAGGCGTTGTAGACCGTCGATCAACTCGTAGATACGATCTTCTCGTTCAATCAGGAAAATCGGCGGAATCGGCAGTTCGAGTAAGAGAGATTCGATGAAACGTGATTGCGCCCCTTCGCTCCAACGAAACATTCGCTGAAACTCAGGATCGATGATGAGTTCGCCAGAAGCATGCATGTCCGCCAATTCGTTGAATGAAAAGTCAAGCGAACTGGTGCGAACAGCAGTTATCTTCTCGTCAACCTCACCGATGATGTCTTCTGACTCATCTGGTCGCGCCATACGCGGAACTACCCCTTTCTGAGCGTGAGAACCGTCTCAGACACCTTACCCTTTACGTAAGCCTGAGCAGCCTTATTAACTGTAGTAAGGCTCCGACTTACCTCAAATTCTTCTCTTCCGGAGACCGACCAGCCACGGGAAATGACCTCTTCTTCACATATATCAGCAAGCCTAACCGCAACATCCTTGTAGTACGAGTCTTGCACGACAAGAATTAGTGTTGCTTCTTTTCTGCACACCCGGTCTATCTCGCTTAGGCTACCAACCAGGTCATCCAAGTATTGCACTACTTGCTTGCGATAATAGCCTGATGAAGCCTTACTTTTATGCTCGGATACCTGACGAACTAGGTCATTCGCAAGGTCGCCATACGTAGTCAATTCAGTTGCAGAGGGACGAATCAATGTTGTACCCATAAGGGATGACCTAAGCCGGCGATCGACAGATATATCAACGCCTAGGACCGCAAGTTCTCGCGAGTAAGAAACGGCATAATCGATTCTCGTCAAATATGGCGGAGAAGTTAGCACTAAGTCGACGCAATTATCTTGCAATGGCAAGCTCGCCGAGGAGCCGGTTAGCAAGTTAACTGCAGCATTAGACTGGACGCGACTATCTTTAATTCGCTCCATCAGCGCATACTGATCGGAAATGATCATTTCATCTAGATCGCGAGGACTGATGTCAACAAGGTCATTGGCGTCACCAGCTCGTCGAACCCAAGTAGGGTTACTGCCTTCAAATTTCTTAGTCAGTTGGCGAACCACACGAAAGATCGAAACAATACCTAATGTCGAAGTCGAATTAGCTAGCCCGTCGAGTGAGCGCACCCAGGAGCGTGCCCGGTTCGCTGCACGTGGAGTTAGCCATGCCATGAGCGGATCACCACTCCTTTTACGAGACGTCGTTCTCACCGGAGCTGCAGATACCGCTATACCTTCAGCGGCGTTCGCGCGCAGTCTCGCAACCACGTTCGCGATCGGGTTGAGGTCCAATCCTATAGACCGGATTCCGATATCCTGTGCAGCGAGCGTAGTAGTACCGCTGCCGTTCCACGGGTCGAGAATGACTTCCGTCTCCGAGCTAGCGGCGTGCCTCAGGTGATCCTTTGCCCACTCAAAAGAGAAGCCTGCGTAGTAAGGGAACACATCCGCCAAGCCCTCTACTTCGAGCCGCGGACGTTTTGGGGAAAGCTTCGGGCGGGGAGTTCGAGCAAGAGTGCCGAGAGCGAACATTTCATGTTGACCATCACCCTCCGTTCGGTCGTACGCCACTCTTGGTCCCTACCTCTACTTTCGTGTGCTACAGCAACGATCACCTTACTCGAGTCAAGGGTTGGGCTCGAACACCAGATGTAGCTGCGGGGCAACATGCCCGTTGCACACCAAGCATGGCTCCTGACCTGCATGCTCCCGCCGGTAAGGCTCAAGCTGATCACACCCTTGCCCCTGGGTTATGCGGCCAACCGAACCACGCATGGAGACATCGCATCGTCATCCGAGACTGCAGCCTTAGTCCCTGCCGAACTTGGCTCTAGGGGATCAAGGCACCGCCGTCGGCGGCGCACATCGAGGCCGCGCGGCGGCCCCGCCCAAGTGCGGCACGGACGGCCTGCCGCTCCGCTCCGGCCGCCGGCCGCAGGCGGGCCGCCGGAGGTCACCTTGTGCGCAGCGCCGCCGACGGCGCCACCCCATGAGCAAGAACGCAGCACCCGGTCACATCGCGCGCGGAGTTTGGCCCTGCTCAACGCCGATGCTCTCGGGTGCCGCGTCCTGCACTCTACGGCCGCACGAGCGAGCACCCAAGATCGATGACCAGTTCGGGCGAAGCGGCCGACAGAGCCGACATAGAAGGCGTTCGAGCCGGGGACGGCGACAGGGAGGCTGTGGCCACTCCCTCGCAGGCGATCCTTTAACACCGGCCCGCCGCCATCAAGGGCGCCTGCGGCGTCGCTGCGCGATGAGCTGCACTCACCCTTGACACCGACGATCCGGCTCTAACTGCGGCGGGGGCGAGGGTAAGCGCAGGACTGAGGTCGAGACTTCCCACGTCACGTCGCCTTCGTCTTGTCTGTCGGTCGGTTGCCCTTGCTGTCCCGCTTGCCAGAACTACGTAGTCGAACCCCATGAAGAGGAAGACAATTACGAAGAAGAACATGACCATCGCGATGAGCATCGACCACCACTGATCGACTAGGTACAGCAAGATCCCGCCATAACCCAAGGCGAGGACGAAGATGAAGCACCACAGAGCCCCGAACTTGTTCCGAGTGCCTTCCCGTTCGACCTCGGCCATGGCTGCGATCTGATCCCAGAGATGCTGCGACAGGGCCTTGTGAGCATCCGAACTCTTCGGGGAGCTCCTTCAATGTCTCGGCGTCGTATCTGATGTTGGCTCGCGTCCGACGCTGTCCCTTGGTCCACCCGAGCTGCAGTAACGCCCGCTGCGGCGACCGGTGCAGCTTGACCAATCCATCCGAGATCCATGAAGTGATGCTAGTCACCGGCACCGACAGGCTTCGGCCGTGTAACACACGTACAACTAGCGACGGCAACCTGCGGTCAACAACGGCCACGGCCAAGATCAGCCTCAGACACAAGAAGCCGCCTTGACGTGGGTCAAGACGGCTTCTACGGCTGTGGCCAGGGCCGGGGTCGAACCGGCGACCTTCCGCTTTTCAGGCGGACGCTCGTACCAACTGAGCTACCTGGCCGGGAACGCCGGCTAGGAGCCGAACGATCTTGCGACCCTGACGGGACTCGAACCCGCGACCTTCGCCGTGACAGGGCGACGCGCTAACCAACTGCGCCACAGGGCCTTACTGGTACTGCGTACTCCCAACGGGATTCGAACCCGCGTTGCCGCCTTGAAAGGGCGGAGTCCTAGGCCGCTGAACGATGGGAGCCCGGTCGGTTTCGGTGTACCGACCGACCGCGCTCTCAGGTGTTCCCCTGGGAGCGATTACAAGCATAGGGCACGTTCCAGGGGCCGTGCACCGGGGGTTCCTTAAGCGATCAGCAAGCCTCCGACCTGCGGTAACGTCCACCTCGACGAGCTGGTTCCGCCGCTTAGCGCCGATCGCCCCCTGCGAAGCCGAGCCAGGCGATCGGTGTGTGCCACGCCACTCTACGCCGGAGACAGGCCCGCCCTCCGAGAATCCAGGCCTGCCAGCCCGCGGTCCCGGCCAGCGAGACACGAGTTCACGGCGACTCCCGCCCCGGCAAACCGGCTCACGTCGAGCCGACCCAGCCAGTCCGTCCTGGACAAGCCGAGCTCACGCCAGGGTCAGCGCTGCACGGGCGCCTGGCCGTCGTCGCCCGGAGTCAGCCCGAGCATCTCCAGCAACTGCGCACAGTCCTCGACGTCCAGCGCACCGGCCGCGACGGCCAAGCGGGCTCGGCGGACCTGGTCGTCGGAGACCCGTTGCCCTTCCGACGACCCGCGCTGCGCCGGCACTCCGCCGGACAGTGACGTGCTTCCCCCGTCGGCACCTTCGTACCGAAGGAGGAACTGACGAACTTCGACCGATCCGCTCATGGCCCCTCCGCGCGGTTCGCAACAACTGGCCGCGAGGCTAACCAGCGGCGAGCGGCACCGGCAGCCCCCCGGAGAGTGAACCTGTGAACACTCTCCGAAGCTCCCCTGGTAAAGCATTCCAAGATCGCGCAGAACGATTTCTCGCGGCTTCCCCTCGCCGATCCCCGGAACTCGTGCAACAATCGGTGTTGCTGACACACCCCCGGTCAGCGCCTGTGGAGATCCCCTCCGACCCCCGCGTTCCTCCCCCTGGCGCGGGGGTCTCTCCATTTCCGCACACTGGTGCTGACCTGCGGATCCACTCTCCGTACCCCTGATCAACAGACAGTCGCGAAATGCGTTTACCGACTGGGCTGAACAGGTGATCGAATTAGGCTTGCCGAGTACGGAAATGCGTGTGTCGTGGCTCACAGTGGTTTCTTTGCCGAGACCCAACCGTTATCGTGTCGGCGTGCCTCTTCCCTCCCTCGGCCGCCTCAGCAGCCGCACGAATCTCAAAGCCGTCTCGAGCGGGCGGCATCGCAATGCCGCCAAGGCAGCCGGCGACGAAGTCGTCGAGGACAAGGAGCTCACCAGCTACCTCGCCGCGCTCGCCCCGGACTCCGACCCGGAGAGCACCGGAACCGGCAGCCGCTTCGGCGACGCGCAGGTTTACCAGCTGCGCATGAACCTCATCGCCAGCCAGCAGCTCAAGGACATCGCCGTCGCCCGGAACCTGACCCCGCAGGCCCTGGCGCAGGAATGGATCCTGGAGCGCCTCTCGTGGGAGGGCCAGGCCGCCTCCGCTCAGGAGCGCCGCCACTCCGACGCGATGACCGACGAATTCCACTTCCCGGCGGACGCGTTCGACCAGCAGCCCCTCGTCGGGCACTGATCCCCCGCCCCCTGAACGAAAACCCCCGGCTTCCCCCGACGGCCGGGGGTTTTCCCTTTGCTGGGGCGGGGGGTTCCCGGTGGCCGGGACAGTGCGAGGGTTCTGCCGCCGACGGCTTGGCTCCGATGTGAAAGGGACGGCGCGGCTGATAGTTCGCCACAGGGGGAGCCGGGCAGGTTGAGGCAGGGCAGAACCCGGCCTCGCGCCCGGTGAACTGCGACGCGGCGGCGCTCGGCCTGGTGGCACGGCGCTGCGGCGGATCAGCCGAGCGAGGTCTCGCGGCGGCAGGCTGGACAAGGCCCCGACACGAACCTCGCTCCATTGGCGGTAAAGGCTCGGCAGCCAAGGGCGGCCACCAATCCGGATATCCGGCTCCGCCCCAACCGCCAGCTCCTGCGGACGGCAGCCCGCTTCCGCAGCTGACACCAGATGGCCAACCTCGTCGCCCCGCAGACCACACCGGCCAGCGGCTTCGGCAACCCTGCTCCAGCACGCCCGCTATCGCGGAAGACGGCCAGTCATCGACTCCGGCAGCCCCGCCCACCCGCTCCCGCGGAAACACTGGTCGCACGCACCAGCCGCCAGCCTCCGCTGACGACGCCGGTCCTCGGCCTGGGCAGCCGGGCTCCAGCCGCTCGCTCCTGCAGATGACACCCGTCATCGCCTCTGGCAGCCGCACTAGCTCTCGCGGACGACAGATACTTGTCACCTACTCCAGCAGCCCGCCTAAGCCGCCAACCTCCGTGGAAGACGCAGGTCGTCGGCCCGGGCAACCCTGCTCCAGCGCACCTGATCCTGCAGTCGACACCAGTCGCTCCGACAGCCCCGCGCCCCCCTCCGCTGACGACGTTGGTCATCGAGCCCTCGCGACCCCGCTCCAGCGGCGGACGCCAGTCACTCCGGCAGTCCCGCGCCAGCCGTCAGCCCTCGCAGACGACTCCGGTCATCGCCCCGGCGACCCCGCCGCGCTCACTTTGTGCCGCAGACGACACCGGTCACCGATCCGGCAGCCCGCCTAGCCGCCAGCCTCGCAGGCGACCCCGGTCATCGCCCTGCAACCACCTCGCCCACCACTGCCGCAGAATTCCGGCAACCCGCGCGAACCGGCAGTGACCCGGTCATCACCCCGGCAACCCCGCCGCGCTCACCAGCTGCCGCAAGCGACGCCCGTTGCCAATCTCGACAACCCCGCACCAGCCACCTGCCCGGCAAACAACCCGGTCGCCCACTCCAGCCCACCCCATCCGGCCACGAGCCCACTCCACGCCCGCGCCACTCAACCGAACCGGATCAGCCCCACCCACCCACAGTCGAGCAACCAACCAATCCGGGGTCACCCACCCGTGCCCCGCCCCGAAAAACCCGCCCACACAACCCCGCCAAACCACCCCAGCCCCGCTCCCCGCCCCCCGGCAAGCCCCCGCCCACCACCCGCCTCCCCGCAAGCTGTGACGCATCCCACCGCCCCGCTCAACCCCACCCGAGCCACCCGGCAGCCCCCAACCACCCGCTCCAACCCAGCCCCGGATCAACCGCGGGAACCGTCTCTCCAACCATTCCCCACAACGGATCCAGTAATGAAAAAAGGCCCCGACGGGAAATCCCGTCGGGGCCCTTCATTCAGGCCTGAGAAAACGCGCGGGCCTGACTCAGATCGCGCGGACCTTCTGGGCCTGCGGGCCCTTCTGCCCCTGGCCGACCTCGAACTCCACTCGCTGGTTCTCCTCGAGGGTGCGGAAGCCGCGTCCCTCGATCTCCGAGTAGTGCACGAATACGTCGCCTTCGCCGCCGTCCTGCGCGATGAAGCCGAAGCCCTTCTCCGCGTTGAACCACTTCACAGTGCCTTGCGCCACCGCTGTACTCCTCGTAACAGATCCGCTTCGAATGCCACCGAAGCGGCACCCAGGCCGTCCCGGGCGGTTCCAACGAGACGAGCGAAGAGCTTTTCGGCCCCACGGCTCGCGTCAGAAGTTCCGCGAGTGTGAAGCCACGAACACGCAAAACGACGGCCTGGTCAGCAGCCTACCGGGATCTCACCAAATCTGAACCCCGTTGATCGCAAGGATCGGTTCCATGGTGCGCGCATCACCGGAACGTCGTATCGCCGCCTACGCACCGAAGTCGGACTCGCGGCTACTCTGATCCAGTACACCCAGCGCAATTCGACGATGCACAGTGCGCTGTCGGTCGAACCGCCTCCGTGATGGTCACTCCGTGCAGTGTGATGCTGGTCACACCTTTTCTAGTGAACGTGCAGGCCGCTCGGGACGTCTGGGTGTTCGGGGTACCAAGGGGAGATTGGGGATCGGTGTGACAATCCGACACTTCGCACGCCGCCGGGCCGGCGTCGCGGTGCTGGGCTTGGTCGCCGCGCTGACGCTCGGGGCGTGCAGCAGCGGCGGGTCGAGCGTGAACGCGGGCGGGACCGCGGGCGGTGGGCCTACCGAGGCGCCGGCCACGCCTGTGAAACCGGCGGCCGTGGCGCTTACGCCCGCATCCGGGGCGGGCGACGTGGCACCAGGCGCACCGGCGAAGGTGACCGTCGCGAACGGCACCATCGGGGCGGTCACGCTCACGAACGCCGACGGCAAACAGGTGCAGGGACAGCAGTCCCCGGACAAGAAGAGCTGGAGCAGCACCGAAGACCTCGGCTACGGCAAGACCTACACCTGGTCCGGCCAGGCCACCGGGGAGGACGGCAAGCCGGTCCAGATCACCGGCTCGTTCACCACGGTCAAGCCGCGCAGGCAGATGCAGGGCAGCCTGAACGTCGGCGACGGGCAGACCTACGGCATCGCGATGCCGATCGCGCTCACGTTCCCGAGCGCGGTCAAGGACAAGGCCTCCGTCGAGCGCGCGCTGTCGGTGGAGACCACGCCGAAGACCGAGGGCGCGTGGGCGTGGCTCAACGGCGACACTTCGGTGCACTGGCGGCCGAAGGAGTACTTCAAGCCGAACACAAAGGTCGTCGTCTCGGCCAACATCTACGGCGTTTCGATGGGCGACGGCGTCTACGGCAAGCAGGACGTCTCGGCGAGCTTCACCATCGGCCGCTCGCAGATCGTCAAGGGCAACACCCAGGAACACACCATGCAGGTCATCCGCGACGGCCAGCAGGTGATGGACTTTCCGGTGAGCTACGGCCTCGACTCCGACCCGGGCCGCGTCACGCACAGCGGCACGCACGTGGTGATGTCGAAGCACGCGACGTACTCGATGAGCAACCCGCGCTACAACTACACCGACGTGAACGTGCCGTGGGCGGTCCGGATCTCCAACAACGGCGAGTTCATCCACGGTCTCGCCGGGTCGATCTGGGCGCAGGGCAAGAAGAACATCTCTCACGGCTGCCTCAACCTGTCGCCGGCCAACGCGAAGATCTACTTCGACAGCGTCCTTCCCGGCGATCCGGTGGAGATCTCCGGCAGCACCCAGCAGCTGGGCGCGAAGGACGGCGACTACAGCGACTGGACCTACGACTGGGCGGCGTGGACCAAGCTGTCGGCGCTGGCCGCCTGAGCACCACCGAACAAGCACCAACCGGACGGCCGGGGGCGATCGATCGCCCCCGGCCGTTCGCCTGCACCGGCCGGAAAAAAGAAAAATCCGATGCAACCCCGGCGTCCGCCGACCGCATGACTAGAGCAGAGGAGCGCCACCCGGCGCTCGCCTGAACCAGGAGGAAACTCGTGCGTGTTCGCTTCGCTCTCGCCATCGGTTCGCTGCTGCTCGCCGGAGGCGCGCTGACCGGCGGCGCGGTCGCTTTCGCCGCGGACGCCCCGCCGTCGGTCTCGCAGCCCGCGCCGCAGCAGACCGGTGCCCCCACCGCCGCGCCCGGCGCTCCTGCTCCCACCGCCGCTCCGGCGCCCGCGGACCGCAAGACCACCGCCCCGGGCGCGCGAGTCGCCACTCCGGGTCACCCGGCGAAAGCGGGCAAGCGCGTTCCGACCGCCGTGCCCGCGGGCCCGACCGGCGACCTGCACCTCCCCTCGGTCTGGGGCTGATCACCCGGTGCCCTCCCGCTCCCGTCCGGCGTCCGGGCCGAGCTCGCCGTGGGACGGCGAGTTCGCCCGGTACTTCGGCGAGCGCGCGCACAGCCTGCGGTCCACTGCCTACCTGCTCTGCGGGGACTGGCATCGGGCCGAAGATCTCGCGCAGGCGGCGCTGCTCAAGCTGTACCTCGCCTGGCCGCGGCTGGCCCGGCACGACGCGCTCGACGCTTACGCGCGCAAAATCGTGCTGCGTACTTTCCTCGCGGAAAACCGCCGCAGCCGCTGGAAACGGGAGCGGCTCACCGACGCACCACCTGACGTCCCGGCTCCGGCCGCCGAGAATGAGCACGACCAGCTGATCCAGCAGGCACTCGCCGCGTTGGCCCCGCGCCAGCGCGCGGTGCTGGTGCTGCGGTACTTCGAGGACCTGTCCGTCGAGGAGACCGCGGCGGCACTCGGCTGCCGGACCGGCACGGTGAAAAGCCAGGCCGCGCGCGGTCTGGCCACCCTGCGGGCCCGGCTCGGCCCGCACTTCGAAGCACTGCCCGTCCCTGGAGGGAGGTGAACGAGATGGTTTCCGACGACACCGGAGACACCGAATCCGCTGACGCCGCACGCGCCTTGTTCGCGCGGACGCCGGACGGCCCGCCCATGCGGCTCGACGCGGCGGATGTGATCGTGCGAGGTGCCACCGTCCGTCGCAGGCGCAAGCGTTTGGCGGTCGCGGGCAGCTCCGCCGCGACGGTCGCGGTGCTCGTGCTGGCCGGTCTCGCGGTGGGCCGCGGGACCGCGCCTCCGCCGGTCATGCCTGCCGGACCGGGACTCGCCACCGTCTCGCCCGCCCCGTCCAGTCCGGTCGCGCCGATGAAGGTCCCGCCGAGTCAGAAGCAGGTCCCGACGCCCGATCCGCAGGTGAGCCCAGGCTCGCCGGACAGGGAGCCGCCGTCGGCGCCGCGCGCGGGCACGTCCCGGCCGGGGTCGCCTCCCCGGGCGTACCCGACCACGAACGAACGAGCGCCGGTATCTGTGGGTTCACCTGCGGGAAGCACCTCGTTACCCAGCCCGACCACTCGTTGAAACGCATCCGCGGCAAGAGTGGCGCACGTCACCGGATTCAGTGGGTTTTCGACGAAATATCCCGGGCTTTCGGGGCGATGTTCTCAGTGGCGGCCGGAGCGGCCGTCGAACCCGTCGCTCAGCCGGCACACCATTGGCCGGCCCGAGAACCCGAGGAGGAAGCACCATGGTGCTCGTCGCACTGATGATCGAAACCGTTGTCGCCGTCGTGGTCGCCGGTGGCCTGGCAGCTTGGGCACGCAAGCGCTTCACTCCGCAGGCGGTCGAGGCGACGCAGAACAGCTGACTTCATACGAAACCGCCCTCTGTCCTTAATGGACGGAGGGCGGTTTCGCGTTGGCTCAGAGACTCACTTGCTGACGCCGGCCAGCTTGCCGCCGGTGTCCGCGGTGTCGATCTGCTCGATCGGAACCCGTGCCGTCTCCGGGATCTTGATGATCGGGATCAGTGCGATCAGCGCGGCGATGATCAAGTAGTAGGCCGGCCAGTCCGCGTTGCCCGTGCCGTCGATCAACGCCGTGACGATCACGCCGCAGGTGCCGCCGAACAGCGACGTCGAGATGTTGTAACCGATGGCGAACGAGCCGTAGCGCACGCGCGTCGGGAACATCGCCGGGAACGTCGAGCCGATGACCGCCAGCATCAGCGCCAGCAGGATCGCCACGACCAGGAAACCGACGATCAGCCACAGCAGGCTGCCGCTCTGCATCAGCTTGATGCTGGGCCAGCTCAGCACGATGAACCCGATCGCCGCGGTGAGCAGCAGGGGTTTCCGGCCGATTCGGTCGGACAGCGCACCGAGCGGAATCAGCAGCGCGAACTGCACGATTTCCACGCCGATGATGATCAGGCTGGATTCGGTGTCGCCGATGTGCAGGGTGTTGGTGAAGTACGTCGGCATTGTCGTGAGCAGCATGTAATCGGCGATGTTCAGCAGCAGCACGATCCCGATCAGGTTCAGGATCATCCGCCAGTTGCGCTGGATGGTCTCCTTGAGCGGAGCCTTCTTCGCCTTTTCGCCCGCCGCCTCGAGCCGGCGGAACTCCGGCGTGTCCTCGAGCTTCGACCGCAGGTAGAGCCCGATCGCGCCGATCGGAAGCGCGATGAAGAACGGGATCCGCCAGCCCCACGAGTTGAACTGTTCGGTCGACAGCGACAGGAAAGTGATCAGCACGACCGAGTTGCCGAGCACGTACCCGGCCAGCGTGCCCATCTCCAGGAACGAACCGAAGAAACCGCGCCGTTTGGTCGGCGCGTATTCGGCGATGAACGTCGCCGCGCCGCCGTACTCGCCGCCGGTCGAGAAACCCTGGACGAGGCGCAGCAGCAAGATCGCGATCGGTGCCGCGATGCCCATGCTGTAACCGCCCGCGTACGTCGGCAGCACGCCGACCAGGAAGGTGCAGCCGGACATCAGCAGAATGGTGAGCGCGAGAACCTTCTGCCTGCCGAGTTTGTCTCCCAACGGCCCGAAGAACGCTCCGCCGAACGGTCGCACGATGAAGCCGACGGCCAGCAGAGCGAGCGATTTCAGCACCGCGTTGCCCTCGCCGGGGAAGAACAGTGTTCCGATAGTGGTCGCGATCGCACCCGAGGTGAAGACGCCGTAGTCGTACCACTCGGTCGCGTTACCCATCGCGGACGCGATCACCGCGCGTTTGACTGTTCTCTGATCGACCTCGGGTTTCCCCGTCTTTGGCTCACTCATCCCGGCGGTGACCTCCTCCTGCACACGTCCCGGTCCATCCGTTGGAGCACATTTCCCCAGTCTTGACCCGTTGAACCAAGCTGGCAGGATGAGTCGCGAAATTTCTACCGTGCGGAATTTTCCGACTACCCTGCGCTCAGGAAATACGGACGGGCCGGTCAGGGCGGGTGCGAGCGGGTCCTACCGCCGGGTTAACGTCGTCGCATGAGTCCTGTTTCCGGCCCGTGGCCGCCAGTGCCGGTGGAGCCGCCGGAGATCCACCCGAAGGCCCCGGCCCCCGGCACCGAACTAGGCGCACACTTCGCCGAATGCTTCGGCTGCGGCGACGAGGTAGACGACGGCCTGCACCTGCGATCCGCCATCGGCGAGGGTTACCGGGTGCTCTCGAAGTTCACCGTGACCGCCGCCCACCAAGGCGCCCCCGGCCTAGCCCACGGCGGCCTGCTGGCCTGCGCCTTCGACGAGGCCCTCGGCTCGACAGTAGGAAACCTGCTGCACCGCCCCGCGGTAACCGGCAAGCTGGAGACAGACTTCCGCCGCCCAGTACCAGTCGGCTCCACCCTGTACATCGAAGCCCGCCTGGACGGAGTCGCAGGCCGCAAGATCTATGTCAGCGCAGACGGCCACCTAGACGCCGCAGACGGCCCGATCGCAGTCAACGCCCGAGCAGTTTTCATCGCAGTGGGCTTCGACCACTTCAGCACCCACGGCGACCCCCAAGCACTGGAAAAACTCGCCGAACAACACCGCCGCAACAAACGCGACTGGGACATCAACCCCTAACCCCCGCACCAGTTCCGTGAGGGCCACCCTCACGAACTCTGATTCCCTCAGGGTTCCCCTCACGACCGCCATCCACCCGCAGCCCAACAACCCCACGCATCCAAGCAGCCACACCCGGCCCTGCACCCCGATACGAAGCCTCCCTGCGGTCTGAGGGGGCTTGTCAAGGCACGCTTTCCCGCCTTGACAAGCCCCCTCAGACCGTCAGCACAATCAAGCTTCGGGGTGCCCCAAGCAACCCCACGGCAATGTCGCCCCCCAGGGCGACGAGCCGCCCCTCACGTCAACGTCCGAGGCCGAATCGCATTAGCCCGATCCACCAACGCGATCCGATCCCCAGCGTTATCCGTCAACCGAGCCAACGACCGGTAACACCGCTCCAACCCAAACCGCACATCCCGCTCTTCCAGCTCACACCCCAGCACCTTCGCACCAGCACCCGGCTTAGCCTGCCCAGGCACCCGCAGCCAGTCGTAAGCCGCCTCCAGCACCTCCGCACTCAACCGCGTATGCCGCTCCGCATCGAGATTGAGCCGCTGCAACCGCCCAGACGCGTCGACCAGATCCCCCTCAGTCACCGTCGGATGCCCACCAGCAGCACCGCCCTGCGCCCGAGTCTTGATCTTGATCGCCGCGACCTGCGCATCCACGTAATGCGT
Organism: Amycolatopsis sp. NPDC104775; assembly: GCF_055583325.1. Lineage (NCBI taxonomy): Bacteria > Bacillati > Actinomycetota > Actinomycetes > Pseudonocardiales > Pseudonocardiaceae > Amycolatopsis > Amycolatopsis sp. NPDC104775. The sequence goes on from NZ_JBVJOE010000003.1 coordinate 804,622, forward strand.
CGAAGTAGCCGGAACCCCCTCCAGCACCTCGACCGCACTCTCCCGCGCCCCCTGCGCCAGATACACCCGCGCCAGCCCGAACGCGGCACTCACATACGTCCGGTCCGTCCGCCAGACCAGCTCGTAAAACCGCGCCGCACCAAAGTAATCCCCCACTCCCTCAGCGCTGACCGCCAAGGCGAGCTTCGGCGCGATCTCCCCCGGCAAGTCGTCATACACCGCGTCGAACGCCACATGCGCCACCCGCGGCCGCCCACCGGCCAGCTCGATCAGCCCGCGGTACCAGTCGATCCGCCAGTCATGCGGGAACCCGTGCCGGATCGCCAGGTACTGCGCCGCCTGCAACTGCCGCTGCGCCTCCACGAACTCGCCCAGCTCAATCCGCGCCCGCACAATCCGCAACCGCACCTCGATCGACTCCCGCGGAGCCGTAGCGAGCGCCTCAATCGCCTCGTGCGGATCAAGCGCGGTCGTCGTCGCGAGCACACCAGCCGCCGGGTCATCCGTGTCCACCTGCGGAATCGGCAGCCCGGCAACTACCTCAGCGGCGTCCGGCAGCGGCACCCGCTCGCCCTGCTCCGGCACCACCAGATGGACGCCGAACGTCCGGCTCTCCGGCCCGAACACCGTCGACGCGGCCGGCCGCGGCTGCCCGGTGCCCAGCGCCATGATCTCGCGCAGCACGCCGGTCAGCTGGTCGGCCATGTCGTCGGCGGCGATGAACCGGCGGTCCGGGTCGGCGTGCGTCGCGCGCTTGAGGAACCGGTAGTAGGAACCGAAAAGCGCGAACAGCGGCACCTGGTCCGGGCCGGGCAGCGTGTTCTTGTACTCGCGGGTGTAGCCGGCGAACTCGAAGCTCAGCACGGCCAGCGTGCGGCCGACCGTGTACAGGTCCGAGGACACCGAAGCGCCCTGTGACGCCAGCTCGGGCGCGCTGTAGCCGGTGGTGAAGAACAGCGGGCTCTCGTAGTCGTCGATCCGCCGCACCGCGCCGAGGTCGATCAGCTTGAGCTGTTCGCGGGTCTGGATGACGTTGTCCGGCTTGAGGTCGCAGTACAGCAGGCCCTGGCTGTGCAGGTAGCCGAGCGCGGGCAGGATCTCCAGGCCGTACGCGATGACCTGGCCGATCGGCAGCGGCTCCGGCCGGTTGCTTTCCCGGTGGTGCTGCAGCGCGAGCTGGCGCAGCGACTGGCCGCCGACGTACTCCATGACGATGTAGCCGACGGTGTTGCCGGTCTGCGCGTCCGGATGCTGCACGAAGTTGTGGATCTTGACGATGTTCGGGTGCTCGACCTCGGCGAGGAACCGCTGCTCGTTCGCCGCGGCGGCCATCGCGGTGGAGTCGCCGGTGTCGATCAAGCCCTTGAGCACGACCCAGCGGTCGGACACGTTGTGGTCCTTGGCCAGGTAGATCCAGCCGAGACCGCCGTAGGCGAGCGCGCCGAGCACTTCGTACTGGCCGCCGACGAGCTCGTGCGGCTTGAGCTTCGCGACGAACGAGAACGGCGTGCCGCACTTCTCGCAGGTGCCTTCGGGCTCGCCCGGCTGGCCGTCCTTGCCGCGGCCGACCTTCGCGGTGCAGTTGCCGCAGAACCGCTTGTCCTCGGCCACGACCGGGTTCGCCAGCACGGCGGTCGACGGATCGCGGTAGGGCACCGGCGGCACGTCGATGAGGCCCGCGCCGAGCCGTCCGCGCCGGGAGCGGCGGGTGCCGCGCGAGCCGGTGCGCCGGGAGGTGCCGGGGAACGACCCGGTTCCGGTTCCCGTGCCGGTGCCTTGCGAGCCCTGCGAACCGTGGGTGCCGGTGCCGTGTCCCTCACTGCCTCCGGAGGGCAGGACGCTGTCCGTGCCGTGGTCGGGCAGCGGGCCGCCGTCGGCGGGGGCCACCCGCGGGGTCGGCGGCATGATGCTCTGGGTGTGCGGCGTCGGGCTGGCCAGCACGCTGGTCGGCATCGGCGCGGCCGGGTCGACCGGAGCGACCGGCTGGTTCGACTGCGGCAGGATCACCGGCGCGAGGTCGCCCGGCGGACGCGTGGGGGCGTCGCCGCTGTCCGCGGGAGGCTTGCCCTGCGCCGCGGCCCCCATCGGGATCGGACCGGAGTTCGGGCCGGTGGCGCGGTTCTCCGGCAGCCGCGCGGGACGGTTTCCCTGCGCCTGCTGCGGACGGTTCGGCGGGACCGGCCGCTGTCCGGTGCGCGACTGCGGCGGATACGGCTGGCCCTGCGACGGCGGTGCGGGCTGACCCGGGTACGGCTGGCTTTGCGACGGCGGCTGGCCCTGCGGACGTCCTTGCGGCGGCATCGGCTGGCCGCCGCGCGGAGCCGGACGACCCTGCGTCCGCGGCTGCTGCCCGGCCGGACCTGGCTGAGCCGACTGCCCCTGCTGACCTGGCTGCCCGACCTGGCCTTGCTGGCCCGCCTGGCCCGACTGCCCGGCCTGGCCCTGCTGTCCTTGCTGCGGAGGCTGCCCCGCCTGCTGAGCCTGTCCCGCCTGAGCGCCGGGGGCGGACGGCCCACGCTGCGCCTGCTGCCCGCCCGGAGCGCCCTGCGGACGCTGCACCGGAGCGCTGATCAACGTCTCGGCGTCGGGATCCGGCTGCGGGTTCAGCCGCCCGGACACCGACGGTTCCGGGGTGTCCCAGCGCACCGGTGGCGGCGGGGTCCACGAAGCGTCGGCCGCCTCGCCCCGCCCGGACGGCTGGTCCGCGGCTTTCGCCTGGTCGCCGTCCCCGTCCGGTGCTGCGTGCCGAGGACGGCGCGCCTCCTCCGACACAACTACCTCCCGAGCTCCCCGCGGCAAACCTGCCGCTCAAAAAGTACAACTCGCGCCGCGCTGGCGCTGCGAGACCGGTCTCGTCACCCGTATTGCGGGGACGGCGGGTTCGCCGGTCCCAGCCGGGAGCCGACCCAGTTCTGGTAACTGCTCGCCCAGGTGCCGTCGCCGCGGATCTTGTCCAGCACCGCGTTCACGAAGCGGACCAGGTCCTCCTCGTCCTTCGGGATCCCGACGCCGTAATTCTCCTGCGTCATCGGATCGCCCGCGACCTTCACCGTCGGGTCCTGCGCGGCCATGCCGGCCAGGATCGTGTCGTCGGTGGACACCGCGTCGACCTGGCTTTGCTGCAGCATCACCAGGCAATCCGACCAGTTCGGCACCGACACCGCGACCGGTTTCGCCGGGTCGGTGGCGATCTTCGCGAGCGAGGTCGACTTCGCCGCCGCGCACACGCGTTTCCCGGCCAGATCGGTCAGCGACTGCGCGTTCGACGACTTCGGCACCAGGATTTTCTGCCCGGCCACGTAGTACACCGACGAGAACTGCACCTGCTTGCGGCGGGCGCAGGTGATGCTGTAGGTCCGGACCACCACGTCGACCTGGTGTTCCTTGAGCACGGTCTCCCGCTGCGACGACGTGATCGCCCGGTACTGCACGTGGCCGTCGGAACTGCCGAAAATCGCCTTGGCGATCTCGTTGACCAGGTCGATGTCGAAGCCTTCGAGCTTGCCGGTCTTCGGATTCCGGAAGCCGAACAGGTAGGTCGTCTGGTCCACGCCCGCGATGAGTTTCCCGCGCTGTTTGATCTTCTGCAGACTCGGTCCGGAAGGGTCGAGACCATTCGGGGCGAGGCTGGCCAGCGGGTTGCAGCTGGTGTCGGAATCGCCGCCGGCCGCGGCGTCCGGGCCGCCGACACCCGCCGGGGTCGGCCAGGCCGCGTCAGTGACCGGTGCGGCCTCCATCGGCTTGCTCGCCGTCCCGCAGGCGGCGGCGAGAACCGCGACCACCGCGAGCACGGCGGTCCGGACGAAGTGCCGCGACCGGATCACCGGTACTCCCTCAGTCTCTCTCGCACGCCGACTGTGACGCCGCCCGCGGCGAGCACCGCCAGCACTCCGACGCCCGCCGCGAGCGCGGTGAGCGCGTTGTCGCCGGATCTGGTGCTGTCGAGGAATTCCTGGCGGCAGACGTCGATCGCGGCCTGCAGGTTGGTGTCGAGCCGGGCGAACGCGGCGGCGGCGCTGTTCGGGCTGACGCTCGTCGCGAAGTCGACCGCCTCCTGGTACTGGCCGCCGTCGTCGAGGCGGCGCACCTGGAGGTGGGCGAGCGACCATTCCCGCGCGGCCTGTTCCGCCACTTCGATCTTCTGCTCGCCCGCGGTGCCGGAGGCGAGCCCGCGAGCTTCGCCGAGCAGACCGCCCTTGCCGTCGGCACCGACGAGCTTCTCGGCCAGTTTGATGAACTGCTGTTCGTACGCGCCGCCGTCGCCGCGCGCGACCAGCGTGAGGGTTTCGTCGGCGCGGGCCTGCAGCGCGTAGATCCGGGCGCGCACCAGGATGTCGACCTGCGACGTGCCGTCGGTGCGCCCGGTCGCGACGAGACTGCCCTGCACGACGAGCGCGACCGCGCCCCACAGCAGCGACAGCACAATGCAGCCGGTGGCCACGAGCAGTCCGATGTTCAGCACCCGGTTCGTCCGCCGGGTCAGGTAGATCTGCGCGGCCACGAGTGCCGCGAGGAGCACGACGACCAGCGCGACCGCCGCCCACGGCACGTCGCTGCTGCTGTCCTGCTCGTCGGAAAGCTTCTTGGTGTGCGCGTTGTAGAGCGCGTCCGCGGCGGGCAGGATCGTCGTGCGCATCAGCTGCGAGGCCTCGCGCAGATACGAAGCGCCGGACGGGAAACCCTGCCGGTTGTTCGCGCGCGCGGTCTCGACGATCCCGGTGTAGACCGGGACCTTCTGGTTCAGGATGTCCACCTGGTGGGCGGCGTCACCGACGTCGGCGGTGTCGGACGCCGCGCGGGCGAGCGCGGATCCCGCTTCGGCGATGTCCTGCTCGTACCGCTTCCGCAGCGCGGGCGGTTCGGTGCCGACGGAAAGAAAGGCGCTGGCGGCCGTCGCGTCCGCGTCCGACAGCGAGCGGAACACCTGCTGCGCGGCGGCGGCGAGAGGTTCGCGGTGGTCGATCAGACCGTTGATCGTGTTGTCCTTGTCCTTCACGGACAACACGCCGACGAGACCCGCCACGAGCGACAGCAGCACCAGGGCGACCGCGATCAGCGACAGTTTGCCGGGCGTGGTGGTCGACGATCTGACTACCGCGCGCACCGCCTGGCCGGGCAGCTCCAGCAGGCCGCCGATTCCGCTGCGGCCCTCCGGTTCCGCCGGTGGGGGCTCGGCAGTCGTTTCCGGCCGCGTCGCAGTGCTGCTCATCCCCGATCCTCCCCGTGTGCCACTCGCAGAAGGTAGCCGGTCGGGCAAGTCGCAGCGAACGACACCCGGAAGGTGTCACCTGCACGTGATCTCAGCCGGCGCACCGACCGCGACTTCGGCCTTTCTCAGCGGTTCCGCTCGTAGCAGTAGTGCGCAGCAACCCCTGGGTTGCGGCTTCGGCCATTGCCGCGCGTACGTCGACGCACCACGGGCCGTCGGCGCGCAGTTCTACGTACGCGCCTTCGCCGTTCTTCAACTCCAGCTCGCGTTCTCCGTCTACCGCGATAACGCCCCCACCTGCGGCAAGGTCGACGCGTACGCCCGGACGCAGCACTCCCCAACCGCGTACGCCGACTGGCCGCACCACGCCGGGCGCGATCGCGGCGTGCACCACGTACGCGGAGCTGTCGGCCGGACCAAGCTGGAGCGCGACGCCGTCGGCACTGGAGCGAGAACTCGGACACAGCTGCCCGGCGATGCTCGACAGGCCAATGCCGTCCGGCTCGGCAAAAGTGCAGTACAGCTCAGTGAGCGCGGTGGGATCCCAGAGCGCCTTCGCACCGACGTGTTTGTTCATCGAGACCGCCACGTCCACCAACGCGATCTCGCGGCGGTTCTTCGTGACGACTTCGAGCATGCTGACCCGCTGAGTCACGAGATCGGCGTCGACCTGACCGCTCGCGACCATCCCGGCGGCGAGCCCGGCCACGGTGGCCTCTCCGGCCTGCGGGAACGCGTTGTTGGTGCCAGTCGGGAGCGCGAGCAGAGGCACGTCACCGCACGCCTTCGCGGCGACCCGGGCCGTGCCGTCGCCGCCGAGGCACACGATCACGCCGGCTCCGGAGTCGATCATCTGGCGCACCGCGTTGATGGTGTCCTGCGCGGTGCCGGTGAGCGTGTCCTCGTCGCAGAACCGCACCTCAGGCAGCGGATCGCGGCCGAGATCGCGCAGCACGGCGGCGGAGATGCCGCCGAGATCGGAGGACAGCAGCGCACGGTCGACGCCGGTCACCGCGAACGCCGACAGCAGCCGGCGCACCAGGTTGGCCTTCTCCTCGACTGGAACGGCCGATGCCTGCGTGACGAGCCTGCGGATGTCCTGTCCGGACGCCGGGTTCGCCACGATTCCCGCAACGACTTCCCCCATCGAGCCTCCCCCAAGTCCGCTTGCCGCCAGGGGACCAGCACACGCGTCCGGTCGCGCGGAGGGAAGGGTTGCACGGACGTTGCATCGGCCGTGCCTCCACGCCGGGCCAGAGCCTACCCTGGGTTCCCGCGGGGCTACCCGTCGTTCAAACGAGAGAAGCAAGCCCTTCGTAGGTGTACCCGGCTTCTTCGACGGCGGCGCGGACGGCGGACTCGTCGAGGACTTCGGCGCTGCGGACCGTCACGTGCCCGGTTTCGACGTCGACAGTCACGTTCTCGACCCCGGGCACCTCGGTCAGTTCTTCGGTGACCGACTGCGCGCAGTGGCCGCAGGACATCCCGGTGACGAGGTAGGTGTTTTCGCTCATGCCCGCGAGCCTACGAGCACCCAGACGGTTCACGATCGGGTGATCCACAATGGCCGGTCATGCACGGGAAGCCTTGTCGCGCAACACAATCCGCATCGTGAGACGGAGAGGCCGCGGCAGAAACGAAAGAAGCCACCACCCCCGCGACCGGGAGTGGTGGCGACTTAGCGATTAAACGTGGGTCAGATCAAGCTGACCGACGTGGCCTGCGGGCCCTTCTGGCCCTGGCCGATCTCGAACTGCACGCGAGCGTTCTCCTCGAGGGTACGGAAACCGTTGCCCTGGATCTCGCTGTAGTGCACGAAGACGTCGCCGCCGCCGTTGTCGGGAGTGATGAAGCCGAACCCCTTCTCGGAGTTGAACCACTTCACGGTGCCCTCAGTCATCTAAACAATCTCCATACATAACACCAAAACAGGAAGCCGACCGACGTCCTGGGCCCAGACACGGGCGAGATGCGTTCCCCGGAGAGGAGGCCCACGCCCGCTGAGTTCTGCGAGCGTGCTTTACCACGAACACAAAAATCGAGACCACTTAAAGTAAAGCACAGCGGAGCGGGCGAGGACAAGCCGACTCACCCCAGTTCGCGCGACAGGGTCACTCCCCGCTGGCGTGGCGCAGCGGAGCGCCGAACGGCGACCGCCAGTCCGCGCCCTGGTCGGGCGCGACCACGGCTACGTCGTGGGCCTCCGCACTAGCGCTGAACAGCACCGGAACCACTCCGGACCGGTTCTGGGCGGGCACCTCGACCGCCTGGTCCGATTCCGCCTCCTCGCGCACTACGGACACCAGCGCGCCAGTCCGCGCGGACCGGGCGCGGCCGCGAGCAGTCGCCGCTGCGGTACGGGATTTCCCGTCCTTTTCGTCGGCCATGACGAACTCCCCTCGTTCCTTCCCCGCTCCGAGCGGGGGATGACCGCGATGGTGCCATCCGGCACCGACAAAATCCGGCCGAAACCGGTTGTCCCCACCCCTGAAACGCGCCGAACGGCCGCGAACCGAGCGGGGAACGTGTCCACCCGGGAATTTCCCCAACCGGACGCGGGCCCGTGCGAGCCAAGCGAACCGAGTCCGGATGCCGAACTCCGGGAACACCGTCAGGCTACCCGAGCCGACCCCGGCCAGCTACCGGACAGTCCCGGCGTTTCCCTGTGTTCTCAGGAAGATTTCAGGTCCCGGAAGGACGCTGCGCCCCGAGAAGCGTGCTCAGGCGGACGTCCGGGGTCACGACATCCGGGTCTGTCCGGACATCGATCACACACGGCCGCTGCCGTACGAGCGCGCTCGCGATGATCGGCTCGAGCCGCTCGCGATCGTCCACCGTGTACCCCGCCGCGCCGAGCCCACGCGCCCACGAAGCGAAATCAGTCAGCGGGATGGTCACTCCGGACAGCCGTCCGTGCGTACGCGCCTGATGCATCGCGAGAGGGCCGTGCAAGCCGTTCTGGAACACGACCACCATGATTGGCGCGCGGTAACGCACAGCTGTCTCGATCTCTTGCCCTGTCATGAGCGTGCCCGCGTCGCCGACCATCGCGACCACAGCGCGCCGCGGCTCGGCGAGCTTGGCCGCTACGGCCGCAGGCACCGCGTACCCCATCGCGGCGTTGCTCGGACCGAGCTGGCTGCGCGGAGCGGTGAAGCACCAATAGCGGTGCATGAACTGCGCGAAGTTGCCCGCGTCACTTGTGACGATGGTGTCCTCGGGCGCGAGCTTTCGCAGCGCGCGCACGACGTCAACCGGGTGTACGCGCGTGTTGTTGCTTGTGTTCGGCGGTGTCATGAAGGTGTGCACGGCAGCGTTCGCCGCCGACGCTCTGCGCGTACGCGGCGAAGCGATCGCGCGCAGCTCCTTCAAGAACGGCTCGACCTCAGTGTCCACACGGAACGTCAGGCCACGGCGGCGCTGTTCGTCGATGCCAGTACCGACAAGGACAAGCGTCTGCTGTGGAGTCGGATAGCGGAAGCCCTGCGTCGTGACTTCGTCGAGCTGAGTGCCGAGCGCGAGCACGAGGTCTGCTCGTTCGAGCGCGTCCAGCTGGCGCGCGGGGATGCCGAGGCCGAGGTGCCCGGCGTAGCGCGCGTGGTTTTCCGGGAAGGCGTCCTGGCGGCGGAAAGCGTTGTACACCGGGAGCGCCAGCTCGTCCGCCACCGCGATCAGCTCGTCCCGCGCCGACCGCGCGCGCCCGCCGACGATGACCACCGGATAGCGCGCTTCGTCCACCAGCCCGGCCACCGCTTCCGCCGATCGGCCCAGCGTGCCGGTGACCGGCGGGCGAACCTTGGCCGCCGGTTTGGCCGAGTCGTAGGGCACGCCCCACGCGTCGCTCGGCACGCCGATCACGACCGGGCCCGGCCGTCCTTCGCGACACCGGGCGAGCCCTTCGGCGAGCAGATGCGGCACCTCGTCGGGATCGTCCGCGCGGACGCACCATTTGGCGATCGACTCGAACATCCCGGTCGAATCGGATGCCGGGACCTCGCCGGTGAGCACCGGGTCGAGCGCGGGGGTTTCCAGCAGCACCACCATCGGCGTCTCGTCCTGGTACGCCGTCTGCACGCCCATGACCAGCGCCGCCGCGCTCGGACCGCGGCTCGCGAGCAGCACGGCCGGGCGTTCGGTGAGCTTGCCCTCGGCCTCGGCCATGAAGGCCGCGCCCGAATCGTGGCGCGCCGAAACGAGCGTGACCTCGCGCTCGCGGCGCAGCGCGTCGAGCAATTCCAGGAACGACTCACCGACGACCGCGTACACCCGGCGGACCCGGGCCTCGTTCAAGACGCGTACGGCCGTTTGCGCGACGGTGGTTCCCACTTGGTATCTAATGAGGAGAGCTTAGGGCGGCACCGTGAACCGGCGTCAAGTGATCTTGAACAACTCGCCGCGGGATTGTGCCAATTGCCGGATCGGGCTGCCCACCAGTTGGGAGGACGCCGTCGTGACATCCGCCGAACATGAGACTGTTTTCACTTATGGGGCTCCGGCGCTCAAATACGGAAGCGGGTCGAGCGACGAGATCGGATACGATCTGACCCAGTTCGGCGCGCGTCGCGTGCTCGTGGTGACCGACCCGATCGTCGCCGCGACCGGATGGCCGGAGCGGATCGCCGAGGGCATCCGCGGCTACGGGATCGCGGCTGAGACGTTCGACGGAGTGCACGTCGAACCCACCGACGTCAGCCTGCAGAAGGCCGTGGACTTCGCCCGCGGCACCGGCCCATACGACGCGTTCGTAGCGGTCGGCGGCGGCTCCAGCATCGACACCGCGAAGGCCGCCAACCTCCTGACCAGCAACGATGGCGAGCTGATGGACTACGTCAACGCGCCGGTCGGCGGCGGCCGCGCGCCGGCGAACCCGCTCAAGCCGCTGGTCGCGGTGCCGACGACGACCGGGACCGGGTCGGAAAGCACCACGGTGTGCGTGCTGGACGTGCTGTCGCTGCGGGTGAAGAGCGGGATCAGCCACCTGCGGCTGCGCCCGGCGCTCGCCGTCGTGGACCCGCGGCTCACGGTCAGCCAGCCCGCCGGGGTCACCGCGGCGAGCGGGATGGACATCCTGTGCCATGCCGCGGAGAGCTACACCGCCAAGCCCTACACCGAGTTCAGCCGGAAACGGCCGGAGGAACGGGTGCCGTACTGCGGGGCGAATCCGCTGGCGGACATGTTCGCGGAGAAGTCGCTGGAGCTGCTGTCGTGGGCGCTGCCCGCCGCGGTCCGCGACGGCGAGGACATGGCCGCACGCGAGGCGATGGCGCTCGCCGCGACGTTCGCCGGGCTCGGCTTCGGCAACGCCGGCGTGCACATCCCGCACGCCAACGCGTACCCGATCGCTGGGCAGGTCCGGGATTTCCACCCCGACGGCTATCCCGGCGACGAAGCGATGGTGCCGCACGGCATGGCCGTCTCGCTCACCGCGCCCGCCGCGTTCCGCTTCACCTTCGAGGCGAACCCGGAACGGCACCAGCGGGTCGCCCGGCTGCTGGCCCCGGACTTCGAATGGTCCGGCGACTTCGCCGATCACCTGCCCGCCGTGCTCACCACGCTGATGCGCGAGATCGGCCTGCCCGCCGGGATCGGCGCGGTCGGCTATACGGAGTCCGATGTGGACACTCTGATGGAAGGAACGTTGAAACAGCAACGATTGCTGGCTACCGCGCCCCGTACACCCACCGAAGAGGACTTGGCGGGGATCCTGCGGGAATCGGTGCGGCTGTGGTGAACTATCCGCATTGGCAGACGGTTCCGTTGCGCTGGAAGGACAATGACGTCTACGGCCACGTGAACAACGTGGTGCACTACTCGCTGATGGACACCGTCATCAACACCTGGCTGATCGAACGCGGCGGCCTCGACATCGAGTCCGGGCCGGTGATTGGGCTGTGCGTGGAATCGCGTTGTGCTTACCACGCTTCGGTTTCGTTCCCGGACACGCTGCGGATCGGACTGCGAGTGGCGCATCTTGGCCGGTCGAGCGTGCGGTACGAGATCGGGATGTACACGGATATCTTGGTGGCGGAAGGCCATTTCGTGCACGTGTTCGTGGACCGGGAGTCCCGGCGGCCGGTCGAGGTGACCGGGAAACTGCGGGAGTCGTTGGCGGAACTGGCTGTTTGATCACGCGGGGCGGGCCGCGCGCAGCGCCCGGCCGCCGAGTTCGCGCAGGTGCTCCGCCAGCTCCGGCGGTTCGTGCACCTCGAACTCGCGGCCGAGGCTGGTCAGCCGGAACGCCAGCCACTCCAGGGTGTCGGCCGGGCTGACCACGCGGCAAGTGCGTTCGTCCACCGCGGCCACTTCGCTTGCCGTGCCCCAAATCCGCGCCACCTCGTCGGCTCGCGCGTGCACCGTAACCACCGCCCGATGCGTCGGACGGGAGGTGTGCAGCTTCTCGGTCACGTACGCCGCCGGGTCCTGCGCAGGCAAGTCTCTTCTGGCGAACCGAGCCCCGATGGCCTGCGGTTTTTCGACGCGATCGACGCGGAACACCCGCCAGTCGTCCCGGTCGCTGTCGAACGCGAGCAGGTACCAGCGGCGTCCGGACGACACCAGATGATGCGGTTCGACCAGCCTTTTCGTCGCCTTGCCGTCGTTGGCGAGATAACCGAACCGCAGCCGCTCGCGGTTGGCGATCGCCGTCGCCAGCACCGTGAGCGCTTCCGGATCGACGCGCGGCCCGTCGTTCAGCGGCAACGGCACCGTCGCACTGCTCAGGACGCTCACCCGGCGGCGCAGCCGCGACGGGAGGACCCGCTCCAGCTTCGTCAACGCCCGCACCGACGCCTCGTCGATCCCGGTCACCGCGTGCCCGGACGCCAGCCGCAACCCCACCGCGATCGCGACCGCCTCCTCGTCATCCAGCAGCAACGGCGGCATCGCACTGCCCGCGACCAGGCGATATCCGCCTTCCGCCCCCATCACCGCCTCGACCGGATACCCCAGCTCCCGCAACCGCTCGATGTCCCGGCGAACCGTGCGACCGTCGACACCCAGCCGCTCCGCCAGCTCACTGCCCGGCCACTGCCTCGGCGTCTGCAGGAGGGACAGCAACTGCAACAACCGCGCCGCGCTCATGATCTAGGACCATATCTGACCTACATGGTCTCTAGCGTCCTTCTCATGAACATTCGCCCGTTCCGCATCGACATCTCCGACGCCGCCCTCGCCGACCTGCGCGCCCGGCTCACGCAAACCCGCTGGCCAGCGCAACTGCCCGGCGACGGCTGGGACCGCGGCGTGCCGGTCGACTGGCTGCGGGAGGTCGCGTCCTACTGGGCCACCGGGTACGACTGGCGGGCGCACGAGGCCCGGTTGAACGAATTTCCCCAGTTCCGCACCGAGATCGATGGGGTTGACCTGCACTTTCTGCACGTCCCGTCCGCCGCGCCCGATGCCACGCCGGTGTTGCTGACTCACGGGTGGCCGAACTCCTTCGTCGAGTTCGCGGACTTGCTCGAACATTTGTCGGACTTCCACGTCGTGGTCCCTTCCCTGCCCGGCTTCGGGTTCTCGTCCGCCCCCGGCCCCGGCTGGGACGCCGCCCGCGTGGCCCGCGCGTGGGCCGAGCTGATGCGTCGGCTGGACTACCGCGACTACGTCGTCCAGGGCGGTGACTACGGTGCCTACGTCGCCCCCGAAGTCGCGCGGGTTGGGCCGGTGCTGGGTGTCTACATTACTGCTGGCCTGGGGATTCCTGGTGAATCCGACCTGCCTGACTTGGATCTTGCGGAGCGGGCGGCGTTCGCCGAGATGATGTCCCAGGACTGGCTGAACGGGGTCGATCACCACGCCTTGCTGCGTTCCGCACCTTTGACGTTCGCTTACGGGTGGAACGATTCGCCGGTGGCGGCTTTGGCGTGGATGGCGCAGAAGTTCCACGAGTTCAACGCCGGTGGTCGGGCGCTGGAGGAGATGCTGGATGCGTTCCTGACGAACCTGAGCGTGTACTGGTTCACCGAGAGTTTCGGGACGTCGTCGTGGTCGTTCGTTCTACTCAAGCGCCGGGTTCGCCTGGCCGCGGGGCCAGAAGAACGCGCCGACCGGGGTGTACAGCGGGGTGCCGGGGATCCGGCGGTTGGCGGAGCGGGAGTCGGAGATCGTGCACTGGCCGGTCGACAATCCGGCTGGGCACCACTTCATAGCGATGGACCAGCCAGAGGCCTACGCGGCAGACCTGACGAGGTTCGTGACGAAGGTCCGGTCGCTGGGGTGAGACGGGGCGGGTGCCGGGCCCCGGCGCGGGGCCAGGTGCTGCCCGCTAGACTGAGCGCGCGGGCCGTTAGCTCAATTGGTAGAGCTGCGGACTTTTAATCCGTAGGTTCTGGGTTCGAGCCCCAGGCGGCCCACCAAAACCCCAGGTCAGCGGCTCTTTGCTCGTGGCCGGTCAAGATCAGCTCCCCGGTTTATCCCCGGTTTTGGGGGCGGACGGATTATCCAGCAGCCCTTCCAGGGCCATCGCCGTGACCGGGTCGACGGCCCTCCGCTCCAGGTAGTTGTCCTGCGTCATCGACACCCGCGAGTGGCCGAGGTGGTCCGCGATCAGCCGGGTCGGGATGCCCGCGTCGTCCATCGCGGTCGCCGTCGTCTTCCGGAAGTTGTGCGACGTCAGCCAGATGAAGTCATCGCCACCGCGGATCTCCCGGATGACCCGCAGGACGTTGTTCGGGTCCCGGAGCCCGCCGACCGTGCTGGCGAAAACCGGACTCGCCAGCGACCGGCCGTCCTTCCGCGCCTCAGCCCACCGCCGCTTCAACAGCGCCAACGCCCAAGACGGCAACGGCAGCGCACGCAGGCTGGACTCCGTCTTCGGCCGAGGCTTCCGGAGCAGCCCTTCGCCTTTGACCCGGACCACCGTGTGCGTGACGTCGACCGTCCCCGCTACGAAGTCGATGTCCTCCCAGTACGTCGCCAACGCCTCGCCGACTCGGACACCCGCAGCCATCATGAAGCGCGACAGGTCCGGCAGGTCCCAGCGCCGCGCCTTCTCGTTGGCCTCGACCCGAGCCAGCCACTTCGTACGCTCTTCCGCGTCCAGGGCGCGCGGCTTCTTCTTGCTCTTCGGGATACGCCGGGTGTCCCGCGTCGGGTTGCTGTCAACCGCGTCGTACCGCGCGGCGAGGCCAAGCATCCCCGACAGTGCAGTCCTCGCAGTCTTGGCCGTCGAGGTCCCGACCGTCGTCTGGAGAGTGCCGAGGAACCGGTCCAGCCGCATCACCGTCGCCTCGCGCACCCGCAGCTCCCCCACGCCCGGCGTCACGTGGCGCGTAAGGATGGACTCGTACGTCGTGGCCGTCGTCGGCGATTTGGTGCCCTCTCTGACTTCCTTGCGGATCTGCTCCATCCACACGTCGGCGAGATCCTTCAACTTGGTTTCCCGGGTGATCTCGCCCGTGGTCGACCCGGTCCAGTCCTTGAATGTGTCGCGAAGCCGTTGCGCTGCTTTGCCTTTCGTCTTCCCCGACCGCTCGACCTCACGCGTCTTGCCGTCGAAGTCTCGGAAGAGAGCACGCGCACGGTAGCCGGTCGGAATTGCCGAATAGCGGATCTCGCCGTACGTGCCGATCTCCAACTGAGGGCGAGGCATCAGGCGACCTCGTCCGACAGCTGGTCGACCCACGAGCTGACGTCCTGCGGCCGGTAACGGATGTACTTGCCGACCCTCCGACCGGCAGGGCCGTAACCCTTTGTCCGCCACTGATACAGCGTCGAGACCGGGACGCCGAGGAACTCCGAGACATCCTCAACCGTCCACAAGCGACTGAATTGCACGTAGTTGTCCATCAGTTTCCCCCTTCCCGATCAAGCCGCGAGCTGAGTTGCCGAAGTTTCCGGCGGACTGGCGGCAAGTAGTGCTCGGTCGTATTCGGCTTTCCAGGCGATGCGTTCGGCGATCGCGTGCATCACCAGGTGCGGTCTCGGTGGGATGTGCGGGTCGGTTGCGTCGACCTTGCGCCAGACGAGCCGGGCCGGGTCCGGTTGCGGTTTCTCGATCCCGACAGCGGCCAGGGCGTCCAGGACGAACGCCTTGCGGTCGGCTTTGTGGTCCACGAGCGTCTTGCCCGACCACTTCCGCGACACCAGAACCCGCCGCCCTGGTAGGCCGAGGGTGGTCCGCCGGTGTGCCCGGCCCTTGCAGTGGCCTGGGGTGGTTTTCCCGTTGGCCCCCTTGGGCTGGATGCCGTAGAGCAGCCACACCGCGCACCGAGGCGAACAGGGCGTGACGGCCAGCTCGGCGTGCAGCCGGTCGTGGTGATCGGCCAGGGCCGCCGTGTCGGCCTCAACCACTTCGCCGGTGGATTTGGTGAGGTATTTGGTCAGGTAGCCGATGTGGCGGCCGGCGTCTTCGGTTCCACCGAGGATGCCCTTGGAGTGGACCTGGCGGCCGAACGTCACCACGTGCGCCGGTTCCTCGACCTGGTCGACCGCGTCGTCCCAGCTGAGCAGGGGTTGGCGGGTGTCGGGGTCGACAAATCCCCGCTCCGGACCGTCCCAGCTCGGGAGCCGGTCGGTGTAGACGATCTGGTCGTGGTTGGGCCACCAGACCTGGTGGTAGGTGGCCTCGGTGACCTGCCGGATCACTTCGTGCGGCACGGTTCCCCGGATGGCGGCGTGCAGGTGCGGCGCGGTGCGTTTCTGCGGTTCCACGGTGGCGAAGTACTGCACGTCCCAGCCGACGACCCGGCGCAGGTTCTGCCACCACCGATCCACCAGCGCCGAGAAATGCACCGCATCCCGCGCCGCCCGCCGATAGTCATAGGCAGCGGGGTTGACCGGCGAGCCGTCACCGCGGACCGGGCCGTAAGTGTCGCAGGTCAGGGTGACGAACATCGACGGCCGGAACCGACCCGCGTACTCACGCCCCACCGTGGTCTTGGCGACTTTCCGCCTAGGCAGATTCGGCGCATCCTGCCGTCGCTTCGTCGACCGCTTCACCGCCTTCCTGGTCGGCGGGTCTACGGAGGGCAGACGGCCCCGGACGCCGAGTTGCCGAAGTTCCTCGTCCACACCACGGATCTCCTCGCGCAACTCTTCCGCTTCCGCTGGGTCGGCGTCGGCGACCTCGCGGTACGACGCGACGAGGTCCGCCCGGAACGTCAGTAACTCGGTCTGGTCCTCGGTCGGCTCGTCCGCTTGGAGGTCGGGTTCTTCGGCCATGTGCCAGCCTTCGCGGCACTGGACTTGCCGCAGCGCCTTGGCTTTCCGCGCACACGGCAGACACATCGATTCCACAGTGGACCCGCACGGCACCGGCACGTAGCGGATCTCGCCGGTGTCCTGGTTGCCGACCTCCATCGTGAACGGCCGCACGCACACCCCGTGCTTCTCCGCCGTCGCCCGGATCACGTCGTCGGCCAGCGGCATCCGCATCCGTTCCGCTCGTGTCTCGCCCATCAGGCCGCCGCCTCCCCTCGCGACGCCCACCCGCGCAGCACCTGCACCGGCATTGGTTGCCGGTCCCCGGCCGGGAGGTCGGGGAACACGCTCGGGTCGAACACCACCGCCCCGTAGACGCGCACCGGGATTCCGCACGGCGTCCGGCCGACGATCCCGAGGTGCACCCAGCCGCCCGCAGCGATGCGCCACAACGTCGCGGAGACGTCGTCGAGGGTGTTCGCCCACGTCAGCAGCGCCCTCGCGACCTCGGCCAGGCCGTCGACGTCCAGCTGCACCGTGATCGGCCTCGACCACGCGGAGACGTCCAGCGACGCGACCGGCGGCAGCTGATGCAGGTCGAGGTGATCGCGGATGGTGTCGAGGAAGATCATCAGCCGGTTCATGCCGCCCTCCTTTCCTCGGTCTGTGCGTGGTCGAGGTGGTGGGTGCCGCCGTTGGTGACGTACTGCTCCAGGGCTTTCACCGTGTCGTCGGAGACCCAGCCCGCGCGGACCCGCAGGGGTTCACGGATGCCTTCGCCCCACACGTACCCAGTGCCGGGCATGGTCTCCGGGATGCGATTCGCCCACGCTCCGCGCTCGTACGCGCCATCGCCGAGCACCATCCCGACGTGATTCTTGGAGGTGACGCGCAGGCAGACGCGGCGGGTGAACAGCTCCCGCACCGGCACAGTGTCCTTCGTCGGTTCCTGCACGTAGCCGCGGACCGACACCCCCAAAGCGCGGCCTTGGGTGTTGAGGACCGCGACGTGTTCCACGATCGCCTCGCGGGTCTTGCGGTCGGTGTAGCGGGTCAGCGCGCCGATCTCGTCGAACTCCAGCAGCTCCAACGGAAACTCCGCCGACAACGGAACATCCCGCGTGTTCCCCGCGAACTCACGCTTACGCCGTTCCAGCTCGTCCCGCAGGCCCTCCAGCAGGTCGAGAGTGTCCTTGCCGGATACCGCGTAGCGGGCGAAGATCCCGCGCCCGTAAGCCAGCTCCATCCCCTTCGGGTCCACACCGGACACCCGCACCAGCCCGGAGCGGATCGCCGAGGCGGCCGAGACCAGCGGGCACCACATGACCGAGTTCTTCCCAGCGCCGCTGGCACCGGCCACGAGGATGTGCGCGCCCGCACCGGTCAACGGCAACCGCCACGGCGTCCCGTACTCCGTCGTCCCCGCGTACACCGCCCGTAGGTTCACCTCTGCCGGTTCCAGCCCGGGCAGCTCACGGCACCGGACTGGGGTGGTAAGCAGGTCGCGGCGCATGAAGTCCAGCGACACCACATCCGGCGCGATCTCGCGAACCTGCACTCGCGACACCTTCCGCGCCGTCGCCAACGCCCGCGCCGCGTCATCGAAATCCTCCGGCTTCTGGCCCGGCACCAACCGAACCCGGACCTCGTCCCACGACGCCCCCGACCGGACCCGCACCAACGCAGGCACCGCCACCCCGGACGTCTGCCGCGCCTGCGTGACAGCTTGGCGTTTCCGCCGCCGCGAGACCAGGTTCACGGTTACGTCCACGGGGATGGCTTCGTCGCGAACGGTCAGACCGCAGGCGTGCAGCCAGTCCGGCAGCTTGCGCCCGTAGACCGCCCAGCGCAGCCACCACGCCCGCAGCCACCGACCACACCACCGGTCGAACCCCACCACATCGAGCTGATGCCAGACCACCGCGGTGAGCGCCAGCGTGACGAGTACGACCGTCAGGGACAGCCAGCCCCACCACCGCAACCACGCCGCCAGGGCGACGAGCGTCAGGCACGTGCGCCAGCGGGTGACGATCTGGCGGGCCAGCCAGCCGACCGCCCGCACCACCGTCCAGAGCGCCAGTCCCAGGAATGCCAACGCTGCCAGGGTTTCCACAATGGACGCCAACGCACGCCCCAGCTTCGCCAGCACCCACAGCACCACCGCGACGCCCGCGCCGACAGCGATCAATACCGCCGCGTTCATCGGTGCTCACCGCCCTCAGCCGCAGCAAGGTCAAGCGGCAGCATTCCTTGACATGAAGCGCATTTCTTCTCGCCAGGAACGAGGCGGGCGAATTTCTTGCGTGCGGCGCAACGCATCCGGGTGACCCCGGTTGACGCACGCCGTCCAGAACCGGTTATGTTCGTCATCGTTCACTTCCCAGTGGACAGCGCAGAACCGGTGAAGGTTGGTAGCCAGAGGCCGGTTCTGCGTTTATACGGAACAATTCCGCCCGTTCAAGGGCGCGTTGAACACAGCACACGTCGCCGTGCGCTTTTTTCAGTAACCGCTTAGGTTTCCGCTAGTCGCTGTTTGATTCGTCGGTGTTCGACTCGTCGGTCGCCGGTTCCTCGCCGGTCGGTTCCTCGCCGGTCAGGAGCTGAGTCAGCCCGGCGTCAGTCGCCCGCCGCTGCGCTTTCACCTCTTTCAAGAGCTGGTCCACCACCACCGACAGCCGCGCCAGCGACTCCGCCGGAGACAACGCCGCCGCCTCAAGCCGCTCGATCGTTCCCGTGTACGGGGCCGCTTCCTTGCCGACCAAGAAGACCCCGGCCCCGTGGTGCGGGCAGTACACGACATCCGAGGTGTCCTTCATCGTGTACCGACTGAACGCGCCCTGAGTGACCGCCTGACTCGGAGCCAGCCGGATCGTCACCGCCCGCGCGATCCCGATCAGATCCTTGAGGAACCGCATCTGCCGCAACATCACCTCGGCATCCCCGAAGTGGTTCCGCAGCGCCTCGGACCCGATGAACATCTGCGCAGGGATCGCGCCCGCGCCGAACACGATCCGGTTGCGGTCCAACCGGTGCTCCACCACCTGGTCCAGCGTCTCCTTGTCCCGCAAATCCGGGCCAAACACCAGCCGCGCATAATCCGGCACCTGCAACAGATCCGGCACCAGCAACGGAGCCCACACCGTCACCGACGTCGCCACCCGCTCATGCGCGATCAACGTCGTGTAATGCGCCGGATCAGCCTGCGACCCCGCCGAGAACCAGCTCGGCCCCGACACACCCCGCGCCAACAGCATGATCCAGGCTTTCCGCTCCCCGGTCACCCCGAGCGCGCCCAGCACCCCCGACACCTCCACCGGCGTCGGCACCCGCTGCCCCAGCTCCCAGTTCGACAACAACGCCGGGTTGACCCCGATCCGCCGCCCCAGCTCCCGCAACCCGAACCGCGCCTCGATCCGCGCATCCCGCAACGCAGCACCCAGGCCACGTGCCCGCGGGCTCGCCATATCCGTGCCACGCATCACCCACACCTCCGACCCGGGATCGTGCCTGTCTGCAAACCGAGAACACCCATCTACGCCGCCTTGCCCTCACCAGACGCCGACGACGCCCCCGCCGACCGCGACGACGACTTCCCCGCAACAGCCTTGAACCCCGTCGCCCGAAAGACGTACGTCTGATACTTGAACTCGCCCTGCCCGCCGACACGCGGCTCCGCCGTCAGCCCGTCCAGCTCGATCGGTCGCATCCCCGGCAACGCCTCCGGCGTCGTCGGCACCGGTTGCACGTCCGCCAGGAACGTCACCTCGAACGAGGCCCGCTTCGCCTTCGTCTCGCCCGGGTCCGTCACTGCCGCTCGCCACTGCCGCTTGCCGGTTACCTCATCCACCCGCTGACGCACCGGACGCCCCGCAGCACGGTCCTCCCGCGACTGAAACTCGTTGTCCGGAATAACTTCCCCCACCATCACAAGCCCCTGCGGGAACGCGTCGTCGAAGTCGATCGTGAACCGGTGTCCCTTTTCGATAGCCATAACCGCTAGCTCCCAGTGTTCTTTGTCAGTCAGTCGTTTCCGGCGTCTCGCCGCCGTGGTTCGTCCGTGTCGCTGCGCTCAGCGCTGTCTCTGCTTCGTGGAGTTGCTTGCCCAGAACCGCGATCGCGTCGGAGTCGACGAGCAGGACCACGGGGAACGCCTTGCCGAAGCGGATCTCCGCCCGGTTCGCGTACGTCAGCGCGCGGACGCGGATCGGCAGGTCTGCCGTCACGTGGATCTGGACCGTGTCGCGCATGTCGCCCGCGCCTAAACCACACGCCTGCGAGACACCTGCGCGGCCGGACCGCTCGACCCGCCGCCGAGGGCCGAGGCTGTGCTTGCAGTCGTCATGTCTGCCTCCTTCGGGTTTCTGCCGCCGAGCGAGTCTCGGCAACGTGCCACCCAATCTCCGGCAAAAGACGGGACATGATCACCACGTGGCGGGACATCTTGGGACGTCCCTGGTACGGTCGAAGACGTCCCTAAAAGTCCCAAGGGGGTGCAGATGCCGAACGAACGGCTGCGTGACGCGCTGCTGCGCAACGGGCTCACGCTGGAACAGGTGGCCAAAGCGCTGAGCGTCGACCAGAAGACAGTCGAGCGGTGGATCACCAAGGGCCGCACCCCGTACCCGAAGCACCGGCACAAGATCGCCGCGATGGCGCGCGAATCGGAGACCTACCTCTGGCCGGACTCCGTCGCACCAGAACGCCGGGCCGAGACCGCCGCAGCCGAGGTCGTGAGCGTGTTCCCGCACCGCAACGCCATCCCGGTCGAGCTGTGGGACCGGCTGATCAACGACGCGTCAGAGACCGTGGAGATCCTGGTCCACGCGGCCCTGTTCCTGGTCGAACGCCCGCGGTTCATCAAGGACATCGCAGCCAAGGCCGCGGCCGGCGCGAAGATCCGGCTGGCATTCGGCGACCCGGACGGCGACAGCGTCGCCCTGCGCGGAGAAGAAGAGCAGCTCGGCGACGGGACGCTCCCGGCGCGTGTTCGTAACGCGCTGGCGTTCTACCGGCCGCTCGTCGGCGTCGAAGGCGTCGAGATGCGGTTCCACAACACGACGCTCTACAACTCCATCTTCCGCTTCGACGACGAGATGATCATCAACACACACGTCTACGGGTTCCAGGGCGCGCACGCGCCGTCCCTGCACCTGCGCCGACTCTCCGCCGGGGACCTCTTCGAGACCTACTCGGAGAGCTTCGAGACCGTCTGGAACCTCGCCAAGCCCGCCACCCTCTAGGAGGCACCATATGGCACGCGTCGACTACTACGACGACCCGAACGCTCCCAAAGCGAACAGCATCGCCGTCGCAGTGTCCGCCTTTATCCAGGACAAGGACGGACGGATTTTGATGATCCGGCGGACCGACAATGACCTATACTCAATCCCGGGCGGGCAGCTTGAGCTAGGCGAAACGCTGGCTCAAGCTGCCGTCCGAGAAGTCCGCGAAGAGACAGGCATCGAGTGTGAAGTCATCGATGTTATCGGTCTCTACTCCAACCCCAACCATGTAATATCCTACGACGATGGCGAAGTCCGACAAGAGTTCTCGATCTGCTTCCGAGCAAAACCGATTTTCGGGCAGCCTCGAACAAGCAACGAAAGTCGCGAAGTCGCATGGGTCATTTTAAGCGAAATAGAAAGACTCAACATCCATCCTTCAATTCGACTGCGTCTACACCATGCCCTAAGCATGGAAAACAAGGTGTTCTTTACCTAATTATCAATATTTAGCACGCCGAAAAAGTCCGAGATTCTAGCTACAAACTCAGTCAATTGAGGAGTCGGGCTTTCGTGCCGCCTGGATTCCAAGACCTTAGAAACGAATTCTATTCCATGGTTTGCTTCAACGTCGATGAACCATCTCTCAAGCTCACCGACCGGAACTATAAAGATTCCCAACTCAGCCAGTTCCACGCTTAGCCGCAGGATAGCCACTGCCGCAGAGCCTTCAAAGGCTGAAAAGCCTGACCTCTTTGCTTCCTTCCAGCCATTCATGATTTTAGTGGAGGCGACCAAGACCTTCACGTCTTCGTCTGCTATTCGAGCGCGGTCAGGCCTATCAAGGATTGCTTTAAGCTCTTTCTTCAGGCCTCCAATTGTGGGACTTGCAGACCGATCGACCATCTGGCGCTGAACCAACTTGACATCATCGGAAATACGTGACCATTCACCACCTGCGGCCTCAACTAAACGCTGCATGTACGTAAGATCGTTAAGAAGGTCGATGTCACCTACAACTGCGACCCGGATCCCGAACGAACCTAGTTCACGAACTGCATGAGGAAGCCGAGATTTCCCTCCAACATAAGTGAAAAGTAAGTCATGCTCAGTGCGCTTGTCTAGATATACGTCAATAGCCGATTCGTAGAACCTACAATCCCCATCCGATTCACATATCACGACACCGCGATGAAACAGACTGCTCAGCATTCGAGAATAGCGCAGCAGCGGGTCCTTCCAAAGATTCTCGACACGGTCAGGCGGAAGCGTGCTTTTAGTGCGGATCTTAGATGTCGCCTCGCCCGCGACTCGAATCAGTTTAACTTTCCGGTCAGAATTTCCCGATAAAGCTCCTTCCAGAACCTCAGAGCTATGTGTTGCAATTAATATCTGCCCGTCACGTGGCGTCTCTTCAACCAGGTAGCGTCCAAGCAAGCGAGCTTGCGGAGGGTGCAAGAACGCTTCGGGTTCGTCAATTAGAGTGAGATTTGCACCCGCTGCTATTGCACTCAGTAATATACCGACGAAGCTTTTAATTCCGTCACCTTGCGACGAGACAGGCAGCAAAGACAAGTACTCCTCAAGAAGTTCCCTGCTCGGCGGCGGAGCCTCATCCGCAAGGTTTGGCTTGCCGATCAAGACTTGAGGCGACTGACTAAACCTATTGATCGAAATATCGAAGTCAAAGGCACGCTTTACCATTTTACTAATGGTTTCCTGGAGGCCCAGGTCGTCCCACATCCTATGAATGGGATGCAGTGCCGATGTAAGCGGATCGCGAGCTTGCGCAGGACCCAACAGGCCCATGCGGGATGAGGTGTCGAGATATGATACGAACCGCGGTGCCAGTTGCCCTAATGGCCACCCGGATAGCCAGGCATTCTTCACGCTTTCGTACGTCATAAACTGGGTACCATTTGGTTCCCAGATACCATACTGGCCAGCATAGGCGGTGCCTTCCGGCATTCTTTTGCCAAACAATTGGAACCACTCGTCGAATAATTCCTCATCTTGCTCTCTGTCAACAGTCAAACTATTCAACCATTTAAATTTGGATTGGTCTGGCTCATGCGAAAGCAGCTGGCTGATCTCATTCAGCAGGACGGACTTTCCTGAATTATTCGGTCCGACAATTATGGTTACGCCGTCTTCCGGAATTTCTTCTACGGTGTCATCTTTGAATACCAACTGACGAAGTGAATAGCGCATGCGCTAGGGCTCCATTCATTACTTACCTGCAAGGTTTGCCGAATTTGGCTCTATGGGATCAAGGGCGCACCGCCGGGCGGCGCGCCTGCTACGGCCCGTAGCCCCTCGCCTGGGCGGCCGCCGCGATCCCGACACGGCGGGCTCCCGCTCCGCTCCGCCCACCGGCCGGGCCGCGCGGCCGCCAGCGGTGCCGGACCCCAGCGCCGCCCGCCGACAGCACGCATGGCCCTCGCGCCAGAACCGGACATCCCACCCATGCGGAAACAGTCGCCGATGATCCTCGACCTGTTACGCAGAAGCATCGCCTACAGCCACCCCGAAGCCTGATCGTGACAACGGTCGGTAGCACCGCGTCAAGGCTGGAAAGCGTGCCTTGACCCGGCCCTACCGACCGCGTGTGAGCTTCGTATCGGGGTTGGGGGAAGTATGGGCGGGTAAGATGCGGGCTGAGCGGGCGAGCGTCAGGAACCGTCAGAGCGCATGATCATCTCCCCGGTTTTCCCCCGGAAAACGATCGCGAACGACGAGAATCAGCGACCGAGCATGATCAGCCGCAGAGCGCGCCCGCGCAGGTGAGGACCAAGATCGGCAGATGACGAGAAACAGCCACTGACCTGGTCTTTGTCTCCGTAGGTTCTGGGTTCGAGCCCCAGGCGGCCCACCACTCTCATCGCGCGTTGAACAGCATGAACACCGCCGCGAAGATCCACTTCGCGGTTGTGCGTCCAGGCCGACGTGCTCCGTTTCGCCTCCGTTTGCCCGGCTGTGCCGATGCCGCCGAAAGCCTGCAGCGCAGGTCCAACCGGGTGTGACCGGACGCCCAGGACGGCGGGATCTTGCCCGAGCCGATCAGCCACGGGCCGCCAGCGCATCAACTCGCCATGTTCACGGCGGCCAACCCGGGGCCGGTCGCGAGGCGCCGTCGGCGGTCCGACAGGCCGCTCCGGCAGGCCGTTTCGGCTCCACGCACCGGGAGCTTCGAGCGCGGGCGCGCACCGTGTTGCCGGAGCGGGGACGTGGGCTCGCAGGTGTCCCTGGCGGAGTGCTTCCCGTGCCCGGTTACGCAAGCGCCGACACCCGTTGGGCGTGAGACTGAGCCGCACCCTGCGCCGATGTTTGCCCGGCGATCTCGGTCAGCCAGAGCACATCCCGACTCGGCAGTCCGGCGAATGCCTTTGCCGCCAAGGACTCGTCGACGGCCGTCGTCGCTTCGTCAGCGAAGGGAACACGGCCCCGAGGGTGCCCCAGCAGCGCCGCCCGGCCTCGGCGCCTCCGGCGGCGGCCCGGAGCCGGAGGCGCTCCCGCTCTTGATCCGGGCACGGAATTGGTCAGGAGCAGCGTGCTCGTCCCGGACAGCCACGGAGAAACCGGACCACCGGCGACTGCAGGATCGATTGGCTTTTCGCAGGCATTCCCTGCGGCCATTCGATGGACAAGCTTACCGACGACGAGTTGTTGTCGTAGTTTTTCTCGGCCAGGGTGCGATCGTCGTTCACGGTGTTTACCAGGTCGTAGGTTCCCGAGGGCACGTGCGTGATGTCGAGCCACTGGAAGTCGACGTGGTAGGCGTAGTCGTCGCCGGCTCCGACGGAGATGCCTTCGACCACGTCGAGCGCGTTCGGTTCGTGGTGCCGGCAGTTGTTGGCACGCAACCGTTCTGCCAGTTCGGCGTCCGCTCCGGAGGCACCGGGTGCGTGTTGGAGATCGCCGATGTCCGGCAAGGCATAGCGGTCGCCTAGGCAGAAGCCGTTTTTGCGGTCGGTGACGACCGTCGCGCCGGTTTTCGAGACCAGCGCGAAGTGTTCGAAGTTCATCAGGTGCCAGTGCTGGTGTGCCATCGCCGGTTCGTAGTAGGTGTACCCGCGGGTGGCCTGCTGAGCCGAGGCGTAGTCAGGCGGGATCGATCCGTCGGCCGCGCGGAGTGCTTGGCGGACGGACATTCTGCTGTCTCCGGTACTGTTTCGGTGGCCGTACAGCAGAAGTGGCCCGTCGCCGATGTTCTCTTCCGAGCTGGTGAACCGAAGCCGCACCGCCTTGGCGGCGGCCTCGCCGACACACCGGCCGTTGGGAGCGCTGGGATCCATGACCGGGCACACGTCCCAGTCACCGCACTGCGCGGGATCGCCCGTGTATCCGCCAGGGCACCCCGGAGGTGCTTGGCGGAGGTCCGGAAGGAGCACGGCCTGCGCCGCGTCCACCGGCGGGGCGGACGTGGTGACCGCGGTGAGCAGCAGCACCCCTGCCAGGGCAGCACATTTCGCGAACAAGGCGTACTCGTTTCTGTCGGACTCGATCCACTGAAATCCTAAGTGGACACCGCGGGCACGCCGGGCAGCCACGCGGAAGGTGCACTCGATGGGCTGAGCGGTCGCCACCGCCCGGGCTTTCGCGATAGCGTGCGATGACCTGTCAGGGGAAGGAAATTGGCCGTATGTCGACTACCGTGGAAACGCGCTCCACCGGAAAAGAAAATCCGGGCTTGACTGTTTCTTCGCCGGAGCGAACCGGTTCCAGGATCGTGCTGGTCTGCGGGACCCGGCCGGAACTCATCAAGCTGGCGCCCCTGGTGCGGTGGTACGGCGAGAACTGCGCGATCGTCTACACCGGACAACATTACGATCCGTCGCTCTGCACGCTCCTGGACGCGGGTTTTCCGGCTTCGAGCCGGTTCCACGAGCTGGCAATCGGCAGCGCGCGGCGCGGAATTCAACTCGGCCGGGCGATCAGCGCGGTGGACGAAGTGCTGGCCGCACGCCCTGATCAGGTGGTCTTGGTGCAAGGCGACACCACCTCCGCCCTCGCCGGCGCTCTGGCGGCGAACGCGCAGGGTCTGCCGTTGGTGCACGTCGAGGCCGGGCTGCGCAGCCATGACCGGACGATGCCCGAGGAGCACAACCGCGTCCTGATCGACCACCTCGCCGACCTCTGCTGTGCGCCGACCGGCCTCAACCGGCAGAACCTGCTGAAGGAAAACATTGCCCCGCAACGGATCGCCGTCACCGGAAACACCGTCGTGGAAGCACTTCGGTCCGCACTCCCGTGCGCGGCGGACCGGGCCGCGATCCTGGCGGACCGGGGCCTTGCCGAGGACGGGTACGTGCTCGCCACCATCCACCGGCCGGAGAACGTCGACGATCCGCACCGGCTGACCACGGTCCTGCGGGAACTCGCCCGGCTGCCGTTGCCGGTCGTGCTGCCGCTGCACCCGCGCACCAAACAGAGCCTCGAACGGTTCGGCCTGACCCGTCTCCTGCGGCCGCTTCGAGTGCTCGAGCCCGAGCCGTATCCGACGTTCCTCGCGCTGGCTGCCGCCGCCGCGCTGATCATTTCGGACTCCGGTGGCATCCAGGAAGAAGCGAGCGTGCTCAAGAGGCCGGTGGTGGTGGTCCGCCGGAGTACCGAGCGGCCGGAGATTTTCGGCACCTTCGGCGCGCTGGTCGTCCCGGGGCCGGGGATCGGCACGGAAGCCGCGGCGTGGCTCGACGATGTCGCCGGCCACCGTGAGCGCCTGCGCGACGTGCCCTCGCCATACGGGGACGGCGCGGCCAGCCGGCGGACCGCCGAGGCGATCGAGAAGCTGATCCGAGCGGGGTGAGCCCGCCCCTCCTCAGGCCGGTTCCCCGACCTTCCGCCGTTCGCCGAGGCCGGCGATCAGGTCCGTCACCTTGTTCGCGAGTGCGACGCTGGAATTCCAGCTCGTCACGTCCGGGTAGACGTGCGCGGTGGTCGCCAGCAGCACATTCGTGCCCTCCACCACGACGGGCGGCCGCTGGGCGAGGTATCCCCGCGGGTACACCGGTTCGACGAACGGCGCCTTGAACACCCGCACGTCCTCGATGTCGGCTAGCCGCAAACCGGGGTGCACCCGGAGGAGCTGAGCCGTCCACCGTGCCGCGATGGCATCGTCGGGCTCGCGATAGAGATTCGACTCGCGGTCGGTGTAGTGCATGACGTAAACGAGGTGTGCGTCCTCGTAGCTGCCCGCGAGCGCGGACATCTCGACTACGCCATCGAAGTCCGTGCCGGAGCGCAGCACCGGGGTCCAGTAGTGGCCGGTGAGCGGGCGGCGAAGGAAGAACGCCGCGGTGACGACCCCTTGGTATGCCAGCGCGGTCCTGGGCAGCCGGGTCGCGAGGTCGTCGTCGGCGAGCTGGCGCAACAGCGGCAGCGGCACTGTCGAGACGACCCGGTCGACGTCGAGCGATTCGCCGTCGGCGAAAGTGAGGCGACAGCCTTCCTCGGTGTGGCACAGCCGGTGAACGGGGCTGGACAAGCGAATTGTCCCGCCCGCGCTCTCGATCGACTCGCGCAACGCGTCGATGATCGTCTTGTAGCCGCCGTCGGGGTAACCGCGCGTGGCGACGTTGCGTTCCCGGCCGAGACGCTGCCACAGGTACAGCGCGGGGACGTCTCCGAAGGCGGGACCGAACTTCGAGCCGAACATCGGGGCGAAGAGGTCCTCCCACACGCGCCGTCCGTAGAGACTGCGGAGCCAGTCTTCGGTCCGAAGCGTGTCGAGGTCCCGTCCGCGCCCGAGCTGCCGCAGCAGAAGCGAGACGACGCCGAAGCGCAACCGATCGAAAAACCGGAGCGGGGTGAACCGCAGGAGGTCGAGGGCCGAGTTGAACCGGTGCCGTTCCCCGTCGACGAGCATCCCCATCGTCGTTGTGCGCCACCGCAGCGAGTCTTTCAGGCCCAGCTCGTCCAGCAAGTGGAGCAGGGCGGCGTCGGAGGGCATGACGCAGTGGTAAAAGCGTTCGACCCAGCGGTTCCCGTGCCGGAAGAAGGTGCCGAGGCCACCGAGCTGGTCGCTCCCCTCGACCAGGGTCACGCGGACGCCCCCGCGGGCGAGGCGGTGGGCGGCGGTGAGGCCGCAGATTCCGCCACCGATCACCGCGACGTGGGACAGAGCGGGTGTGGTCGTCACCGGCGAGTCACAACTTTCGGTACGGCGCCGGGCTGAGCCGGTCGCGGGCCAGCAGCTTCAGGTATTGCGCGATCGTCCGTCGGAGCTTCAGTTTGCTCGGCCCCTGTTTGCGGTCGTAACGCAGGGCCAGCGGAACTTCGGTGATCACCGGACGGCAATGGCGCAGTTTGAGCAGCAGCTCGACCATGCAGGCGAACCCCTGCTCTTCGATGAGCCGCTCCCCCCAGTGCGCCGACGCCCGCGCGAGCAGGCTGGCCCGGTAAGCACGGTATCCGCTGGTGAAATCCCGGACCCCCTCGACGGCGAGAGCCCGGTGGAAAAGCTGAGCCGCGCCGCGGGAAAGCAGGCGCCGTACGACCGGGGCGGTCCGGTCGTCGCCGCCGGGCACGAACCGGGAGCAGATAGCGACATCCGAGCCGGCGTCGATTTCCTTCCACAGCAGGCGGATCAGCCCCGGATCGTGCGTGTCGTCGGCGTCCATCACCACGACGATGTCGTCCGGGCCGGCCACCTCCAGCACCGCACGCAGACCCGACAGCACCGCGCGGCCCAGCCCGAGGTTGACCAGGTGCCGCACGATCCGCACGTCCAGGTCGCCGAAACCGGCCTCGGCCGCGGCCACGGTGTCGTCCGCCGAACCGTCGTCGACGACCCAGACGGTGAGCTGCTCGGTGAGCGCCACGTCGGAAAGCCGGCGCAGCAACGGCGGCAAGGATGCTTCTTCGTTGAAGGCGGGCAGAACGACGTGTGCGCGCCCCGCCGTCCGTCCCGTGGCCTGTTCCGTCTTCGTCCTTGTGACCAGGCCCGTGTCTTCCGCTCTCACAAAACCCCTCTCCGGTTCTCGGCGCGATACCGGCCGTCCACCTTCGTTCGGCCGTCAGCTCATATTCGGCTATCTTTGTTGCTTTCTTGAGAGGTTCGCAAAATGCACCGGGAAGGGAGCGCCCGATCGATGCACACGCTGTTTCGGGCCTTCACCGGAACGGGTTTTTCGTGCCCCCTCGATCGAGTGGACTGGTGGCTGTTCCGGGAAAAACCCACTCGATAGAACCGAATTTCCCCCGGGTTGCGGGTTTAGTGGAGGTAGAAACGCGATGGTGATGAAACAGTTTCGTGAAAAAGGGAGACGCCGGTGACGGAGCTGAAGATGCCGGTCTTGGCGCGCATTCCGTTCCAGCGCCGCGGCAGACCGGCGGGCCAGGCGTCCGGCGAGGCCGGGGGCCGTCCGCTGCTGTCCCGCATCAACGCTGTCGCGGTGTTACTGGTCGCGGTTGATCTCGGCGCGCTCCTGATGGCGATCCCACTCACTGATGCCGGTGCCGTGGATGTAGTGGTGGCCGGCCTGACGCTGTGGGGAGCGCGGACCGCGGCGCGGGTACACCGCCGTCGCCTGTGGCTGTCCTGGCTGCAGGATTTTCCGCGTTCAGCGGCCGCCTCGGGGGCGGCGTTCGCACTCCTCACCGGGATCACGCTGGTGGCGGGCCACCGCGGGCCGGGGATGGCCGCGGCACCGTCGCTGGTGCTGGTCTTCGCCGTGGTCAGCGAGTGCGCGCGTCCCTGGGTGTTCGCGATCGGGCGGTGGGGCCGCCGTCGGCTGCGGCGATGCGACCGGGCCATTGTGGTGGGCGCGCCCCATTCCAGCGGCGACTTGATCCGCACCATGCTGCGGCATCCGGAGTTCGGCCTTCTTCCGGTCGGATTCGCCTCTTCGGATCCGGAAGCCTGCCACGGGGAACTCCCGGTCGAACGAATTGGCGAAGATCTCGCCAAGGCCATCACCCGCTTGGGCGCCGGCACCGTCGTGCTCGCACACTCCCGCGCCAGCGACAACGCCGCCGTCGAGGCGGCCATCACCGCGCAACGGCTCGGATGCGTCATCCTGGTGCTGCCCCGGCTTTTCCCGCTCGTGCCGGACGGCACCGGAACGGACCGGCTCCGCAGCTATCCGCTGATGTGGCTGGAGGGCGCACCGACCCGTCGGTTCAGCTGGCGGATCAAGCGGACGCTCGAAACCGCGGTGGCCGCCCTCGCGCTCCTCGTCCTGGCCCCGATCATCGCCCTGTGCGGGCTCGCCGTCGCGATCGAGAGCGGATTCCCGGTTGTTTTCCGGCAAACCAGGGTCGGAGTCGACGGCCGGACCTTCGTGCTCTACAAGCTCCGCAGCGTACGGCCAGCCGCTGTCGACGATTCGGCGACGCGCTGGTCGGTGGCCGGTGACCGGCGGGTCGGACCGGTCGGCAGGCTGCTGCGCCGGACCTCACTGGACGAACTGCCGCAGCTGTGGAACGTCGTGCGCGGCGACATGGCGCTGGTCGGGCCGCGCCCGGAGCGGCCGGTGTTCGTGGACGAGTTTTCCACGATCCACGACTTATACTGGGCGCGACACCGCGTACCGACCGGGCTGACCGGTCTCGCACAGGTCCACGGTCTGCGCGGGGACACCTCGATCGCGGAACGGGCCCGCTACGACAACTACTACATCGCCAACTGGTCCCTCTGGCTGGACCTCAAGATCGTCGTCCTCACCATAGGAGAACTGTTGTGCCGAAAGCAATGCTGACCCGTGCGCGTCGTCGGCCGGCGATCCTGGGGGCCGTGCTCGTCCTGATCGCGGGAGGACTTGCCGGATGCGCCACGAGCGCGGCGCAAGTGACCGCGGCGCCCCCGCCCGAGCCGCTGGCGCCCTGCGCGTGGTGGTACGGCATCGGCCAGCCGCCCTCGCAGAGCGCGCTGAAGCTGGCCGCGCAGCGCTACGAAGTAGTGGTGCTCAACGCCGACCAGACCGCGGCGATGCGCACGCTGCACGAACTCAACCCCAAGATCAAGGTCCTGGTGTACAAGGATCTTTCCAGCACCCGCAACTACCCCGGAGCGGTCGTCGACGGGAAGGACGCGCAGTTCCTGCCGACCGGCATCGGTTACGTCGCGGCGCAGCAGCAGCATCCTGAGTGGTTCGCGACCGACAACCACGGCAACCGGATCGAATGGGCGGGCTATCCCCGGCACTGGCAGATGACCGTCTGGGACCCGGCTTACCAGCAGGCCTGGAGTTCCGCAGTTGTCTCCGAGGTGGCTCAGCAGGGATGGGACGGAGTGCTGGCGGACAACGACTTCAACTCGCTGAGCCACTACTCCGCCGCGGTCCTAGCCGGAACCTCGAGCGCGAGCGAAACCGACCGGAAACTGCGCGACGGCCTCGACGCTTTCCTCTCCCTGGTGGGAGACGCCTTCGAAAAAGCAGGCAAGGAGTTCGTCCCGAACGTGTCGGAGACCCACCTGACCCCGGGCCGGTGGACGGCGCACTCCCGGTTCGGCGGTGCGATGGAAGAGAACTTCGGCTTCCGCGAGGACGCCGGGAGCGGCGGCCTGCTCACCTTCCGGGGCAACGAGTTCCAGGAGATGCGAGCCCAGGCCGCGCTCGGCGAGTCGCTGCTGCTCCTGGTCACCCGGACGCGGACCGAACAACAGGACCGTGCGGGATACGCCAGCGCTGCTTTGCTCGCGGGTCCCCGGACGTGCTGGACGCCGGCCACGACCGACGACTACCGCAACCCGGAGTGGTCCCCTCTGCAGAACAGCGGTCTCGGCGAGGCCGTGGACGCCGCCGGCCGGTTGGCCAACGGCGTCTGGACCCGGACGTTCACCAACGGCTGGGTCGCGGTGAACCCGACCTCGGCCACCCAGACCGTCACTCCTCCCCCTGGGCTCGTCGCCGCGGGCGAGCAACGGCAAGCGGCGCCGTCCGCTTCGCCGACCTCGTCGGCGCCGACCTCCTCGGCTCCGCCCGATCCGGTGCGACTCGCGGCCGCCGACGGATTGGTGCTGGTCAAACCGAGGTAGCGCCTGCTCGGGCAACCAGCGCCGCGTACAGCTCCAGGTGACGGCGCGCGCACGCGTCCGGGGTATGCCGTTCCTGGGCTCGAGCCGCGAGCGAAGCGCCGATCCGGCCCGGTGCCGGATCGGCGAACAGCGCGCGGAGGCGCAGCGCGAGAGCGGGTACGTCGCCCGGCGGGACGAGATAGCGGCAGCCGCCCGGCCCGAGCAGGTCGGCGACACCGCCGGTGTCAGTGGCCACCACGGGCTTCCCGGCAGCCATCGCCTCCGCCACCACCAGCGGCTGTTGCTCCATAGTGGACGGAAGCACCAACGCGTCCGCGTTCGCCAGCAACGTCGTGACGTCCGGGCGGAAGCCCAGAAAGGTGACCCGGCCGCGCAACGGAGGCGCCTGTGCGGCTCGTTCGGCCTCCGCGCGCTGCGGGCCGTCACCCACGACGGTCAGCCGCGCTCCCGCGGGCAGCACCCCGGGTGCGGCGAGCGCGGCGAGCAGGTCGAGGATTCCTTTGCGCGGAACGAGCAGACCCACGAAAATCAGCTGCCGCACCGGTCCGGCCGGCGGGCTCGGCTCGGCTGGTTCGACGCAGTTGCCGATCCGGGCCAGGCGTCTGGCGGGCACCCGCAACCGGCGGCGCAGGAACCGCCCCATCGCCTCGGCGGGCACGATCGTGCGATCGAGCATCCGGGCGACAACCGCGTCGCCGGCGAGCACCGCTCGGGTGTACGCGGAGGGTCCAGTCGCGCGAGGCGCGCCACGGAACCACGGTTCGGTTACGTCGTCGGGGACGCCGTGGTAGGTCTGCACGAGAACCGGCCGCCGGCGAACCGCGCGCAGACCGGCGAGCACGAGTCCCGCGCGCCGGTCCTGTGCGTGCACGATGTCGGGCTCCCACTCCTGGATCGCCCTGCGGGCCCGCGCCGCGGCGGCGAGGTTTTCCTTGTCCGCCACGACAAGCGGCTCATGGTGTGCTCCGAGCGACTCGGCTCCGCGGGCCGGAACCGGGCCGAAAACCCGTACTTCGGCATTCTGGGCGAGCAAGGCCGCGGCGAGCCGGACGGTGAGGTCGACCGGGCCGCCCCGGTCCTGGGTCAGCAGATAGGCGATACGGGTCAACGGGTTCGCTCCGCGGGGGTGAGTTTGTCAACGAGCGCGGTGATCTGGTCGGTCATCCGGTGACGGTCGAAGGAAAGCTCCGCGCGCCGCCGTGCGCGCCGGCCTTCCCGCCGCGCCAGTTCCGGCTCGGCGAGCCGGGTGGCCACGGCATCGGCCAGGAGTGCGAGGTCGCCCGGCGGCAGCACGGCTCCCGCGTCGCCGACGCTTTGGCGCATCCCGCCGACGTCGAAGGCGACCACCGGCCGGGCGCACGCCATCGCTTCCAGCGGCACCAAGGCCATGCCTTCGGCGCGAGAGGGAAGAACGACCACGTCGCCTGCCGTGTAGAACGCCGCCGGGTCGTCGGTGTGCCCCATCCACCGCACGGATTCGTGGGCGGCGACCGGGTGCTGTTCCCGCCAGACCGGGCCCATCGGTCCGTCGCCGACGAGCACGAGCCTCGCGTCCGGCACCCGCCGGAGCACCTCCGGCCAGGCCGACAACAGCTGATCCTGGCCTTTCAGCTCGGCGAGCCGGCCGAGACAGACGGCGATCGGCGTGTGCTGGGGCAGGTTGAGCTCGCGCCGGGCCGCGACGCGGTCGCCGGGGGCGAACCAGACCGTGTCGACGCCATTGCAGACGACTTCGGCGTTGGCGGTGATGCCCGCGCGCTGTCCGGCCGCGAGTTCGTCGTCGCTGACGCACACGACGAGATCGGTCCAGCGGGAGGAGATCCGCTCCCACGCGGCGGACATCCGCCGAAGCGGCCCCCGGGCGGTCTCGAAGGACCACAGATGCGGCTGGAACACCGTCGGACGGCTGCCGCGCAGGGCGAGCCGGCCCGCCAGCCCGGCTTTCGAGCTGTGCAGGTGCACGACGTCGGGTGCCAGGCCGGCCAGGATCCGGTGCAACCGCAGTGTTTCGGTGAGCACGCTCGGCCCGGGAGAACGGGTCGCGGTCCAGGCACAGACTTCGATCCCGAGGTCGCGAGCGCGCGCGGCGAGCCAGCCCGAAGAAGGACATACCACCGTCACCGACCAGCCGCGATCCCGTTGCGCCACAGCGAGTTCCAGCACGACCACGGCGACCCCGGCGGATACCGGCTGGGAAACGTGCACCACTTTCACCGGTACCCGCCTCGGCGCACTGCGGCCAGTTCACCGCGCTGGAGGAGCAGCGTCGCCCCGGCATAGCCGGTGACCAGCAGCACGGCTTCGGCGAGGAAGCCGGCCAGCGAGTCCCTGGCTCCGAAGACCCCGGCGTGGGCCAGCGCCAGCGTGGGCGCCGCGCTGGCAGCCCCCGCGGCCAGCACCCGGAGGGCCATTCCCGCGAGTTCGGCCGAGGGCGGTGCGACACCGAGTTTCCGCAGCGTGGCCCAGGAAAGCGGGACGGCCAACCAGACCGCGCCGAACTGGACCGCCGCGACAGCGGTGATTCCACTGTGGACAAACAGCGCCAGTCCCAGCGCGAGCAGTGCCAGGTGGGTGCTTTCCAGGGCCAGGTACCGCCGGGCATTCCCGGTGGCTTTCACCGCCTGGTACCAGATCTGCAGCAGGCACAAGCCCATTCCGTAGCCGGCCAGCAGCAGAAGCGGGCCTGCCGAGTCGCTCCAGCGCGCGCCCAGCAGCACGATCCGGTCGGAGAGAACGGCCAGCGCGAGGTACAGGCCGCCGGTGACCACGAGCACCGCGCGGGTGAACCGCGTGACGGTTTCGGCCAGCGGAGCGCCTTCCCGCCACAACCTGGCCAGCAACGGAAAGGCCACCGCCCCCAGTACGACCGCCACCATGATGTAAGGCACCCAAGCCAGGCGGTAAGCGAGGGAGTAGACCCCCACAGCGGCCGGGCCGAGCACATGCCCGACCGCCAGGTAGTCCAGGTTGACCAGCAGCGCCCCGACGACGGCCGCGGGTCCCACGACCGCGATCCAGCTCGCGGCTTCCGCGGCCGCCGCGACGTCCCAGCGGGGCCGGACGGCACCGCCGGCCAGCGCGCCCAGCAGCGGTTGCGCCACCGCCGTGCACACCAGGCCGATCACCAGCGCGGCCGGGCCGACGCCGCCGAGGGCGAGCACGATCGTGACTGCCGCGCCCAGCACCGCGCTGCCGCCGTCGGGCAGCAGCCGCCGGCGGAAGTCCAGCTCGCGGTGCATCAGTCCCATTTGGACTCCGCCGACGGCCGAGAACGGCAGCCCGACCGCGGCCAGCCGGACCAGCCCGGCGGCATCCGGGGTCCCGAGCAACGCGGTGATCGGGCCCGCGGCGGCCACGAGCACGGCGGCCAGCAGCACCCCGGCCGCCGCGCTCATCGTCAGCATGGTCCCGGCCATCCGCCGGGGATCCCGCCGGGTCCGGCTGATCACGTCGTAGACGCCGATCGACTGCACCACCTGGCCGAGGTTGACCAGCGACACCGCCAGGGCGACCGCACCGAGCTGCGCCTCGGCCAGCACCGCGGCCAGCACCAGGGTGACCAGCATCTGGCTGCTCTTGCTGACCAGGTTCGCCGCGCCGAGCCACAACGAACCCCGCACCGCCCGGGTTCTGAGCCCACTGCTCATCCGTTGCCTCCGGCTGAAACCCGCGCGCGCGACAGGCGGACCGCGGCGAATGCCACCAGGCACCAGGCCGCGACCACGGCGACGCCGTCGAGGGTGACCGCGGCCCGGGCGCCGAGCGTGGCCACCACGACCGAGTCCACGAAGTGCAGATGCGCGAACGGCACCGCCAGCGCGAGGACCCCGAGCAGGGCAGCGTCCCGATGCGGCCGTCGCCGCGCGACCACAGCCACCAGCGCGACCACAGCCACCAGCGCGGCCACAGTCACCAGCGCGGGCACGGCGATCAGCACGTCTCCGGGTTGATGCACCACACACACCACGACCGCGAGACAGGTGAGCAGGTCGGCCAAGGGGACCGCACCGGCGCGGTCGAGCCGGCGCACGAGCACCGCGCTGACCACCAGCACCCCGGCCAGCACGACCAGTTCCCCGCCGGCCGGCGCCCAGCCGGTGAGCCGGAACAGCACGGCGGCCACGTCGATCCGTTGCGAGGTAAGGGAATCCACAGCGCCGTAGTCGGTGGCCCTGGCGTGGGCGAGATTTCGCATGACGACGTCGAGAAACGCGCCGACGCCCCCGCCGCGGACGACCAGCACGAGCACCACCGGCAGGCTCGCGAGCGCTGCCACCGCGGTGCCGGCCACTGCTACCCGCCGCGAGCCTCGCGCGAACAGCAGAATCGCCAGCGGGAAGCCGTACTGCGGTTTCAGCCACGCGAACGCGAGGGCGACGCTCGCCAAGCCCGGGGCGTCTTTCCGAGCCACGAGCGCGCCCGCCACACCGAGCGCGATGAGCGGATTGATCTGGCCGACATAGAGCTGTGCTTTGCCGACCTGGCTGGTCACGAGCAAGGCGGCGACGACGATCGCCGTGGTCGCGAACGGAACGGGGACGAACCGCCGGACGGCGTGCGCGGCCACGGCCGCGAGCGCGCACAGCAGCAGCAAGTTGAGCACGGTGAAGGCCACCGCGCCGGGCCGGTATCCGGCCAGCACGAACGGCGCGTGCAGCAGAAGGTGGTACGGCTGGTAGAGGTTGAAGTCCTGGCGTACTGGCCAGTGCGCGAACATCGTGGCGGGGTCATAAGGATTGCCGCCGGCCAGGAACTCGCGGATCGGGAAGTAAAGCGCGTCGCGGAAATCCTGGAGCCGTTCCTCGGCCCGGTTCGCCGAGGTCGGCAGCGGAACCTGCCACGACGGCGCCAGCGCGTGCCAGGCACTGACCGAGCCGACCGCGACGGCGACGACCAGGATGGCTCGATGCGCCAGGTTCAGGGCGGCGGCCCGGTCGCGGCGGGGAAGGCCGAGCCGCGATCTTTCCTCCGCTCCACCGGCCGCGAGTTCGGTGCTGCGTCTCAGTTGCACGCCACCACCACCGCTACGAGGACCGCGCCGGCCGGCAGGACGCTGAGCGTCGCCGTGAGTTCCGGGTGCCGCTGGCTGTCCGCGACCGCCACCACCGCGGCGCTTCCTTCGTCCGTCTGGTCCTGCGGGAGCGCGGCCGCGAGCTTGGCCGCCGTTTCGGCGAGTTCCGGCGCGACCGGAACCACGCGCAGCGGCAGCCCGGCCGCGCGACCCAGCGTGGCCAGCTGATCAGCCGTGGCCGGATCGTCGCCGCGCAGCACCGCGACCGGGCGATGGACACCGGCCGCGGCGAGCGCGCGGCGCACGGAACCCGAGCCGCCGCGCGGCCGCGCCGCTTTCAATCGACCGGCGACGACGATCGCGACCCCCGTCGCTACGGCGGCGACCAAGGCCAGCCCGGCCACCAGTGGCACGTCCGCGTCGCCCTCGATCACCTCGGGCCGGGGGTCCAGCACGCGCAAGCGGGCCACGGGCGCGAGCAGGTCGGCGTTGACCATCGCTTTGCCCAGCGCCTCCGCGATGGTGCTCGCTTGACCCGCCAAGGGTGCCCGGACCGACACCCGCACCAGCGCGGACGCCGGCACCAGCTCGACCGAGATCCGGGGACCGAGCTCGTCCGGGGAGTATCCGGAACCCGGCGCGACCGACCGCAGCACCGAAGGACTTCGCGCGAGCTCGACCACCGCGGGCATCGCCAGGGAGACGACTTCGCCGTACTGCGCACTGGTCTGGTTCACCGGTTCGGCCAGCAGGCTTACCCGGCCTTGATACGTGCCGCCGCGCAGCAGGCCGACGAGCAAGACCGCCAGCCCCACGATGAGCGCGCCGGCGACCGCCACCGCCGTCGAGCGGGAAAACTTCGTCACCGCGTGCCTCCGAGGGAGGTGCGCAGCAGTTCGTCATAGGCCTTCATGAACGGGTGCGGGTCATACTCGCGCTCGATGGTGCGCAGCGCCTCGGCGGCGGCGATCTCCCGGGCGGCGGGATCGAACAACAGCTCGCTGAGCGCCTCGGCGGCAGCCGCCGGGTCGTCCGGCGGGACCACCCGCCCGCCTCCGCCGGAAAGCACGCCGCGGACGCCGCCGACGTCGGTTGCGACGACCGGTCGCCCGGCGGCCATCGATTCGAGGACGGCCAGTGGCAGACCTTCCCAGTCGCTGGTCAGCACCGTGAGATCGGCGGCCGCGAGCAGATCGGCCACGTCCTGGCGAGTGCCGAGAAACCGGACCCGGCCGTCGCACGCCTCGGCGCGGCGCTCGAGTTCGGCGCGCAGGCTCCCGTCGCCGGCCAGCCACAAAACCGCGTCACCGTCGAGCCGGGCCCAGGAATCGAGCAGCACGTCATGGCGTTTCTGCGGTTCCAGCCGGGCGAGGCAGAGCGCGACCGGCACGTCGTCGGCGACCCCGAGCGACGCCCGCGTCTCCGCCCGCCCGAAAACCGGCGGCCGCGTGAAAACCGCGTTGCGTATTTCCACCGGCGTGTCCACGCCCGCTTCGACGAGCCGGGCAGCCGTGGCCGAGGAGACGGCGACGACCCGGTCGGGGGTGTACCGCAAGATCCGGGCGGCCGCGGGGAAGTCTTCGTCGGCGACGCCGTGGAAAACGGTCAGCAAAGGCATTCGCTTGGGCAGCATCGCCAGGCGGGCAACCAGGCTCGCCCCGACATTGTGGGCCAGCACCAGGTCCGGCCGGAACCGGGCCGACGCCGTGCGCACCGCGGCGGCGGCCCGCAGCACACCGAGCTTGCTGCGCCGCGCGAGCGGAACCGGGAACGTCGCCACGCCGGCCGCGGCCAGTTCGTCGGCCCGGAAGCCGCCGCCGCTGGCGACCGCCGACACCCAGCCGTAATCCTGGCCGCGGACCGCCATGCCCGCGACGATTGTCTCGGCCCCGCCGGCCCCCATCTCACTGATCACGTGCAGGACACGCATCGGCACCAGCCTTTCCGGTTCGGATTCCGGCCGCGACGCCGAGCGCGGCGAGCGACCACAACGGCAGGTAGTACTGCTCGGACAGAAACGCGGAAGCCACCAGCACAGCGAGCAGGGCGGCCTGGATCACGATCGCCTCCGTCCGCGCGGGGCTCGGGCGATCGGCGCACCGGACCGCCCGCTCGCTTCCGAGCACGGCGGTGCCGAGCACGCCGGCGAACAACGCGAACCCGGGCAGGCCGAGTTCGGCGGCCACCTCGAGATACATGTTGTGCGCCACCGGGGTCTGCTCGTCGATCTCGGCGTTGTGCGAAGCGGCGGCGTACTGCGTCCGGAAGGAACCCGGGCCGACGCCCAGCACCGGATGCGCGGCCACCATCCGGGCCGCGGCCTGCCAGCGCAGTTCCCGGGTGTCCACATTGGTCGCGGCGATGAACGTCTTCTCCTGCACCGCCCGCTCAAGCCGCGGTCCGGCGAGCAGCAGCACAGCGAGGCCCAGCACGACGACCGAAGCGGCCGCCGCGGCGAGCACTCGCCACGGAAGCACGCGGCGCACCAGCAACCAGGCCAGCGCGGCAGCCAAGGCAAGGGCGCCGCCCCGGGAGAACGTCGCGACCGCACCGCCCACCAAAACGGTCCCGGCGAGCGTGATCGCGAAACCGCGGAAACGTGAAACGGCAGGGGTCAGAAAGAGCAGGGGAACCGCGGCCACAAGGAAATAGGCCAGATCGTTCGGGTCGGGTTGCGGACCGCTGGCTCGCGTATTCCCCTCAACGAGCAGGCTGTACAAAGCACCGGCACCCGCCACGGTCGCCCCCGCGACCGCCGCGAGCAGCAGCCCGCGAAGGGGGACCTCCCGTCCGGCGATGTCCGCCAGCACCGCGGTGAGCAGCAGGAACGGAAACCAGCGCAAGGTGTATTCGGCGGTGAACGGTTCCGCTGAGTGCACCGCCGCGGTGGTCGCCACGACCGCCCCGAGCGAGGCGAGCACCACCTGCAGCGAAGTCAACTGGGGAAGCGTCCGCTGCCGGATCCGAAGCGCCAGCCATCCGGCGATCAGCAACGCGGGAGCGACCTTGCCCGCCTGCGGGTGCACGGCAGTCAGGTAGCCCTCCACCGGCGCCAGCGCCATGGTCGCATACGCGACAACCCGAAGCGCTGCTGCGAGCGGGTCGCGCTCGGTGGGCAGGACGACGGTGAACGCGTTCATCTTCCCCGGTCCAGCCGAGCGGTAGAGCGCTCGCGCCGCACCACGCTCCGGCGGACGTACGCACCGGTGCCGACGACCTCGAACTGTTCGCACATCGTACGCAGCGCCCAGCGCACCAGGGCGGTCTTCCGGTTTCCCCCCGTCATTCCGGGAAAGAACTCCATCCCGGGAGCCTCGCTGGCCTCGAGCACATCCGTCGGATGCAGCAACAGAGACGGGGTGACCCCACGGGCGAGACAGAGCCGCAGCGCGGTGCGGAAATACCCGCGAGCCAGCCGCGGAGAGATCTCGTTGAGCTGGACGAGATAGGAACCGTGGATCGGGGTGCGCAGCAAAGGCATGGTCGTCACCGGAAGCTCGACCAGCGCGTTGCCTTCGGCCGTTCGCCAGCGGTACGGGTGCACCGGCGCGAGAACCCGCGAGAACCCGCCGAACAGCTCGCCGCGGCCGTCGTCCGCGGCCGCCGCGGACACGCCGCGGTTGTGGTAAGCGCGCGCCAGCGGGCCGATCCAGGTGGGCAACGTACTGGCGTCGTAGGAATAGCCGCGTTCGATCAGCAGCTCGATGAGGTCGAGGGTGACGCTGTAGCCGGGTCCGCGGAAGCCAGAAGGTTTCGGCGCGCCCGCTGACACGATCGCGTCCTCGGTCCGGCTCAGTTCTTCGCCGAGCCGGTCGCGGGAGTACCGGTGCAGCCAGGGCTCGTGGCCGAAGGAATGGTTGGCGATCTCGTGTCCGGCCGCCACGATCTCGTTGACGGCCTTGGCCCCGTCTTCGCGGACGGCGTCGGCGCCCACCACGAACACCGTCGCCTTCAGGTGCTGCTCGCCGA
Source organism: Amycolatopsis sp. NPDC104775 (assembly GCF_055583325.1). NCBI lineage: Bacteria > Bacillati > Actinomycetota > Actinomycetes > Pseudonocardiales > Pseudonocardiaceae > Amycolatopsis > Amycolatopsis sp. NPDC104775. The sequence goes on from NZ_JBVJOE010000003.1 coordinate 846,150, forward strand.
GGACGTCCAGCAGCCGGGGCACGGCCGAGGGAAGAAAACTGGGGTAGTCCCGCCAACCGGGATCCCCGTGGGTCTTGAGATAAGCCCACAGATTGTCCAGGTCCACCGAAACGGTGGCCAACGGCCGGCCGGTCATGCGGTTTCCCCGGCGACGTCTCCGGTTCGCGCGCCCGCCCGGCCCTGAGAACCCAGCAGCAGCACCCCGGCCACCACGACAACGAGACCGAGAGCGACCCAGGGGCCGCCGCCGTCGACCACGCGATCGCCCAGCACGGCGATTCCGGCGACGGCGGACAGCACGATCGTGGTCGCGTCCGCCGTGGCCACCACGGCCGCGGCCGGACCGCGTTGAAGCGCGACCGCCATCGACGCCTGGCCGAGGATCGCACCCGCGAGCACCAGCCAGGTGAGCGGATTCGCCGGCAACGACAACAGATCCCGATGGGCCAGCGTGCGGCTCGCCACCGCCACGACGGCGAACGACAAGCCGGACAGAACCGCCGGCGCCGTGAACGTCGTAGTCCGGCCCGCCGGGATCATCGCCAACCCGATGCCCACGACCGCACCGGCCACGACGATGGTGCCGCCCAGACCAAGGTCCCCGGCTGTCGAGGGAACCGAAACTCCGGCCAGCAGAACCAATCCCGCGGCGAGAAGCATCAATGTCAGGACTTCCGCGGGCCGGATGCGCCATCCGAGAACCAGCACGCCGAAGACGGTGGCCAGGCCGATCGCCGAGGACGAAGCGGTCTGCACCAGATAAAGCGGCAGCGAGGCGCGGGCGAAAAACGCGAGCGCGAAGCCACCGGCCTGACCGGCGAACCCCACCAGGTAGAGCGGATCGGTCGCCAACCGGACGAGCAGTCCGACCCCGGCTCCAGACGATTCACCGGCACGGCGGGCCGCGACGCTTTGCGCGACGATTCCTACCGCGTACAGCACGGCAGCGGCCGCCAATATCTGATAACCCACTACGCATGACTCCTTATCCGCATACCGCTTGACCGGACCGGAGGCGACCGGTCACCGCGATGCCGAGAAGCACATTCAGGGGGCAGGAAACGGGTGTCACGCTCGATTGACGGAGTCTGGCCGTGCGTTACGAACCGAACTGACTTCGCAGGGCTGTGTACACCAGATCAGGATGCTGCTTCGATCAGTCACGGAAAACGGCAACTGCGCGGAAGCCAATCCCGCGACCGTCTTCCTGGCCGAAGCCTGTCCGCCGTGGATTGTCTTTCCGTTCGACCCGGCCAACGGCGCCGCGAACGAGGGCTCCAGCGACGGGCCCTGTCGTGCCGGTGGGGCTGGGGCACCCGGCCAAGTGCGTACCAGCCCCACCCGCGTCGACATGGTCATGCTCTCCGGCAGGCCCGGACCGGGATCGGGGAGCCGAACCCGGGCCCGGTTCCGAGCCGCCGAAGACACTCGCACCACTGAATCCCAGGCCCCGGCCGGTCGCCCACCACGGTCCGGCCGGGCTCGCGGGCTCAGTCGTGCTGGACGGTGCCGCCGTCGACCGTGGTGCTCGACGCGCAGTTGTACGGCGAGATGCCGTGCGCGGAGTTCTCGCCCGGCGAAAGGACCGGCACACCGATGCCGTCCAGCGAGTCGCGGACCGGGACCTGAACGCCGAGGACGTTGACGTCGTTGTCGCAGACGCCGAGGGTCCCGGTGACGTTGTGCAGCACGTCGGTGTTGCTCAGATTCACCAGGCCGACCTGGCCGTCCCGGCCGTAGTGGTCGTGCTCGTCCGGGGTACCGGCCGAGGCGATCCCGCCGAACAGCAGAGCGCCGGCAGCCAGAGCGGTGGTCAGGAAACCGATTTTCTTCAACATGAGGATACTCCTAGAGGCTGAGGGATGAGCAAAAGGAATGGCGATTCTTTATCACCAGAGCGTTCCGGAACGCTGCGCGCAATAACTAATTTACCGTTACTCGGCAGCAAATTCCACTTCGTTCCACTATCGTGTTAAGCGCACTATGAAGTTCGGGATCCGGCGCCCAGCCGGGAAGAATTCATGCCAAATAGACCTGGGCACCAGGTTGGTCCGTATTTCGACATAATCTTGCTAACCGGAAAGGGGACGGAGCTATTGATTCTCCGGCCCCTTCCCGGGCATCAACGGCCGGTCATTTGCGGACAATGCCGGTGAGCCGGGCAGCGAGTTTCTGCACTGCCGACTGAGGTGTCACGTCGTCGCCGGAGAAGGGGGAGGTGCCCCCGTCGAGCGGCATTCGCTGGAGCCGCGGCACCAGCGGCAGAGTGGTGGAGCCCGGTTGGGTCAGCAGTCGCGTGGGCAGTACCGAGTCAGTGAGCGGCAGTTGCCCCAGCAACGGAAGACCGGTCAGCGGCGAACCCAGGTTCGGGACGACCGCCCGGTCGCCGCGATCGAGAGCCGCGGCCGGGGGCGTGCCCGGCACCTGGGGCATAGCCGGATTTTGGGCCAGAGCCGGGTTCTGGGACAAGGCCGGGTTCTGAGCCAGAGCTGGGTTCTGGGCCAGAGCCGGGTTCTCGGACATAGCCGGGGTCTGAGGCGGCTGCGGCGTCTGGAGTTTCACCGGCCGCACCGGCACGACCGGGGACGCCGTGGCACTGGGAACGTTCGCCAGCGCACCGTCGTCGGCAGCACCGGGCGTGGTGCTCAACCCTCCGCGCACGGGCAGCGGCAGGGCAGGGAGATCACCGTTGACCGGGGTGATTGTGGTGTCCGCCGGCCGCGACGCCGTGTTCCGCACTTCCTTGAGCAACGGGAGGACGGGAAGGGTGGGCAGATCGGTGGCCTTCAGTTCGTGCCCGATCGGGACGTTGATCTGCGGTTCGTCGGAATTCGCGCTGGCCGTCGACGAGTACCGCAGCAGCTGCGCCGGCACGGTGAACACCGGCGAGACGGACTGCGGGGTCCGCACGCCGTTCTCAACATCGGGCACCACCGCGCGCACCACGGACGGCAGGGAGGTGGCCTCGCCAAGGTTCGCGGGAGCCAACTGCTGGAGCCGCTCGGCAAGGCTGGCGACCTCAGGTGTGCCGGCGTGCAGATCCAGCGGCGAGGCGGGGACGTCGGGGTTGACGTTTTCGTCCGCCGACGCGATCCCGGTGCCGAGCATCAGCAGGCCGCCGGCGACAAGGGTCGCCCTCAGGCCGAGCTTCATCCAATTACGCATGAGACATACTCCTTGAAATCATTCGAATTTTCGGAAAAAAGGTACTTTCACAACGCACGGCAACAGCCGCGCAGCGCGAAAAACGGAATCAAAGGGCACGTGGCCCGCAGGTCAGAGAAGTCCGGGCGGATTCGCCGGATCGCCGACGCGGCGAGGGAAGACCGTGCTTCAGTCGGGCGTTACGCCAGGCTGGCAGGCGGTATCCGTCACCGATCGATGGGCCGCGGGGCGGCGGGTTTCGGCGCGAGACTGGTGGCGCGCCAGGTTGCCGGACAGAGTCGCGCCACAACCGTCATTACCGTTGGGCGCGGCCGTCACCGCGGCGGTCGAGCCGACACTCGGAGACGGCGGCAAGGGCAGGGGCAATTGCCCGTGCCGCGTGCCGGTTTCGCGCTCGGCGTCCACAGGCGACCGAACCGCACCACGGTCGGCAGGGCCGGCCTCGGGTGTGGGACGCTCGGAAACGACCGTGCCGGGCACGGCACCGTTCCGGACCAGGTCCGTGGCCGCGGCCACGACAGCATCGCCGCGCGCCGCGGATAGGTCCACAGTGGACACCGAGTTGACCGGTGCCGCCGCGGCCTGCGCGGCAGGTCGGCGGGGCATCGACTCAGTTCCATTGTCCAGCAAGGTCTTGCCGGTTTCCTCCAGCACGGCACTGGTGGCAGCGAGAGCCCGGCCGGGAATGTCCTGGCCGGCCCGGGGACGCTGGACCTGCGCCGCGGTGGCGAGCAGGTGACGCACCGGCTGGGCGACGTCATGGACGACGCCATCGAGCCGGCCGAGCTCGCCCTCATCCGGGGCAGGATCGGCCGCGGACAGCACCGCGGCCACCGGCGCCTCGGCAGTCTCCGGCCCGATCAGCCCAGGCGGGAGCAGGGTGTCCGCACTGGCCGGGCCGCTGGTGACCGCCCAGGCCACCGCAGTGGCCGCGACCGCACCACCGACGATGACGAGCGCGCGCAGCAAAAAGCGGCTGACACCTGTGGTGTGCCGCGCCTGCTTTCGCACTCTCTTCACCGCCCCGGATCTCATCAAGCCTTGCCGAGCCCACGAACGTCCGCGTTCGAACCGGTCCGATACCCACACCGGACCCTGCTGATGCGGAAAACATACAACCACATCCGGTGCTTACCTCCGCGCCGCACACCCTGCGTTTACCGCTATTGCGCGGCGCGATTTCCCCCTGCGACAGCATCGATTTCCCGCTGACCAGGCAAAACTGGCCCGAGGAATATTCACCGGCACCGCATCGCCAAGCGCGCTACCGCCACCCGGGGCAAATAGCACCACCAGGCAGCGATTCACCCGGCCTAGTTACCAGCCCAAAAGAAATCGCGGCATCCCGGGACACGCCGGAGTGAAAACAATGCGGATCCACCGGACGCGGCGAGTCCCGGCACCGAGAAGGGGGCGGCGATTGGGACCGAACCGGCGTGCCTCGGCCCTCGCGGTGCGGAGCGCGAGATCCGTTGGCAGTTGGCCAGAATCCTGTTCCGCTTACCCGGGGCGCACGGTGGGATCCCGTCTTGCCGCTGCCGCTGGAGGGAGACGTGCGCCCGCCCCGGCGCTCTGGAACCGGCACCGTGGCGACGGGCAGCGAGTAAGCGAACTCGCGTGCCCCCGATCGCAGGCTTCCCGAGATACGTGCGCTCCCGGGGGCTGGGTTCTTTCCGTTTGGCCAGAACAGGTCGTTCGGTGAGTTCTTGTCGCAGTTCTTCGGCCAGCACGCGCCCAGTCGCCGCGGACTGAATCACTCCGCTGCCGGACGTTCCGGCAATCACCTCATCGAGTGGGAATGAACCTGACCGGACCGGGAATCCGTGTCTGGTGGAACCGAAAGCGGTTTCATCAGAGGAGTTCAGAAAGGAAACCGGCCCGCCACGACGGCTGCGGAGATGACTTGCACAATCCCGACAGGCCTTCGCACCTGAGACCGACCTCCGCATGCCCCGGTCGCGACCAGAGAAGCCGCAGCACGTGCGACACAGGCACCGTGGACCGGGAATGGGTTGCTAAGTGTGCGACGTCGCCGTTGTGGTGCGTGACCGTGCCGTCCGAGTGGATCGGGTAGATCACGGACAATCCGTGCGTCGAGCAGGAAACCCCTGCGCCACTGGAGAAAGAGCCGCTTAAGGCCATGCTTCACCGCATCGGGTTTGCCACGCCGGACTTCAGCACGAAATCTCCAGATCGAGCGTGTCCCGACACTGTCCTTCGATCTTGGCGAGGTTGGCCTCGTCCATGACCGCCTGTGTCTCCGCCTCGACGTTGAACCTGTGCTCGGCCGCTGAACGGATGGCGTCCATCCGCGCCGGTTCGTCTCGGAAACGTGCCTGTGTCTCGAGGTCGTAGACCTGTTCGTCCTTCGGCATGACGTAGGGCGGGGTGCGGATCACCGCCAGCACGCTCTCGGCCACGTCGACGGCGTAGGGGAGAACCTGCGCGGCACTGGCGCTCGCGCCGACGACCACCACGCGTCGACCTGCCAGGGAGATCGAGTCATCCCATTGCGCCGTGTGGATCACTTCGCCGCGAAACGTCTCGCGTCCCGGAAGGTCAGGAATGCGTGGAGTGCTGAGCGAACCGCTCGCCACGATCAGGAACCGGCACGACAGCGATCCGCCCTCGGCGGTACGCAGGTTCCACATCCCCGCGCATTCCGCCCAATTCGCCGACACCAGCGTGGTGTTGAACCGGACGCGGTCCCGGACTCCCAGATCATCGGCCACCGTGTTGAGGTAGGCGAGAATCTCGTCCCCCGGCGCGTAGCTGCGCGTCCACGTCGGGTTCGGAGCGAACGAGAGGCTGTAGAAATGCGCCGGGACGTCGCAGGCCGCATTCGGGTATCGGTTGTCCCGCCACACCCCGCCCAGTTCCGCGGCCCGCTCGAGAATGACGAAGTCGTCCCGGCCCTCGGCCAGCAGGTCGTGCGCGGCGCAGATTCCGCCGAAACCCCCACCGACTATGACAGTCTCGTAGTACTCGATCACGATGTCACTCCCACATTGGCTCTGCTCAAGCGGTTCTCGCGCGTGGCGGGCCTCAGGACACCCGGTGCCCGTCAACCTCGTTCCAACACTCCACGCTGCCGATGAGGGGCGTCCAAGGCTTGTTTCGCATGCCGTGACGCGTTTCAGGCATCACGGCCCGTCGAGCGGGTTACCTTGTGTGTTGTGCACCCGACCGACGCGCTGCCACCGGCCGAGTTCGACCTCCGGCTGGTCCGCTATTTCGCAGTGGTCGCCGAGCAGCAGCACTTCGGCCGCGCCGCGGAATTGCTGCACGTCACCCAGCCGAGCCTGAGCCGTCAGATCCGGACCCTTGAGCAGCGCGCCGGTGCCCGGCTGCTCGACCGCGACCGGCAGGGGCACCCGCCTTACCCCCGCCGGAGCCGCTTTTCTGGCCCACGCCAGGCAATTGCTCGCCCTCGCCGCGACGGCTGCGGCGGAAGCCCGTGCGGCCGCGGTGCCCAGCCGGGTCACCGTTGGCTACACGCGCGGGCTGATCATCACTCCGGCAGTGCGGCAACTGCGCCACCACCACCCCGAGGCCGAAGTGCACACCGTGCACCTGGAACTGTCCGAGGTGCGGGCGGCCCTGTTCGGTCACCGTGTGGACGCCGTCGTGACGCGACTGCCGTTCGCCACTGACGGGCTGCACGTCACCGTCCTGCACGAGGAACCCCGGGTGCTGCTCGTGGCCGGGGACCACCGGCTGGCCAGCCGGGAATCGGTCACCCTTGATGACATCGCGACTGAGCCCATGCCGAGGCTGCCGGATGCGGAGTGGGACTCGTACTGGCGTGTGGACCCTCGTCCGGACGGCACCCCGGCACCTGACGGTCCGCTGATCGGCCACCTCGAGAACTCGTTCGAACTGATCGCCTCCGGGCAGGCCGTCGCCATCGTGCCCGCCGGGCTGCGTGCCGACCGCACCCGCCCGGATCTGATCTCGATCCCGCTGCGCGGCTTTGAGCCCTGCCAAGTGGTGCTCGCCACCCGCGCCGGGGAGACCGCGCAGTTGGTGACCGCGTTCCGCGAGGCCGCCCAAGCCCTGCTGTAGCGGGCGGGCCACCCATTTAGCGACCGCGGTTCGATCATGGTGCAACGCTGCCCGGCAGATCCCCCGAGCTATGACGGCTGCGCCGCGAGACCCCGGGGTTCAGCACGGGGTTCGAGCCGTTCGCCAGGGCGATTGAATCGCTGAGACGACTTCCCTAAAAAGTCACGCCGCGACCAACGTGGAAGCCTCGCTGCGACCCGCGAATCAAGCGTCCTCGTGCAAAGTCTGCGAAGGAAGCTCCTCATACGCCGCCCGATAATGCGCCGTGAACGCACTAGGCCGCGTATACCCCCACCGCGCCGCGACCTGCGTAACCGTCGTCTCCCCCGGTGTAGCAGCACGCAGCTCGGCCCGCGCGTGGTCGAGGCGCACGCGGCGCAAGTAAGCCATCGGCGTAGTCCCGAGATGCCGACGGAACGCCAACTGCACCGCCCGCGCCGAGACGCCAGCCGCTTGGGCTAGGTCGGTGGCCGTGACATCCCGGTCGGGATTGGCCTCGATGAACGCGACAGCGCGGCGCAAAGCCGCCGGATGGGCGTCGAGGTCACTTCCGGCTCGCTCGTCCAGCGCGGTCGTGGGGAACGCGGTGAGCACCGCCGCGGCGAGATGCTGGGTCGCGGTGCTGACCAGCAGCGGATGGTCGGCGATGTCGGGAGCCGAGAGGACCTGATCGCGCAGGTACGTGATAGCGGCGCGCAGGTGCTGAGCACCGGCGGCGGAAACCGGTTTGTGGTCGAGGAGCTGGACCTGGTGTTCGGTGCCAGCGACGCGGGTCAGCACGGCCGGGTCGAGCATGGTGATGCTGTAGCGAGCCCGGCAGATGCGACCGGAGTACGGGAGGTCGGGCGGGGCGAAGGAGAACAGGTCGCCAGGGGCGAAGTCCGCGGGTTCGGACCATCCGGCGACTTTGTGGTCCTCGATGGTTCCGGCTTCGATGTCGCAGAGGCAGATCCGGCCGAGCGGGTTGACGTCGTAGCTCATGTCGAAGTGCAGGTCGAGCTCGTCGGCGCTCACGTCGTCCGAGGCGACGCGTGTGATGTGAGCGCCTGCGTCGCGGCTGCCGCTGCCGATGCGCATCGGGGCGTAAGAGTTGCTGAGGAACTCTTCGGTGCGGTCCAGGTCGTCGCTGTCGAACACGACGCGTCCAGGAACGGACATATACGCAAGCGGCCCTTCGTCCCACGCCGACAGCTCTCCGCCGGCACCGTGCAAGGACCCTTCGGTTACCCGCGCGGTTCGGAGGCCAAACCACGGATTCCGAGCTGGGCGCACGCGTCGTCAATCGTGGTGGCGAGGTTAAGCAGGACGTCGACCCGGGTGACGCGCAGCGGGCGCAGTATGGCCCGATTGGTGCCGGTCACGATGATCAGCTTGCGGTTCCGGGTGGTGGCGGCGCGGTGGGTGTCGAGCATGAGCGACATCCCGACGACGGCCATGAAGTCGAGGCCGGCGCAGTCGAGCACGATGTCGCGGCCGCTGCGCAGCTGGGTGCCGAGCACGTCGGCGAGGTCGTCGGCGGTGGCCAGGTCCAGTGCGCCGCTCAGCCGCACCAGTACGAGGGAGCCCACGGCTCCGCTCCGGATCGCCAGGTCGCCGGGGCGCAGCGGCCGTTCGGTCGTCTCGGACATCAGCAGTGTTCTCCCTGTGGTTTGTGTGGCCAACGCCGCAAAAGGGATCGTTTCCCGAAGGCACCGCTGAATCTCATTGCTCGGTTTCCGGTCTCTCCGTTCCGGAAGGATCTGGGTTGTCTCCACCGTGCATGGCTCGCCGGGGATGGGCTAGCGGCTAAACCGAACATCCGGGCTATCCGGAAAACGAACCGGTCAGCCGGGCAGCGTCCGGTGCAGCTTGGCCGGATCGGCACGGGTCACCGCCAGCGGCGCGGACAGTCGCCAGCCGCTCTCGTACGCCTCCGCGAAGCGTTCCTCGCCGAGGGCCACCTGGCCACGGCTGCTGAGCTCGCGTACCTGCAGGTCAGTATGGTCGTGCGCGCCGCGAAGGCGGGCCGCCGCACCGAGGATCACTGCCCCGTCGAGGTATCGGCCGTACAGCTCGGCAAGGCCCGCGACGGTCACTGCGACCGTGGCCACAATCGGCAGGTCCTTGCTGCTCACCGCGGCTGCGTACGCCCGATCCAGCGCGGTCTCGGCACCGGGGCCGTCGCCGAGCTCCAGGCAAAGTTCAGCTCTTACTGCGCTGACCAGCGCTTGGCCGTGGTCTCCGCCGAACGGGAGTCGCGCGGACAGCCCGGACTCGGCCGCTTCGATCAGCTCGCGAGCCCGGGCCAGGTCACCGGTTCGCAGGCGGAGGCTGGCCTCTCGGGCGTCGAGCAGGACCACGGTCTCGGGCATGGTCGAGCGCCGCGCGCGGTCCCGGGTCACCGCGATCATCGCCGCGGCGTGGCCGGTTTCGCCGAGCCTGGCGTGCAGGTCGATCAGGCGCAGGTCGATGAACGTCGATTGGCGCCTGGGTGCTCGACTGGACGCGCGCGCAGGCGGCGGCGATGCGGCCGGGCGCGCACGGCCAAGCGGTGCAAGGCGTCCTCCGCGACCTGCTCGACACTCGCGACGGAACGACCTATGTGTACGGGAAGATGTCCGGCGCGTCGCTCCGGTACGACCTCGGCGGCGAGCATCCGCTGATCGGCCGCTACGCCCCGGATTTCCAGGTGACAGACGGAATTCGTCTCAGCCCTCCCGAACGCCCGGTGATACTACCGCCGAAATCCTTGCTGTGCCTCGAGATTCTCGCGATACGCCGTCCGTTCTGGACTGTCCGAGTGCAGCGCGCGGTCGTCTCGGACCAGTCGCCGGATGCGGTTGAGAACCGGCTCGGGGGTGACGCCCGCGGCAGCGGCGAGCAGACCGACATAGCCGGGTACGGCGATTTCGGCGCGGCGGCTGCGCACCGAATCGACGACCGCCCTGGCGACGTCTTCCGGCTGCACCTTCGGGATCGGCCGCATGTCCAGGCCCGAGGCGAGCGCGGTGTCGACGGCCGACGGAAGCACGGCGGTGAGGCTCACGCCCGCGTCCGCGAATTCCAGGCGGGTCGCGGCCGTCAGCCCGACCACGGCGAACTTGGTCGCGTTGTACACGGCCAGTCCCTTGACCGGGAACTTGCCTGCCAGCGAAGCGACGTTGACGACGTGGCCGAAACCGCGTTCGACCATGCCGGGCAGCACCAGTTTCATCCCGTTGAGGACGCCGCCGAGATTGACGTCGATCTGCAGCCGATCGGTGGCGTCGGCGAGTTCGAGGAAGCCGCCGTTCGGCATGAGACCGGCGTTGTTCACCAGCACGTGCGACGGTCCGTGGGCCTTCTCGGCCGCGGCGAGGAAGGACGCGAACGAGTCGCGGTCGGCGACGTCGAGATGGTGGCCGGTGCCGCCGGTCATCTCGGCGGTTTCCTCGGCGGCCGCGTGGTTGAGATCACCGATCGCGACGCGCGCTCCCTTGCTGGCGAACAACTTCGCGATCGCGCGGCCGATCCCGGCACCTCCGCCGGTGATCGCGACGGACGCGCCGTCGAGGTCGATCTTGGGGTAGCTCATCGGGTCGCTCCTTGCTCGATGGCGGCGCGCACGCGCGCTGGGGTCAGGGTGCGGCAGGCGCGGAGCACGTCGGCGCGGCGGCGCAGGTCCATGAAGTTCGGACCCATGACGTCCAGTTCGGCCTGTCCGGGCTCGATGCGCAGCACCCGGATTCCGGCGGCACGGAGCTGCTTGACCTCGGCGTCGACGCGCCGGGTCATCGCGCGCCGGGCGACCCGTTCGATCCGGGCGAAGCCGCGGCCGCGCGCGCCGCCGGAAGTGGACATCGGCGGAATGAGCACGACTTCTTCGACGCCGGTCGAGAGGACGAGATCAGCGGACGTCGGCGAAACCGTTCCGCCGTCGACGTAGTCGCGGCCGTTGATGGCGACTGGCGGAAACCATCCCGGAATGGCCCAGGACGCGGCTATGGCGGCACCGAGGTCAGACCGTTGCGAATTCCCGAAGGCGACCCGCTCCCCCGTGCGGAGGTCGGCCCCGACAAGCCAGGTCCGCGGATGCTCGACCCAGCCGTCGGACTTAGCCAGCACGGCACCGAGATCGCGCAGCCATCCAGCGTCTCCACGTCCCCTCGGCAACACTCCCGCCAGCCCGGCCAGCAGGTCGACCCGGCCCCGCAGCACCGCAGCAGTGAGGCCGAGACCAGGCCAAACGGGTGTCGGCAACGGCGGAAGCATGCCCGGATGCTGAGCGAGGTGATGCGCGACGCGCTCGTCCGCGGATTCGCCGAGCAGCGCGGCCATGACCTCGCCGACGCCGATGCCCGAGCCGAGAAACGCCGCCATCTCCGCGCCCGCCGACGTGCCGACCAGGACCTCCGCCTCGCGCGCGTCCCAGCCCAGCTGGTCCTCGACCGCGGCGAGGGCGGCGGTGGTCCAGGCAAAGCCGAGCGTGCCGCCACAACCGAGCACCAGTGCGCGTTTGGTCATCGGACCACCTCTGCGGAATCGCGTGTCAGTGGTGGAACCGTATGTCATTTTCGCGGCCGGGGCAATGCGCTCAGGCGAGGACGGCGCTGCTGACGACCTTGTTGCGGCCGGTGTTCTTCGCGTGGTAGAGCGCCTGATCAGCCGTGTGGACGAGCCGATCGATGTCGGAGCCCGCCTCGGGGTAGGTCGCGACGCCGATCGAAACGGAGAGCCCGTCGATCGTCTTCGTGCAGTTCGCGGCGGGCACCTCCACGACGAGCCGGGCGATGGCTTCGCGGACGCGTTCGGCGACGACGCGGATGTCGGCCGGGCGGATGTCGGGCAGCAGGACTACGAATTCCTCACCGCCGAACCGCCCGACGGAGTCGTATTCGCGGACCGCGCCGGTGATCGTGGTGGCGACGGCGCGTAAGACGGCGTCACCGCTGAGGTGCCCGTATTCGTCGTTGATCCGTTTGAAGCGGTCGAGATCCACCATCAGCACGCCGAAACTGGAGCCGGGGGTTCGCTGGGCGCGGCCGAGTTCGTCGGCGGCGAGGGCGTGCCAGCCGGTGGTGTTGAAGAGCCCGGTCTTCTCGTCGGTGGTCACGGCGATTTCCAGCTGCTTCACCAGTACCGCGCGGTGGATGACCAGCAGCGGCGGCAGAAGGCAGACAGCCAGCCCGGCCATGACCGTCACGGCGAGCGCGGTCAGGATGCCGAGGCAGAGGGTCGCGGCTTCGAGCAGGTTGTCGCCCCAGCCGCCGAAAAGAGAGCGCAGCGAGCGGTCCGGCGGGTCCAGCCCGGGGACGGTGATGAGGGCAGCGATCACGAAGTAGGCGGCGGTGACGAGGACGAGGCTGCCGAAGCCGGTCCAGCCAGCGTGCAGGACGGCGTCGAGGGTGGGAGTGGGCGTCCAGGAGAGAACGAGCGCGGTGGCCTGGCAGGTGACGACGACCAGGGCGGCGTTGAACACGACGCGAAACGCGGAGACCCGCCGGACGCGGTACGGGCTGCGGGTGGCCAGATGGAGGTAGAGGATCGCGACGAGTGCGGTGACCAGGGCGGACGGGAGCACGAGCACTCCGGCGAAGCTCCACACCGAGGTCAGGTTGATGTGCGGGGTGCCGGACCGGAGCCGGAACCGTTCGACCTCGCGCCCCAGTTCGGCTTGCAGCAGGCCGCATCCGGTCAGAAGACCGAAGACGAGCAGGTCCCAGCCGGAGAAATGGTCGGTGCGGAAAGCGATCGCGGTTCCGGCCACGGCGACGGTCTCGATCAGGAGGCAGTAGGCGATCAGGCTGGGCCGCTGGGTCCACAACTTCCACCGCGCCAGCGATGCCGCGGCGCGAAAAGAACGCGACGATCTGCCCGCGATATCGGTTTCAGCCGTGCCCAACTCGCTGCCCCCTGCCGCCCCTCCGACCGGCGCGCCCCCCGACGGTCATCAACGGTAGTCGGCAGAACCCGCGCTGTCAGCTGAGTTCGGGAAACTGCGTGCGAGGATGGATAGCTCTCGAATTCCGCTGCGAAAAGCGCAGCTGCTTAGGGGTTCAGGACACCGATCTCATCGATGCTGAACGAAGGGAGTCAACGGATTCCAGAGTTCCTCGCAGTGATGCTGGCGCGGGATCTCAGTGGTGAGCTGACTGTCCCCGGCCGCATTGAGCACCAGGACCGCCGGATGGTCCTTAGTGTAAGGATCCCATTGCGGCGTACCGTCCACAGTGGGGTTCCCGGTGCGCGCGAAGCCCGTCCACTGCGCCAAAAGCTGGTCGGAGAGCACCTGCTGGTTGGGTGTCAACTGGACGCCGTTCGGGAACAGCAGCAACCATTCGGCGATGTGATAGGCGCCATTCGGTTTGGTGGGATCGACGAAGAACTGCGGCGGCACATCGGTGTCGTCGACCTGGTAAGCGAAAACTGGAATATGCCGAGACAGTCGCTCGTCGTTGAGCACTGCGGGACAGACTGAGTTGGAGTCGGCGACGGCAGTCCGGTAGGCCAGATACGGGGCCGGGGAAGGGTATCTTTTCAACGGATAGGTCTTGCGGACCTCGTCGGCGTGCTTTCCGTACTGCTCTTTGAGGAATTTCTCGTAATCGGCAGCAGTCGAGGCGAACGGCAGTTGGGTTTCGTCGCGGTCGACGCCGTGCATCAGCGTTACGTGATTGACGTGTCCGGTAGCGAAGGCCTCGGCGGGCGACATCGGCAGCGTCTTGCCGTCGACGATCGGCGCGACCGTGCCGTTGTCTGGATTTCTCCCGTGGTCAGCCTGTTTGACCACAGTTCGCGCGGGCAAAGCACGCAGGCAGGCGGCGGTGGAACAACCGAGAGCCGCGGCGAACCGCGCACCGGCTTGCTGTGCCTCTTTCTCCGTGGGCAGTTTTGCTTTGCAGTCCTGGGTTTGCCACACCGTGTCGACGCCGAGCAGCGAGTTGTACTCCCCGCTTTGGCTGATACCGCGCTGAAACAGCCCGGCCGACGTCGGCGAAGCGGTGTGCGCGCAGACGCTCGAACCGCCCGCGGAATCCCCGTAGATGGTGACGTTGTGCGGGTCGCCGCCGAACTTCGCGATGTTGCGCTGGACCCAGCGGAGCGCGGCTTGCTGGTCTAGGAGCCCGTAGTTGCCAGCGTGCGCGCCGAACGATTCATGGGCCAGGAAGCCGAAAATCCCGAGCCGGTAATTGACCTCCACGCTGATCACGTGCCCCGCACTCACGAGCCTGCTCGCGTCCTGCGGTTTCCACAGCAGGAAGCCGCCGCCGTGAATCTGCACCATCACCGGAAACGGGCCCGGACCCGCATTGGCCGGTACGCGCACGGTCAGGTTGAGGCAATCCTCGTCATCCGACCCAGGCCCGGTGCCGGGCGGCTGCGGACACTGATTGCCCTCCGCCGTCGCGGCGAACGGCTCGGTCCAATGCACAGGCCGCCGCGGCGACGCCCAACGCAACTCGCCGACCGGCGGCGCGGCATAACGAATCCCTTGCCACGACTTGATATCCGCACTCGCTACCCCACACACCGGCCCGTCATCGGTGGTCACCGCGGTGCCCGGCGAACACGCTGGCGCACTCACCCTGTCGGCCAGCGCTGACGATCCAGCCAACGACATCACGACCCCCGCGACAGCCGCCAGGACAGCGGGCGTCCTTCCGACGAATCTCATCCCGTCCTCCTTCGCTCCCGCCTGGCCGGGGAGGCCGAACGAACGACGAGCAGCACCACGCACCGAACAGGCGATTTGGGCTCGGACCGACGACCGACTGGGGTCGTCGCTTCCAGTCTGTCCGCCGCGAGGGGAGGCACAACCTCCGTTCGGGCGCGCGGGAGGTGTCAAATTCCCGGGCACGATGGTCTTTGTCAGGGATCACCAGCACGAGACAAGCGAGTCAAAAGCCTTTGGGCCAGAAGGGTTCTCCGGCGCACGAGCCTAGCCGGACGAGAACGGCTTACCTCGCCGTGCTCAAGGCCGCGGTCAGCTCCGGCCCTACCGCGCGGACGTCCGGGTGGGCGTGCCACCTCCGCAACACCACCGCGAGCTTCCGCAAATCGGTCCGGATCGTCGCGGATCCGAGCTGGGCGATCTGCGCCAGCAACGGCTGCACCAGCCGGCACGCCTGTTCCAGGTCCCCGGACGCCGCATAGGCCAGGCACAACCGCAGGCCGAACCGAGCGCGGGCGCGCACGGCACTGACGGGAATCCGCGCGAGCTCTCTGTCCAGAACTTCAGCCGCCTCCGCCGGACGGCCCAGGTCGTAAAGGCACCAGCCGGTCGCGACGCCGACCGGGTCGGTGACCTGCGACGTGCCGACAACCGGCCCGGTCGGCATGCCGTCAGGCTCCTGCAACCAGGTTCGTGCCCGGTCCAGCGCGCGCAAACATCCGTCCGGATCTCCGGCGAGGGCGCGGCCTTGGGCTTCCCGCTGCGCCGCGAGCCCGAGTATTCGGGACGGCACGTTCGTTCTCTCCTGCGCCCGACGCGCGAGGGCGACGGTCTCCGCTCCGTCACCCCGGTACATGGCGATCAGTGCTTGCCGGACCAACGCGTAGCTCGACAGGAAGTCGTCGCCGGCGACCCCGGAGACGCGCACTGCCCGCGCGGTCCACCAAGCGGCGGCATCGTCGTCGCCGGACTCCTGGGCCATCCAGCCCGCGTATTCCGCCGTCCGTGCGGCCAACGAGGCCACTCTCGGCAGCGCCCGGCCGTCCACTTGCGTCGCGAGTGCACGCAGTGCCTGCGCCTGCCCTACCACCATCGGCAACACGATCTCCGGGGAAGAAGACTGTCCCAAGGCCCGGGCAGCGTCGAACAAACGCCGATGCTGAAGCAATTGTGCTTCCGCGTCGACGGCTACGACGCCAGTGCCGGACACCTTGAGCCCGGCGATCACCGCCATTCCGCCGAGCAGCACGTCTCGCCGTCCAACCGGATTGAAGGCACCACCGCCCTCAGGCATCATCGTCATCACCCACACTTCCTCCTCGGTTGCCCCGGCCGCGCTCGGCCGGGAAGATCGCTCGGTTTCGCCGGCGAGTTCGATCAGGTCCCCTCCAGCGCCGAGCAAGGCGTCGCATTTCCGCACGAACTCCGGCGACGGCGCCTGCGCCCCGGTCTCGACCCGGCTCACGTGCCCCTTGCTGTAGTAGAGCCGACGGGCGAACTCGCTGAGCGAAAGCCCTTCGGCGATCCGCATCGCACGCACTCTTGACCCGAACGTCTCCGGCACGGAAGACATCTGGCGCACCGCCCTTCGTCGATTTCCCATCTTGCCCGACCGGCAATCCTCGATCATCGGGGTTGCCGTTCCCGGCGAAATCTGGAAACAGGAAACGATCGATCGGCACAGTGCGATTTCGGCTAGCGAAAAGATCCCTTCGGGCAGATTTCGTAGATCACTACGCACCTGGTGGCAGCGGTAGTCAAAAGCTGGACAAAACCGTCGCGGACGATCGGAAACAGGAAACGCTGCCTTACCCTCAAGTAGGTCTTGTCAAGCAGCCGTTCGGATGCCAAAGATTGCTCTCTGCTCCCCGCTCTCCCCTACCCGACCAGTCCCGTGCCTCGTCGCACGCGAGGCGTCCAGACCCGGAAAGGCCACCCGTTGAACCAGATCTTCCTCAACTACCGCACGGTCGACGAAGGGTTCGGCGTGGCGCTGCTCGACCACGAACTGTCGCGCGCGTTCGGCCCGGAGGCGGTCTTCTTCGCCTCGAAGTCGATCGAACTCGGCTCCAAATGGGAGCAATACCTGTTCGACGCGGTCAAGGCCTCCGAGGCCCTGCTGGTGGTGATCGGGAGAAATTGGCTGGACGCCCGGGACGGGAAGGGGAACCGCCTGCTCGACAATCCCCGGGATTTCGTCCGCCGGGAGATAGCCACCGCATTCGAGCTGGGGAAACGCGTCATTCCGGTCCTGCTGGACACCCCCCGGATTCCGCGCGAGGAGCTTCCCGCGCCGCTTCGTCAGCTCGCCGACGTGCAAGACGCCCGCGTTCATTTCCGCAACGCCGTCCCCGACATCGACCGCCTCGCGAAGAGGCTGGAGCAGCTCATCCCCGGATTGCACCGGGCAGCCCCCGAGACCACCGGCACGAAGTTCACCGCCCACGCGCACCAAGGCGGCGTGGTCAACCAGTACGACCGCGTCGACGTGCGCGGCGACTTCCACGCCGGACCGCGCTGACCACCTCTCTCCACCCACCCCATTTCCACCGGAGCTGACTCTTGAGCGAAGAGACTCCGGCCGAGGAAGCTGCGAAGGAGCCGGCGGAACCGCCGGCCCCTGAGCCCGCCTCGGCCGAAAAGGAAACCCCGCCGCCCTCGGACCGGGCCCAGGCCGTGCACGACCTGCGCGGTCAGGCATCGGATCTGCTGAACGTCCAGTTCAGCAAGATCGTTTCCGAAGCCGTCGGCCGGCTGGAGGGCGTAACGAACCTCAACATCTTCCACGAGGTGCACGCCGACGGCGACTTCCTGGCCGGCCCGGGCAGCCGCGGCACCTCGCGGCGATCAGGCCGGAGCCGGGCGCAGCCGCAGGATCTCGACGTCATCGAGTACTTCGCGCCCCCGCCCGACTTCCAGGACTGCGTCGACCGCCTGCACAGCAACCATTTGCTGATCATCGCCGACGCGGCCAGCACCGGACGGTTCAGCCGCGCGCTGGCGGCCTTGCGGGCGGTGCTCGACGAGAACGCGGTGATCTACCGCCTTCCCACCTCCATCCTGGGCAACCCGAGCTGGCGGATTCCCCAGCCGCGCAGCGGTTGCGTCGTCGTGGACCCGGACAACGGCGACGGCAAGTTCTCCGCGAGCAAGCTCACCGACGACTGGCTCGCGAAAACCGCCGAACGCCTGCAGGACGAGGGAAGCCATCTCGTGGTCGTGACCGGTCCGGCGGCCGGATCCCTTGCCACCGCGACGAAACGCGTCGAGTTCGTCGTCGAGGAGCTCGAACTGCCGGATCCGATGGACATCGTGCGCACACGGCTGGCCGGCGAGGTGCCGTGGGCGGATCCGGACGACCTCCGCGACCGGCTGGCCGCGGCCGGGGTCGAGGAACTGCTCGAGGAACGCGACAACCCTCAGTTCGCGGCTCGGGTAGCGCGGGCCGTGGTCAACGCCGTCCGCGAAGACGGGGATCTCGGCAAGGCACTCGACAAACTGCGCGATCCGACCGGGCAGGTCCGGGAATGGCTCAGCCAGAACCCGGGCAGCGTGGACGTCGCGCTCGTCTTCGCCACCGCGGTGCTGGAAAACGCCAGCTATCTCCACGTCGCGGACGCGGCGATCGCGCTCCACCGGCAACTCAGCAACGGCAGTTCGGCGACGCTCACCCTGCGGTACCTCCGCAAGATCGTCGCCGAGCGCAGCTGGTTGGAGCTCGATTCCGACGAAGCCCGGGGCAGCGCCAGTCTGCGCTTCAAATCAGCTCGCCTGCGGGTCGCCGTGCTCGACATCCTGTGGCTCGAACTGGACGGCGCCCGCGAGAAAATCCTGACCTGGCTGAAAAATCTCGCGAACCACACGAACGTAGACGTGCGCGCCAGGGCGGCCCACGCGGCGGGCATCCTCGCGACCACTGATCTCGAGCACGGCGTGCACGGTTACCTCCTGCACTGGGCCACGTCCGACTCGCCGTTGCTGCAACAGAGCGCGGCGTACGGGCTCAACGTGGCCGGGACCCAGCGCTCGGGCAACGCCGGCATCGCCTGGTCGTATGTCGAGCGGTGGGCGGAACTCGTCGGCGAACCCAAGATCCGCAGGCTGCCGATCACCGCGGGGCTCGCCGTGGGCGGGCAACTCGGCACCCGGAATCCCCGGCGAGCCCTGCGCGTGTTGCGCCGTCTCGTCCGCTTCGGCGACTGGGCGTTGCTGGAACCCGTCGCCGTCAGCACCCAGGCGCTGCTCGAATCCGGCTGTGCGGAGGAGGTGCTGCAGGCCCTGCTCGAGTGGACCGAGCACTCGGAAGAAGGGGAATCCGAGGTCAAGGCCCTGACGATGTTCGCGTTCGCCGTCGAGCCCGAAGCCGGTCTGCACGAGCCTCCGCTGCTGATGCGGGAAGAACCCCGGCACCGGGAAGTGCTGGCCGAACTCTGGGGACGGGCACTGGCCAGTCCGGCGGCCCGGGGCCTGGCCGAGGACGCCCTGCGGACGTGGGTCCGCATCGCCGGCCGCGACCGTTCGACCGCGGACCCCGTGCTCAGCGTGCTGGCCGGAATCGCCGACCGCGGGACGACGGACTTCGACCGGGTCCTGCACCTGCTGCGCGGCTGGGCGAGCGATCCGCACGACCCTTCGGACCAGGCGGCCGAATTCCACGACACCCTGCTCGATCTCGAGGAAGAAGCGTCATGACGACTTACAACCCGGTCCTCAGCTGCGTCGAAGTCCGGCGGATGCGCCTCGGCTCCCCGCTGCGCTCGCCCGATCTCGGTGTCGCGATGGTCCTGGAGCGGGCGACCGGAGCCCCGATCGTGATCAACCACGGCGAACGCGTGCCGGACGCCCGGACCGGCAACTACCGCCGGATGCATCTGATCGACGTGGCCACTCGCGGTCTGTCCTTCGCCGACCAGGTGGCGAGCGCCGATCCGGCCTTCCCGTTCCGCGTGAAGGTCGAGTTCGCCTGCCAGGTCACCGATCCCGTCGCCATCGCGCTGAACAAGGTCACCGACATGACCGCCAGCCTGCTGCCGTCGCTGTCGGCGATCGTCCGCGAGACAGCGGCCCGGTTCGACGTGCTGGAACCCGCGGCCGCGGCCAGCGCGATCTCCGCCCGGCTCAACTCGGCACGGAACTCGCCCGCTGTCCGGCTCAGCACCTATTCGGTCTCGGCCTCGATGGTCGACAACGAGGATTTCGTGACCGAGCAACGAAAAATCCGCGTGCGCAAGCTGTCCTTCGACGCCATGCGCCCGATCGCGGGCGGGACGCGCGAGGACATGCTCGCCCACATCATGTCGATCGACGACGGCGATCCGATGGCGCTCCTGGACCGGGAACGGGCCGAACGGGCCGCCGACACGAAGGCAAAGATCGAAGTGCTGCGCGCCTTCACCGGCGCGGACATGGAGGATTTCAGCACTTCCGAGGTACGCGACCAGGTGCTTGGCGAGTTCTTCGACCGGAGCAAGGCGGTGCCCGGGAAGCGGCGGAAGCTCCGGGACAGTCTGGAATCCCGCGCCAAACCGGAGATCGAAGAGGCCAAAGTCGTCGAGGGCAACGTTCCCCCAGCGAAGGACACCGCGGAGAACGAAGCGCCGCCTTCGAAACCCGCCAGCCGGCTGCGGGGCACCATGCGGCCTGCCGAGCCGGAAAGCGAAAGCTGAGGCATGGACGTCCATCCCGGTGCGCGAGGCACCGCACGGCTTTGGCACTACACCGAGGAAGCGCTCGCCGCGGTCGCGGTGTGGACGGAACGGATCGCGGGGAAGGGCGAGGACGCCGACCCTCTCGTGCTCCTGCACCGGCCGACGAGGTCCGGTTTGCTCGCTGTCTTCGATGGGGTCGGCGGCGCGGGGCGGGCCCCGGCGGGCCAGACGCCGTCCGGACAACTGCGCACCCAGGCCTGGCTCGCGTCCCGGCGGGCTCGCGCCCTGGTCGAGGAGTGGTTCACCGACGCGACGGCAGGCATCGCCCCTCACGTGCTCGCGACACACGTCGGCAACCGGCTGGGCGCCGGCGTGCTGCGCCCGCGCAGAATCCGGGGCAAGCTCCAGCGTGAACTTCCGACCACCTTCGCCGGGCTGATCTTCGAACTGGCCGACGGCCAGGCCTCGTGGCAGGTGATGTGGGCCGGGGATTCCCGGTGCTACGTAGCCGAACCGCGCGGCGGAATGCAGCAGCTCAGCCTCGACGACACCGAACCCGGCGACGCGCTGGAACTGCTGCTGCAGGACCCGCCGATGACGAACGTGGTCCAGGCGGGCGGCCCGTTCCAGATCCACGGCAGCAGCGGAGCCATCCGGCTGCCGTGCCTGCTCATCACCGCGACCGACGGGTTCTTCGGTTATGTCGGCACCCCCGCGGAGTTCGAGTACGCGCTGTGGGAGACCTTGCTGAGCGCGCAGGACGCGATGCACTGGTCGGTTCTGCTCACCGAAAAGGTCCAGTCCTACACCCAGGACGACGCGTCGATCGCGATCGTCGCACTCGGGTTCGAGGATTTCCCCGCCGTCCGCGCGAGCTTCCGGACCCGGTTCGAACGGCTGCGGGAAGAACACGCCGAACCGATGCGCCGCGCGGCCGCGAGCGGGCGAGCTGCCCTGGTCGAGACCAGAAAACGGTCCTGGCTCGCCTACCGCGAGCACTACGAACGCCGGCTCCCCCGACGCGAAGGGAGCGGTGCGTGAAACTCGGCTCGGCCGTAGGAGGCTACGAGATCGTCACCCGCCCGTCGAACGCGAACGCGGGCAAGTGCATGTGGGCGTTCGCCCGCAAGGATGGCAAGGACTTCTTCGTCAAGGAGTTCCTCGAACCCAAACGCCCGCGTCCGGACTCGATGGGCTCGGTCGAGGACAAGAAACGCCGCCTCGCCGCCTGCCGGAAATTCGAGCAACGGCACGAGAAGCTGTCGCGAATCCTGCGAGCGGATCATCCGCACGCCGGAAACCTCGTGCTGGCAAGGGATTTCTTCGCCGACGGGACGCGGTACTACAAGATCACCGACCGGATCGACCCGGTGGACGTGGCTCCCGCGGACCTGGCCCCGCCGGATCGCGTCATCCTGTTGCACACCCTGTGCGAGAGCATCGCGCTGCTGCACGAACACAAAATCGTCCACGGCGACCTCCGGCCGGAAAATGTGCTGCTGCACCGGCCGCCGCGCAGCGATCTGCATATCGCGAAGCTGATCGACTTCGACGACTCCTACGTTTCGGGCGAGCCACCGAAGGCCAGCGAGGTCGGCGGCAATCCTTACTACGGCGCACCGGAATGGCTCAGCTATCTGCGCGGCGACCGGGGCGTCCGGCCTTCCCAGCTCACCACCGCGGTGGATATTTTCGCGCTGGGACTGCTGATCCACACCTATTCGACCGGCGCTCCGCCCGGGTTCCCGGCGGAGTTCGAATCGCCCGCCGCGGCGGTGCTCGCCGGAGCCGAACTGAAACTCGATCCGAAGCTGCCGGAGGACTGGGCCGCACTGCTGTCCGGCACGGTGCGCGAGCGGCCCTCGGCCCGGCCCGCGATCACCGACGTGCTTTCCCTGCTGCGTGCCCAGCGACCGCCTGCCGCGCGCAGCCGCGTCCGGATCAACCTCACCGGCCGTGTTCCAGCGAAAGGAAACCGATGACCCAGCAAACCGCGACTGATCTCGGCTACGCGGTCGACATCGTGTTGTGCATTGACACCACGGCCAGCATGCGGCCGATCCTCGACAACGTGAAGGCGAGCGCGCTGACTTTCCCCGGCAGGCTCATGCAGGAGATGGCCGACAAGGGCAGGCGAATCCGCAGCCTGCGGCTGAAGGTCGTGGCCTTTCGCGATTTCGGGGACCGCGCCGACGACGCCTTGGCCGCGACGGAGTTCCTTTCCGTGCCGGCGAAGGTCGACGAGTTCGAACGCACCGTCCGCGCGCTGCGGCCGGCCGGCGGCGGAGACGAACCCGAGTCCGGGCTGGAAGCGCTCGCCGTCGCGATGCAGTCCGATTGGGAGACCGGTCTCGACCGGCGGCGACACGTGATCGTCGTCTTCACCGACGCGCCCGCGCACCGGCTCGGCGATCCGCGCCAACGCGGCGTGGCGGGCTACCCGTCCTCGATCCCGGGTTCGCTGGACGAGCTTTTCGCCTGGTGGGGCCACGCGCAGCAGCGTGGAGCGCGGATGGAGAACTCGGCCAAACGGCTCCTGCTCTTCGCCCCCGAGTCCTATCCGTGGGTGGACATCGCCGACGACTGGAACAACACGCTCTTCTTCCCTTCCGCCGCGGGAGAAGGGCTCGAAGAATGGGAAATGGACCAGATCATCGCGACGATCGCGAGCAGCCTTTGAGCCGCCGCTTGCGCTGGCCGGGCAGGCGCCGCCACGGGGTGCCCCCGCCGGCCCAAGCGCCTCCCCGCCCGATGCCGCCGCCGATCGAAGGACCGGACGTCGTGCTGTACCGGGACCGGGCGTTGCTGATCATCAGCGAACGCCCCCGGGCAGGAACTCCGCAGGCGGTGCTTCGGATCCCCGTCCGCAATTGCACCGCGGCGGCGCTTTCCGTGGAACCCGGGCTGACCGGCCAGGAGTTGCTCCGGCTGGACCTGACCCTGCGATGGGGCCGGGACGCGACGATCGAACTCCCGATGTGGTTTCCCGAGCGGTACCGGATCTTCCTGCAACGGCTGGTCGACGAGGTGACCGCGCCGGGGAACCACGCCCGTGCGAACCCGCGACCGTCGGTGCCGCCGCCCGCTCCGGTGCTCGCGCCGCTGCCGGTACGCCGTGCTCCCCGCGACGAGAACTGGGTGACCTTCCGGTCCGGAGACGACGACGAGGTGGTGGTATTCGATGCCGGACAAGGCTGATTGGTCGTGCGACTCCTGCCACACGAACAACTTCGCGCAACAGTCGGTGTGCCGGGTCTGCGGCCGGGAGGCGGGCAGCGCGACCGGAGAACTGGCTCTCCCCGACCATCTTCCGCTCGCGATCGCGGCCGAGGAAACCGTCGCGTTCGTGGACTCGAAACACGCCGAACCGGAGCGGCCGACGATCGCGCTGGCCCCGGTGCCTCCACGACCGACGGCGCGGCCGCCTTCGCCGCCGAAGCCCCCGTCCTACACCCCGCGACCGTTCGTTCCGCGACGGAGGAAACGCCGCGTAGTCCCGTGGCTCGTCCTGGCGGTTTTCGCCTTCCTGGCGCTCGTCTACGGCAGCAGCCTTCTCGCTAAGATCTCTTCGCAGTTTCAGCAACCCGCGCAAACCTCGGCCGCGACGCCGTGTCCGGAGGAAGCGGCTCGATGGCTTTCCGGCTCCGGTGCCGGGCTGGTGGCCAAGTACAACACCGGCAAGCACACCGTGACGATCTGCGTCGGCTCGGACGGCTCCTACCACTACGACGGCCGGGTCAACGACGGCAAGCCGACCACAGTGGACAATCACATCTCGCTCCCGGCCGCGCGGACTGCCACCGGATTCACCGCAGACAACGGCAATTACCACTACGAGATCTCCGGGCTCGACCTGACTGTCCGGCACTACCGCGAAGTGATCGGCCGGGAACACCTCACTCCGGTGCACTGACCCCGCTTGAGCGCACGCCTTCGCTGGCGGCCCGCATCGCGGCCACCGCCCGCAATTCCTGGACCAGTTCGCGCACCGCGAGAGAGTGCGCACCGGCGTAAGTGGCGACGTAACCGATTCGCCGGGTGGGCGGGTCGGCGATCGGGAGGACCTCGACTCCCGGCGGGGCGGCGACGAGGGTCAGTTCCGGCAGAATCGCCATGCCGATCCCTTGCGCCACCATGGAAAGAACCACCCCGTCGTCGGCGACCTCCATTTTCGCCGGCGGCAGCCACTCTTGCCGAGCCCACCAGGACCGGGTGTAGGACGAGCAGTTTTCCGGCCAGTCGAGCAGCGGCAGGCCACGCGGATCGGCCTGGCCGGGCGGGTTGACCCGGAAGTAGGGCTCCCGGAATAGTTCTCCGGCGACCAGCCCGGCCGGCGGGGTTTCGTCTTCGCCGAGGGTGGCGATGGCGACGTCCGCGCGTCCGTCGGCGACCTCGCCCGCGGTGCCGCGGCCCAGTTCGGGGACGATCAGGACCTGCGGGTGCAGGCCGGAATGCCTGGCGGTCAAGCGTTCCAGCGCCGCGGGCAGGAGGTGCGCGGCAGCGCTGCGGAAGGCGGCGATCCGCAGTGGGCCGGTGAGGGTTCCGGCTGCCGCGCCGCGGGCTTCGGCGCGGAGAACGTCGAGCTGACGCAGGATCAGCCGGGCGTGCACGAGCGCGCGGGCACCGGCCGCGGTGGGGCGGGCACCGGTCCGGCCGCGGTCGAAGAGGACGGCGCCGACCTTGCGTTCGCAGGTCCGGACGGCGTGCGAGACCGCGGACTGGGTGAGGCTCAGCTCGGCGGCAGCGGCGGTGAAGCTGCCGGTCCGCTCCACCGCGAGCAGAAGGCGCAGCTCGCCAGGCGTGAGGTCGGCAGCATCCATCCGGCCAGCCTAGCCGGAACCATGAGCGGCATTCATGGATTGCCGCGGTCCATCGATCCGAAGGTCTGCCACAGCGGTCTCGACGAGCCTAAGTTGCTGGTCAGAGCCGTTCGCTAAGGAGATCCCGTGTCCCTGACCGCTGTCCGCCAGGTCCGCCGCCCCGAGGGCGCGCCAAGCGCCACCGACTTCGAGTTCGTCACCCAGCCGCTGCCGGACCTCGCCGACGGACAGGTGCTGGTCGAAAACCGTTACCTGTCCGTCGATCCCTACATGCGTGAGTTCATGGAATGGGGCGGCTGGGAACTCGGCGCGGGCCTGGAGGGGCGCACGATCGGCGAGGTGGTCGAGTCGAAAGAACCTGCCTTACCGGTTGGCACCACGGTGTTCCACCGGCACGGCTGGGCCACCCACGCCGTCCTCACCCCCGCCGACGTCCGGAAGATCACCCCGGCGGATGGCGTCCCGCTCAGCGCCTACCTCGGCATTCTCGGCGGGACCGGGCTGACCGCGTACGTCGGCCTGACCCGGATCGCGCGGGTCCGCCCTGGCGATGACGTGTTCATCTCGGCAGCGGCCGGTGCGGTGGGCAGCGCGGCCGGGCAGATCGCGCGATTGCTCGGCGCGGGACGGATCGTCGGCAGCGCCGGTTCCGCGGCGAAGGTCGAACAAGTGACCCGAGACCTTGGTTTCGACGCCGCTTTCAACTACCACGACGGCCCGGTCACTGACCTGCTCGCGAAAGCGGCCCCGGACGGCATCGACGTGTACTTCGACAACGTCGGCGGCGACCACCTGGCCGCCGCGATCGACGCCCTGCGCGAGCGCGGCCGGGTCGCCTGGTGCGGTTCAGTCGCGCAGTACAACAGCCTGCGCATACCGCCGAGCGCGCCGCACAACTTGTTCGATGTAGTCGGGAAAAGCCTTCGGATCGAAGGGTTTCTGGTGCGCAACCACCTCGACGCACGCGAGGAGTTCGAGGAATTCCTGATCCCGCACGTCCGCAGCGGCCAGGTGCTCGTCAACGAGACTGTGGCAGAAGGATTTTCCAGCATCGTGGACGCGTTCCTCGGGATGCTGCGAGGGGACAACGTCGGGAAAATGCTGGTCCGAGCCTGACCGCCGGAAGGGGGCGCACCAGCCCCCTCCCGGGTCAGAACCTCAATCGCGCCAACGGTTGTTGAGGAAGGCGTCGTCGTCCTCGTCGTCTTCCACCGGGCGTGGGCGGCGCGTCGGACGGCGCGGAGTCTCGCTCCGCAACGCGGGCTGGTTCGGGGTCACCGCGAACGGGGACGCCGAACCGGGCTCGTTGCCGAACTCGTCGGAATCGAACGCCGAGGGCGGTTCGGTGCTCGGCCGGTCCGTGCTCCATCCGGACTTGGTCTTGCGCTTCCCCATTTCCCGCCGGTGCTGGACGTACCGTTCGGCCGCCTGCACCTGCTTCGTCATGTACTCCTGGGACTGCGCCTTGACCTCCTCGGCCTTCTGCTCGCGCAGGGCCCTGCGGTCAGCCTGCTCCCGGACCAGCGCGTCCAGTTCGGCCTTCATCGCGGCGGTGTCGCTCATGCGTGGCTCCTACCTGGTCCGGATGATCGGCGCGTCGTCGTCATCGTCGAGTGAACCAGTGATCCGGCTGGCGGGCTCGCCGAGGTTGTCGAAGACCGCGCCCTCCACGCGATACGCCGCGCGCCGTTCGGTGTCGCCACCGCCGCCGCCACCGCCTTGCCCGCCGCCCATCGGGCCCATGCCGGGCATTCCGGAACTGCCGGACTGGCCCGGCTGACCGGCGTGGTCCCCCGCTAGCGACGAGAACCCGCCGCCGGTGTGGGTGCCGGACACCGGCGTGCTGTCGACGCCGACCATGGGGCCGCCGTGCAGCGAAGCGCTCGGTGCGCCCGCGGGCACGCCCGGACCGCCAGTGTGCGAGATCTCCGGACCCGGACCGCCGCCCGGGACACCGTGATGCAACGGCTGCCCACCAACTGGATCACCCGAGTGCGACGGCACCGAATGAGCGCCGCCCGGACCGCCAGTGTGCGAGATTTCCGGACCGGGGCCGCCCTCCATCGGGTGCACCGGCGCCGAGTGGCTGCCGCCGGGGCTGGCTCCGCCGTGTCCAGGACCTTCCGGGCCCTTGTGGTCACCAGCGGGTTTGCCGGGACCGTCGTCCCCATGCTGGCCGGGACCGTCGCCCGCGTGGTGCCGGCCGGTGGTGTCGTCGGGCATCTGCGGGACGTGGTCGATCGGGCGCACGCCCTGCGGCTTGTCCTCCTCGCCGAGGGTGTACGTCGTGGGGTTGCCCTTGCCGTCGTCGACCGTGACGACGGTCGGCCCGTCCGGCCCGTCCGGACGCTCGGCGGTGATCTTCACATCGCCGTCGCGCAGGTGGATCTTGCCGTCCGGCCCGGGGTGGTGGACCTCGTCGGGGCCATGCTGCCCGGCACTGTCGTCGTGCCCGGGTTTGTCGTCGGACCAGTCGATCTTGAAGTCCTTGACCGGCCCGGAACCCTCGCCGATCTTGATGTCCATCTTGCCGTCGTGGTCCGGCTCGGACATCTCGAACGTCTTGTCGCCCTGCTTGACCTTGAGGACATCCCGGCCGTCTTCGTCGGGCTTGCCGTCGTGGCCCTTGTCGTCGCCTGGCTTGCCGTCGTGGTCACCCGGCTTGCCGTCGTCGGGTTTGCCGTCGTGATTCTTGTCGTCACCGGGCTTGTCGTCGCCCGGCTTGCCGTCATGGCCCTTGCCGTCGTCACCGCCGGGCTTGTCGTCGCCGCCGGGTCCGCCGTCGGCGGGGTCGGTCTTGATCGGCGGGCCGTCGACCGGACCGCCGCCGCCAGGGGAACCGCCGCCGCCCTTGTCACCGGGGATCTTGTCGTCCGGGACCTTGCCGTCCGGCCCCTTGTCGTCTGGCCCCTTGCCGTCCGGGCCCTTGCCGTCGCCGCCGGTCGAGCCGGGATCGCCAGAACCACCCGGTCCGCCGAGGCTGCCCCCGCCGTGGCTGCCCAGCGAGTCTTTCTTCAACGACTCCATCGCGGCTTCGGCCTTTTGCTTGGCCTCCGCCTGAGCCTTCTGCTTGGCCTCCTGCTCGGCCTTCTGCCGGGCCTCTTCCTCGGACTGGTGCTGGTCCTGTCCACCACCGGGACCGGAACCGCCCGGACCAGAGCCACCCGGACCGGACCCGCCAGGGCCGGAACCGCCGCCGGAATCGGTCTTGATCGGCGGACCGTCCACCGGTCCGCCGCCGCCAGTCCCGCCACCGGGACCGCCGCCAGAGCCCCCGCCGAGCGGGCCGCCGCCCGGCGAATCGGACGGAACGTCGAGGTCGGGAACCTTCCCGCCGCCCCCACCGGAACCACTGCCGGACCCGCCGCCCGAACCGGACCCGCCTCCAGTGCCGCCTCCAGTGCCCCCGCCGAAGCCGCCGCCAGAGCCGCCGGGGTGGTCGCCCTGCGGCGTGTCCGAACCGGACCCGCCCCCGGTTCCCCCACCGGTTCCGCCGCCGTAGCCACCGCCCGAACCGCCGCCCGAACCGCCCTGGCCCCCGCCGTAGCCGCCGCCCTGGCCACCCGGCCCTTTGCCGCCCGGTCCCTGACCGCCACCACCCGGCCCCTGACCGCCACCGCCGGGACCGCCACCCCCAGGACCACCCGGACCGCCCGAGCCACCGGCCCCGCCGTCCTTCGCGCCCTCGAACTTGTTCTTGATCTTGCCCATTTCCTTGTCGAGGGCGTCATAAGCCTTGTCGACGAGGTCCTTGGCGTCTTTGCAGGCCTTCTCGAACCCCAGGTAGATGGTGTCCCACATGTCGGGGTTGAACTGGTTCATGATCCACTGCTTGGCGAGGTCCTTGCCGTGGCTCTGGATCTCGTCGTCGTTGCAGCAGCCCTGGTCGTTGAGGGTGTCGACCAGGTTGGTGCCGAAGTTGTAGTCCATCCAGCCGGCGATCTGGGCCAGGTCGTCGATGCTGCCGTGCTCGCCGTTGGCGACCGCGATGACCTTCTGCGCCATCGTGTAGTCGGCCTTGCCGACCTGATCGCGATAGAGCGCGATGACCTGGTCGGCCTTCCCCTTGCACAGGTCGAACAGCGTTTTCGTGGTGTGCAGCGTCGCTTCGCTGGCGTGGCTGAGGTCGTCCCCCAGCTTCGCGGCCTTCTTCTGGATGCTCTCGTTGTACCGGTCCGACGCGGCGTCGGCTCCGGCTCCGGTCCAGGTGCCGAACAGGGTGCCGAGTTCGGTTCCCGTCTCGGTCAGCGTCGACTTCACCGTTTCCGAGCCGTGCTTGAAATGCATGGCGTCGTTGATGAATCCCTCGAAGCTGATCCCGCGCTGCTCGTCGAACGGTCCGCGGATGTCCTTGTCGAGGTCGAGCTTGCGGGTGTTTCCCTTGCAGTCGTCGGGAATCTTCTCGAGCAGCCCGCCGAAGGTCTCGAACACCCGCAGTGCGGCCGCCGCGGGGTCGAAGAGTTCGTCGGACGTCTTCGTGCCGGTGGCCGCGGCGTCCTTGCCCTCGCCGGGGGCGGGCGGCTGCTTTTTGTCGAGCTCGCCCTTGCCCTTGTCGACTTCCTTCTTCTTCTCGTCCTGGTTGTAGCTGTTCTGCTGGCCCTTCTGCCGGGCCTCTTCGTAGATCTGCTCGAGCTTCGGGCCACCGCTCGGCGCCGCGAACGGGTTGCTCGGGATGGGGAAGAATGTCCGCCCGTACGCCTTGATGTACTTCGCGACGTCCTGGCCCTCTTCGCCCTCGGGGCGCGGGTGCTCGTTCACCCACGCCCGGAGCAGCCCGTCCTTCATCTCCGGCGGCACTGCCGAGTTGTCGAGCAGTTTCTTGACATCCGCCCACGTCTTAGGCTGCTTGTCGTCCGCCATCAGAGGATCCCGTCGACGCCGTTGCCGGTCTTGGTGATGACCCCGGACTGGTTGTCCTCGTTCTTGCCGTAGGCAGACCCGGCGGTGCTGATGTTCGTGCCGAACGATTCGAGGGCCTTGCTGTAGCCGGAGACCGCGTCCCACAGCTGCTTGGCCCCTTCGAGGTACTTGTCGGCGTGTGCCTGGTGCACCCGGCCGAACTTCTCCTTCGTCAGCTCGGATTTCTCCAGATCCGGGTTGTCGTCAAGGAGTTTCTCCGCCAGGTCACCGATCTTCTTCGACGCCTTCGACAACGCTTCGGTTGTCGCGGTGTACCCGCCCCCACCGCTCATTTCAGTGCTTCTCCTCAGCTCGGCTAGCTGCCAGTGCCTCCGCGAGCACGTCCGCCACGGATTCCACGTCGGTGAACCGATCGAGCTCGTCCAGATCGATCGACACGTCGTAGTAGATCTCCAGCGCCGCGAGAAGCCGGATCCGGCCCTTCGAGTCGATGCCGAGCTCCTCCAGCGGAGCGTCGGGCACGACGAGGGCCGGGTCGAGCCGGAAGGTGTCGCTGACGACCTTCGTGACCTCGGCGCAGTGATCACCCACGGACGCCACCGTAACGCGCCTTGGCGGCCGACCGGGCGACCTTCCCGCTGGAAGTGCGCGGAAGTCCGCCAGAAGGGACCAGGCGTACCGCACGGAGCGTGAGATCGTGCTCTCTCGACACCGCTCGCAGCACGGCCCGGGTCACGTCCTTGACCTCGGCTTCGGCGTCGCGGGCCCATTCCGCGACCACCATCGCGCCCTCGCCCTGTTCGTCGGCGACGCCGAACGCGGCGACCCGGTCGCGGCGGATCGCCGGATGCGCCTCGCCCGCCGCCGCTTCGAGGTCCTGCGGGTGGAAGTTGCGGCCGTCGACGACGATCAGGTCCTTGAGCCTGCCGGTGACGTAGAGGTCGCCGCGGTGGAACACCCCGAGGTCGCCGGTGCGCAGCCAGCCGTCGAGCCCGTCGAGGACGCCGCCGAACGCGTCCACGTCGCCGCGGCCCCAGTAGCCGGACGCGACGTTCGGGCCGTGCACCCAGATCTCGCCGACCTCGCCCTCGGGCTGCTCGTGTCCGTCGTGGACGATCCGGACGAGCTGCCCGACCGGCCGCCCCACCGACATGACCGGCTGGCCGTCCGGCGTTTCGACGACACGGCCCTGAGCCAGGGCTTCCCGATCGAGCACCGCGCCGCGCGGCCCTTCTTCTCCCGCGCTCGCGACGTACACCGTGGCCTCGGCCAGTCCGTACGACGGCCGATGCGCTTCCGGGCGGAACCCGCGCGGGCCAAACACTTCGTGGAACCGCTCGACCGTGCGCGGCCGGACGGGCTCGGCTCCGTTGAGCGCGACCCGGACGTCCGAGAGATCGAGGTCCTCTTCTGCACCGACCTCTGCGGCCAGGTCATAGGCGAAATTCGGGGCGGCGGTGAAGACGGCCGGGTAGTCCGACATCTGCCGCAGCCAGCGTTGCGGCCGGTGCACGAACTCCGCCGGAGACATGAACACCGAGCGGCCGCCGACGTAAACCGGCAGGCACAGCAGCTGGATCAGGCCCATGTCGTGGAAGAACGGGATCCAGCCGGCGCAGGTCGTCTGCTCGTCAGAGGCATAGGCCTGGCTGGCCTGCCAGCAGGCCGCGACGATCGCCCGGTGCGGGATCACCGCGCCCGCCGGTTCGCGCGTCGACCCGGACGTGTACTGCAGGTAGGCCGGGCTTTCCGGGGCCACGCGGACGGGGTCGATGCCGGGTCCGGACAGCTCGTCGACCACCACGAGAGCGCCGGGATCGCTGAACTCGCGCACCTTCGCCGCGACCGCCGACGACGTCGCCCACACTCGCGCACCGGAGTCGGCGAGGACCCCAGCGAGCCGGTCGGCCTGCGCGCGGTTGCCCGGCAGCATCAGCGGAACGGCGACCATCCCGGCGGCGAGAGCGCCGAAAAACGCCAGCGGGTAAGCGAGTTCCTGTCCGGCGAGGATCGCGACGCGCTCGCCCGGCTCCGCGACCCGGCGCAATTCCCCGGCCACGACGCGGACTTCGGCGGCGAACTCCGCCCACGTCACCGTGTGCTCGACGCCGCGGTTGTGGTCTTGGTGAGTGAACAGCGGCCGTTCGTCGTCGGCGCGGGCGAACAGCCGGTCCACGATCGAGACGCGCATGACCTCGGCA
Source organism: Amycolatopsis sp. NPDC104775 (assembly GCF_055583325.1). Lineage (NCBI taxonomy): Bacteria > Bacillati > Actinomycetota > Actinomycetes > Pseudonocardiales > Pseudonocardiaceae > Amycolatopsis > Amycolatopsis sp. NPDC104775. The sequence goes on from NZ_JBVJOE010000003.1 coordinate 878,539, forward strand.
GGCACCGTAGGAGACACCCCGCGAAGCTACCCGCTACGACGAGACCGCGACCACCCGGCCGAAAACCCGCGGATCGTCGAGATGATCCACCACGTACGCGGCCAAATCGGCTCGAGCCGTGCGCGGGCCGACACGTTCGGCGGAGCCGATGGAAACCCGGGGACGGCCAGTCCCCGGCCGGTCGGTCAGCCCGCTCGGGCGCACCGCGGTCCACGCGAGCCCGGTGCGAGCCAGCAACTTCTCCATCCGCGCCATGTCCGCATACGGATGCCGCAGCACCCAGCGCAGGATCCGGGCGACCGCCCGCGCGCCCGGCCCGGCGTCCGGCGGCGTCGCGAGACCGGCGGAGGAGATCACCACCAGCCGCGCGCCGGGCGGCAACGCCGAGACGATGCCAGCGGTCCCGGCGGAATAAACGGTGGTGGGGCCGCGGCCGGTCGAGCCGAGCGCGGAAACCACTGCCTCGTGCCCGGCGGCCAAAGCGTGTTCGACGACGAGCCGGCCGGTGCGCCCGGTCGCGGCGACGACAGCGAGCGAAGACATGGCGCTCCTTGCGCGGTCCTTGTGCTATCTCGCCCGGTCAGGCGGCGGCCGGTTTGCTCGCCGGCTGGAACTTGAAGGACACCGCCTCCAGCAACGGCTTGCGCTTCGTGTTCTGGAAGGCCGCGACCTTCCACCCGGCCGCGGTGCGGACCAGGCTGTAGGTCTGGACCTTGTTCAGCTCAGCGGGCTTCGAGCCCTTGCTGGTCGCGCCCCGGGTGACGACGAGCGCCGAGTCGGGTCCGACGCGGCGAATGCTCAGCACCTCGTGAGACAGCCGCGTGCCCTTGACGAAGCTGTCGAAGAGCGCTTGGTGCGCCCGGCCGATCTCATCCGCGCCCTGTTAGATGGTGCCGACATAGGTGATGTAGGTGGCGTCGGACGTGAACTCCGCGGCGTACGCGGCACCGTCCGCGCTATTCCACGCGGCGACCAGCCGATCCAGCACGGCAGTGAGGGCGGTGACGTCGGTGTCCAGTGCGTTCATGATGTCTCCCCATGGTATCTTCGTCAGAGAAGTAACTGCGTTGAAGATTTCTCTTCGTTGAGGAAGAGATTATGGGGAAGGAGCCGGGATGTCAACAGCCGAGGATCCGTCAGCGGTCTACCGGCGCTACTTGAGCGCCGTGCTGCTGCACTCCCAAGCCAGCGCGCGAGCTGTCGGGCTGGGAGCGACCGACCTGTACGCGCTGAACATCCTCGAACTGCACGGCGCGATGACCCCCAGCGAGCTGGGCCGCATGGCCGGACTGACCACCGGCCCGACCACCCGTCTGGTCGACCGCCTCGAAGAGGGCGGCTACGTCCGCCGCGCCCCGGACCCCGACGACCGGCGCAAGGTCGTCGTCCAGCCGCTTCACCAGCCCGAGGGGCTGGACCAGGCGCTCGCCCCAGCTCGCGCCAGCATCGGCGAGATCCTGCGCGGCTACCGTCCGGAAGAGGTGGCGGTTCTGTTCGACTACTTCGCCCGAGCCGCCGACGCCTACCAGCACGCGACGGATCAGCTCACCGAACGCTGACCTTCCACGCGGCGCCGGGCCAAGGCAGCCCGTTACGGGCGCGGCTTCACCCGGCTGGCCCGAGCCGTCAGGAAACGCTGCTCCGCGATACTCGCCGTCGCCTTGGCCGCCAGCCGGTAGTTCTCGTACGCGCCAGGCAGATCCCCGGCTTTCTCCAGCAAATGCGCCCGCACCGAGAGCAACCGGTGATGCCCCGCCATCCGTTCCTCATCGTCCAATGTGGACAACAACGCGAGCCCGGCATTCGGCCCCTCGGTTTCCGAGAGCGCGATCGCCCGGTTCAGCGTCACCACCGGATTGGGCGCGATCCGTTCCAGGATCAGGTAAAGCGCGTGCACCTGCCGCCAGTTGGTCTCTTCCGCGGTCGCCGCGTCCGCGTGCGTCGCGGCGATGGCCGCCTGCAGCTGATACGGCCCCAGCTGCGGACCCGCCAGTGACGCTTTCGCCAGCTCAGTGCCCTCGTCGAGCATCGCGCGATCCCACGTCGTGCGGTCCTGATCCGCCAACGGAACCAGGTCGCCGGACGGCGTCGTGCGAGCCGTCCGGCGAGCGTGGGTCAGCAGCATCAGCGCGAGCAGACCGGTCACCTCGCTGTCGTCCGGCAGCCGCGCGTGCACCATCCTGGCCAGGCGAATTGCCTCGTAGGCCAGGTCAGCGCGGTGCAAGTCGCTACCGGAGGACGCGGTGTAACCCTCGTTGAAAATCAGGTAAAGCACCTGCAGGACGACAGCCAGCCGCTCCGGTCCTTCCGTGCCGGGGAACGAGCTGCCCGCCGCCTTGATCCGCTGTTTGGCCCGGCTGATCCGGGCGGCCATCGTGCCCTCCGGCACCAGAAACGCGCGGGCGATCTCGGCCGTGGTCAGCCCGCCGACCGCGCGCAAGGTCAACGCGGTCTGCGACGCCGGGGTCAGCGCCGGATGGCAGCACAGGAACAGCAGGAGCAGGGTGTCGTCGGTGTCCGGCACCTCCGGCGCGGCCTCGACGGCGTTCGCCAGCTCCCGCTCGCGGCGCGCCTGGTCGCTGCGCAGCTGGTCGATATAGCGCCGGGACGCGACCGTCGACAGCCAGCCGCGCGGATTGTCCGGCACGCCTTCGACCGGCCACTGCTGCGAAGCCGCGAGGACCGCCTCCTGCACCGCGTCCTCGCAGCCCTCGAACTGGCCATACCGGCGCACCAGCGCGCCAAGGACCTGCGGCACGAGTTCGCGCAGCAGGTCCTCGACGGAAGGAGAAGTCACGCCTCCAATTGTCCTTCCGAAAACATCACCTGGCGCACCTCCACGCCGAGCCCCTCGATCGCGGCGTCCGGAACCTGCGCGGCCAGCTCGATCGCGCGCTCCTTGCTCTCGACGTCGAGGAGGTAGTAGCCGCCGAGGAACTCCTTGGACTCAAGGAACGGCCCGTCAGTCACCACCGGCTGGCCATTCCGCACCGACACCACCGCCGCCTGCGACGGATCCGCCAGCGCCTGGGCGGCGATCAGCTCGCCGGACTTCTTCGTCGACTCCATGAACGCGTTGACGCCGTTGCCGAGCGCTTCCTTCTCCTCGTCGGTCAGCGCGTCGAGAACGGACTGGTTGATGTGCAGGCTGATCAGGAACTTCATCGTCTTGCTCCTCGTGGTTTCGGGGTCTTACGGGGAGTGGTCGGAGACGGCGGCGGCGCCTGGACATCGACCATATGTGACCTGCATCACTAGCTGGCACTCAGGCGGATGCTTCCCAGAACTCCGTGAGGATTCGTGCCCCCTGGACCGGGTCCTGCGTCATCCACCAGTGCCCAAGCCCCTCCAGCACGGCGACCTTCGCCCCGGCCCGCCGCGCCGACCGGCGGCGTTGCTCGTCCGTCCCGACAAAGTGGTCCTCGGTCGCGAGCACGACGAGCCCCGGACGCTCCGCCGCGCGTTCGAGATCCCGGCCGAACTCCGCGATCGCCGGCTGCGCCGCGGACCGGTAGAGCGGGAGCACCGCGCGGGCCATGTCGTCGTTCATCCCCGCGGCGACCTTGGCGGCCACCGCTTCGTGCATTCCGCCGAGCACCAACCGCTCAGCCCGCTTTTCCGCCGGCGCACCGAACATCGCCGCTACGGATTCCTCGCCGACGCCCGGTTTCTGCCACCCCTGCGCGAGGTCGTGCCAGACGTAATCCGGGTCGAACGCGCCCGCGGTGTCGCTGGCCCAGGTGCGCACCAGCTCCGGACGGGCCATGACGGCGTTGAGCACATGCGCGCCGCCCCAGTCGTGCCCGACCAGATCGACCGGTTCGGGGAACTTCTCCAGCTCAGCGATCAGCCAGTCGCGATACTCAACAGCCGTCGCACCGAACCCTTCCGGCCACGGGGCGCCGAATCCGGGCGGGGACAGGCACACCGTCGATCGATCGCCCAGCTCAGCGAGCAACCGCTCCCACACCGCGGCGGTTTCCGGATTGCCGTGGACGAAAACTGCGGTCATCGGACTTCCTCCCTCTCGGTGTCCACACTCTACGCAGACTTGCTTGTTGGCTGGCAAGTATGTTGTAGGGTTTCTTCCCGTGACCACGCCGCGCCGCACCCAGCAGGAACGCCGTACCCAGGCGTCGGCCGCTTTGCTGGAAGCCGCCGCCGAGCTGGTCGTCGAGGAAGGCGTGCGCGCCGTAACCCTGGCCCGCGTCGGCGAGCGCGCCGGGTACAGCCGCGGCTTGGTCACCCACCACTTCGGCAGCAAACAGGCGCTGCTGGAACACCTCGCCCGCACCACGCAAACCGGTTTCGTCCCCGACCTGCATGGTGCGCCGCCCGGCCTGGACCGACTGCTGCGGCTGATCGACGGATACCTCGCGCAACTAGCTCAGCCAGACGTGCCGAGCCGGGCTTTCCTGGTGCTGTGGGCGGAATCGATGACCGCCCCGGAACTGGCCCCGATCTTCCGCGAACGCGACCAAGCCTTCCGCGAAGACCTGCGCCAGGAGATCTCCGCAGGCATCACCGAAGGCACCATCCGCGCCGATGCCGACCCGGGACAACTCGCGGTGGCCATCGTCGGGCAGCTCCGTGGCGTCGCGCTGCAATACCTGCTCGACCCAGAGGCGGTGGAGCCTGCCCGACTGTGCCGGTGTGCGGTCGATGTGTGGAAGCGGGCGTTGTCTTAGGCCTGTACTGCGCATTCTTTGGGTCTTATAGAAATTGTGCCTAGAGTATTTATGTCTAGTTACTTTTCGCATTTCGGAGAACGTCACACAGGCAGTGAGTGATCAGCTACTTTGTTAGCTGTCTGCATTTGATGACACCGAACATGGGGAGGGCTTCGCGTGTGGGAGGACGTCGAGTTCTCGATCTTGCACCCCGCCGATCCCGGACCTGCGAAGAACGGGTTTTCGCTGGACATCGACGTCGCTAAGCAGGTTCTTCAAGAGCTGCTCGGCTACCAGGACAGGTTGGGAGTAATGAAGCGCAAGGTGTCCACCCTGTGCAGCATGAAGCCGCCTTCGAAAGACCCGTCGACCATGGCGATGCACGTCGCCATGGTCGGTGACGGCAGCGGGAAACTGGGCGCGTTTTCCTATGGCGGCGGGCACATCGACTTGCAGCTGGCCTATGTCACCGAACTGATCGACCGGATCAGGAAAGCACTGGCCGCGATCGGCCAGAGCGACCAGGACCAGGCGGCAGCTGTCGGGAAAACCAATCCCGCCACCGGCTCTCGAGGGAATTTCGGATGAACCCGCGCACGATCGTCGGAGTGCTCGCCCTCGCCGCGTTGGCCGCCGGCTGTTCGACGCCGACCAACGGCACCGCGACAAGTTCGGCACCGGCCACCGCGCCGCCGTCACAGACGCTGCCCTACGGTGGCGCCCCGAAGGTCGAGAACCCGCTCCCCGACACCGTGTTCTCCGACGGCCCCTGCCAAGCACTCACTCCTGAGCAACTCACTTTTCAGCTCGGCTCGGCAGTGCCCGGGAAGCCGGACAATTCCGCGGTCCCCAGCTGCGACTGGATCAGCCCGGACACCCACGCCCGGATCGGTTTGTCGTTCTTCGGCAAGGACAACGACGGCCTCAGCAACGTCTACACCAACGTCCGGCCGCAAATGAAACGCTTCGACGTGCTCCCGCCCATCCAGGGCTTCCCCGCAGTCGCCTACAGCACCCAGCCCGGCCCCATCACGAACTCCTGCGATGTCAACGTGGGCGTCACCGACCAGCTCTCCTTCATGGTCGAAGCCGCGCCCGGCGAGACCAAGCTCAACAAGATCGACCCATGCCCGCTCGCGGTCTCCGTCGCGGACAACGTCATCACCACGCTGAAACAGAAAGCCGGCCGGTGACATGAAATTCTGGGAGCCGATCAAGCAGTACCTGGACAAGCACCAGGAGCTGACGGTGCCGATCGAGGACATCGTCAAGGAGGTACAGGCCTCAGATCCCAGCAGTTGGCACACGGGCGCGACCTACGCGCACGAGGTGGGCAGCGAACTGGAAACGCTCAGCCAGGACCTGTCCGGGACGTTGACGAAGCTGGAGGGGTCCTGGACCGGCCAAGGCGCGGACCTCGTCGCCGAACGCCTGCGCAAGGTGCGTGCCTCGGCGATCGACGCGCAGCAAGCCTTCGCTGCCAACGAAAACACTCACGCCACCGGCATCGCCATGCACGAAAACCTGCGGAATCAGCTGACGTCGATCCCGCCCGCACCCACCGCCGACCCGACGCCCACGGTCGGGCTGATGAACGCGGACGTCATGTCGAAGCTCATCGAGCACGACACCGCGCAGCAGAAAAACCTTGATACGTACGAAAAATTCACCTCGGAAACCCAAGGCAACACCCAGCAGCTCAAGGTCGACTACGGCAAAATCGGCGCTTACGACGGCGGCGACGTGACCATCCAGCAGCACCCCACCGCCGAGACGAAACCCCAGCCCGGTCCGACTGCTCCCAGCGGCCAGCACCATTCCCCTGGCGGGACTGGCTCGACGTTCAGCCCGGGAGCCGCGCATTACAGCGCTCCCCCGGCCAGCTCTTCGACCGCGAATGTCCTGCCTGGCACGGGAAACGACCACACCAGCACTTCCGGATACACCCCGCCGCCAGCCTCCGGGCCGAACGTGGACAACCCGTGGCGCGGCGGAACGAGGCTTCCCTCGGCACCCAACCCGGGGAACGAATTCGGCATCACCCCGATCGGCGGCCCCGGCGATGGACGTCTCGGCGGAATTTCCGAACGCCTAGGCGGTGGTTCCGGGGGTTCCGGCCGCGTCGGCAGCGGCTCCGGACGCCCCGGCAGCGAAGGCGGTCCCGGACGCCCAGGTAGTGGCTCCGGCAAACCCGGCGGCAGTTCCGGCCGTATCGGCGGCGAGGCAGGACCCCGGTCCGGTGCCGGTGCGAGCGAAGGCGCGACTTCCCGACTCGCCGCGGAACGTGGTGCCCCCGGCGGGAAAGGCCTGTCCGGCGCGGCGGCGCCCGGTGCCCAACGGGGCAAGAACGAAGAAGACGAAGAGCATGAACGCAAGTACGTTCTGGATGTAGACCTCTTCGCCGACGATGGCACCGCCGTCGACCCGGAAACCGGCATGCGTCCGACTCCGCCGACCCTCGGGGCGTAAAGCCATTCGATCGGCCGGATCACTGCGCAACGGTCAAACGGCCGCGCCGTTCGGCAGCTCGGTGACGCGGGTCCCGCCTCGCCGCCCATAAGACGGCGAGGCGGAACTCCCCCTCGTACGGCACTCCCTTAGACAGCGCTTCCCTCAAGCGCTGCCCCCGACGACTGGCCCCCTCGAACGGTGCCCGTCCGACACCGTTCCCCAACAGAGCCACCGTCGCACGAGCGGCCGTCTTCCCTCGAGCGTTGGCCCGCACGCGGACCCGCCGCAAGCGCGATCGCTAGTCCCGTCAGGGACGTTGCCTCTCGCCAGCGTCCGTCCCCCTCGAACGGATCCGGCGTAGGTGCCTTCACTCACGCCCTATTCCGAGAAGCGTCGCCCTCCCCGACGACCGCCCCTCGAAACAGGCCCAGCTCAGGCACCCTCGCGTTCCTTCTCAGGGGCATCGCCTCCCCGCAACGCCCCTCAAAACGGACCCGGCTCAGGTGCCGTCACCCACGCGCCCCTTCCGAGAAACGTCGCCCTCCCCGGCAACCGCCCCTCGAAACAGGCTTAGCTCAGGCACCCTCGCTCACGCGCGTTCCTTCCCAGGGGCATCGCCCTTCCCAGCAACGCCCCTCAAAACAGGCCTAGCTCGGGCACCCTCGCTCACGCGCTCTCCTTCTCGAGGGCATCACCCTCCCCGACGACCGCCCTCGAGACCGACCCGGCTCAAGCACCTTCATCCGCGCGTTTCCCTCCTCAGAGCCGTTGCCCTCCCCGACAACGGCCCCCTCGAAACAGGCCTAGCTCAGGCACCCTCGCTCACGCGCGTTCCTTCTCAAGGGCGTCACCCTCCCCGGCAACTGCCCTCGAAGACAGGCCCAGCTCAAGCACCATCGTCGAGGCACCGCCCCTCCAGCAACGCCTCGCGAACAGCCACTCTCAAGCGCACCCCCTCGAACCACGCCCCTCCCAACGCTGCCACCGAAGCGTTCGCCGCCCTCAGCCACTGCCCCAACACAGTCGCCCCTTCGGCACCACCTCGGCTCCCGAGCGGCACGACCCCTCAGACGTGCCGCCCGCACACCGCGTCCCCTTTGAGAACCGTCAGGCCCCGAACGCCGCGGCCTTCCGAGCGATCACCTCGCTCTTCCGCGCCCGGACCGCCGTTAGCGCCCGGCAGCCGTCGCACTACCAGCACCGCCAGCAGGCTCAGCACCGCGAGCGCGACGAAGGCGGTCAGCGGCGGGTCCAGGACGATCCGGCCCCGCAGGCCGAAGACCGTCAGCACCGCCCGCGCCCAGTTGTGCGCGGCGAGGACCATCACGGCCGATACCAGGGCCGATGACCAGCCAAATTCCAGCGCGGCTGATGAGCGACGACATGGCGATCCCGGTCAGCCGTCAGCAGACCGCTCGGAACCACTCAGCGGCCCGCACCAGCGGACGGATCAGGCCCTCACCTCCCACCAGCACCATCGCGCCGAACCGCCCCCGCCCCGGCCTGCGGTCAGGGTGCGAGAGCGTCGCGCACCGGTGGAACCGTACGAACTCACTTCGGTCGAACTCCTTGGATCAGCAATCGAATCAAGCGTCACGCAGTTTCTCGCCTACTGCTTGCGCCGTCCACAGGTTCGCCGATATTATCTACAGATTTTTTTAACTGGCCGCGAGATCAGCAACGCCGGGATAAGCTCTCCGGCGTCCGAGAAGCGAATGAAGGGCGAGTCCTGTCAGATGTCCGCACCCAGCCCGTTCCGGTCGCCGTCGTTCAACGTGCTCAGCAGGCTCCTGCGCTCGTCGCCTGCCCTGCTCGACACGACGTTCGACCAGTTGCGCACGCTGATCACGGTCGCGGAAACCGGAACCGCCCTCGCTGCGGCCCGTACGCTCGGCCGCGATCAGTCCAGTGTGCAAAAACAGCTCGACACTCTCAACCGCAATTTCTCCGAATTGTGCGGAGAACCATTGTTGCACCGGCAGGGCCGCGGCCGGGACGTGCTTTTTACCGACACTGGACGCGCCGTCGCACAGCAAGCTCGCCGCACGCTCACCGAATGGCTGGACACCATTCACGAATGCCGTCGCGAACTCGGCGGGACGCTCACCGTCGGCGCGACCCGCTACACCCTCGGCAGCCTCGCCCACGCCGGCGATCTCGTGGCCGAGCAGTTCCGCGCCCGCGACATCGAGCTGAACGTGGTGCACGTGCGCACCAAAGACCTGATCGACCGCCTGCTGGCCAAGGACGTCGACCTGGTCTGCGGCAGCGTCGTCACGACCAGCGCGCTCGACTCCGTCGACGTGCTCGAATGGCGGCGCAGCGGGCTCGGCATCGTGACCAATATGGACACTCCGAAACCCGGGGAGTCCGTCGCCACCAGTCAATTGCCGACGCTTCCGCTCGTGGTGCCCAGCGGCGGCGTGATCAACGACTTTATGCGCGGCTGGTTCGGTTCCGACTACCGCAACCGGCTCGACATCGTAGCCGAGATCGACTCCGCGCAATACGGATTCGAACTGCTCCGTTCCGGGCTGATCAACGGCTGCATGCTCGTCACCCAGGGCCTCGGCGAGGCCGCGGGCGAAAATCGCCTGCACGCCGCTTCCGGATTGCGCACCATCGGGCTCGTCGACGACATCGAGCCGAAACTCGAACTGCTCGTCGGCGTGTTCGCCCGGCGCGGCGAACGATCCTCGTACCCGGACAGCCATCCGCTCAACCTGCTGTGGAACGCACTGCAGCAGGCCGGGGAGGCGTCCTGGCTCGAGGTCGAGCGCTAGCCGCGAAGCGAAGGGCCCTCAGCCGACCTCCTCGATCTCCACCCGGTCCGGATAGAACGCGACGTGTCCCTTGATCGGTGCCACCGCGTCGTACGGCTCCTCGTACACCCACACCGCGTTCTCGCCGTCCGGCACCGCGGCGAGGCTGTAGTACGACGCGTCGCCCTTGTACGGGCAGTGCGTCCGGAGTTCGGTGGGCGACAGCATCGCCAAGTCGACATCTTCCAGCGGGATGTACTGCACCGGCGGATAGCTGGCCTCCCGCAGCACCTGCGCGCGGGTGGTGTCGGCGATCGTTCTCTCGCCCACCTTGACCACCACCCGCGCGGGGTTGGGCTCAACGGTGATCGGGTGGTCCGGCCCCGGGATCAGCTTCTCGGGCATGGTTCTCCTCCTCCGCGCAACGGAAGCGCTGCGCACCACCAACCCTAGGCCGGACCACCGACAAATTCAGGCGCGGAAACCTCAGACGCCCGCGACCTGCGAGATCCAGCTGCGGTACCGCGTGATGTTGGTGTAGGCGGTGCTGCTCTGCCGGTCACTGGTCGACGCGACGCCCACCTGCCGTCCGGACGCGAACATCGGGCCGCCCGAGTCGCCGCCCGCGGTGATGCCGTCGCCGTACGTCGCGCACACCGCGACGCCGCCTTCGTAGTCGCTGCACGACGGCGTCGTCACGCGCACGTTGGCCACCTTGAGGTACCGCGACTGGCAGTTGATCTCCGAACCGCAGCGGCTCGTCGCGCCCCAGCCGTACACCTGCACGGTCTGCCCGGCGCGCACGTCGGTCGACGTGCCGAGCGGCGAGTACGTCGCGTTCACCGAGCTGGACAGCCGCACGATGGCCAGGTCAGCGGCACCGGGGTAGCGCGTGATCGCGGCACCGGTGGCCATCGTGCCGCCGCTGCTCTGGTCGAGGCTGCCGATGCGGAAGGTGTAGGTCCCGCTGGAGGCGACGCAGTGCTTCGCGGTGAGGATGTACTGCGGCGCGATGATCGTGGCCGTGCAGTTCTGCTGCCCGTTCACGAACAGCCGCGCGGCCCACGGGGCGTTGGAGGCGTAGCCGCCGCCGATGATCGCCGGGGTCGAGGTCGGCCCGCTGGAAGCGGCGGCCTGACCGGCGAATCCGGCTAGGCCGAGCGCGGTAGCGAGCACGAGCAAACAGGTGCGCAAACGCATGGTCTCTCGTTTCTGCGGCTTCGTCGCCGCGGTTCCGGTGGGGACGGGGCCTCGATCATCAAGGCCTCGCCCGGGAACCAGAACCGGCGAAAGTAGCCGGGGACCACCTGTTCTTCCGCGACCGCCGCCGCTACGGACAGTTCCGCGTACTGTTCCTCAGCCCGCGTCCCGCGTCCGGCGCAGCCAGTACAGGCCGATCACCGGGAGCACCAGCGGGATGAAGAGGTAGCCCTGCCCGTACACCGACCACACCGTGGCGTCCGGGAACGCCTGCCGGTCGAAAATGCTCAGGGTGCCGACGGTCAGCACGCCCAGCAGCTCGACCGTGCACGCGGCGAGCGCGATCCGCCACCACGTCCGGCCGCCGCGGGCGAGCGCGATCGTGGCCAGGATGTAGACCAGTGCGGCGAAGGCCGACAGCAGGTACGCCAGCGGTGCCTCGTGGAACTTCGTGCCGATCTGGACGCCCGCCCGCGAGGTCGCGGCGAGGGCGAAGATGGCGTACACCGCGACCAGGACGCGGCCGGGGCCGGTGGCCGTCTTACGCGCTTGCTCCACTCCACACCTCGTTCAGTCGCAGCACCATCACCGGAATGGCCAGGCAGGCGATGCCGAGCACGACCGTGCTCGACCGGCTCTGCTCGGCCAGCGCCCACGCCGCGCCGACCGGCAGCACCACGAGGCAGCCGATCAGGTAGGCGAGGTAGGTCGCGAGGCTGCCCGGATGGTGGCCGCCGGCGAGCAGCACGATCCCGATCACGAGCTGGACGACCAGCAGCAGCTCGATCACGGCGAGCGCGACGAGCAACGGGGTGTCCGGGAGTTTTTTGCGCGCCGCCTGGACGAAACTCCACAGCGCGACGAGCGCCGCGCATCCAGCGACGGCTATCGCGAACCCGACGATCACCCGTTCCTCCTTCTGCCCGCCGGGGTCAACGTACCCGCCTCGCCTGCCGGCCCGGACGGGCGAGGGTCGGACGGGGTGGCCGGGGCCACGTTCACCGGAACGGGTCGCTGGCATTCCGTCAATTCCCGAATGCCACGGAAAACCCGCTCGACCGGGCGACGGGAAATCACCCTCGGTTCGCCAGTGCCGGATTTATCCTCGCCCCGCCTGGGCCGCCGAACGCTGAAATGGCGGATTGGCGCGGCGGCGAAGCTGTGCGGGAATGGTTTCCGTCACCGGGGCACCGGGGTAGCGCAACGCGGAAGGATCCACTTTTATGAACATCCGGCACGAGGCATTCTGCCTCGCCGATCCGTGGTTCTTCGACCGCCGACGGGAAATATCCGCCGACGACCTGGCAGCCTCACCCTACAGTCCACTATGGACAACAGAGGAGAACGAGCACTGGCGCTATCTCCGCCCGTCCGGCGTCGCCTTGCCGGAACAAGGCTGGACAGTAGAGATTTCCGCAGCCCCGGGCAACCTCGACCGAGTACTGGACCGAGTCCGCGAGTACTGCCGGAGCCACCGGCTGCACCACCGGCACCTGCGTTCCCGGTCGATTTTCCTCGATCGCAACGCCGAATACCCGACCACCGGCGGAACCGGTGCGCTGGCCACTATTTATCCAGCCGACAATAACGCGCTCGAACAGATCCTCGATGATCTTTCCGAACTGCTCACCGGCGAGCCAGGGCCGGATATCGACGGTGCGCTCCGCTGCGGGGAATGCCCGATTCACGTGCGTTACGGTGGATTCACCGAATTGTGGACCGAGCACGGCGGCGCTCGCGTGCCCGCCCTGCGCAGGCCGAGCAGCGCGCTCGAACCGGCACCGCGAGGCCCGGAGTTCTCCGTGCCGAACTGGGTCCGGATCCCCGACTGCGTCGCGGAGTACACCGACGCGCCGACGCCGCCGCATCCGGTCGCCGAAGTACTCCGCCAAGCCCACGGCACTGCCGTCTACCTGGCCGAACGCGGCGGGGAGCAGGTGCTCGTCGAGGAAGCCTGGCCCTACACCGGACTGGACGGCGACGGCGTCGACGCGGTCGCGCGGCTCGAGCGCAAGCGCGACCTCCTTCAGCGGCTCGCCGGAATCCGCGGCATCCCGAAAATCCACGCCTACCTCTCCGGACAGCGCCACTACCTGGTGCGGGAGTACCGGCCCGGCGTGGCGCTGGACGTCTGGCTCACCCGGAATTACCCGCTCACCCGCCGCGACTGCCCGGAAACCGACCTCGCCGCCTACCGCAAACAGGCGCTGTGCGTGCTGGCGCAAGTCGACCGCATCGTCGCACAGGCCGCCGAACGCGGCGTCACCCTCGAAAACCCGCGCAACCTCCTGGTCGACAGCACCGGCACGGTGTCGCTGACCGGTTTCGACCGCGACGACACCGCGCTGCGGCTGCGCCTGTTCCTCCCGCTGGCTCCGCTCTATCACCTGGTGCCCGAACGCCTCCGCTGGGCGGCCGAACTGACCCAACGCCGGTTCTCGCTGCCCGCCGGATATGCCGACAGCATCGCGCCGCCAGCCGAGTCGGCGCACACCGAACTCGACGAACCCCGCCCCGATTGGACCCTGGTGCGCAAACAGATCGCCGAGACCCTGCTGGCGTGCGCGACCCCGGAGCGCCGGGATCGCCTGTTCCCCGGCGACATCGAGCAGTTCCGCGTCGGCGGAGCGACCTTCGGCACCGGCGCGGCGGGCGTCCTGCATTCGCTGCACGTCGCGGGAGCCGGCCGCTTCCCCGAGCACGAGCAGTGGCTGCTCGACGCGATCGACGGGATCCCGCCCAGCCGCGCGGGTTTCTACGACGGCAGTCACGGAATCGCTTACGTGCTGGAGGAATTCGGCTACCGGAAGGCCGCGGGCGATCTTCTCGCCGCTTCGCGCGCGCTGGTCGACCAGACCGTCGGCCACGATCTCGCGAGCGGCCTGGCCGGCATCGGCCTGACCCGGCTGCATTTCGCCGCGACCCGCGGGGACAACGAGTTCGGCAGGCAGGCGCTGAACATCGGCATCCGGCTCGCCGAGGCGCTGGACACCGCGGAACCGCCGGGCGCCTCCGCGCAGGCTGGGCTGCTGTACGGCTGGTCCGGCCCGGCGCTGCTGTTCCTGCGCCTCTACGAACGCACCGGCGAGCCGGCCTGGCTGGCGTTCGCCGATCAGGCGCTCGAACGCGATCTGGAGGAATGCGTCCCGGCACTGGACGGCTCGCTGCCGGTCCGCGACGGCAACCGGGGTTCGCGCCGGGGAGCGGGGATCGGCAGCGCCGGAATCCTGATCGTCACCGAACAACTGGCGCGGTACCGCTTCGACGCGAAGGCGGCTCGCAGCCTGCCCGCGCTGCGCGTCGCGTGCCGCGGGGAGTTCGCGCTCCATCCCGGCTTGCTGAACGGCCGCTGCGGGCTCGCCGCCGGATTGGCTTTCAGCAGCACGCCGGACCGGCGCACCCAGGACGCGATCGACCGGCATCTGACGCGGCTTTCCTGGTACGCGGTCCCGTTCCGCGGCGGCCTTGCCTTCCCCGGCACCGGCCTGCTACGACTGTCCGCTGACGTCGCCACCGGCGGCGCCGGAGTCCTGCGCACTCTCGCCGCGCTCCAGGACGGCACCGAATTGCTCCCGTTCCTCGGCCCGACCCCGCGAGTCCGGCATTAGTCCACAGTGGACAGTTGTTGTCGACATGTCAATTAATCGATGTTCCACCGCGCGGGACGCCGATGAGTCTCCGGACACTTTTTGAATCACTCATTCAGCCCAGCCCGCTGGTCCGAAATCCGCAGTCAGGGCCAGGGCCTCGGAAAACGTCGGAGAACCTCGCCGCTACCGTCGGTAATCGCCGTCAAGACGGCGTTCAGCGGCTCGTTCAGCGGAACCACGAGGCCCTCGTTCGTGATAGAAACCGGGGCTGTTCCGTTCGGTGGGCCTGCGAAGGGTGATCCGAGATTTCCGTGACGAGGACCACTCGCACCCCACTGGCGTGTCCGCTTCCCCGGCCGTGTCCGCACTCTCGCCGAGGGTGACCCAGGAGTTCGTGAATCATCGTGGAGACCAAGGACGATCCCGGCAAGGCGTACGACAAGTCGATCCGGAAGAGGCTGACCCGGACGGTCCTGATCCCGAGCATCACCCTGCTCGTGCTGTGGGCGGTGCTGGCTACGGCCTTCTTCATCAACGGCTTGTACGTGCGGCTCGTCGCGGGCTCGGTGCGTGACGTTTCGATCCCCGCGCTCACCGCGCTGTCGTCGCTGCAGCAAGAGCGTCAGCTCGCCCTGCAGTACCTCGACAGCCCCAGCGCCGGACCGCAGCAGTTGCAGCAGCAGGAGCAGGACAGCGACGGCAAGCTGAAGGGCCTGCAGGAAGCCTTCGCGGCCACCATCTCCAGCGCGCCGGACGAGATCGCCAGCAAGGTCACCGCGCTGAAGGCGCAGCTCGACCAGCTGCCCGTGCTGCGCTCGCAGGTCAACTTCCGCAGCATCAACCGCGCACAGGTCAACGCCTACTACAACGGCGTCCTCGACTCCGCGGCGACGCTGTTCGACACCCAGGCGCGCATCGTCCCCGACGCGACCGCGGTGCAGGGCGCGATCTCGGCGACCTCGCTCTTCCGGGCGGGCGACCTGATGTCGCGCGAGACGTCGCTGGTGTCGGCCGCGTTCTCCGGCGGCTCCTTCGCGCCGGACGACTTCGTCCAGTTCTCCCAGCTGGTCGGCTACTACCGCACGCAGCTGGCACAGATCTCGCCGTTCCTCGAACCGGCGGTGCGCCAGCACTACCAGCAGCTTTCGACGAGCGACGCGTGGAAACGGCTCAACGCGGCCGAGGACTCGCTGATCAAGCACGGCCCGTGGACCAGCAGCGACCAGAACAGCGTTCCGGTCTCGGCGGGCGACTGGCACGCGCTGACCGCGCAGGTCGCCCAAGGTCTGAACCAGCTCACCATCGAACAGGCCGACCAGGTTTCCGCCGCCGCGATCGATTCCGGGAACGCGCAGCTGCGCAACGCCATCATCGGCAGCATCGTGGCCCTGCTCGCCTCGCTGGCCGCGATCATCGTCGCGGTGCGGGTGTCGCGTTCGCTCGTCGACCGGACCCTGATGACGCGGCTCGAGCGGCTGCGCAACGACTCGCTCGACCTGGCGCGGAACCGGCTGCCGAACATCGTCGGAAGGCTCAAGAACGGCGACCCGGTGGACATCGAGGCCGAGCTGCCGAAACTGGACCACGGCCGGGACGAGATCGGCCAGGTGGCCGAGGCGTTCAACACCGCGCAGCTCACCGCGGTCAACGCGGCGGCGAGCGAGGCGAAGGCGCGCAGCGGCGTGCACAACGTGTTCCTCGGCATCGCCCACCGCAACCAGGTGCTGGTGCACCGGCAGCTGCAGATCTTGGACGAAATGGAAAGCCGCGAAGAGAACTCGACCCAGCTGGCGTCGCTGTTCCAGCTCGACCACCTCGCCGCGCGCGCCCGGCGGACCACCGAGAACCTGATCATCCTCGGCGGCAAGCAGCCCGGACGGCGCTGGCGCAAACCGGTTTCGCTGATGGAGGTGCTGCGCGCGGCCGTCTCGGAAACCGAGCAGTACTCGCGGGTGCAGGTCGAGCAGGTGCCGGACGTCGCGATCGTCGGCACGGCGGTCGCGGACACCATTCACCTCGTCGCCGAACTGGTCGACAACGCGACGTCGTTCTCCCCGCCCGGTTCGCAGGTCGAGGTGACCAGCCGGATGGTCGCGCGCGGCGTCGTGGTCGACGTGTCCGACCAAGGTCTGGGCATGAAGGAAGGCGTGCGCGAGTGGGCCAACGCGATGATGGCCGACGCGCCCGAATTCGACGCGATGGCGCTGCGCGCGGACTCCAGCCTCGGCCTGTTCGTGGTCGCGCGGCTGGCGTCCCGGCTGGGCATCACGGTCACCTTCGACCCGTCGCGCTACGGCGGCACCCGGGCGACCGTGCTGATCCCGTCGAACCACCTGGCCGACGCGGACGCGTCCGAACCCGCGGACGAGGCCCCGGCGCTCGCCCAGGTCGGCGCGCCCGCGCAGGAAAGCGCCGCACAGCGACCGGCCCCGGAGGCTCCGCAGCCGACGCCGCGGCCGTACCCGGCCCGGCCGCTTCCAACGCCGAACCCGCGCACCCCGGAGCCGTATCCTCCGTCCGCCGGTCAGATCCCGGACGTCCCGGCCGCGCCGCGCGAACCCGCCGAGCCGGATCTCAGCGGGCTGCAGGGCGACGACCGGCCCCGGCTCCCGCGCCGGCAGCCGCAGCAGAACCTCGTCGCCCAGCTGCAGGACGACCCCACCGCCGACAACCTCGACGTGACCAACGCGGGCGAGACCACCGCGCGGACGCTGATGGCGTTCCACAAGGGCACCCGCCGGGCGCGAGGCGGGCAAAATGACTCATAACGACCGAACACCTCATCACACCGAAAGTCAGGGTCTGTCCGCATGAACGAGTACGGGAACTCCACCCCTGATCTCAACTGGCTGCTCGACGACGTCGTCAACCGCGTCGTCGGCGCGCAGAACGCCATCGTGCTGTCCGCCGACGGCCTGCTGCTCGGCAAGTCGTCCGGGATGAGCAAGGACGACTCGGACCAGCTCTCGGCCATCGCCTCCAGCCTGCAAAGCCTCGCCAAGGGCGTGAGCAGGCAGTTCAACCGCGGTCCGGTGCTGCAGAACATGATCGAGATGGAACGCGGGTACCTGTTCGTCTCGGCCGCCGGGCAGGGCGCGTGCCTCGCCGTGCTCGCCGGGGCCGACATCGATGTCGAAATGATCGCGTACGAGATGAACCGACTGGTCAAGCGCGTGGGCGACTACCTGGCGTCGGCGCCGCGCGAGGCCGCGAACCTGCTGCGGGAGGCGACATGAGCGACGACGGCTGGTACGACGAGGCCGCCGGACCGCTGGTCCGGCCGTACACGATCACCAGCGGACGGACTCCGTCCGAACACCAGCTCGACCTCTCGACCCAGGTGATGACCCTGCAACAGGGCTCGGACCCGGTCGGGCTCGGCCCCGAACACCTCGCCATCACGCAGCTGTGCCGGAGACCCCTGTCGGTCGCCGAGATCGCGGTGTACGTGAAGCTGCCGCTCGGCGTCGTGCGCGTGCTGTGCGGAGACCTGATCGACCGCGGCCTCGTCATCACCCGCGCCCCGTCCCGTCAGCCGGCCCAGGTGCCGGACCACGAAACTCTCCAGGCGGTTCTCGATGGCCTCATCAAGCTCTGAAGACGCCGCGGCGTCGGTGCCGACCCCGGTCAAGATCATCGTCGCCGGCGGGTTCGGCGCCGGGAAGACCACGATGGTCGCCTCGGTCAGCGAAATCCCGCCGCTGTCCACCGAGGAGGTGCTGACCGAGGCGAGCACCGGCGTCGACGACCTCTCCGGCGTGGAGCAGAAGAAGACCACCACGGTCGCGCTCGACTTCGGCCGGATCACCATCTCGCCGCGGCACGTGCTGTATCTGTTCGGCACCCCGGGCCAGGAACGGTTCTGGTTCATGTGGGACGACCTGGCGCGCGGCGCGATCGGCACCGTCGTGCTGGTGGACACGCGCCGGCTGGAGACCAGCTTCGCGGCGGTCGATTTCTTCGAGCGGCGCAAGATTCCGTTCGTCGTGGCGGTGAACTGCTTCGACAACGCGCCGCGCTACACCCCCGACGAGATCCGCGAGGCGCTCGTGGTGCCCGACGGCGTGCCGATCGTGATGTGCGACGCGCGACAGCGGGATTCGAGCAAGATCGCGCTGATCCGGCTGGTGAAGCACGCGATGACGGTGGTTCCGCAGCCCGCCTGACCGGGGTTTTCCGGCCAGCGAGGGGGTTCCCGGCGCGGGGAGCCCCCTCGTTCGTCTGTCCTCAGTGGACTCCTTGGCGGACCGCTCAGTGGACCGGGGCCATCCGGAGATTGAAGTGCCGCAGGATCTTCGGCGCTTCGACGATCCGGTAGCCCGGCACCCGCTCGGGGTTCTTCGCGATGTCGCCGAGGATTTCGGCCACGTAGTCGTAGTGGCCCTGGCTGTACACGCGCCGCGGCAGCGCCATCCGGACCAGCTCGAACGGGGCCGGGGTGATCAACTCGTTCTGCTCGTCGAGCGTGCCGAGGTAGAGCGAACCCAGTTCCACGCACCGGATCCCGCCCGCCAGGTACAGCTCGCAGGCCAGCGAGTGGCCCGGGAACCTCGACGCGGTCAGATGCGGCAGCAACCGGCCGGCGTTGAGGTAGAGCGCGTGGATGCCCGGCGGCTGCACGATGTCCACGCCGGCCTCGTTGGCCTGCTTCGCGAGCCGGGCGGCCTCGCCCGCGCGCGCGGCGAGATAGTGCGGGTCGACGACTTCCTGCAGGCCCTTGGCGACGCGGTCGAGGTCGTGCGCCCCCAGCCCGCCGTAGGTGCGGAAGCCCTCGGTGGCGATCAGGTTGGTCTCGCAGGTCTGGGCGAGTTCCGGGTCGGTCAGGCCGATGAACGCGCCCATCGGCGAGATGCCGTCCTTTTTCAGGCTCGCGACGCAGCCGTCGACCAGGCTGAACGCCTCACGCGCGACCTCGCGCGGCGTCTTGCCCGCATAGCCCGGCTCACGCTGGATGACCAGCCACGCGTTTTCCGCGAACCGTGCGGCGTCAAGGAAAACCGGTACGCCGTGCGCCCGGGCGAGCTTCGCCGCCGCGGCCAGGTTGGCCATCGAGACCGGCTGCCCGCCGCCGCCGTTGTTGGTGATGGTCAGCAGCACCTGGCCGACGCGAGCGCCGTCCGGGCTGGTCAGCAGGCGTTCCAGTGCGTCGAGGTTGATGTTGCCCTTGAACGGTTCGAGGCTGTCCAGGTCGCCGAATTCCGCGCAGGGCAGGTCGATCGCCTGGGCGCCGAGCAGTTCGACGTTCGCGCGGGTGGTGTCGAAATGCGTGTTGCTGACCGAGATCCGGCCGCTGTCCAGCACGCTGGAGAACAGCACGCGCTCGGCCGCGCGGCCCTGGTGCACCGGCAGGAGATGCGGGTATCCGGTGAGGTCGCTCAGCGCGTCGCGAAAGCGGTAGAACGAATCCGACCCGGCGTAGGAGCGGTCCGCGGCGGTCGCGGCGGCCTCCTGCGCGGTGGAGACCGCGCCGGTGCCGGAGTCGGTGAGCAGGTCGATGCTGACCTTGTTCGCGGGCAGGTTGAAGGCGTTGTAGCCCGCCGCGGCGAGCGCCTGCTCCCGTTCGGCACGGGTGGTGACCGGAATTTCGGCGACGACTTGGGAGCGGTACGGCGGGAAGGTCCGCATCAGGGTATTTCCTCCAGTTGTGGGTGACAGCCGAAAACTACCGCGTCAGGTCATCCGGCCGAGCACCGGCCGTTTTCTCGGCGGCGCTACCGCATAAGCCTCGGAGGACAGGTACACCGTGATTCCGGAACCGAACTCACCCATTCGCAACGACACGTGCGCGATCAGTCCGACGCCATCGCGCAGCGGCCGTTCCGAAACCGCTGCCAGCGCTTTGTCCAGTTTTGTCGGGTCGAAGTCGTACTGCGCGAGAATGGCGTGCACCCGCGCCCGGGCCACCTCGTCGTCGGGCACATAACTTCGAATAGGGAGGTAAAGACTGTAGTTTCCCGGAGTGCCGCCCATGCCTTCGACAAAAGAATAACTGGAAATCAGCGGACGGCCTTCGAAGGGCCCTTTCCCGCCGCCGAGCACGGCGAGGAATTCCCGGATCAGCATCGGGTCCGTACCGGGCACCAGCGCCGCCGCGCGCACCGCGTCCTCGGCCTCGGCGGCGTCGTGCGAGACGTACACCTTGACCCGGGACAGCGGGTCGTCGTCGAGGTCGAGCGCGAAGAAGGTGAAGTTGTCGCGCTCGCCGCGGCGCAGCGCGTGCTCGACCACCGGATCGAACGCCTCGCCGAGATTCAGCCGCCGGAACCCCTCGCTGACCAGGGAGTCCGCCATGGTCGGGCCGCTGATCTGCGGGTTCAGGTACACCTTGATCTTCGGCGCGGAGCCGTTGCGGAAGATCAGCGAGTACCAGAGCGTGAACGGCCCGCGGCGCTCCTCGTGCGGGAGGAAGAGGTCGGCCACCGCGTCGAGCCGGTCGGTGACCAGGCCGTACTCGTCGGCCACCTGAGCGAGGAACTCGCGCGGGTCCGGGGCACCGACGGTCTCGCCGAGAACCCGTACCACACATTCGCCATTGGCGTCGAAGGCGACCGAGAATTCAACGGGCGTAGTGTCGTCCGCCACATTGCACGGGAACTGCGCCGGAGCGTCCACGGTCAATTCCCCGGACTCGCCGAGCAACAACCGGAGAAGTTCCAGGTGACGGCGTTCTTCCGGATCGAATCCCACTGCCCGGCACAGCCGGTCGAGTTGACCACCGGCGTGGCTGTACATCGACAACTCGACCATCGGCACACTCGCTCCGACCATGGCGCTCTGTATTCACCGTTTCATTCGTGCGTTCGGCCCCGCGAATCACCCGCCGTTCGGCGGAGCGGGCGTCCGCGAGCCGCCGAGAAGATTAATCCCCGGAATGCCGATCACGATACCTCTGACGGAGCGACAACACCGTCCGAAAACCGTGCCTGAGTGTGCTGATCAACACCGGAATTCACCTGAATTCCGCATCGACAGGAACGGATTCTGCAGCTACCCACCCCCGCCATGTGGGCTAGCCCACTGCGGCGCACGGCTGGTGTCCCGTGCATCCGCCCTCGCCGCACAGTGCCGAAAATTGTCGGTGGCGGGTGAGACGCTCGTCTCATGACACAGACCCCGAAGCATCTGGCCAAGGTCGCCGAGAGCGACCGCGAGCCGATCCCCCGCGTCGCGGGCGAACGCGAGACGCTGCTGGCCTACCTGGAGTGGCACCGTGAAACCCTCGCGCTGAAGTGCGCTGGCCTGAGCCAGGAAGCCGTGTCCACGCGCGCGATCCCACCGTCCACAATGTCACTGCACGGCTTGGTGCGGCACCTGGCGGGCTGCGAACGATGGTGGTTCCGCATCCAGTTCGCCGGCGAGGACATCCCGCTGCTGCACTATTCGGACGACGACCCAGACCAGGACTTCGACCGCCTGGACGGCGATTTCGCCGAGGCACTGGCTTTGTGGCACGAGGAGTGCGACCGCAGCCGGGAAATCGTGGCGGCGGCGGAGTCGCTGGACGCACAGGGGACCGGGAAGACCACGGGAGAACCGTTCTCGCTGCGGTGGATGCTGCTGTCGATGATCGCGGAGTACGCCCGGCACAACGGCCACGCCGACCTGCTGCGGGAGGTGACGGACGGGGCCACGGGACGGTGAGGCCGGGCGGGTTGGATGCTTCGGGTGCGGATCGGGAGGTTGCGGGTTGGGGTGTGCGCCTGGGTGGGTTGAGGGCGCTCGGCGATGGTTCGGCGGTCGAGGCGCGACGGTTGCTTCGGCGAGGCGGGCCTGGCAGGTCTGACCTAAGTGGACCAGCGCGGCCTTGGCTCGCTCACCCACCGGCGGCTGTGTGGGAGACGGACGAGTTCGTGACGGTCTGTCGAGACGGTGTTGCCAGCAGCCATCCCGATGAGGTGGGCGAGCACCTCTCACCCGACAACGGCTTGGCCCGAGCAGGGCGATCCGGCGGTTGGCTGGGCATTCCCACCAGCACGATGCGACCTGGGCCGCCATCACCACCCGGCTAACCTCGCACCACCACAACCGGCAACGGCCGCCGATGCCGCTCGGCGAGCCCTGCCGTCCCGGCTCTGTCCGGGCGTGCCGTCGCGCCGCGGCCATCTCGGCTCTTCCGCACAAGGCACCTGCACGGGCAACCAACGTCCGTCAGCGCCCCCAAACCCGCGACCGCCCACCAACCGTCACAAGGCAGCAGCCCCCACCTATCCCCGCCGCGCCAACCATGCGATCGCGCCGCCGCCAGCGACCTGCGACCAACCCCCGCCATTCCGCACCCCCGCCCGCGCCGCCGCCAGCGACCTCCCCGCCCCAACCTCCCGCCGTGCGATGCTGGACCCCATGACCGCCGATCCTGACTCCGGCCTGCTCTCACCGGTGCGTGCCGGGACCCCGGCCGAAGCGGTGACCGGTGACCGTGCCTTCGCGGCTGCTCTCCTGGAGGCGGAGGCCGCGCTCGCGCGGGCGCAGACGCGGCTTGGCACGGTCCCGGCCGAGGCAGCCGAGCGGATCACCGCGGCCGCGCAGGACCTAGGTGACCTCGACGTCGTCCAGTTGGCCCGTGACGCGCGCGCCACCGGAAACCCGGTCGTCAGCCTGGTAGGCGCGCTGTCCGCCAAGGTCCCGGACGTCGCCGATTACGTGCACCGCGGCTCGACCAGTCAGGACATCGTCGACACGGCGATGATGCTCGTCGCGCGCAACACCCTGCGACTCATCAGCGCGGACCTGACGACGATCGCGCACGACCTCGCCGCGTTAGCGCGCGCTCACCGCGACACGGTCATGCCTGGACGCACCCTCACCGCGCACGCGGTTCCGACCACTTTCGGCCTCAAGGCAGCGATCTGGCGGCAAGGGGTCCAGGAATCCGCCCGCCGGATCGCTGAGCTGCGACTGCCGGTCTCGCTCGGCGGAGCTGCGGGGACGTTGGCCGCGTACGACCAGTACGGCGACGGCACCGACGACTACGCGGAACGATTAGTCATCGCTTTCGCGGAGGAAACCGGGTTGCGAGCGCCGGTTCTGCCGTGGCACGCGGATCGCACGCCGGTCGCCGAACTGGCCTCCGCGCTGGCTGGAGTGACGACGGCGTTGGGCAAGATCGCGGTGGACGTTCAAGTCTTGGCCCGCACCGAAATCGACGAAGTGACAGAAGCGACCGGCGGTGGGTCGTCGGCGATGCCGCACAAGCAAAACCCAGTGCTGTCTGCGTTGATCCGCTCAGCGGCGTTGCAAGTACCGGTGCTGGCCGCGGGGGTTACGCAGTCGGGGTTGGCGGAGGACGAGCGTTCGGCGGGGGTCTGGCAGGCGGAGTGGCAATTGCTGCGCGAATGCCTGCGCTTGACCGGCGGAGCCGTGCACACGGCGGTGGGTTTGGTGCGGGGGCTGGACATTCATGCGGATCGGATGCGGGAAAACCTCGCCCTGACCAATGGATTGATCGTCTCGGAACGGCTGTCGGCGGCTCTCGCGCCGATGGTGGGCAAGGCTCGCGCGAAGGAATTGCTCGGCACTGCCTCCCGGCGTGCGATGGAGGAAAACCGCCCGCTGGAAGAGATTCTGCGGGACACCGAAGAAATCGCAGCCATCGTCGGTGCCGCGGCCTGGGCCGATCTCGCCGACCCGGCGCGGTACATCGGCGCGGCGGGGCGGCTGGTGGATCGGGCGTTGGAAAACCCCGCCGAATAAGCACGAGCGGGACCGCTGCCGGAGGAGACCCTCTCGGGCAAGCGATCCCGCTGCGCGCTTATTCCATTGTGGACGAAACTCAGTGGGCCAAGCCGTGCCCGCCGGCCTCCGGGCGACGCGGCGGGGCGGCAGTGTCGACTTCGACGGGCTCCTCGTCCTCCGGAAGCAAAACCCCGTGGCGCGCGGGCATAACCGCGGTCAGCAGACCGAGGACCGCGATGCCGAGGTGCAGCCAGTTGTCCGCGTCGGCGAGGTTGAGCGGGTTGCCGAGGCCGGACACCGGATTGACCGAGATCGTCCCGGCCAGCATCAGGCCCCAGACGAACAGCGCGCCGTAGCCGATGAAGAGCAGCCAGCCGAACGTCCGGGCGCGGCCGGAGCCCAGCGCCAGCAGCAGGCCGACCACGCCGGTCGCCACGTGGACGACGTTGTTCAGCGGATTGGCGGAAAACCGCCACAAAGTGACACCGTGTCCGGTGAAATCCCCGAACCCGGACTTCACGAGCCCGATGATGCCGTAGGCGAGAAACAGGATCCCGAGCAGAACGGCGAGCACCTGAGCGGGCTGCACCCCTTCCACCCGGACGCGGGCTCGATGCGCACGAACCATGACTCCAGTCCTTCCCGTACCGAGATGACGGTGGGTCAACGCTGAGGGAATACCCCCGCGCAAACCGGGCCGAAACCCGAATCCCGCCACCACGGACGCGCCCACCGGGCAAGATCGGCACCGCCGCCGGGGTTCATGGGACTGCTGAGGCAAAGGGTGGCCGAGTGAGGCTCAGACGAGCGCGGAGGCCAGCAGCGCGAAAGCGGCGATGATCACCGCGACCCGCACGTAGTGGTACCGGTCCCAGCGGTTCATCTGCTCTTTCCAGTCCGCGGGCCGGTTCTCCGGCGTCCACGTCTTGCCGCGGTTGTTGATCGGGACGAGCAGCAGAATCGACATCACCACGCTCACCACCAGCAGCCCGGCCCCGATCACGACCAGACCGGTGCCCGGCCGGTTCCACGCGGCGATCGCCCAGATCGCGCTGAGGACAAGCGAACCGATGTACCAGAACGGCATGACAGCGCCGAGCATCCGGCCGCCGTGCGCGCGGCCTTGCTGATTGCTGTCGTCGGGCAGTCCATTGAGGATCGGGTTGATGACGAAGGCGACGCAGAACTCCACCCCCACCATCACGCCGACTACCACGATGGTGCAGACCGCGAGTGCGCTGAGCATGATGACTCCCAAAATCTAGCGTTGCTAGCTGATGAAGCGATGCTAGTACTACTGCCGCTCGGTTGTCTAGCAGTGCTAGACTCAGCTCATGTCGGTACATACGCGCAAGCAGCGCGAACAGGCGGAACGCGAGCGGCTCATCGTGGCGACGGCCCGGGAACTCGCCGAGCAGCAGGGCTGGGACGCGGTCACCACCCGCAAGCTCGCCGAACGCATCGAGTACAGCCAGCCCGTCCTCTACAGCCATTTCCGCGGCAAGCGGGAGATCATCGGCGCGGTCGCTCTCGACGGGGCCGCCGAACTGGCCGCCGCGGTGCGCGCCGCGACCCACGGAGTGGAGGGCTCGCGCCCCCGGGTCACCGCTCTCGCCCACGCATACCTCGACTTCGCCGAGCGCCATCCGGCGGTCTACGACGCCATTTTCCAGCTCGACGGCGGCCTCGCGTTCGCCCAGGAGGACACCCCGGAACAGCTGAAAGACGCATTCGCCGCCCTGCTGGAAACCCTCGGCGAGGTCGCCGGGGACGGCGTCGAACCAGGCCTGTTCACCGAATTGTTCTGGGCGTCCCTGCACGGAATCGCGACCCTGACCCGGGCGGGACGGCTGCCGCGGGAGTTCGCCGAGCAACGAGTGAAGCTACTGGTCGAACGACTCGTGGTGGTCTGATCCACCCTGCTTGCCCGCAGGCCTCCCCGCCGTCACGCGTACTGGCCGGTACCGAGACCCATCCCACAAAACGACCCCATTCGGCGAACCCTGATCAGGCGATCGGGGAAGTCGGGGCATGCGCAGGGCCAATACGTTCCTTTTGCTCGGCCTCGTTCTCGGTGCTGTTCTCGCGTTTCTGGCCACCGAGACCGAGCCGTACCGGCAGGTGGTCACCGCGGCCGGACCAGTGTCCGGGGCGGGCGTCCTCCCTCCGGAAACCGAGCCGGGCACCTCCGCCTCCAGTCCGAAACCCAGCCCGGGCAGCTCCGCACCCCAGCAGGGCACCAACCTCGAAACCGAACTTCCCGCGCTTGTCCCGCAAGGGCACGTCAGCGTGGTCGTCTACGACCGCACCACCGGCACGACCCCGGTTTCCCTCGACGCGCACCGGCACTACACCTCCGCGTCCCTCGTGAAGCTCCTCATCGCCTTCGACGCGCTCAATCGCGGCACCAATCCGGCCACCGTGCGGGAAATGCTGTCCCGCAGCGACGACGACACCGCCAGCCGGCTGTGGGTCGCCGGCGGTGAGACGAGCATTGTCCGGGAAGCGGTGTCCGAAATGGACCTGGCCGAAACCCGTCCGCCGGAAGACCCGGGACGCTGGGGCGACACGGAAATCACCGCCGCCGACATCACGCGCGTCTACCGTTACCTCATGGACCGGGCACCAGCCCCGCACCGCGAGACGATTCTCCGGGCCCTCCGCGACGCCACCGAGAACGGTGCGGACGGATTCCGCCAGTACTTCGGCATCCCGGACGCGCTCGGCGACGTTTCCTGGGCCGTCAAACAGGGCTGGTCCTGCTGCAATCCCGGGCGCATCCTGCACACCTCGGGCCTGGTCAAGGACGACCGGTACCTCGTCACGGTCCTCACCGAGAATCCCCGCTCGGTCGGCTACGCCACCGCCGAAGCCCAGGTCACCGAAGTGGTCAAGCACCTTCCCGGGATCCGCTGAGCGTCACTGGTCCACCGCGGTCAGCCCGCCCCGCGCACCCGTGCTGGGCAACGGCCACGGTTTCACCCCGCCGGTCACGTCGGCCCGCTGCCCCGGAGCCGACGGACCCGGGATCCGCTGCCCGATCCACGTCAGGACGTCCGGCAGCTGCGCCTTGAACGTGTTCATGTTGTGGCCCGCGTCCGGGATCCGCCACGTCGTGAACTGCACCGGAGACTGCGCGGCGGCCCGCATCTGGTCGACCGCGCGGCTTTCGTTCTGCTCCTTCTCCCCGGAGATCGCGAGGAGTTCCAGCGGGGCCGGGTGCTGGCGGACGTTGATCTTGACGTTGTTCGCGTCCTCGATGTCCTTGCGGCCGCGGAAAAGGTTCTCGGTTTCGCCGTCCACTTGCGCCTTTTCGTACCCGCTCACGCTCGCCGCCTGCGCGTACCACTGCGGATGCCGGGTCACGAGGTTCAGCGCGCAATAGCCGCCGGACGACCAGCCCGCGATCGTCCACGCGCGGCGGTCCGGATTGATGCCGAGGCGCTGGATGCCCCATTCGCGGACGTCGGCGGACAGATAGGTGTCGTTGGGGCTTCCGTTGACCTCGTCGACGCATTCGGTGTCGTGGCCGATTTTCGGCGTTCCGGTCGGGTCCGGGATCAGCACGATCACCGGCGGCAGGAGATGCTTCGAGATCGCCGAGTCAAGCTGCTCGGGCAGGTGGTACCCGACCGGGGCGGTGGTGACCTCCGGACCGGACGGGTAGTTCGGGATCCAGATGATCGCCGGGAACCGCATCGCCTTGTACGGATGCTGGAAGTATTGCGGCGGAAGGTAAACCGTCACGTCGCGGGTCAGGCCGGTGCGCCGCCCGGTCACCGTCACGTGCGCGATGGTCCCCTTGCCGACCCGGGCGTGCGCCACTCCGAGGTCGCGCGCCCGGCCGAGGTCGATGCCGTTGTCGCCGCCCTCGACGTCGATGCCCTCAGCGGCGAACGCGCCGGTGCCGAGCAGCGAGCCGAGCGTCGGGAAGAATCCGCCGATCATATTGCCGGTCAGGCCGAGGGTGACGATGACGAGGCACAGCGCGACCAGGACCGTGGCGCTGCGGCCAATTTGCTTGCGCTTGCGCCATTTGTCCCAAAACCACGGGACCGAGACGACCGCGACGAACGCCAGCACGCCGATCACCGTCAGCGTGACGGGCGAATCCAACCTGATTTCGCTCAGGTGCACGGGAACCTCCAGGACCGATCGCGCGCCCGGAAGGCGGGACCCGCTGCTCTAAATACGTTTGTGGGGCCATTCTCGTTGTGATCACGTGACGTCGATCACGCCGGAATGGCCCCGTCAAACTCAGCGAATCCTCAGGATTGCCCGTTAGTCCCTGATTAGTTGCCGAATGCGCCACGCAACACCGTGATCGCCTGTGTGATCGCCGCTTCCGCCGCGTGCGTTTCACGAAGCGCGTTCACCATGACGAAGTCGTGGATCACGCCCTGGTACCGGACCGCCGTTACCGGCACGCCCGCCTGACGCAGCTTCGCGGCGTACGCCTCGCCTTCGTCGCGAAGGACGTCAGCCTCGCCGGTGATCACGAGGGCCGGCGGCAGTCCGGCGAGCTGCTCCACGGTGGCACGAAGCGGCGAAGCAGTGATCTCGGCGCGCTGCGCCTCATCGGTCGTGTACTGGTCCCAGAACCACTTCATGCCTTCGCGGCTAAGGAAGTAGCCCTCGGCGAACTTGGTGTACGACTCGGTCTCGAAGGAAGCGTCGGTGACCGGGTAGAACAGCACCTGCTGGAGAAACTTCACGTCCCCGCGCTCCTTCGCCAGGAGCGTCAACGCCGCGGTCATGTTCCCGCCGACGGAGTCGCCCGCGATCGCGATGCGCGTGACGTCGAGCCCCTTCGCCGCACCGTGCTGGACAACCCACTTCACGGCGGCGTAGTTCTCTTCGATCGCAACGGGGTAACGGGCCTCGGGCGAACGGCTGTACTCCGGGAAAACCACTGCCGCACCGGTTCCGACGGCGAGCTCGCGGACGAGCCGCTCGTGGGTGTGGAAGTCGCCGAAGACCCAGCCGGCCCCGTGGATGTAGACGAGCACCGGCAGTTCCCCGGTGACGCCCTGCGGCTTCACGATCCGGATTTCGACGTCGCCGTTCGGTCCACCCGGGACGGTCAGCGTCTCGATGTCGGCGGGGGCCAGTTCGACGTCGCCGTCCTGGACGCCGTCGACCGCCTTGCGCCCTTCGGCGGGCGGAAGCTGGAAGAGGTACGGAGGCTGGTCGGTGGCCTCGGCGAACGCCTGGGCGGCCGGCTCGAGGACGAGGTTCTGCGGGTTCGCGGTCATGGCTTCCTCCGGTAGCGGATCGATCGGACCGGGCAAACATAACTCGCAACTCGATTGTGCACAACTTAGTAGCGGGCAATGAGACATAGGGCACTTAAGTTGCCCTTCCCAGCCGAGCGAGAGAGGATGGAGAGCTGGCGGAAGAACCCCCGAGGGAGGCCAGCGATGACCAGCCCAGACGCCGGAGAGACCGGCTCGCTCCTGCTCGACGACCAGCTGTGCTTCGGCCTGTACTCGGCTTCCCGCGCAGTCACCGCGCTCTACCGCGCGCTGCTCGAACCACTCGACCTGACCTATCCGCAATACCTGGTGATGCTCGCGCTGTGGCAGCAGGACGAGCAGCAGGTCAAGGAACTCGGCGCGGCGCTGAGCCTCGACTCCGGCACCCTCTCGCCGCTGTTGAAGCGGCTGGAAAAGGCTGGGCTGATCAAGCGCGAACGGCAATCCGACGACGAGCGTTCGGTCCGCATCCGGCTCACCGACGAGGGAACCGCGTTGCGTGCCAAGGCGGAACGGATCCCGCCGCACGTCGGAGCGGCGATGAACCTCGATCAAGCCGAACTGGCCCGGATGCGTGCCGCGATGGATCAGCTGACGGCTTCGGTCAACGCCTACCGGGAGTCCTACCGGCCGAACTGAGCGCGAAGCCATGGTTAGCATGAGCGCCAGGGCGAGCGTGAGGACGGCGATGAGCACACAGGACGAAGCACTGCGCGCGGTGGAAGCCAGCTTGGACCGGCCGTCGGCGGCCCGCGTCTACGACTACTTCATCGGCGGCTCCACCAACTACGCGATCGACCGGGTCTTCGCCGAGAAGGTGCGCGAGCGGCTGCCGCTGATCGGCGAATACTGCCGCACCAGCAGGCAGTTCCTCGGCCGCGCGGTGCGCCAGAGCGTGCGCGAGGGCATCCGGCAGTTCGTCGACATCGGCTCCGGCCTGCCGACCGCGGGCAACGTGCACGAGGTGGCCGACGACGAGCGTCCGGAACACGACACTTCCGTGCTGTACCTGGACAACGAGCCGGTGGCGCTCGCGCATTCGCAAGTGCTGCTCGCCGACACCGCGGACGAGGATCGGCACCAGGCGATGGCCGCCGACCTCCTGCAGCCCGCCGAACTGTGGGACCGGGTCGCCGATTCGGACGTGATCGACGTCCGGAAGCCGGTGGCGCTGATCGTCAACGCGGTGCTGCATTTCATCAAGGACGAGCAGGACCCGGACGGCATCCTCGAGTTCTACCGCAAGCAGCTCGCGCCGGGCTCGTTGCTCATTCTTTCCCAGATGACCAACGAAAACCCGGTGGACGACAACGAACGCCAGGCGCTCGTCGACATCATCAAGTACTACGAGTCGACCACCAACCCGGGCATCCTGCGCACGAAGAAGGAATTCGAGCGGTTCTTCGGCGGCTGGCCGCTGCTCGAACCGGGCCTGGTGTACGCGCCCGCCTGGCATCCGGACGCCGACACGGTGTTCGCGAAGACGCCCTCGGAGTCGCGGGTGATCGGCGGCGTGGCCCGCAAACCCCAGGCCTGACGGGGTTTTCCCACCCGGCCTCCACCCCCGGGTGGAGGCGCGGGACGGCCCGGCCCGGCACTGTGGTCCCCGTGCCGAACACTTTCGACAACATCCTGATCGGCCTGGTCGTCCTCGCCTGGCTGATGTGGCGGCAGCTGCAAATCCGCCGCGCAAACCGTCCACCGGTGGTTCTGCTCGTCATCAGCGTGCTCGGGGGCGCTTCCCTCGGACTGGCCATCGCTAAAACCACGCCGACCACGGCGGCGATCCTGTTGCTCACCGCCAGTTTCGTGCTCGCCGCCGCCTTCGGCATAGCCCGCGCCTACACCATGCGGCTCTGGCGCACGGACGAAACCCTGTGGCGGCAAGGAAACTGGCTAACCGCCGTGCTGTGGCTCATTTCCTTCGGCGTCCACCTTGGACTCGACTTCGCCGTCGACGCGGTCAATGACACGAAAGGGCTCGGCGGGGCCTCGATCCTGCTGTACCTGGCGGTTTCCCTTGTCGCCCAACGACTAACGGTGCGCTTTCGCGCTCACGACGCCCGGCGCAAGACTTCTAACGCCGCATAAACCGCGTCCCGGCCCAGCTCCACCGCACGCCGCAGCACAGCCGGGTCCCGTTCCAGCACCACGACATCCGGAGCACCAGCTGGCGGACGAACACTCGCCAGCCGCGGATCTTCCCGC
This sequence comes from Amycolatopsis sp. NPDC104775, assembly GCF_055583325.1. Lineage (NCBI taxonomy): Bacteria > Bacillati > Actinomycetota > Actinomycetes > Pseudonocardiales > Pseudonocardiaceae > Amycolatopsis > Amycolatopsis sp. NPDC104775. Next base: position 910,347 of record NZ_JBVJOE010000003.1, read on the forward strand.
AGCCGCCGTTCGTCCTCCAGATCCCGGTGATACTGCGTGCGCCAAGCGTCGATGGTGCCCGGCGCGTGGCGGCGGAGAAACCGCGGCACGACCACGTCCTGCACTCGCGGCGGCGGCACCGGATGCTCGTCCTCGCGCCGGGTCCGCAACACCAGCACGTCCGTCGCACCCTGCGCCAACGCGGTCCGGAACGGCAGCGGCTCAGCGATTCCCGCGTCCACGAACCGCCGCCCGCCCATCGCGATCGGCGGCCCGGCGAGCACCGGCATGCACGACGACGCCGCGAGCGCCGTTTTGATCCCGTCCACGTCCTCGATGAACGGGTGCAGGTCGGTGGACTCGCCGGTGTCGGCGTCGGTGGCGAGCGGATGGAAACCGACCGGATTCGCCAGGATCGCCGGGAAATCCATCGGTTCGAGCACCGAGTACACCTGGTGCACGAGGTACTCGAGATCGATCACCGCCCGGCCGCGCAGGGTGTGCAGGGGGTTGATGATCCGCCGCATCACCGTCGGATTCCACCAGGTCCGCACGCCGGTCTTGGAGCGCCCGCACAACAGCCACGCCGCGTTGAGCGCACCCGCGGAGGCTCCGTAAACGTCGTCGAACGCACTCGCGGCCCCGAGTTCGTCGAGCGCCAGCACCATCCCGCTCGAATACGTCCCCCGGCTGCTGCCGCCCTCAACGGCAAGCGCGAGCCGGCGGCCGTCCGTCCGCTGCCCTGGCACGCTGCCTTCGGCGATCCGCGCGGAGAGCAGTTCGAGAACGGGGTGCACCTCTCCATCTTGATCCTTTTCCTGGCGGGGATCGACCCGATTTGCCCCCTCTCCGAGTGACCTAGCTTGCACCCAGTTGCACTGCACCTAGTTGCATATAACACTGTCCCGCATGGCACTGGAGCACGCGATCCTCGTCTCGCTGTCGGAGCGCTCCGGCTCGGGCTACGAGCTGGCGCGCCGGTTCGAGAAGTCCATCGGGCTGTTCTGGAGCGCCTCCCACCAGCAGATTTACCGCGTATTGAAGCGGATGGAAGAGGCTGGTCAGGTCGCCGTCGACGTGGTGGCCCAGGACGGACGACCGGACAAGAAGGTCTACACCGTCGCTGGGCCGGGCCGCGACGAACTGCGTCGCTGGCTCGCCGAACCGTCGCCGCAGGCCGGGCCGCAGGAGCTCGCGGTGAAGCTGCGTGGGGCGTCGTTCGGCGACCCCGCGGCGGTCGCCGAAGAGATCACACGGCATCGCGACGCGCACGCCGAGCGGCTAGAGCTGTACCGGCAGATCGAGAAGCGCGACTTCCCCGCCCCTAACCGGCTGCGTGGCCGCTCGCTGCACCAATACCTCGTGCTGCGCGGCGGAATCCGGGTCGAAGAAGGCCAGGTCGAGTGGCTGGAAGAAATCCTGACCGCGTTGCGGGCCGACGAGAAGGACTGACATGACCGAGTACCCGAACCTGCTGTCCCCGCTCGATCTCGGCTTCACGACGCTGCGCAACCGCGTCCTGATGGGCTCGATGCACACCGGCCTGGAGGACCGCGCGTCCCGCTTTCCGCAGCTGGCCGAGTACTACGCCGAACGCGCGCGCGGCGGTGTCGGCCTGATCGTCACCGGCGGGTTCGCGCCGAACCGCACCGGATGGCTGCTGCCGTTGGCCTCGAAGCTGTCCACGCCCGCCGAGGCCAAACAGCACCAGCTGCTCACCAGCGCGGTGCACGCTGAGGGCGGCAAGATCGCGTTGCAAATCCTGCACGCCGGCCGCTACGCCTACCACCCGCTGAGCGTTTCCGCGTCGAGCCGCAAAGCGCCGATCAACCCCTTCCGCCCACGTGCGATCACCGCGTACGGCGTGCACCGCACCATTCGCGCGTTCGCCGATTGCGCCGCGCTGGCCCGCGACGCCGGGTATGACGGCGTCGAGATCATGGGTTCCGAGGGCTATCTGATCAACCAGTTCCTCGCCGAACGCACCAACCGGCGCACCGACGCCTGGGGCGGCACCGCGGAGAAGCGCCGCCGGTTCGCCGTCGAGATCGTCCGGCGCACCAGGGAAAAAGTCGGTCCGGACTTCATCATCGTCTACCGGCTGTCCATGCTCGACCTCGTCGAAGGCGGACAGAGCTGGGACGACGTGGTCGCACTGGCCCGCGAAGTCGAGGCGGCCGGGGCCACGATCATCAACACCGGCATCGGCTGGCACGAGGCGCGCGTGCCGACAATCGTCACGTCGGTGCCGCGCGGCGCGTTCACCTGGGTCACCGGCAAGCTGAAACCGCACGTCTCGGTGCCGGTGGTGACCTCCAACCGGATCAACCTGCCGCACGTCGCCGAACAGGCCCTCGCCGACGGCGACGCGGACCTGGTCTCGATGGCCCGGCCGCTGCTCGCCGACCCGGACTGGATCCGCAAGGCCGAGACCGGCCGCACGGACGAGATCAACACCTGCATCGCCTGCAACCAGGCCTGCCTCGACCACGCGTTCAGCCGGAAACCGGTGTCCTGCATGGTGAATCCCCGGGCCGGGCACGAGACGACCCTGAACCTGCTGCCGACCCGGCGGGTCAAGCGGATCGCCGTCGTCGGAGCCGGACCGGCCGGGCTCGCCACCGCGACCGCGCTCGGCGAACGCGGCCACGACGTCGAGCTGTTCGAGGCCGACGACGAAATCGGCGGCCAGTTCGGGATCGCGCGGCGGATCCCCGGCAAGGAGGAATTCGCCGAAACCATCCGGTACTACACCCGGCGACTGGAGGTCACCGGTGTGAAGGTGCACCTTGGCACCCGGGTGACCGCCGCGGACCTGACCGGGTTCGACGAGGTCGTGCTGGCCACCGGCGTCACGCCGCGGGTCCCGGCGCTGCCCGGGATCGACCATCCGAAGGTGCTGTCGTATGTCGACGTCGTGCGGTACGGCAAACCGGTCGGCGAGCGGGTCGCGGTGATCGGCGCGGGCGGCATCGGCGTGGACGTCAGCGAGTTCCTCACGCACAGCTCGTCGCCCGCGCTGGATCGCGACGCCTGGATGGCCGAATGGGGCGTCACCGACCCCGCGCTCGCGCCCGGCGGGCTGGCGAAACCGAAGCCGGAACCGTCGCCGCGGCAGGTCTACCTGCTGCAGCGCAAGAAGTCGCCGATCGGGGCCGGCCTCGGCAAAACGTCCGGCTGGGTGCACCGCGCGGCCCTGCGCGCCAAGGGCGTGGAAAAGATCAGCGGAGTTTCCTACGACCGGATCGACGACGCCGGCCTGCACCTCACCGTCGACGGGAAACCGCGGCTGCTCGAAGTCGACACCGTGGTGGTCTGCGCTGGCCAGGAATCCGTGCGGGACCTCGCCGACGCTCTCGGCGACGTGCCGGTGCACCTCGTCGGCGGGGCCGACGAGGCACGGGAACTCGACGCCAAACGGGCGATCGACCAGGGCACCCGGCTGGCCGCCGTCCTGTAGCCGCTTGCGCGCACTGGCAGGATGGCCCCGTGCGAGACGTATGCGTAATCGGGCTCGGGCTCATCGGCGGTTCCCTGCTGCGAGCCGCCGCGGCGAGCGGCAGGACGGTCTGGGGAACCACAGTGTCCGAAGTGGACGCTGACGCGGCGAGTCGCGGCGGCTACGACGTCACCACCGACGCCGAAGCCGCCCTGCAGCGCGCGGCGGCCGCGGACGCGATCGTGGTCATCGCGGTGCCGCTGCCCGCCGTGGAGAACCTGTTGCGGCAGGTCGCGCAGCACGCGTCGCACTGCATCCTCACCGACGTGGTCAGCGTGAAGGGCGCGATGGTCGACGCGGTCCGCCGCCGCGCGCCGTACACGCGCTACGTCGGCGGGCACCCGATGGCGGGCACCTCGCACTCCGGCTGGCTCGCGGGCAACGCCATGCTCTTCCGCGACGCGGCGTGGGTCGTCTGCGTCGAAGAGGAAACCGACCTCACGGCCTGGGCCGAGGTCACCCGGCTGGTCCTGGACGTCGGCGCGCACGCCGTCCCGCTGCCCGCCGATTCGCACGACGAGACGGTCGCCCGGATCTCGCATCTGCCACACCTGTTCGCCGCGATCCTCGCCTCGGTCGGCGCCCAGGGCGGCCCGCTCGCGATGTCGCTGGCCGCCGGTTCGTTCCGCGACGGCACCCGGGTGGCGGGCTCGTCGCCGGATCTGGTGCGCGCCATGACCGAAGGCAACCGCGACGCCCTGCTCCCGATCGTCGACGACGCACTCGGCCGCCTCGGCGCCGCACGCGGTTCGCTCGCCTCCACCGGAGGACTCGCCGCGACCATCAACGCAGGTCACGAAGGCGCACTCGCGCTGGAAGCGGCCCGCGACGCGGCACTGTCCGGCGTCCGTATCGACCTCACCGCCGCCGACGCCCGCGAGGGACTCGTCGCACTCGGCGAACGCGGTGGCCGGATCACCGGACTGGACGGAGCGGTCGCACTCGGCGAAGTGTCTTGACTTGCCTGGTACGCCTGGTGTGTGACGATTGAAGCCTCTCAATCCCAACCCCGGGGAGGCATTCGATGGGCATCAACTTCGACGAGCTCAAGAACAAGGCGACCGAGGCGCTGCGCGAGAACAGCGGCAAGCTCGAGCAGGGTCTCGAGAAGGCGGCCGAATTCGCGAAGTCCAAGGTCAGCGGCCACGACTCGCAGATCGACGGCGGCGTCGACAAGGCGAAGGACCTGCTCGGCAAGGTCACCGGCAAGCACGAAGACGGCGGCGAGAAGCCCGAGGGCGGCCAGCCCGGCGGACAGCAGTAACCCTCCGCCTCCAGGGTGGGCTCCGAAGGTTCGTGAGGGGAACCCTGAGGGAATCTGATTCCCCCAGGGTTCCCCTCACGGACTTCCGCTCCAGCGAATCCGCCGCGCACCGCGACTCTCGACGCAGGGCGTGGCTCAGGTGCGCCGGTGGTACGGCAGGAACCGGCGCACCAGCCGCAGCGGCGATCGTTCCACCAGGTCCGGCCCGCGCACCGCGTCGAACGTCGAGCCCAGCTGGTCGACGACCCCGGCGAGCCGCGGGTTGTCCGGCATCGGCACGGAATCCGGGTCCCGCTGCTCGCGAACCGCGGAAGCCAGCTCCGCCAGCGCATCCGTGAGCAGCTCGATGTCCGCGGGCGACGGAGCTGGCGCGCCCTCGCCGATCGTCACGCCGACCTCGGTCACCGCGTCGGTCACCCGCTCCAGCCCCGCGATCACCGGCCACCACGCCACTGCCTGCCGCCCCGCCGGTGACGGTTCCACGATCACCTGCTGAAACGCCGTACGCAGGTCCGCGAGCGCGCGGTAGGCCGCACGCCGGGCCCGCGACCGGGCGAGCCGCGATTCAGCGGTCGAGTTCAGCACCATCGCGGTTTCGACGTACTTGGCGACCGTGTCGAAACTGTCCGCCAGCCGCCCGCCGACGGTCGGCCGCCGCGAACCCGGCCACAGCAGATAGCCGAACACGAGCACGATCACACAGCCGATCACGGTGTCGACCAGCCGCGCCAGCACGACAGTCCAGCTGCCGGTGTTGGCGAGGTCCATTTGCAGGATGATCAGCGGCGTCACGAACGTGCCGAGCATCCCGTAATTGCGCACCTTCCCCACCGCGGCTCCGCCGGCGAACACCGCGATCAACGCCACCAGCACCCAGCCGCGCGCGCCGACCGCGAGCACCACCGCGCCGATCCCGACGCCCGCGACCGTGCCCAGTCCGCGCAGCACCGCGCGACCGAACACCGAGCCGAAGTCCGGTTTCAGCACCACGCCGACGGTGAGCGTGATCCAGTACGACCGCTCGAACGGCACCAGCAGCGCCACCACTTCGGCCACTGCGACGCACATCGTGAGCCGCAGGGTCGCTATCCAGGTCAGCGGCCCGGAAAGCCCGCTCGCCCACTCCCGCACGCGGCGCAGCAGCGAAACCTTCTTGCGGCGTTTGCGATCGTCGAGCTTCCCGATTCGCGCCAGCCCGGCGTAAAGCGCGCTGACCACCGCGTCGGCGTTCTCGTCCCGCAGCTCGGGCGCGTGCGGCAGCGGTTGGCTCGCCAGCACCGACGCGGCCACGCGGGTCAGGTAGTCGATCACCTCGTCCGGCGCGCGCTGTCCGGCGTTGACCATCGCGACCGACGCCTCGACCGCGGGCGTCGTCGCGGACAGCCGGTTCAGCAGCCGGCGGTAGGTCGCGTCGCGGCCGGACAGCCACGAACGCGCGACCAGAAGCCGGTCGTACGCCGTGCTCATCGCGGTGGTCAACTGGTGGCGCGCGACCCGCGAAGTCGGTTCGTCCTCAGCCGACAGCATCGCAGCGAGTTCGATGTAGACCTGCGCGACGGCGGTGCGTTCCGGGCTCGTCGCGCGGAGCGTCCAAGTGCCGAGGGCGACCAGCAGCCCCCAGCCAGCGCCCGCGCAGAAGAAGCCGAAGAGCACTTCGGTGCGTACGCCGGTCGCGTGCTGCGCCGTGCCGAGGACGCAGAAGACGAACATCTGCAACCCCGCGACCGAAGCGTTGCTGCCCGCCGCGCTGATGAGCGCGGAAATCGCCGCCACCACGACGATCGCCGGGATCGACCAGGCGGGCATGCCGCCGGTCAGCAGCCCAGTGAGGTACCCGAGCGCAGCCGCGAACGTCGCCCCGCCCAGCCGCCGCGCGCGGTAGCGATAGGCCCCGGCCGCCTCGGACAGCACGGTCGGCAACGCGCCGGTGGAGATCAGCGCGCCCACCGCGATGTCGCCCGCCGCGTACGCGACCGCCAGCGGAGTAGCCAACGCGACCACCGCGCGAGCGACCATGTTCCACGGAATGGGAACCGGTTTGGAGCGCAAGAGTTGCGTCAGCCAGTGCGGCGCGGCGAAGTCGGGGCGGCTCACCGCACCATCTTGACCTACCGGGGCCGTCCGGGATTGATTTGTCGCTCGGTCAACAGCATGTTCAGGGAGCTTCCATGCCGGGTCGCAGGTACTCGTACGAGGTGAACCGGGTGAGCACCGCGGCTCCGGCGGTGCTGTTCCGGCTGGAAAGCGACGGGACGCAGTGGTCGACGTGGGCGCGTCCGCTCGTCTGGCAGTCCCGCTGGGCGGCGCTCGGCGACGACGGCCGGGTCGGCGCTGTCCGGGAAGTCGGATTGTGGCCGGTTCTGGCCCGCGAACGGACTCTCGAACACGTACCGGATCGACGGCACGTCTACACATTCGACGGTTTCAGCCCGGTCCGCGACTATCGTGCGGAGGTGGCGTTCACGCCGAACGCCGACGGCGGCACGGACCTCCGCTGGTCGGGTTCGTTCGCCGAACGCATCCCCGGAACGGGTCCGGTCGCTCTCGCAACGTTGCGCGGAGTGATCGGATTTTTGGCGACCCAGCTGGCCCAAGCGGGCAACCGGAGTGCCTGACCGGGTGCGTTGCGCCACAACGATCAACTCCTGCCGGAGCACAGACGTCATCCCATCGGGTGACCCCGAGGGAAAGGAAGCAGCATGGCGAAGCGATGGCTGGCGGCGGCATTGGCCGGTCTGCTCGTGCTCTCGGCGTGCTCCAGCCCGGACTCGCCGCAACCCCCGGAACAGGCGAACCCCGCGCCGGGCGCCGCGAAGCCGGGTCCGCCGCCCGGGCCGTACCCGTTCGGCACCGTGCAGCAGAAGGCTCCGGCGATCCAGGACGGCAAGGTCCCGGTGATCCGCCGCATCCAGACCGACAAGCCGTACGTCTTCATCACGATGGACGACGGTGCGGTGAAAGACCCGTCGGCGCAAAGCCTCATCCAGGAGTCCGGCGGCCATCCGGTGCTGTTCCTGAACAACCGGTACGTGAAGGGCCACGAGGCGTACTTCAAGTCCATCCTGGACTCGACCGGCGCCGTGCTCGGCGACCACACGGTCAACCACCCGAACCTCAAGGGCAAACCGCTCGAGTTCCAGAAGAAGGAAATCTGCGACGACGCCGACGACTTCCAGAAGTCGCTCGGGGTGCGCCCGACCCTGTTCCGCCCGCCGTTCGGCAACTACGACCAGAACACCCTGACAGCCGCGGCGATGTGCGGCATGCGCGCGTCGGTCCTGTGGACCGCTTCGGTGAACGACGGCGTCGTCCAGTTCCAGTCCGGCGACCGGCTCCGGCCGGGCGACATCGTTCTGATGCACTTCCGCAAGACGTTCAAGGAAGACTACGAAGCCTTCATCGCGCGAGCCAAGCAGGACGGTCTGACGCCGGTCCCGCTGGCCGACTTCCTGGGCTGACCACGGCAACCACCCTCGTGCGCGGCGACGCCGGTTCTCACCGGCTTCGCCACTCACGACCCCGGCTGCCGCCGTCCGGGGGCGCGCTCAGCCAGCCCCGAGGCACACGAACGGCCGCCGCATCGGATCCACCGCCACCGCCTCGGCCAGTGCCAACGCGGGCGACGTCCCCTCGGCCAGCCGCCGGTGCAGGTCCGCCATCGTGTCCGCCGCCGCGCGGTCGCCGACGCGTGCTACCGCGCCGATGACCGTTCGCGAGCCGCTCGCCAGCAGTGTTCCAGCGAAGCCCAGCGCTTCCTCGCCCGGCCGGATGTGGCTCATCGCCAGTTCGCACGCGGCCAGCACCACCCGCTCCGGCGGGTTCGCCAGCCGGGTCGTCTCGTGCGCGAACAGCGGGCCGTCGACCAGCTCCACGCGGGAGAACAGCGCGTTCGCCGGTTCGTGCGCGCCGTGCGCGACCAAGTGCGCCAGGCGGGTTCCGTCCAATGCGGTCAGGACCGTGGCACTCGTCGCGTCGTCGCCCTCGACCAGCTGCGCGTCCGGATACACCGAGCGCAGCTTGCTCACCTCGCCGACCGCGCCCGGCACGCCTGGCCCGCCCGCCAGCAGCACCGGGCCGTCCTCGGCCGGACGTTTCGCGGTGATCCACGCGGTCGCCGACGGAGCGATCGACACCGGATGCCCACGCAGCGACGGCAACGCACCCCACGGCATCGCGTACAGCTGCCCGATCGGAACGATCACCAGCTCGCGGTCGTCGAGAGTTTTCACCAGCGACGCGGAAATCAACGCGTCGAGCTTCTCCGCCCGGCGGCGCGCGGACGCGGACACCGTCTCCGCCATCATCGGCGGCAGATGGTCCGGCGCGAGCGCGTCGAGGTCGGCGTGCAACTGGGTCGCGGTCTCCACGATGTCGTCCAGCGGACCCAGTTTGAGCAGCCGGAACGTGCCGCGGTCGACGACCACCGAGTACAGCTGATTGTTGTAGGGCACCAAACTCACCAGCACCCGGTCGCCGAGCGCGGCGACGACCTCGTCCGGCGTCGCGACCGGGCGCGGGCGGCCCCACTGGCTCGTGTACCAGCCGAGCCTGCTCGCCTCGCGCTGCAGTTCGCTGTACCGCTGCTCCAGCCCCTTCACCGACTCGCCCGCCAGCCGGGCACGCTGAATGGTGCGCTGGACGTGCCGCATTTCGTTGATGTGCTTGGCCAGCACCGGGTCCTCGATCACCGGCAGCGGTTCGTACCGGTACACCTGCGCGCGGGTGCGTTCGAGCCACGCGAACATCCGCCGCGCGCCAGCCGCGTTCCGCCGCGCGCGCCGCAGCACGAGCCGCATCGCCAGTCTGCCGAGTTCCTCGCCGTGCACGGCCGTGCCGCACAGCAGGTCGAGTCCGCCCATCCGGTCGCGGATCGTGCCGAGTTCGCGCAGTCCGGCGCGGGCCTGTGCGAGCGCCGCGCGCGGCCGGTCCTCCGCGACGGCCAGTTCCGCACGGCACAACCGGAACAGCATCCGGTGGTCGACCGGCGACGTCGCGCGCGGGGCGGGCACGTGTTTGAGCACCAGCGAGGCTTCGGCGATTTCCTTGCGGCGGATCAGCAACCGGACCGCGAAGAGCCGCGCGACCGCCGCTTCGTCGCGGAGCCCGAGCGCGGCCAGCCGTTCGGCGATGGAGACAAGCTCGGCGGGAAGCCGCGAGGTAGAGCGTCCTTCGCGGTCGGACAGCACCTGCTGCGCCTCCGCGCGAAACCTCGCCAGACCGGCGATCTCGGCCCAGGTTCGATTGCCGCGGCGGAGAAATCGGCGACGCGCGTCCGAAGCGGACTTTCGCGCCAGCGCGAAATCGCCCTCCAGCAACGCCGCCGCGGCCCGGGCGACCTCCGCTTCCGCGATGTGCTGCCCGGATCCGTTGGCGCGCAACTCCGGCAGCGCTTCGTCGAGGTGTTTGCCCGCTTCGTCGGCAAGGCCCGCGGTGAGCAGCGCGCGGGCCTGGTCGAGCCGGATCAACGGGATCGAACCGGGCGATTCGGTCACGAGAATCCGGGCGGCTTGTTCGTAACTGGACAGCGCCTGCGGGACGTCGCCGATGAGCTGCGCGTGGTCGCCGAGGTTTTGCCGGATCTTGCCTTCGAGCAGGGTGTGCCCGTTTTCGCGGGCGAACCCGAGCGCGCGTTCCAGGTCGGCTTTCGCGGCGTTCGGATGGTTCAGCGCCATCTGGACGAGCGCGCGGTTCAAGAGCATGACGACCAGCGTCCGGCGGCCGTCGTCGAACTCGGCCTCGATTCCGGGGATGACCGCGTCGTACACCGACAGCGATTCGCTGAACCGGCCGCCGCGCATCAGCACCACCGCTCGCTGGCCGGTGACCAGCAAGCCCAGTTCGCGGGCGACCTTGCTTTCCGGCAGCTGGTCGCGAAGCTGGCGCGCGGTCTCCAGGTGGACGAGACCGGCGTCGGTGGAGGAGACCTCCGCCTCGGCCGCGCCGAGGCTCACCAGGACGCGGACCTGCAGTTGCCGGTGCTCGGGCAGCGGTTCGCCGACGCGCGCCAGCCGCGTGAGCGCGCTGCGGAACAACCGCACCGCGATGCCGGGCCGCTGGTCGGACGCGGCGGCCCGGCCGCGCGCGTACAGATCGGACGCCGCCGCGATCGTTCGATCATGGACGGGCGCGGACACGGACTCTATGGGAGCACACCCCCGCCACTCTCCATAACGCCCGTCCGGGTTTCTCAGAGCACGACGGTCGGCGTGACCACGGTGCGGCGGTGCGGGCCGGTGCCGAGGTGCACGAGGATCTGCGTGGTTCCGCAGGGGACGCCTTCGAGCACGAACCGGCCGCCCTCGTCGGTCGCCGTCGCGAACGTGCCGTGATCGGCGACCCGGACCTCCACGTCGTACTCGCCCGCGGGCGCGAGCCAGCCGTCGATCCGGTGCACCTTCCCGATTTTGGTCAGGTTGATCATCACGGTCAGGTCGCTGACGGTGAACGTGATCGTGCCGGTCGCCGTGCTGCGCACGCCCGCCAGTTCGTCGAGCCGCTCCCAGCGCGCGACCTCGACGTCGAGGTTCTCGAGCTCGAGCGCGAACTGGACCCGCTGCACCAGATCGTCCGGCGGCGGGTCGAGCTCGTCGAGGAACCGGCCGATGTCCGCCAGAATGGTTTCGTCGTCCGGAATCGCGTGGCCGTGTCCCGGCCTGCCGATGTCGTCGCTCACCGGCCACCCCCTTCTCCTGCGAGCAGATCACGCATCGAGTCGAGGCAGCGACCCCTGGTGGGTCCGACGCTGCCGCGCGGCATCTGCATGGCCTCGGCCACCGCCCGGTACTCGGCACGGCCGGCGAGGACGGTCAGCCGCAGCAGCTCCTGGCAGCGTGCGGGCAGCCGGAGGAAGGCGCGCCAGACCCGGCGATCCCGGTCGGCGCGGACGGCTTCCTCCTCAGGGGCGGGATGATCGCTTTCCAGCGTCGCGGCCACCTCGTCCGACAGCGGCACCGGCTGGGCGCGCCTGCCGTAGGGACGGGTCGCCTCGCGGCGAGTCGTGGTGATCAGCCAGGCGGCGAGCGCGCGGGGGTCGCGCAGCTTCGCGAGCTGGCTGAACAGAGCGAGCCACACGGTCTGGACCACGTCCTCGGCCACTTGCCGGTCGAGCCCGTTGGCCCGCGCCACGTGCCAGACGAGCGGCGTCAGCTCGTCGACGAGTTTCGCCATGGCGCGCCGATCGCCGCCCTGCGCCGCTTCCATGCACGCGGCGTGCAGGTCGGCGCCGGTCAGGCCTTCCCAGGGCGGGTCTACCTCGGTGGTGTGCACGTCGGTCACCGTAGCTGCCTCACTCCGGAGGTGGGCCGACCTGGGCGAGCAAGCCTCCGGTCGTGTCGGCACGGCCGGGCCCGTCGCGGGTCGCCTCTCCGGTCGGGTACCGGATCGATCGTGAATGGTGCGCGCTCTTTCAACGGGGTCGATGATGCGGATGGGGTCCAGGGGCACGGTGAGTGCCCGGTGGGTGGGCTCTTGGTTGAGGAGCGAACAACTGGCTCTGGGATACATCAATCTCTGACTTTTTTTCGGGTGAGTTTTTTAGTGGAACCGCGGCGGGTGGGTTTCGCCGTGGTCCCGGGCTGTTCGGCAGAGCGGTTGTGGTGATGTTTTCGCAGGTCAGGCTGGTTGTGCGGTGTTGACGGCCCCGGCTGAGCCGCGGGACACGTCCGGCTGGGCTCCCCCTCCAGCACGGCCGTGTCCCGGCAGCTCCGGCGGTACTCGACGAGTCCCCCAACGACCCATCGCGCCCCGCCGGACCCAGCTCGGCCGGACGGATCCCTCCCCCGGATCCGATCCGCCGACGCGGTCAGGTCAGCTCACCGGCCCGGCTCGGCTGGGCGGGTTCCTCCCCGAACCCGTCCCGCCTTGGCCGCGCCGCAAGCCGACCCGCCAGCCGGATCAGCCCGCACGCCCGCCGACTCTGCGGGCCCCTCCCCGAGGCCCGCTGCGCCGGACGGCTCCGCAAGCCAACCCGTCAGTCCGCCGGATTGGCTTCGCGCTGCCTGCCAGCCCCGCGAACCCCCTCCCCGAGGCCCACCGAGCCAGGCAGGCCGCAAGCCAACCCGTCAGTCCGCCGGATCAACCCGCGAAACCCGCCAGCCGAACAGGCCCGTTCCCGAACCCGTCCCACCGCGCCAGCCCGCGAGCCAACCCACCAGTCCCACCGGACTGGCTCGCACCACCCGCCGCCCCGGCAAATCCCTCCCCGAGATCCACCGCGCCAGCCCGCGAGCTGGTCCCGTCAGCCTGGCCGTCCCCGCCGTTCCGGTCCGTTCGGCAGCCAGCCGGGTCCCCTCCGAACCCGTCCGGCCGGGCATGGTCCCCTGACCCGGGCCGAGCGGAACCGGACCGGCGGCGTGGCCAGTCCTTGTCGTCTCGTCCATCTCTCACTTCGCACCGGCCGTCGGCCTGCTCGCCCCCTTTGATGCCGAGCAGGTCGCCGGTCGAGTGCGTTCGCGCGGGTGCGCACCGGCCGGCGCGAGCGGTTCTACGCCAGCCGGTGCTCCCCGCCCCCAGGGGAGCCCGCTCCCCTTTCGGGCTCCGCCGGACGGGATTCCTCCCCGAATCCCTTCCGGCTGACGACGTCCGGCAGCCCCCTCGGCTCCCGGCCGTCGCCCGGTCTCGCTACTTGGCAGTGCCGGTGTCGTCGAGCGGCTCGTGGTTGCCGTCCGGCTGCACTCCCCGGTTCGCCCCAGGCGCGGGGCTCGTCTTGACGGGCGGAACGGTGGTTCCCGGCTGCCGCTCGTCCTTCTGATCCGCAGGCATGTGGCCCTCCCTTTTCCTTGGTTCGCCCTATAGGACGCATCCAGGGTGCGCCTAGATACACGGAGCGCCAAAGTTTTTGGGATTTTCGTGAACCTGCCGGTCAGGACGGCGGTGTCACCTCCCCCGGATGCCAACCGTCCGTGACGATCGGTAACCCTTCCGCGAGCGCGGCGGCCCAGGCGCGGTAACCGAGCGGGCCGGGATGGAAACGGTCAGCGGCGAACATTCCCGGACGGAGCAGTCCTGGCTCCAACGGGATGTGCGTGACCCCGGGAAGCCGGGTCAGCGACCGTGCCGCCCGGTCGAGTGCGACGGACCGCGCGCCGAGCAGGTCCCGCAGCGGCCGGGGCAAGGACGGGAAACTCGCGAGCGGCGGCACGCCCGCGAGCACGACCGGGACGTCGCCGACCCGGCGCCGCACCTCGACGATGATCGACAGCAGATCCCGCCGGTACCCCGCGGCCGAGCGCAGCTCCAGAGTGTCGTTCACGCCGAGCACGACGACCACGACGTCAGCCGCCCGCACGCGCGGAACCAGCTCGTCGAGCACCACTCGCGCCGACGCGCCGGTGAGACCCAGTGCTTGCCAGCGCACCTCCCGGTCCGGGTACGCGCGGGCGAACCCCAGCGCGAGCTGGCCGGTGAGCGCATCGGCGTGGGTGAGCGCGCCGACGCCGTCCACCGTCGATTCGCCGAGCACGGTGAGCCGCAGCGGTCGCCCGGTGCCGAGAGAGCCCTCGATCGGCCCCGCGGCACCGGGAAGCCGCGGAGTCGTCCGACGCACCCGAACCGCCTGTGCGACCAACACGGGTGCCATCAGGAAAAGGAGGAACAGCCGAAGAACTGCCATGCCTCCGACAGTAACGAGGGACTACGACAGATCCGGTCCCGCGGCGGGAGTTGTCCACAGGGGAGATGAGTTGTGGACAACCCTGGGGATAGTTTGGGGAAAACCGCCGCCAGCCCGGCGAGCACAGGCATCCCACGGGACTCACTGCGAGATCGACACCGTCTTCCCTACCAAAGATTCGTCCTCGGCCGCGTCCAGCAGGAACCGGGCCACGTTCGCTCGCGAGATCTGGAAACTCCCCCGCACATCCCGCCCGACCTGACTGCGCACCTGGTCCCGCGCGGGTTTGTCGGTCAGCCGCGTCGGACGCACGATCGTCCACCGCACCTCCGGGGCCTCGTGCAGGATCGCCTCCATCCGCCGCAGGTCGGCGTAGCCGTTGCGCAGCACGGCACCCAGCAATGGCTTCATCACCAGCCGCGCGAACAGGGTGTCTCCCTCCGCGGGCAAGCCAGACGCGCTCACCACCACGAACCGCGTCGGGGAACCACGCAAGGCGGACACGACGGAACGGGTGCCGTCGGAGTTGACCGTCGTCGGTTTGAGGTCCGTGGGGCCAAGGGCCAGGACGACAGCGTCACGCCCGGTCACCGCCTCGGCCAGGCCAGGATCAGTCAGGGAGTGCACCGCGACGTCCAATCGGGGGTGCGCGGGAACGGTCAACCGCGCAGGGTCGCGGACCACGGCGGTCACGTGCCATCCGCGCGCCAGCGCGTCCCGCACCGCCAGACCGCCGATCCGGCCGCTCGCGCCGAGGACGGTGATCTTCATGAGGGGCCTCCAAGGAGGGGGTGAGTGAACACTTACCAGCTAGGGTAAGTGAACACTCACCACACTGAGAAGACCCTCAGGGAGCACACATGGGAAGCCGCGAAGAGATCGTCGCCGCAGCGGTGTCGGTCATGCGGGAGCAGGGGTACGCGCATGCCACGACCAAGGCCATCGCGCAGGCCGCGGGCTATTCGGAAGCCTTGCTGTACAAGCACTTCCGGGACAAAACCGCACTCTTCCTCGCGGTGCTGAAAGAGGAACTGCCCGACCTCGCCGCCACAGCGGCGAGGCTCGCCGAAGCACCCGGGAAGGCGGAACTCAGCGACAACCTCGCCGAATTGACCACGACGGCGCTGGACTTCTACTGCGCGAGCTTCCCGATCTCCGTCTCGATCTTCTCCTCGCGCGAGCTGCTCCGCACCCACCGGGACACCCTCGCGAACGGCCCCGAACTGCCGATCCAGCACGTCGCGGGCTACCTCGCCGCCGAGGTCGAACTGGGCAGGCTGCCCCGCGATCTCGACGCCGAGGCCGCGGCCCGGCTGTTGCTCGGCGCGTGTTTCCAGGAGGCGTTCCTCGCGTCCTTCGAGGAACGCCCGCCGCGACCAGACCTGGCGGACCGGCTCGCCGTGACCCTGGAAAAGCTCGCCTAGTCGCGATTCTTCCGCAGCTCGTGCCAGCGGTCGTACAGATTGTTGACCTCGACCAGCATGAAGGCCAGGAAGTCGCGCATCTCGGCCAGCCGCTTCCCGGCGGGCGTATCCGCACCGAGAGCGTCGACGCCTTCGGTGGCCGCGTCGCGCCACATGATCAGGAAACGGTCGCGTTTCAGGAAAGTCGCGTACCAGAGGTCGTCGTAGAGCCGGTAGTGGTCCCGGCGCTCGCCGGGTTCGCGGACCTTCGTCACGAGACCGATCTGGTCCAGGTACCGCACCGCACCGGAGATCGCGGCCGGGCTCACCGACAGCTGCTCCGCCAGCTCGGCAGCGGTCAGCTGCCCGGAGTCGGTCGTCATCAGCGCCGCGAACACACGGGCGGACATGCGCTGCATGCCGATCTGGGACATCACCAGGCCCAGGCTTTCGACGTAGCGGCGGACGGCGTCCTCGTCTCTCTTCGTCTCAGGCGTCGTCATCCGTCCATCCTCTCCCAGCACCGTCCAGAAGATCACTCGGTCCAGACGTTTTCTTAACTTCACAACTTCGTGAAAAGAGTGTAGCTTCCGAACCATGGGAAACGCCATCGCGATCTCCGGCCTGCGCAAGGCATTCGGCCGGGTGAAGGCCCTCGACGGCCTCGATCTTCAGGTTCCCGCGGGGGAAGTGCACGGATTCCTCGGCCCGAACGGAGCCGGGAAATCCACCACGATCCGGGTGCTGCTCGGACTGCTGCGCGCCGACGCCGGCGAGGTCCGGCTGCTCGGCGGCGATCCGTGGCGCGACGCGGCGAGCCTGCACCACCGGCTCGCCTACGTGCCCGGCGACGTCAACCTCTGGCCCAATCTGTCCGGCGGCGAGGTCATCGACCTCCTCGGCAGGCTGCGCGGCGGACTCGACCAGAAGCGCCGCAAGGAACTCGTCGAGCGTTTCGACCTCGACCCGCGCAAAAAGGGCCGCACGTACTCGAAGGGCAACCGGCAGAAGGTCGCCATCGTCGCCGCGCTCGCGTCCACTGTGGACTTGCTGCTGCTCGACGAACCGACCTCGGGCCTCGACCCGTTGATGGAGGCCACTTTTCAGGAAGTCATCCAGGAGGAACGCGCGCAGGGTCGCACCGTGCTGCTGTCCAGTCACATCCTCGCCGAGGTGGAAGCCTTGTGCGACAAGGTAAGCATCATCCGCAACGGCCGTACGGTCGAGTCCGGCACGCTCGCCGAACTGCGCCATCTCACCCGCACGTCGATCACCGCGGAGCTGGCCGGGCCGCCGAACGGCCTCGCCAATCTCGCCGACGTGCACGATCTCAAGATGGACGGCAATCGCGTCCGCTTCGACGTGGAAACACGCTCGCTCGAGGACGCGTTGCGCCAGCTGACCCAGATCGGCGTGCGCAGCCTGGAGAGCCGCCCGCCGACGCTGGAGGAACTCTTCCTGCGCCATTACTCGGACGAACTCGAGGCCGGGAAATGACCGCGCTCACCGGCACCGGGCCGCTGATCCGGCTCGCGCTGCGCCGCGACCGGATCATCCTGCCGATCTGGATCGTCCTGCTCAGCCTCGTCCCGGTGGCCACGATCAGCAGCTACGACCAGTTCTATCCGACCGCCGCGAGCCGGGCCGGGCTCGTCGCGTCGGCGGCGGCGAACCCGTCGTTCGCGCTGCTTTACGGCCCGGCGTTCAACCTCGGCACGGCGGGCGGGTTCATCGCCTGGCGGATGGGCGGGTTTCTAGCGCTGCTGACCGGTTTGATGGCGGTCTTCACGCTCACCCGGCACACGCGCGCGGAGGAGGACACCGGCCGCGCCGAACTGCTTGCGTCCACTGTGGTCGGTCGATACGCGCCGCTCACCGCCGCTCTCGCGGTGACCGGCGGGGCGAGTGTGCTGATCGGTGTGCTGCAAGCGGTCACGCTGGCGGCGAAGGTTCCCGCAGCGGGTTCCGTCGCGCTTGGCGCGAGCACTGCGCTCGCTGGCCTGGTCTTCACCGGCGTCGCCGCGGTGGCCGCGCAACTCGGCGAGTACTCGCGCACCGCGAACGGCATCGGCACGGCCGTGCTCGGCGTCGCGTTTCTGTTGCGTGGCGCGGGTGATTCGACCACCGACGCGCACTGGCTGTCGTGGCTGTCGCCGCTCGGCTGGGCACAGCAGATCCGGCCGTTCGCCGGAGAACGTTGGTGGGTAGTGATTTTGCCCGTCGCGACCACGCTCGTGCTGTTCGCCGTGGCCTACGTGCTGCTGCCGCGTCGTGACGTCGGCGTCGGCCTGCTTCCGCCGCGGCTCGGGCCCAGCGAGGCCGCGCCGTCGTTGCGTTCGCCGTTCTCGCTGGCCTGGCGGCTGCAGCGAGGTCCGCTGTTCGGCTGGCTGATCGGGCTCGCGGTCGGCGGCGCGTTGTTCGGCACGATCGCGCAGGGCATTTCCGGCCTGGTCGGCGGTACCGAGCAGAGCAGGCAGATCTTCGAACGGCTCGGCGGATCGCACGGCCTGGTCGACGCCTTCCTCGCGACGATGGTGAGCCTGTTCGCGATGCTCGCCTCGCTCTACGGCGTGCAGGCGACGCTGCGGATGCGTACCGAAGAAACCTCGCTGCGGCTGGAACCGCTGCTGGCCACCCGGGTCGGACGGCTGCGCTGGGCCGCGAGCCACCTGGCGTTCGCGTTCCTCGGCAGCGCGTTGCTCGTGCTCGTCGGGGGTGTGCTGCTCGGGCTTTCGAACGGGCTGCGCAGCGGTGACGTCGGACGCTCGGTCGGGAACATGGTCGCGGCCGTGGCGGTGCAGGTGCCCGCGGCGTGGGTGATCGTCGCGGTGGCCGCGCTGATCTTCGGGCTGCTGCCGAAACTGGCGACCGCCGCTTGGGGCGTGGCGGCGCTGGCGTTGCTGATCAGCATGTTCGGGCCGGTCGTCAACGCGCCGCAGGTGCTGCTCGACGTCTCGCCGTTCCAGCATCCGCCGAAGGTGCCCGGCGAGGTGTTCACCGCACTGCCGCTGGTCGTGCTGCTGGCGGTCTCGGCGGTCGTGCTGGCGGCCGGTCTGGTCAGCTGGCGACGACGCGACGTCGGCTGACGTCAGCGCGCGTCGCTGCGGAAGAACCCGGTGGTCGGGCCCAGCGTGGTCGGCGGGGGTGCCGGCGGGCTCGACGGTGTCGGGGTGACCAACACCGTGGCCGTGGTCGTGCGCGGCGGCGGAGCCGGGGGCGCGGGCGGTTGACGGGTGACGGTGATCGGCGGCAGAGGGAGGCCGGTCACCGTGACCGTCACCGGCTGCACAGGCGGTGGGGTGGGCGGCGACGACTCCCCGGCCGGACGCGGAGTGCGACCGGCGACCAGCAGCGCGGCGACGAGCAACCCGCCGGCCAGCCCGGCAAGACCGGTCACGACGACATAACCCCAGGTGGGAGCGGTGTCCGACATTCGGCACCTCCTCGCCGCACGGTCACTCGGCTACGAGGGTTGGTCGCGTTGATCATAGGCGTCGTTACGCACTGTGCAACTTGATATATCCCGACTCAACTTATATAACACTAACCTTATGAGGGGGATTCTTCGCTCGCCGGATTTCCGTCGGCTCTGGCTCGCCGACGGCCTCAGCCAGGTCGGCAACCGCATCGATTTCCTGGTCATCCCGCTGCTGGCCACCACGACCCTCGCCGCGTCCGTGGTCGAGGTCTCGCTGCTGCGGACGCTGAGCACGCTGCCGTACCTGCTGATCGGGCTGCAGGTCGGCGCGTGGTGTGACCGGATGCGCAGCCGTCCGGTGCTGATCACCGCCGATCTCGCCCGCGCGGCGCTCATCGGCTCGATTCCGCTCGCCGCGGCGTTCGGGTCGCTGACGCTGGGCCATCTGTATGTCGTGGTGCTGCTGACCGGCGCGTTCACGGTGTTCTTCAACGTCGCGCACCAGACCTACCTGCCGCATCTCGTCGAACGCGGGCACCTGCCCGAAGCCAACGCCCGGCTGCAGACGAACCTGTCCGTCGCCGCGATCGCCGGGCCTGGTCTCGGCGGGCTGATCGTGCAGTTCATCGGGAACGCCGGCGCGATGGCGGCCGACGCGCTGACCTACCTGTGGTCCGCCGCGTGGCTGAGCCGCATTCGCACGCCCGATGTGCGGCCCGAGCCCGCCGAGCGAAACCTCCGCCGCGAGATCGGCGAAGGCTTGCGGACGGTGGCGCGCAATCCGATCCTGCGGGCGATCGCCCTGCACAGCGCCGCGTCGAGCCTGTTCCAGTCGATGTTCATGGCGGTGTCGATGGTGTTCTCGGTGCGCGACCTGCACCTCGCCCCGTTCACGATCGGTTTGCTCGGCACGATCTCGCTGTTCGGCGCACTGCTCGCGAGCGGAGTCGCGCGCCCGCTCGGCGCTCGGTTCGGTGCCGCGCGGGCGTTGTACATCGGCGCCGCGGTATACAGCGTCTCGTTCCTGCTGCCCGCTTTCGCGACACCGGGCTGGGGCCTCGCCTGGTGGGTTGCCGGCAATTTCTGGTCCAGCTTCGGGATCATCGTGCTTGGCGTGTTCGAGACGAGCTTCCGGCAAGCGGTCACTCCGCACGAGTTGCTAGGCCGGGTGTCATCGGTTTCGCAGACCGTCATCTTCGGCATCGCTCCACTGGGGAGTCTGATCGGCGGCTTCATCGCCGAGCTGACGACAACCCGGGTCACGCTGTACGTGTGCGGTATCGGAATCCTTGCATCATCGGTGATTCTGCTCGCTTCACCGCTTCGCAAGATGCGTGACCTGCCGGATGAGGTCGCGTCGCCGGTCGAGAAGAATGAGGGGGACAGCGAGCGCCGCTAGAGCGGCTCCGATGAGGCTGACCCAGGTGAGAGCACTGCCTTGGGCAAGCGCGGCTGCGGCCAGGACGGGTATGGCACTGATTCCCAGCTGGAAAGCCGACACCGTGGTCGCCCCGGCGAGCGTCGGGGCGTCGGCCGCGATGGCGAAGACCCGGCCGTAGATCGCGGGATTCACTACGAAAGCCGCGATTCCGAGCAGGAACACCACGGGAACCACTGCCCACGGGCGATGGATCGCGAAAACCAGGACCACCGAAAGGGCCACGATCGCGACGGATCCGCCCAGGAGCGCGGCGTGGGGTCGATGGTCGGAGACGCGTCCACCGATGGACAGGCCGAGGAAAGCGCCGATTCCGAAGAGCGCGAGGAACGCGGGAATCCACACCGTGGGGACGCCGGTGATCTCGGCGAGCATGGCCGAGAGGTAGTTGAACGTGATCATGTACGCCGCCGTCGTCAGGATCGTGATCCCGTAAATGCCCCAGAGCCGCGGGATGCGAAGAGTGACCAGTTCCCGAGACAGACTCGGGCGCCGAGAGCCGTCGTTCCCCGCGGGGATCCCCAGCGAGCAGGCGACGACTCCGGCGAGCGTCAGCACGACCACGGCCCAGAATCCGCCGCGCCACTGGGTGAAGTGGCTGAGCAAGGTGCCTGCCGGTCCGCCAGCGACCATGGCCACGCTCAGGCCGCTGACCACGACTCCGGACGCGCGGGCGGTGCGGTCCGGGGCGACCAGGCTGATCGCGGTCACCGACGCGACGGCGAAGAATCCGGCGTAGGCGAGGCCCGAGATCACCCTGCTCACCAGCAAAAGCTGGTAGTCACCCAGCAGTCCGGCGGCAACGCTGGCCGCGAAGACTCCCTGGGTGGCCATCAGCGCCGTGCGACGGGGCCAGCGCAAGCTGAGCACGGCGAACGGTGGCCCGCCGAGTACGACGCCGAGCGCGAACGCGGTGATGAGAAACCCTGCTGAGGACAGGGAAATGTGGAGATCGTCGGCGACCGCCGGCAGCACGCCCGCCAGAAGGAACTCCGCGCTGCCCATCGCGAACAGGCTGAACGCGAGCAGGTAGACGCCGGCGGGCAGTCGGGCGCTGCTCAAGTCAGCGGGCCTGGTTCTCGGATCCATGGGGATCACCTCCGCGACCAGCATCGGAAGAGCCGACCGGAAACGGCAAGAAACGTTGCCGTTTCCGGGACGCATTGGTTGACTGCGCCGCATGAACCACCACCCCACCGTCGACGGCGTGCTCGAGCAGATCGCGCCCAGGCTGCGGCGGGCCAGGGACAAGCAGGGCGTCAGCCTGGCCGACCTCTCGCGATCCACCGGCATCTCGACCAGCACGCTGTCCCGGCTGGAATCCGGACAGCGCAAGCCAAGCCTGGAGCTGCTGCTGCCGATCACCGTGGCGCTGGGCGTCCCGTTCGACGAGATCGTCGCCGCGCCCCGGATCGTCGACCCGCGCGTGCCCCAGCACGCCGCCAAGCGGGACGGGCGCGTGCTGATCCCGCTGTCCCGGCACCAGGGAGAGCCCCGCGCCTACAAACAGATCATCCCGGCGCACGACGAAGAACCCCACCTGCGCACCCACGACGGGCACGAATGGCTCTACGTGCTTCGCGGGCGGTTACGCGTACGCCTGAGCGATCACGACTTCATCATGGGCCACGGCGAAGCAGCCGAGTTCGATTGCCACATCCCGCACTGGTTCGGTGCCGCGGGGAAGGGCGACGTCGAAATCCTCAGCCTCTTCAGCAAGTCCGGCGAACGCATCCACCTGCGTACCGGTCGCCGCTAGACCTTGCGCAGACCGTCGAGCAGCACGCGCACCAGATGCCGGCTGTCCGGCGTAAATCGCTCCACCGCGAGCGCACCGACGATGAGCGCGCGCAGGTCTTCGCCGTCGATGTCGGTGCGTACAGCGCCCGCGGCTTGCGCGCGCTCCAGAAGCGCGGTCAGGTTCACCCGAAACCGCTCTGCTGCTTCGGCTTTGTACGCAGAACCGCTTGTCTCGCCCAGCGCTTCGCAGATCGCACGGTTACGCGACGCCTGTTCGATGACGCGCGTGAAGTAGTCGTAGAACGCTTCGCCGGGCGCGTCGGAGTCGATCAACTCCTGTGCCTCGACGCCGTACTGCTCCAGCCGCTCCACTACGACCGCCTGGAACAGCGCTTCCTTGCTGGGGAAATGCCGATAGACAGTGCCCGCGCCGACGCCAGCCAGCCGGGCGATGTCGTCAAGGGGCACGGAAAGCCCGTCGACGGCGAACGCTGCTTCGGCGGCAGCCAGCACACGGGCGCGGTTCCGGCGCGCGTCCGCGCGGAGCGCAGGCTTCTCCACCGGCCATCTCCTCTGATCTCAAAGTGGTGCGGTCGTCCGATTCTTCCTTGGAACGATCTCCGCCGCTTCTGACCGTGTCTCAGATCTCCAGGCTCTCGTTGACAACCGGAGTACGGGCTCCGTATCGTCGCAAGCGGGTGCCCCGTTCCGATTATCCTCCCGTCTTCCCGAATGAGGTTCTGATGCCCCGCACCGTGCCCGAGGTGGCCGAGATCGTCGCGAACGCACTGAGTGCGATCGACGCGACACCGCTCGCCGACGTTCTCGCCGAGGACGCCGTCTACGAAATCCCCTTCACCGGCCACCGCTCCACCGGCCGGGACGCCGTACTGGCCACGCTCGGCGCGGGCAGCGCGGTCGCGGCCCGGATCGGACTGGAGAAAGTCGAGGTCACCACTACCGAAACCGCGGACGGATTCGCCGTCGAACTGGTCGCCGAGGGCCGGAATCCCCACACCGGCCACAGCTACCGGCTGCCGTCGTCGGCCGGACTGCTGACCGTGCGAAACGGCGAGGTCACCCGGTACCGCGACTTTCCGAACACCGGCGCGGCAGCCGCGTTGATGGGCACGAAGGAGGTGTTCCAGCGCTTCCTCGACGCGGCCGTCGACAACCGCTGGGACGACCTCGCCGACCTGTACTCCGAGGACGTCGTGATCGAAATCCCGTTCGCCCCGGCCGGAGTGCCGAAGGTGACGCGCGACCGGGAGGAGTTGCGCAAACGCTTTCACCAGGCCGGAGAGCGCCGCCGGATCACGAAGGCGGACCGGGTCGTCGTGCACGAAACCAGCGATCCGGAGGTGCTGGTGGCGGAGTACGACCTGCACGGCGAGTACGAGGGCAAGCCGTATGTGTCGACGTACGCGATGGTGCTGACGGTGCGCGACGGGCGGATCGTGCACTCCCGGGACTACTCCGGGCCGCCGGTGTTCGCGGAATCGGCCTAAGCGGCGTCGACCCGCGCCAGCGCGATCGTCATGTCCGCCAACGCATCGCGTCCTTCC
This sequence comes from Amycolatopsis sp. NPDC104775, assembly GCF_055583325.1. Classification (NCBI taxonomy): domain Bacteria; kingdom Bacillati; phylum Actinomycetota; class Actinomycetes; order Pseudonocardiales; family Pseudonocardiaceae; genus Amycolatopsis; species Amycolatopsis sp. NPDC104775. The sequence continues at coordinate 934,263 of NZ_JBVJOE010000003.1, forward strand.
CGCGCACGCGCGTCGTCGGGGTCGCAGACGTACTGCAGGATCAGTCCGTCCACTCCGGCGACGATCATGCGCGCGAGGTGGTCAAAGGAAACAGCGGCGGTCTCGCCCGCCCGCTCAGCGGCTTCCCGGCACCAGGAAGCGACGACGTCGGCGTAGCGCGCGTACTGGAGGCGGGCGAGTTCCTCGTGGCCAGGGGTGCGCAGCGCGTACATGGTCAGCTCGTACTGCAGCAATTGCAGCTCGCGTCCGCTCTGGACGAGCTTGGCCCAGAAGGTGTCTAGTCCTTGCCGGATCGCTTTCTCCAGGCCTTGGTCGGTGGCGGCCGAGGCCTGGAGAACACCGGCGATCTCTTCGACGACGTCCTCGATCACGGCCCGGAGCAGCTTCTCCTTCGACGGGAAGACGTACTGCATAGTGGCCAGCGGGACGTCCGCCTGCGCGGCGACCACGCGCAGCGAAGTCTTGGCGACGCCGTGCGCGGCCAGCGCGGCGCGGGCGGCCGCGATGAACTGCTGACGACGTACCGCGGCCTCCACGTACGGCATGTCCGCTCCCCTTCGGTCAGTTGACCGAAATCTTGCCACGAACCCTTGCCAGCCGCGGTGGCGCTCCTTACGCTGCACCAATTCGGTCAGCTGACCGAATCCGCGAAAGGGGCAAGCCATGAAGGTCGTGGTCGTCGGCGCGGGACTGGCGGGGCTCTCCGCCGCACGGGACCTCGGCGAGGCCGGAGCCGAGACGGTCGTCCTCGAAGCTCGCGACCGGGTCGGCGGGCGGCTCGAAGGCGGCGAACTCGGCGGCCATCCGATCGAACTCGGCGGCACCTGGATCGGCGAGGGCCACTCCCGGATGCACGACCTCGTCGGCGAACTCGGCTTGGCGACCTTCCGCACCTGGAACGACGAAGGCAAAATGCTCGTCCAGCTCCGCGGCCGACGGGCCCTCGTCAACGGATCCAAGGGCGCCGTGCCGCGGCTCAGTCCGGTCGCGCTCGCCGACCTCGCGCAGGGCTTGACCCGCTTCGGCAGGCTGGCCCGCAGCGTCGACCCGGCCCAGCCGTGGGCGCATCCGAGGGCGCGCCTGCTCGACAGCCAGACCTTCGAGACCTGGGTCCGGCGCAACCTGCGCACCCCGAGCGGGCGAGCGTACTTCCGGATCGCGACCGAAGCCGTGTTCGCCGCCGACGCCAGCGATCTGTCCCTGCTGCACGCGCTGTTCTACGCGGTCAGCAACGCGGACCTGGAAACCCTCCTCGCCGTCGACCGCGGCGCACAACAGGACCGCGTCGTCGGCGGCTCCGTCCTGGTGGCACAACGACTCGCCGACGGACTCGACGTCAGGCTGTCGACCCCGGTCGCGTCGGTGGCCCATGACGGGACGGGTGTCACGGTCACCACTCGCGCTGGCCAGACCTTCACCGGCGACCGGGTCGTCATCGCCCTCCCGCCGACGCTCGCCGGGCGACTGCGGTACGACCCGGTACTGCCCGCCTGGCGCGACCAGCTCACGCAGAAACTGCCCGCGGGCACGGTCACCAAGACGTTCGCCGCGTACCCCACGCCCTTCTGGCGCAAGCAGAGGCTCAACGGACAGGCCGCCTCCGACATCGGCCCGGTCAAGGTCACCTTCGACGTTTCGCCGCCGGGCGGCGAAATCGGCATCCTCCTGGGCTTCGTCGAGGGCGCCGAGGCACGGCGCTGGCAACGTCTTCCGGCCGGCCGACGCCGCCAGACGGTGCTCGATTCCTTCGTCCGCTACCTCGGACCGCAGGCCGCCGAACCGACCGAGTACGTCGAGAAGGACTGGAGCGCGGAGGAATTCACCCGAGGCTGTTACGGCGCCCACTTCGCCCCCGGAGTGTGGACCAGTTACGGCGACGCGCTGCGGCCACCGATCGGCCGGATCCACTGGGCGGGCGCGGAGTACGCGGTGGAGTGGAACGGCTACATGGAAGGCGCGGTTCGGTCCGGCAGCGCCGTCGCGGAGGAGATCCTGCGGCTTTGAGCTGGCCTCAGTGCGTGGCGGTCTGCGAAGCCGAAGGGGTGAACAGGTGCTCCACCGTGGCCACCGTCCAGTCCCACACCCCTGGCACCAGCAAGATCCCCACCAGCGCGAACACCGGGAAGACCAGCCGCGTCTCCACCTTCTTCCCGGTGCGCAGCCGCAGCGGCTTCGGCGGGCGGAGTTCGTACCAGGTCTCCCCCGCGATCGGCAGCGGGAACAGGAACGGACAGCCCGATTCGGTCAGCGAATCGCCGAGGCAGTGCACGAAACACCCCACCGCCACGGCTACGCCGAGCCAGCCGGAGATGTCCGCGAGCTGGGCTACCCGGTCGTCCGGCGCGGTGAAGTACCACCAGGCCACCGCGCCGCCGTAAGGCAGCAGCAGCCAGTCGCCTAGTGCGGCGACGGCGAGCAGCAACCCGAACAACAACACGCCCAGCACGGCCCAGGCCCCGCCGGCGGTACAGCCCGCGGAAGTGGCCGCGCCGAGAGCGACGGCGAACAAGAGGGTGTGCGAGAGGTGCCGGTGCGTGCCGGTCACCTTCTCGTCGCGCGGGCCCTTCGTCAGGGCGTACACAGCCGCAGACACCCGGCGCAGCAGCCAGGACAACGCTCCGGTCAGCCAGCCGAACAGGCGGGTCGCGCTGGCACCGGGATGGTCCAGGTCCGGCAGCAGCGCGAACCCGGCCGTGGTGGCCGCGAAGACCACTGCCTGGTGCACCGAGCCGACGCCGACCGCGGGTGCCAGGGCGAGCCCCGCGCACCAGCCGGTCAGGGCGTGCGTGCGCCCCATCATGATGGTTATCCCCCAGGTCGCGGGCCATTTCGGTCCGCGCGACCGTATCGGGAGATCAGGCCGGAGGTTCCTCCGACACGCTCAGGTGTTCGGCCACGCCGGTGAGCTCGATCACCCGGCTGACCGCCGGGCTCGGCACGACCTCGAGTTCGACGTTCTGTTCCCCGGCCTGCCGCTGGGCGTGCAGGACGACGTTCAGCGCCGAAGAGTCGAAGAAGGTCACCCCGGTGAGGTCGGCCACTACGCGGCGGGAATTCTTGTCCGCGATCAATCCGGCAAGAGCTTCCTGCAGCTGCGGGCTGGTGAGCAGATCTAGCTCACCCGTGACCACTACCCTCGGCTCTGCGGCCGCGGTGTCCAGCGTGATGCCGAATCCGGGCGGAGTGGCGTTCTGGTCGGCTGCGGGCATGCAGTTTCTCCTCGTCAGGCGCTGCTCCTGCGCCGGTACGCGCCTGTTGTCTCAAGAGGCAACCGTGTCACGGTCCCAAGCATCTGGAGACCCAACCCTAACCCAGTGGGTGACCGCTGCCGCGTCGGCACATGGCTACACCTCGGCAGGCGGGCGGCCAGCGGACGCACAACACCCCGCGCGCCGCAGGTGGGCGCGCGGGTCGTGGGCGGGCCGGTCAGCTCAAGCGGACACGGTCTTGCGCTTCGCCCGCCGTTCGCGCATGAACAGCTCGCGGCGCTCGATCTCGCCGAGCCCGCCCCAGATTCCGTACGGCTCTTCGACGGTCATCGCGTGCTTGCGGCACTGCGCCAGCACCGGGCAGGTGTGGCAGATGGCCTTGGCGCGGGACTCGCGGCGCTCGCGCGCGGAACCGCGCTCATTGTCGGTATGGAAAAACAGGCTGCTGTCCGCTCCGCGGCACGAGCCTTGAAGCTGCCACTCCCACTCCTCGGCCACCACGTTGGGCAGTCGGCTCACGTCAGCCATGTCGTCCCCACCTTTCCCGGGATCAGCACACTCGAGGAGCTACATGCCCGCCGGTCGCGGCGGTCAAACCCGGGTTTGGTTTGCTCACCCCACGGGCATGTGGCAGATCGGGCACGAAAGACTGGCGTGGCACGCCGGAGAAAGGACAGCACGTGGAGGAGAACGCCCCGCTCGAGCGCGAGGACGCACAGCTCATCGAGGTGCGAACGGCGGCTATCCCGCACGTGGTGCCCACTCTGCGCACCATCGTGGCCGACATCGCGATGCGCCAGGACTTCGACCTGGACGCGGTCGAGGATCTGCGGATGGCCGTGGACGAGGCCTGTTCGATGCTGCTGCCCTCGGCCGCTGACGGCAAGCTGACCTGCGTGTTCTCCTGGCTGGACGGCCGGATCGAGGTCACTGTGTCGGTGGTCTCCGACCGCGCCGACCACGGCGACGAGACCGGTCTGTCCTGGCAGCTGCTGACCGCGCTCGCGACGTCCGCGCGGCGCACCGTGACACCGGCGAACGGCCGGTACCTCTCCCGGGTGCAATTGGTCCGGGAGAGTGAGGCGGCCAGCTCGTGACGAACCCCGCCGGCGGCGACAAGCCCACCGACGTGGCAGCACTGTTCCACGAGCTGACGCAGCTGCCCGCGAACTCGCCTCGCCGCGAGGAGATCCGGGACCGGCTGGTGCGCGAGCATCTCGAACTGGCGCGCAACCTGGCCCGGAAATTCCGCAACCGCGACGAGGCGATGGACGACCTCGTGCAGATCGCGACGGTCGGCCTGATCCACGCGGTGGACCGCTACGACCCGGCGCAGGGCACCGACTTCCTGGCTTTCGCGGTGCCGACGATCTCCGGCGAGCTGCGGCACCATTTCCGCGACAACAGCTGGTCGGTCCGGGTGCCGCGACGGCTCAAGGAACTCAACGCGACGATCTCGGCCGCCCGTGAGGAGCTGACCGTGCGGCTTTCCCGCGCGCCGAAGCCCAGTGAGATCGCCCGCCATCTCGGCGTGCCGATCGAGGACGTCTACGAGGGCCTGCGGGCGGGACAGGGCCGCTACGGGGCGTCGCTGGACAACCTGCTGGAGAACTCCGCGCACACGCGCTTCGGCGCACCGGACGCGAACCTCGGCCAGGCCGAACTGCGCGAGGCGCTGCGGCCGATGCTGGACAGCCTCCCGGAGCGCGAACGCAAGATCGTGGCGTTGCGTTTCGGGTCCGGGATGAGCCAGTCCGACATCGCGCGCCGCGTCGGGGTTTCCCAGATGCAGGTGTCGCGGCTGCTCGCGGCGACGCTCAAAAAGCTCCGTACCGGACTGGCCGAGACTGACCTCACCGAGGGCACCTGATTCGCTTTCGGCCGAGTTGGGTAAACACCACATGCGAGCACAGCGGCCGGGAGGTGCGGAAGCCATGACGACATCGAGGATGCCGACCAGGAGCACCGAGGCGGCCGCCGCCACGGTGCGCCTGGAGCTTCCTGACGATGTCACCGCGCCGGCGCTCGCGCGAGCCCAGGTGCGCGCCGCGCTCGCTCAGCTCGACGTCCCCGCCCAGGTGCGCGACGACGTGCTGCTGGCGACCTCTGAGCTGGTCACCAACGCTTTCGAGCACGGCGACCGGCCGGACCGGCTCGAACTCCGGCTTGAGCACGGAGAGCTGATGGTGCGGGTCTTCGACACCTCCACCGCCCTGCCGCGGCTGAAAGAACCGATCGCTCCGTCCGCGGCGCGCAGCCGGGGGCTCCAGCTCGTGCGCACGCTGTCCCGGCGCTGGGGTTACGACCCGGCCGACGGCGGGAAGTGCGTCTGGGCGGCGTTCGGCCTCACCTGACGGCGGCCGCCCACTGCGATTCCGGCCGCGCCGAGCACCCCTAGCCCGACGCCGAGCCAGCCCACGATCATCCGCGGCCGTTCGGCCACCGCACAGCCTTGCTCGCCGTGTGCCTCGGTGATCAGCCAGCTCTCCGGGGTGCTGAGCGCGGTTCCGCAGTCGATCCGGACGCTCGTGGTGTCCATCGGCGGGTCGCCCTCGCCGAAGGCATTGGCGGGGAGTCCCAGCATCTGGTCGCTTCGCGTTCCGTAGAGCGTCCGGACGTCCGTGGGGTTTCCGGCGTCGTCGAGGTAATAAAGGGCAGTGACCGGCAGCAGGAAGAACACGATTCCGGTGACGAAGGCCGCCGCGGCCGCGAGCCCGATCCACAGCGCTGGACGCCGGGCGAGCGACTTCCGCGGTCGTCCGGAAAACGCCTGGTCATCCGAGCTGGAAGACGCCTGGGGGCGGGGATCGTCGGTCATCGTCGAGCCTCTTGATCCGGGGGTGCGCGGCCCGGTTGTAGCGCGGTTCGCCGGGACTGGTCCCCGGCGGGTGATGTCCGGTTTTGTCTCCTTAGCTCCCGATGCCGGTGCCTTACGCTCGCCGGATGCTGGACGCAATCGGGGTGACTGGGGACGAGGAGCGGGTCTACCGGCTCCTCGTGGGGATGTTCGACGCCGGACCGCGGCAGGTGGCTGAGCAGCTGGGGCTGAGCGCGGCACAGGTCTCGGCGATCCTGCGTTCGCTGCACGCCAAGGGGCTGGTCAGCCTGGTCGCCGGGGACGAGCCGCGGTACGCGCCGTCGCCGCCGGACGTCGCGTTCGGGCCGTTGCTGATGCGCGGGCAGGAATCCCTGGAATGGGCGCGCACCGCGGTGAGCCGGATGGCCGAGGAATACCGCGGCGGTGCGCGGCGGCGGGACGCGACGCAACTGGTCGAGGTGATCACCGGCAGCGCGGCGATCCGGCAGCAGCTGACGAACATCCAGGTCGGCGCCCGGCACGAGTTGCTGTGGTTCTGCCGGGCCGGGCACATCGCGATGGCCTCGGGCGAGAACGCCGACGAGTACGACGCGCTCGCCCGCGGCGTGCGGTACCGGGTCGTCTACGAGCGGGCGATGCTGGAACAGCCGGGCATGATCGAGAACGTCGCGCACGGGATCCGGCACGGCGAGGAGGCGCGGTCGTCCACCGTGGTCCCGGTGCGGCTGGCGATCGCCGACGGCACGATCGCGTTGTGCCCGCTGGTGCAGAATCTCGACGGCTCCGGCGAACCGACCGCCGCGTTGATCCGGGAAAGCAGTCTGCTGGCCGCGTTGATCGCGTTGTTCGAAAGCTATTGGGAACGCGCGTGGCCGTTGCGCGCGGACGGAACGCCGCAGGACTCCCCTGGCGGTGCCGGGCCGGACCGGGACGAGCGACACCTGTTGTCGCTGCTGGTCGCGGGGGTCACCGACAAGGCGATCGCGACCCGGCTCGCGGTGAGCCAGCGGACCGTGCAGCGGCGGATTCACGACCTGATGTCCAGGATGAACGTGCAGACCCGGATGCAGCTGGCGTGGGAGGTCAGCCGCCAGGGCTGGCTGGACGAGCCCTCGGCAGCCGGATAACCGCGGGGGTTATCCGGCTGCCTCTTTCTCAGGAGAGCCCGTAGGCCCGGATTACTGCTTGCTGCACCGAATTCCCGTCACTGTCGGATCCGTGCACGCGCAGCGCGACGAAGCCGTTGGTCCGGTCCAGCCGCGGATGGTCGATCACGGCGCGGAAGCGGCCGCCGCCGAGGCCGTCCATCCGCTTGACGTTCGTCCACGTGCGACCGTCGTCATAGGACACTTCGACGGTCAGCTGCGGATTCTTCGGCGCGGCCATGCCGTCCTGGTTGCGGACGGTGAACTCGACCGGCAGCGAACGTCCGGCGCGTGCCTTCTGCGTCAGATCGGTCTGCACGCCGTAATCCACCTGCAGCAACGGAAGCAGGTCCGTTTTGCCCTCGGCGGGCCGCTTCGACCCGAAGGTCCACGACGTTTCGGTGTGCGTGCCGTACGCCCAGTCCGGAGTGGACTTGGTCAGCGACAGGTCGAGCCGGTACGTCGCCGGGTCCGCCGAAGCGGGGAACTTGCCCCACGCCACCGGGCCTTCCTTGACGAGGTTGCCGTTCTGGTAGAGCTTCGCGCTCACCTGGTCCGGTACCTCGTCGCCCAAGGCCGTTTCGGAAAACGCGTAGTGCGAGGTCTCCGGGTCGACGAACTCGGGGATGCGGAAGGCGAAATTGTCGCCGGTGCGCGAGGTTTCCAGCCCCGCTCCGCGCGGGATCGCCGGGCGGACCACTGGCGCGTACCAGTTTTCCGTCGCCCGCTGGCCAGGGCTGAACGTATGCGGCTGCTCGAGCATGCCGACCGCGAGCGGCTGGAACGTGTCCCAGCTGAGCTTGTTGTTCACCCGGTGCTGCCAGATCGTCTCGTCGGTCGAAACGATTTCCTCACGCGCCGTTCCGGTGTGCGCGTAGCGCTGATACTGGTTGATCGCGGTCTTTTCCCACGGCCGCCAGCCGAACCGCTGTTCGGAAAGCCACTCGTCCTTGCCGGTCGCGTGGTAATTCGCGGTGACCGTCGCGCTGTTGCGCTCGTTGACCTCGTAGACGATTTTCTGCGGAATCTGGTTGTGCGTCACCTGCATCACGTCGTACAGGTACGGGCTCACCGGCGTGCCGTGCAGAAGCATGCTCGTGAAACCGTATTTGGCCCGATCAGCCAGCTTCATGCCCTGGTCGTTCGTGATCCGCACGGCGGGAATCGGCAACCGGTCGCCGCGCGGCTGCCAGTGTGCGTACGTGTGCTCGTCGGGCAGGCTGACGACCATGACCATCGCGGCGCCCGCGGCGGCGGCCAGTTTCGCAGCTTCGTCCGGGTTGGTGCCGTCCTTGGCCGGTGTCACGACCGCGATTTTCCCGCGCGCCCTGGCGTATTGCTCCGGCTTGTTGGCATCGACCGGAACGACGTCCAGCCATTTCATCCCGGAAATCGCCGGGGACGACGCGTAGTAGAACAGTTCAGTCTTGAGGCCGAGCCACGGCACTGTGGTCGCGGTCAGCATCGGCGCGGTGAGCTGCCACCGGGTGCCGAATTCGAAGGTCCCGTTCTTCACCTTCTGCGTCGGCGTCACGTAGATGTGCCGGACGCCGGGGAATTCCATGACGTAGTTCGAGATCTTGCGCGAGCCGAATTCACGGTGCGCGTAGCTGCTGATGATGTTTTCCAGCGTCGACGGCCGCGGCGTCTTGATCTCCACCGGCACCGCGTTCCGCGCGTCCAGCACCAGGTTCAGGTCCTTGGTGATGGTGAACTCGGGGTTGAGCACGATCGCGAGTTCCTCGTCGGGGGCCAGTCCGGTGTGGAACATCCCGCGGGCGTAGTAGGTGCCTTCGGGAAGTTCGGTGACGAACGGCTGATCGCTTTGGATGGTCCGGACGATGTCGTAGCGCATGTCGTCGCCGAAGAGCTGGAGATCCATCGGGTACGCCTTGCCGTCGCGCCCGATGCCGGTGATGGACACCTTGTGCTTCGGCGGTTCCTTCACCAGGCCGACCGTCGTGTGCACGGCACCGACGAGAACGCTGCCGGTGTAGTTGCCCGGCACCAGCGCGGCCGAGTCGACGGTGATCGCTACCGTCGCGGTCCCGTTGGCCGGAACCTCCACAGTGGACTTGTCGAGCTTCACCGCGTTGCCCGGCGCGGCTCCGTCGCCGCGACGCAGATCGAGCTTCGGAGTGAGGGTGACCGGCGCGGAAGTCGTGTTGGTGTAAGTGATTTCCTTGCGCACCGGGCCGCTGTCCTTGGTGACCGGTCCGAGATTCAGCGTGCCGGTCGCGAAGACTCCCGGACGCACCGCCGCGGCCGCGACGTCCACGCGTCCGCCGCCCTGCTGGAAGGCGTTGAGCCCGGCGGACGGCTTCGACGTACTGGCCAAGCCGTCCTTGAGCTGCTGCGCCGTCCATTGTGGATAGCGCTGGGCCAGGATCGCCGCCGCACCAGCGACATGCGGAGTCGCCATCGACGTGCCGGACGCCGCGGTGTAGTACTGGTCCACCACTTCACCGAGCGAGGTACCGGCCGCGCGCGCCGCGACAATACCCACGCCAGGCGCGGTGATGTCCGGCTTCACGGCCTGGTCGCCCTGCCGCGGACCCATGCTGGAGAACGGGGCCAGCTCGTCTTTGCGGTCCACCGCGCCGACAGTCAGCGCGGAATCCGCGGTACCCGGCGTGCCGATGGTCGACGCGCCTTCCTGGCCGTCATTGCCCGCGGCGACCACGAACAGCGCGCCGGTGCGGGCAGTGAGTTCGTTGAGGCCGACGCTGAGATCGTCCGTCCCGTCGGTCGCGCCGCCGCCGAGGCTCATGTTGATCACCTTGGCTCCGGACGCGGCGGCCCACTCCATCCCCTGCAGGACTTCGGAAGACGAGGCCGTGCCGTCGTCGCCGAGCACCTTGCCGACATACAGCTTCGCGCCCGGTGCCGCGCCCTTGCGCGTGCCGCCCGCGGCCGCGCCGCTGCCAGCGATGGTCGCCGCGACGTGGGTGCCGTGGCCGAACCGGTCGACGACGTCCGGGCTGGTCGAGAAGTTGGCCGACTTGGCGACCTTGCCCGCGAGGTCCGGGTGGTTGGGGTCGTAGCCGGTGTCGAGCACGGCCACCGCGACGCCGGATCCGTCGAATCCGGCCGCCCACGCCTCCGGTGCCCCGATCTGCGGGACGCTGCGGTCGAGCGACGCGTGCACCTTGCGGTCCAGCGTAATCCGCGCTACCGCGCCGGAAGCCGCGTGCGGGCCGGTGAAGGACTGCCAGAACTCGCCGGCGCGCTTCTTGTCTTCTCGCACCGCGCGGCCGTTCACGCTGGGCAGTTCAGCGCCCTGCGTGGTGGCGGCGAGCGTCGGCGCGGACGCGATCGAGACACCCTTGGCGTAGTGCGCGATCATCGGCACCGTCGGGCTCGACTCGTCGGCGTAGCCCTGCGCGATCAAGTCGGTGACGTTGAACAGGGCTTTGTCGAGGCGGTTGTCCGCCACGAGCGACACCGCGTCGGCCGGGATGACCTGCAGCTTTCCGTCCACTTCGGACTGGGTGAAGCGGATGTTCTCCCGCCCCTTGCCCGGCCGGACCGTCGCGATCTGCCTGCCGCCCTGGACGCTTTCGACTTGCACGACGTCACCGGTGAGCAGGGTGACCGTGTGCCGCTCACCGGGACCAGGCGCCGGTGAACCGCTCGCGGGCTCGGCCGCCGCGGGCGCCGCGTGGCCGAATGCCGCGACCAGTGCGCCCGTGCAGCCGAGAGTGATGGCTCGTGATCTCCACGTCATCGCACAAGATTCGGGGCGAGCCGGGGTTCACGTCACTACCTCGCGCTGTCGCCGTTGCGACATGTCGCAACTGGGACAACGCCTGGTTAGCCAGCCACCGACGCGTAATAGGCCATTAGGCGGTCCGCCAGTTCGTCCGGACGGCTCAGCATCGCGAGATGGGAACCGGCCATTTCGTCCGCCTCCAGCGCCAGCCGCTCGCGCGCTACCCGGCGCAGCAGATCGGAGGAGAAGAACCGGTCGTCGCGGAAGAGCAGGACCTTCGTCGGCACGTCCGGCAGCCGCTCCCCCGGCCACGGCTTGCTGTACTCGGCGCTGTTCTGGTCCCGGCCGCGGCGCTCGTTCTCCTCCGCCAGCTCGGCCGGGACGTCCGCCATGAACTGCTCGGCGGTGGTCAGTCCCTCAACCGACTCGAAGCCGACATTGCCCCACCACTCGCATGGGGCTTCGCCCGGTGCGGGCACCATCCCGGCGACGAAGACGAGAAGCCGCGCGTTGACCCGTTCCGCCACGAGCGGCGCGGTGAACCCGCCGTAGGAATGTCCGACCACGACGACATCCTTGGCGTCCCCGATCGCCGCGACCACGGTGTCGGTGAAGTCGGCGAACGTGGCCTGCGGGTTCTCGATCGGAAGGTCAGGGGCCACGGCTTCGTGTCCGGCCGCCTTGAGCCGGGCGGCGACCAGATGCCAGTCCCAGCCGCTGCCGCCGCCCCCGTGGATCAGTGCGAATGTCGCCATGCCGCCCAGCTTGTCACGCGGGGCAGCGTTTGAGCATGTCCTGCAGCGCGTTCTTCTCCATGTCGGTGATCGTCAGCCCGTAGTAGTGCTTCACCGTGACCCAGTCGGTCGCGTACGTGCACCAGAACGACACCAGCGGCGGCTTCCACTCGTCCGGAGCCTTGTCGCTCTTCTGCCGGTTCACGCTCGCCGTCACCGCGAACAGCTGCGGGCGCGTCAGGTCGTTCGCGAACTGCTCGCGCTTCTCCTGCGTCCAGTCGCGCGCGCCGCTCACCCACGCCTGACCGAGCGGGACCAGGTGGTCGATGTCGAGCTGAGTCGGCTTGGTCCAGGTCTGGCCGTCGTACACGCTGAGCCAGGTGCCCGACGTCGGCTTGCAGTCGCTGCCCGCCTTGACGTCCTTGCCCGCGCGCTTGAGGACGGTCTCGCGGGTGTCGCAGCTGTCGCCCTGGCTGTCCCAGTGCTTGAACTTGTCGCGCGAATAACCGGTCATGGTGCCGCGCGCGCCGATTTTCAGCTCGGACAGCTGCTTCGTCGCGTCCGCGGCGGACGCCGGTGCCGCCTCGGACTGGGAGTCGCCGACTTCGCGCTGGCCGTACCAAAACCCGACGACAGCGATGAGCAGCACGACCGCGAGCAGCACGGTGCGCTTGGTGGGGAACGGCCGGGCCATGGTGCGCGGAGTCCTCTCGGGCGGGGAGTTCGGGGAGCCGGAGTATGCCTGTCACCGGGCCGGTAATCGCGCAGACACTCTCGGCAGCGCTCGAGTCGTGGCAAGGACCACGTCGGGCAAATGGTGGGCTGCCAACGAAAAAGCGCAGATCAGCGGGGGTGGATAACGCTCGCGAAGGTGTCACGTCCGCGCCGCGGCGAACGACTGTCTAGGTGGGGAGCCGGAAAGGAGCGGGTCCGAGATGCCCGGGCGGCTGCGGAAGTGGAACACACGCGTCGATGACTACCTGCGCCGGAAGGCGGCGGAGGGCGGCAACATCGTCGCGATGACGCGCGTCGCCGCTGACCTGCGCGAACGCGGCGAGTCGGCGGAAGCCGAAGAGTGGTACCGCCGGGCCGCCGCCGGCGGCGACCGGATCGCCATGACCGCGCTCGCCCACCTGCTGGCCGAACGCGGCGCCGACGACGAGGCCGCCCGCTGGTACCACGAAGCCGCGCAGGCCGGCGAGCCGCACGGAATGCTCGGATACGCCCGTACCTGCGAAAACCAAGGTCGCCTCGGCGACGCTGAGCACTGGTATGCCGCCGCGTTCCAAGCTGGCGCGACGGAGGCGGCTGGGCTGCTCGGCCACCTGCTCGTCGAAGACGGCCGGTACTCCGACGCCGAGGGCTGGTGCCGCACCGCCGCGGAGGACGGCGATGCGACGGCCATGCTGGACCTGGGCGTCGTCCTGCGAGAACTCGGCGTGCCTGACGAGATGGCGCACTGGTGGCGTGCCGCGGCGGAGGCGGGAGAACTCTCGGCGACCTGCCTGCTGGGCCGCGAAGCGGAACGCGCCAACCGAGAAGGCGACGCCGAGCGATGGTTCCGTCGCGGTGCGAAAGGCGGACACGTCGAGGCGAAGGTGCGGCTGGGACTGCTGCTGCATCGACGAGGCGAACTCGAAGAGGCGGAGACCTGGTACCTCGAAGCCGCCGAGGCGGGCGACGCGGCGGCGATGACCAACCTCGGCGTCCTCGCCCGCAACCGCCGCGACGACGGCGAAGCCGCGGCCTGGTACCGCAAGGCCGCCGAGCACGGCAGCATCCCCGCGCTCACCAACCTCGGCCATCTCGCCGAAGCCCGCAGCGAACTGGCACAGGCCGAACGCTGCTTCCGCGTCGCCGCGGAAAGCGGTGACGTGCAGGGAATGCTGAGCCTGACCCGGATGCTGCGCGCACGAGGCGCGACCGCCGAAGCGGACCACTGGCAAGCGCTCGCCACGGACCGTCCACAGTAGACATAGGGGTCCTCAGGGTCGATCTCCGGGATCTTCCCCGATGTTCCCCGGCACCGGCGCGGTTAGCGTCGATCGAGTGTTCAGACGTGTGCTTCTCGCCATCCTCGCCGGTATCGCGGTGTTCCTGGTGCCGTGGACCGTCTACCTCGGACTGACCCTGCCCGAGCACTTCGACACGAGCCAGTGGCGAGTCGCCTGGGTCGGCTTCGACATCATGCTGCTGCTGTGTTTCGCCGCGTCGGTGCTACTCGGGATGCGCCGCAGCCGCGCCGCGGTGCCGATGCTGGCCGGGACCGCCGCGCTGCTGTGCTGCGACGCCTGGTTCGACGTCGTCCTCGACTGGGGCGGCCCCGACCAGTGGGCCAGCCTCGGCACCGCGCTGCTCGCGGAACTGCCGATCGCCGTGTTCCTGATGCTGCGGGCCCGCACGCTGCTCGCCGGCAACGCCCGGCCGCGGCCGCTGACCATGCGCGACATCACCGTGCGCACGAACCCGAACTACCAACGGCTGCTCCGGCTCATGCCCGCCACCTCGGCCGAACTGCGCGCGCAGGTCCCGTCCGTCGACGTCCCGGCGGCGCTGCTGACCCTCACCCACGCCGGATACACGCGCCGGGCCCGAGACGGTCGCTGGCACTCCGTCCCGCAGAGCACCAATGAGGCGAAGCTGGAGGACTTCCCCGAGGAAGACCAGCCGAAGCTGGCCGCGTACCTCGACGCGAAGTACGACCACGAAGTGCGCCTGATGGCCTGGGCCGCCGAACACCGTGACACCTTCGACGGCTGGACCGGCGGGAGCCGCGCCGGGATGCGGCTGAGCTACAAAGACTTGAAGGAGTTCGAAGCCGAGTACCTGGAACTGGTGCACCGCTACGCCGCCCGCAAACCCGGCCCTTCCGAGGAAGCACGCGACCTGGCCGTGCGGTTTTACGCCTTTCCGGAACCGAAACCCGCTGAGCTGACGTAAGTTTCGAGGCATGATTCATCACGTGCAGGTCGCTTGCCCAGCAGGCGCGGAGGACGACGAACGCGCTTTCTACAGCGGAGTGCTCGGCTGGACCGAGCTGCCGAAACCGCCCCTGCTGGCCGCACGCGGCGGCTGCTGGTTCCAGGTCCCCGGCGTCGGCGGCCCGGACGGCGAACTGCACATCGGCGTCGAGGCAGAGTTCCGTCCGGCACGCAAGGCACACCCGGCCTTCGTGGTCGACGTGGACGCTGTCGCCGCCGCGATCGAAGCCTCCGGACACTCGGTGACCTGGGCCGATCCGGCGGAAATCCCCGGCAGGCGACGGTTCCACACCTTCGACCCGGTCGGCAACCGGCTGGAGTTCCTCGAAGGCTGAGCCGCTTGCGGTGTGGGGGTTTGCGTGAGCTTCGCCTGGAACGTGGGCGACTGACCCGGTTCAGTCGCCGACCGCGTCCCGCCCGCGCTTCACGATCAGCGGATCCGGTTCCCCGACTATCTTTTCGTCCTTGCCTTCATACTCGAACCGCGACAGGAAATACCGCATCGCGTTGATCCGCGCGCGTTTCTTGTCGTTGCTCTTGATCGTGATCCACGGCGCGAGATCGTTGTCCGTGCGGAGGAACATCGCCTCCTTGGCCGCGGTGTAGTCGTCCCATTTGTCGAGCGACTGCAGGTCCATCGGGGACAGTTTCCACTGCCGCACCGGATCGACCTGCCGGATGATGAACCGCGTGCGCTGTTCGGCCTGGGTCACCGAAAACCAGAACTTCGTGACCGTGATCCCGCTCTCCACCAGCATTTTCTCGAACAGCGGCGCCTGGTGCATGAACTGCTCGTACTGTTCGGGCGAGCAAAACCCCATCACCTGCTCAACCCCGGCGCGGTTGTACCAGGACCGATCGAACAACACCATCTCGCCCGCGGTCGGCAAATGCTGGACGTAACGCTGGAAGTACCACTGATGCGCTTCCCGGTCGCTGGGCTTGGCCAACGCGACGGTCCGAGCGTGCCGCGGGTTGAGATGCTCCATGAACCGCTTGATGGTGCCGCCCTTGCCCGCCGCGTCACGCCCCTCGAAGAGGATGACGTGCCGGCTGCCGGTCTCGCTGATCGAGTTCTGCAGCTTGAGCAGTTCGACCTGCAGCAGGTATTTGGTCTCGTCGTACTCCTCGCGCGGCATCCGCTCGTCGTACGGATAGTTCTCCCGCCAGGTGTCGACCGCCTTGCCGAACGCGTCGATCAGCACGGGATCGTCGTCGTGATCCTCGCCGACCGAATGCCCGCCGATCTCCAGCCGATCGATGTACTCCCGCACGTCCCGCAACATGCGGCCGACCTTAAGCAGGGCAGGTGAACGGGAGGTGTCGCCGGTTTCGACTCATTGAGGAACTACCGCGCCGACCCGGCTGCGCTTCGCGTCAGCCATGGCCGGAGTTGGGCCGCGTACTGACCAGATACAGCTCAGCCTGTCCGGAGAGCGGCGCGGAAATAGTCCAGTGGGCAAGGTAGTCCGGCGGCGGCGGACCCCACACTCGCCGCAACGCGAGGTCAAGCTCGCGCGGCCGCAGGTCGTAGTCGAAGAACGCGAAGTTCACCCGAAGCAAGCCTCGCGACAGATGGCCCGCCCGGCTTTCCAGTTCAGCGATCGCCTCGGGCATCCGTCCTCGATCGGAGAACACGTCGACGACCGCGCAGCCACAGGTGTAGGCCAGGACCCCGATCTCCCCGTCGCTGGCCACCGTTCGGCCGCCCGCCAGCCTGCCTACTTCCCGACCGATCTCGGCATACTGTGCGCTCGTGGTGTAGTTCGACGTGAACGGCGCGAAGTCACGCGGCAGCCCGGCCCCGGCATAACCAGCCACACTGGCACCGGCCAGAGCCACGACCACGGCCATCCCCGCTGCCCGCTCGATCCGGCGTTCCGAGCCGGCCGCTACTGCGCAGACGAAAACCGTAGCCGCGACAATGCCAGGCCCGTAATACCAGTGGTACGGCGGCACTTTCAGCCATACGTACGCCAGGCTGTACCCCGCTCCGGCCATGGCGAGCGCCGCGAACGGGAGCATTCTTCGCCTGGTCGCGTTTCCGCGCAGCACGAGAGCCAGTCCAGCCGGAACTGCCAGGACTACCGGTGAAAACGCCAGCACGACCTGTGCTGGCATCGTCTGCCAGTACAGCCCGATCCCGTTGCCGAACTCCCATTTGCCCCAAGCCCGTTGCGCTCCCTGCAAAGTCTTGATGACCAAGGTGTCCGGAACAGCCGCACCGAGAACCACCCAACTGAACGCGAACCACGGCACCGCCACCAGCGCCGCACCCTGCACGCTTCGCCAGCCGTTGACCCAGAATTGTTTGCGCGCGAGGAAAATCAGCACGACGAAGATCAGCAGGTCGACCCTGACCAAGGTGACCGCACCCGCGACCAAGCCGAAGGCGAAAGGACTCCGTTCGACCGAAAAGACCAGCAACCAGGCGACTGCCGCCGCACCGAGTTCGACCTCCAGCCCGATCGAGGACACCAGCAGCGGGTTCACCGTCAGCGCGGCGATCGTGAGAGCCGGGAACCATCGGGGCAATCCGGCAGCGGCACCGAGCCTGCGCAACGCGAGCGCCAGCAATACCTGGCACACCACGTACAGCAGCCCCGCCGCGACCACCCCGTCCCGCACCACGAAGGTCAACGCCGCCAGTAAAAGCACGTTAAGCGGCGAAGTCGCGGTGTTCGCGGAATGATCGGGAAGCAATCCCCAGCTGCCATGGAACGCAAGATTGCGCGCATAGCTCAAGGTGATGTAAGTGTCATCGATCAAGTGCCCATGCACTGTCAAAAAAGCCAATGCTGACACCGCTGCGACCCAGATTGGCAGCCAGATCTGCCGATCTCGCACCGGAATCCGCTGTTCCCGGGCGGTTTTGAGCACAGTCAAGCCCACTGTCATGACGATTTCCCCCACGAATGAACCAGAGAAGCTAAATCCCCGGCATGTCCAGCACCCGTCCGTCGTTCATGGTCACCCGGAACCCGTGTACATAGCGCGAAAAGGTGCCGTCCACGAATTTCACGACGAAGGTGCCGTCGTGCACGACCGCGGGAACCACTGAATTGTCCTGCGTGATCACCGACACCTTGGCCACCTCGTCGGTAACGATCCCGAACAGGTAGGTCGGTGAGCCAGGACCGCTGACCCCAGTGAAATTGCGCAGCGGGCGTTCGGCGGTGAGGCTGGCGTAGCCGCCTTGCTTGCCCAGCGCCTCGTCGATGTCGTTGGTCATCAATCCGCCGCCCCTGCCCGAGTCGAGAGCGCAGACCGCCGCGTTCTTTTCGTTGCGGATGACGAGAAAACCCCGTAGTTCGTTCTCGTCCACTTTGACCGTCGGCCGCCAACTGCCCGGGTCGGGCAACGGGATTCCCAAGGCGAGTGTGGCGGCCACACAGTCCTTGACTCGTTGCACGTCGGCCGGGCCTGGCGCGGCTCCGGCCGGTACCAGGGCCATTTCCGGAGTCCTGGTGTCCACGGGCGCGAACACCAGAGCCAGGCTCAACGCCAGCGCACCGACCGCGGCGGCGACCGCCACCGGCCGCACCGGCTTACGGGACCGCCGTCCGTGCAACTCCGGAGCGAGCCGGTTCCACATCGACTCCTTCAGGAGATCAGGCATCGGCCGGTCGGGCGGCAAGTTAAGGTCGTCGGCCATCAGAACTCCTCCCCAGCCAGTACGTCGGTGTCCCGCAGCAGCCCTCGCAGGCGGGTTCGCGCCCGGGAAATCCGCGCCCGTACGCTCGCTTCAGCGATCCCGAGCACCGCGGCCGCCTCCGCGGTCGACAAAGCGCCCAGCAGGCAAAGCTCTACCGCCCGCCGTTCCGCTCGCGGCAGTTTCGCGACCGCGTCCAGCACGCTCTTCAACCGCCGGTCCGCGTCGATCTGGCCGGCCACGTCCTCGGCGTGATCACGCACGACGTCGTTGCGCGGCAGCCGCGGCAGCACGGCCGCGAACCGGCCGAGCCGGCGCTGTTCCCGACGAGCCAGATTGGCGGTCACGGTGAACAGCCACGGCCGCGCACTGTCGTTCACCAGCGTCACCTCGCCGAGGCGACGCCACGCGGTGAGGAAGGTCAGCGAGGCCAAATCCTCGGCGGTGGCCCAGGACCCGGTCAACCGGTACGCGTAGTTCCACACCGCGCTGACATGCCGGTCGAACAACTCCCGGAACGCCGCGACATCGCCCGCCGCGGCTCGCGCCCACAGCTCCTGGTCGCCACCGGGGGTGTCCGGGACGTCGACGTCGTGCTCGGCCGACATCCCCCACCCCCGCCCCTGGTCCGAAACTGTCGTCACAACCCCTTGTCCCCGCACGGAGCGGGAGCGTTGCATCTGGCCGATCCAACCGGCGAAGGCATGGCGTCCGGTCCCGTCACCGGCATCGGAACCCAGGGTTTCTGGCACTCCGAGATCCGCGGCGAACTGGTCGCGGACACGCGCTACGTCCTCTGTGTACTGGACGGCAACGTCTCGGTCCGTCTCGGTCCGCATCCGGCTCAACTTCAGCCGCAGCCGGGAGCTCGCCCAGGTGCACCGCACCGAAGCCCAGCCGATCGCCGAGGCGCAGGCGGGCACTCGCAGTTACTGGCGCGCGGGCAGCACGACGGAGCCCGGGCGCGAGTTACGTCATCGGCGTCGAGGACAGCAGTGTGACGGTGGAGATCCAAGTTGCCGTCCACCGCGCTGTCCTCGATCGCGCAGACCCAGACCCGCGCGGTGCTGGATCGGCTGAAAAAGCCGTAAATGCACAACGGGCCGGGTGCGAAAAGCACCCGGCCCGTTGTTTACTGTCTCGACCAGACAGTGCGCCCGAAGGGATTCGAACCCCTGACCTTCTGATCCGTAGTCAGATGCTCTATCCAGCTGAGCTACGGGCGCGTGTTCAGTTGTTAACCTAGCACCTGCCGAAACAGGCACCAGCGGAGGCTCCGGGATTTGAACCCGGGAGGGGGGGTTACCCCCAACCGCATTAGCAGTGCGGCGCCATAGACCAGACTAGGCGAAGCCTCCTGGGTCCCAACGACCACTGCTCAGATAGGTTACACACCCCTCCAGTCCCTCCGGAAGGCACCCCCCTCAACGGTGCAGCACCCTGCGCAACCAGGGCGAACGGCCGCCGAGGCCCTCGGCTTCGAAGGTCGCGATGCCGACGCGCGGGAGGGACCCGACGCCGGGATACACCAGATACCGCGGGACCCACCGGGGCTGGAACTTGGCGTTGAACCGGTAGAGGCTTTCGATCTGGATCCAGCGCGAGAAGAAGTGCAGGACCTTCGCCGAGAGCCGGGCCACGGGGCCCGCGCCGATGCGCTGGCCCTGTTCCATCAGGGCGCGGAAGGCGGCGAAGTTCAGCGACACGTGGTCGATGCCGTTCTCGCGGGAGTACAGCAGCAGCTCCGAGATCATCAGCTCGTTCACGCCGTTATCGGCGGTGCGGTCCCGGCGCATCACGTCCAGCGACAGGCCTCGCTCGCCCCACGGCACGAACTGCAGCACGCCCCGGACGCGGCCGCCCTGTTCCGCGGTGACGATCACCGAACCGGGGTCGCCCATGCGGCCCAGCGCCATCGAGAAGCCGCGTTCGGTTTCGGTGCCGCGCCAGGTGGCGGCCAGGTGCACCAGCTCGGACAGTTCGCCGGGACGCAGGTCTTCGGCCCGGCGCACGAGGACCTTGTAGCCGGCCCGCTTCGTCCTCGACGCCGCCTGCCGCACGCCGCGCATGACGCGGCCTTCCAGCGTGAACGTCTCGGTGTCGACGACGGCCTCGTCGCCGATTTCCAGCACCTCCAGGCCGAACCGGGCCCACACCGTCGCGCCCAGTTCGGACGCGCCCATCGCGGCGGGCACCCAGGCGTTGCGCTGGCAGATGTCCAGGTACTCCTCGATCGCGCCGGGCCAGGCCTCGTGGTCGCCGAGCGGATCGGCCGACGTCAAAGCGACACCGGCGATCACGCGAAAGGTGACGGCCGCCTTGCCGGTCTTGGAGAAGACGGCGAACTTGTCGCGGCGCAGCGCGAAGTAGCCCAGCGAGTCTCGGTCCCCGTGCTGTTTCAGCAACTCGTGCAGCCGCGCCAGTTCGTCGTCGGACAGCTCCGGCGCGGGTTCGGACGAACGCAGCAGGAAGTATGCCGACACCAGCACGCCGGTGATGCTGAAAACCAGCCCGACCGACGCGGACAGATCCTCGAACCACATCTCGTGGAACACCGCGGGCCCGCTGACGCCGGTGAGCGCGAGCGCGGACTGGGCGAGCCGGTCGGCGAAGCTCAGCGGGTCGAGCATCCGGGCGGGCGCGACCGAAAGGAGCGCGAAGTTGAGCACGAACCCGGCCAGCACCAGCTGCAACAGCACCCGCAGCGCACGCCAGCGGCCGACGGTCGGGTCCGGGCGGGCGATGAAGTACCGCCGCGTGCCGATGAGCCCGGCGAGCAGCACCATCGACACCACGCCCGCGCCGAAAACGTGCCGCAGCCCGAGATGTGACAACGCCAACAGCGCGGCGAAGCCGACCGCCAGCTGCCACGCGCGGCGCTTGCGGCGGCGGAGCCCGGCGGCGAGCATGATCAGCAACACACCGGTGACCAGCGCCACAGCGGCCGCCGCGGTGGTCGCTTCGCTCGGCAGTTCCAGCCATTTGGCCACGTGCCCGCGCACGTCGCGGCCCACCGGTACGACGGTGGACACGATGGCGAGCAGGCCGGCCAGCCTGGTCACCCACGTGATCGCGACAACCGACGTGACGCCTGCTGCCTGCCAAGTGTGCTGCGCGCGCGTCCCCGTCACCACGCGTGCAACACGCACGGCCCTGCCATGCTTCCCCCCGTTGGCGCGTTCACTCCGCGGCGAGCTCTACGAAAGGGGCCAGCGCGGCCGGGTTGGCCAGCGCGTCCCTGCTCACCGCTCTCTCCGGCGCGACTCCGGAGAGAATTCGCTTCACTGGTACTTCGCACTTCTTACCGTTCAACGTACGGGGGATCTCGGAAACGACGATGAACCGATCGGGTACGTGTCGTGGCGACAGCGCGTTGCGCAGCTCTTTCCGCAGGTCAGCCTCTACTTCTTCCAGCTTCGCACCGGCCGTGAGTACGAGAAAACACACCAGCTGCCCGTCCTCGTTGCCCGCCGCCGACGTGTCGATGACCAGCGAGTCGGCGACCTTGGCGAAGCTCTCCGCGACCCGGTAGAACTCGGCGGTACCCATCCGGACGCCGCCGCGGTTGAGCGTCGCGTCACTGCGGCCGTAGACCACCGCCGAGCCGCGGCGGGTGATCTTGACCCAATCGCCATGCCTCCAGATACCCGGATACGTCTCGAAGTACGCCTCGCGCAGCCGGGAACCGTCCGGGTCGTTCCAGAACGCGACCGGCATAGACGGCATCGGCTCGGTGATCACCAGCTCGCCGACCTGCTCGACCACCGGTTCACCGTGGTCGTCGAACGCCGCCGCGGCCACGCCGAGCGCACGGCAGGACAGTTCGCCCAGCCACACCGGAACGTCCGGCGCGGCGGTGACGATCGCCGCGCACAGGTCGGTGCCGCCGGAGACCGAGCAGATCTGCGCGTCTCGGCTGACCGCGTCGGCGATCCAGCGGAAGCCCTCCGCGGACAACGGCGAACCGGTCGAGCCGACCACGCGCAGCGCGCTGAGGTCGTAGCGCTCGGCTGGGACGAGGCCTGCTCGGAGGCAGCTCTGGATGAACGGCGCGGACGTGCCGAAGTAGGTGACGCGGTGCTGTTCGGCCAGGCGCCACAGCGTGGTCAGGTCTGGATGGCCAGGACTGCCGTCGTACAGCACGATCGTGGCGCCGACGAGAAGCCCTGAGGCGACGAAGTTCCACATCATCCAGCCGGTGGTGGTGAACCAGAACAACCGATCGCCCGACCCGAGCCCGCTTTGCAGGCCCAGCGCCTTGAAGTGTTCGACGACGATGCCGCCGTGGCCCTGCACGATGCCCTTCGGGAGCCCCGTCGTGCCCGAGGAATACAGGATCCACAACGGATGCGCGAAGTCCACCGGCTCGTACGCCAGCTCGCCGCCCGCGTGTTCGGCGAGCATCGCGTTCCAGTCGATGACGCCGTCAAGCGTTACGTCTCCGAGGTATTTCACCAAAACTGTGGCCTCTAGAGACGGAATCTGTTCGCGCAGCCGCTGAACGGTGTCGCGGATGTCGAAATTCCGGCCGTTGTAAGCGTATCCGTTCACCGCGAGGAGCACCTTCGGCTCAATCTGGGTGAACCGGTCGGCGATCGCACTGATGCCGAAGTCCGGGGAACACGTCGACCAGATCGCGCCAAGGCTGGCGGTGGCGAGGAAGGCGATGAGCGTCTGCGGGCAGTTCGGCGCGAGCGCGACGACGCGATCTCCTTTGCTGACACCGAAAGCTCGCAACGCGGCTCGCGCGGCAGCGACGTGCGCGCGGAGGTCGCCGTAGGTGAATTGCTCGGCGAGCCCGTCCTCGCGGTGGAAAATCACCGCGAGTTCGTCGTCGGCCTTCGGCGCGCCGCCGGTGTCCGGGCTCAGCGCGTGTTCGGCGTAGTTGAGCGTGCCGCCGTCGAACCATTTCGCGTCCGGCATCGAACCGGACAGGATTTCTCGCGGCTGCTCGTGCCAGCGCACGCCGAAGAACTCCGCCACCGCCGTCCAGAACTCCGGAACGTGCTCGACCGAGTAGTGCCACAGGTCGTCGTAGTCGGCCAGTTCGACGCCGTGCCGCTCGCGCAGCCGTCGGCGGAAAGCCTCGATCTTGGTGTCAGCGACCCGGTTCGGATCGGGTCGCCAAAGCACCTCGGGAGCAGCGGCGTTCTCGTTCACTCGCCGATGCTAACCCTGGAATGCTCGCGACACCGCCGACTATTTCTGGAAGTCGCTCAGCAGCGGACCGACGGCTTCCGTTCCGGAACAGCTGCCGTCTCTCTACAAAGGACACAATGGCGACCAGGACGAGTCGCTGCCGCGGTTCGCTCTCGCGCAGCGACCCGTCCAGGGCGGTGCCGGAGATCAGCGGAGATGGGCGTCAAACCAGGCGAGGGTGCGCTGCCAGGCCTCTTCCGCCGCGCTGGGGTCGGCGTCGAAGCGGTGGTTCGCGCCCGGATAGCGCACGACGTTCGTCGCGACTTTCGCCGACGCCGCGGCCTCGCGCAGCTGCTCCACCTGGGCCTCCCCCGCCTCGTCCCCGGCGTCGCCGTACATGCCGAGCCACGGGCTGGTCACGCGGCCGGCGATTTCCAGCAGCTTCGGCAGTTCCGTCACCGCCTGGCCGCCGACGCTCACCGCCGCGCCCAGCTTGCGGTGCGAGGCGACTACCAGCGCCGCCGTGCCGCCGAGGTCGAAGCCCACCACGCCCCGCAGGTCGGCTTCGACGCCGCGGTCGGTGAGCCAGTCCAGCGTGCGGTCGGTGGCGTCGAGCAGATCGCGCTGAGTCAGCTGTTCGCCGGACTCGATGTGCGGGGTGACAGTGAGCCAGCCTTCGCCGGCAAGGCTTTTGACCAGCAGCAGGACCCCGTCGGTGACCCCGTCGCCCTCGTGCAGGACCACCAGGCCGCCGCGAGGGGCGCCGTCGGGTTCGGCGAAGGTGAGGCGGAGGGTGCTGCCGTCGGTACGCTGGTGATCCACGGTGGTCGTCGACGTCATCGCCTCATGCAATCACCTCTGGGTGAACATTGGGAACCTTTCCGGATCGGCCGGGGCGAGATACGGTGACCCCGTCGTCCCGTGAAAACCGAGGAGTTCCGACGATGCCGTCCCTCGCCCCCCGCCCTGACCTCGATTCGTTGCCGAAGTACGTCCCCGGCCGAACGATCGAAGGGGCCGTCAAGCTCGCGAGCAACGAGGTGCCCGGCGGTCCGCTGCCGAGCGTCCAGGCGGCGATCACGGCTGCGGTAACCGGAGTGAACCGGTACCCGGACAACGGTTCCCAAGCCTTGCGCGAGCGGCTTTCACGACGGCTGGACGTGCCCGCGCAGCGGCTCGCGATCGGCTGCGGCTCGGTTTCGCTGTGCCAGCAGATGATCCAGGCGCTGTGCGGCCCCGGCGACGAGGTGCTGTTCGGCTGGCGGTCGTTCGAGGCCTACCCGATCGTGGTCCAGGTGGCGCTCGCGACGGGTGTGAAGGTTCCGCTGACGCCGGAGCACGGGCTGGACCTCGACGCGATGCTGGCGCGGATCACCGACCGCACCAAGCTGGTGTTCGTCTGCAACCCCAACAACCCGACCGGCACCGTGCTGCACCGGGACGAGATCGAGCGCTTCCTCGAAGCGGTCCCTCCGCACGTGCTCGTGGTGCTGGACGAGGCGTACAAGGAATTCGTCACCGACCCCGAGGTGCCGGACGGCGTCGAATTCACGCGGACGCACGGCAATGTGGCGGTGCTGCGCACGTTCTCGAAGGCTTACGGGCTCGCCGGGTTGCGCGTCGGGTACGCGGTGGCCCCGGAGCCGATCGCGCAGGCGTTGCAGCAGGTGTACGTGGCGTTCTCGGTGAACAGCATCGCGCAGGTGGCCGCGATCGCGTCGCTCGACGCGGAGGACGAACTGCTCGCCCGGTGCCAGGAGATCATCTCCGAGCGGACCCGGGTGCGGGACGCGTTGCTGGAGATGGGTTACGAGATCCCGCCGACGCAGGCGAACTTCGTGTGGTTCCCGCTCGGCGAGCGCACCGCGGCCTTCGCCGAGCACATGCTCGACCGGAAGCTGATCGTGCGCCCGTTCCCCGGCGAGGGCGCGCGGGTGACGATCGGGACGCCCGAGGAGAACGACCTGATGCTGGCCGCGGCCAAGGAATTCGCGGCTATTTGAGAATCAGCTGCACGACCGCGGCGATTCCGATCACGACGATCACGCCGCGGAGCACGGTGGGCGGCAGCTTGCGGCCGATCTTGGCCCCGAGCTGCCCGCCGATCGTGGACCCGACCGCGAGCAGCCCGATCACCGGCCAGCTCACCGGGGCGACGAACGCGTAAATCGTGCCGGCGACGATGTTCACGACCGCGGACAGCACGTTCTTGACACCGTTGAGCCGTTGCAATGGTTCGGACAACAGCATGCCCATGACGGCCATCAGCATGACGCCCTGCGCGGCGGTGAAGTAGCCGCCGTAGACGCCGATGACAAACAGCAGCCCGAAGAGCAACGGCCCGGCGTGGTGTTCGCGCCCGTTGGCCTCGCGGCGTTTCTGCACCCACTTCGACACCTTGGGCTGAACGACCACGAGCACGACGGCGAGCCCGACGAGCACCGGCACGATCTTCTCGAAGGCGTCCTTGGGCAGCGTCAGGAGAAGCACGGTGCCGCCGATGGCCCCGAAGAACGAGGCGACCGCGAACCGCACCACCTGCGGCCAGTACCCGGCCAGCTCATGCCGGTAGCCATACGCTCCGCTGACCGTGCCCGGCGCGAGCCCGACCGCGTTCGACGTCGTGGCGGTCACCGGCGGATAACCCAGGGCGACGAGCACCGGGAAGGTCACGAGCGTCCCGGACCCGACCACCGTGTTGATGGTCCCGGCCCACATCCCGGCGACGAAGATGACGACGGCGTGCCACCAGCTCATAAAGCACTCACCCGCCGACCCTAAGCAGGAGCCCCGGGATGCGGCGACGCGATGTGTCCGGTCAGACACTCGAAGGCACCGTCAGCCGGGCTGAGCGACGGGCTTCAGCTCACCGGCGATCACCCATGGACGCGCACCAAGGGACCACCCGCGTGCCAACACGTCCGCCAGCAAGCTCTGGGCCATCGGGTTCGTGCACGCTCCGGGCCATCATGTTTGCCAGCACGCTCCGGGCCATCAGTCCGCCACAGGCTCCACGCCATCAGGTCCGCCAGCAAGCCCCGCACCATCAGGTCCGCCCACAGGCTCCGCACCAGCACGTTCGCCAGCACCTCCGGGCCACCAGGTCCGCCCACAAGCTCCGCACCAACACGTCCGCCAGCACCCTCCGCGCCATCAGGTCCGCGCTTCGGCCTAGCCTCCATTCCCGTTCTCCGTCAGCACACCTCCCCTGCCGCTCCTCGCTCTTCCCCGGCCCCAGCCCGAGCCCCCACTCCGCCCCAGCGCCTCACCGCTCAAATACGCAAAACTCATTCCCCTCCGGATCCGCCAGCACGTGCCACTCCCGGTCCCCTCCCCGCTCCGCCACCATCCGCGCCCCGGCCGCGATCAGCTCGGCCGGATCTCCCCACACGTCCAGGTGCATCCGGTTCTTCACCGTCTTGCGTTCCGGCACCGGGTTCAGCCAGAGCAACGGCCCCTCGCCGGCCGGGTCCACGATCGCGACCGGAAAGTGCTGCTCGCCGGGCGGGCTCCGGCGGACGTAGCCGAGCGCCGAGCACCACCAGTCGGCCTGTGCCTGATGATCCAGCGCGTCGAGTGCCAGGTCCTTGAACTTCGCGGGCATGATCCCTCCCTTTCCCGCTGACGATGGTGACACCCGCCACCGACAATTTCCCGCGTCTCGCGTCGCCAGCTGCCAGGATGGGCGGCGTGGCCCACGAATCCGACCAGGTCTGGAGCGCCACGGTCGACCATCTCCGCACGATGATCGACTCGGGCGAGCTTCCGCCGGGCTCGCGGCTGCCCGCGGAACGCGCGCTGTGCGAGCAGCTCGGCATCAGCCGCGGGTCGCTGCGGCAGGCGTTGCGCGTCCTGGATTCGATCGGGTACGTCCAGATCCGGGCCGGGTCGGGCACCTACGTCCGCGAGCAAGGCACCGCCGACAGCCCGCTGAGCAGCTGGTTTTCCGAGCACGAGCAGCTGGTGGAGAAGCTGTTCGACCTGCGCGCGACCGTCGAGCCGACCCTCGCCGAGCGGCTCGCGCGGCAGCACACGCCGCGCGTCGTGCAGCGGCTCGCGGACAACGTCGCGGAGATGGAGGCGGCCGCGGCGGCAGGCGACATGCTGCGCGTCATCGCGACTGACGCCGAATTCCACCGGGTGATCGCCGGCAACGCGGGCAATGACGACGTCGCCGATCTGCTCCGTTCGGTGCTCGCCCTGGTCGGCGAGGAACGCCGGGCCGCACTGCGGCTGCCTGGGCAGATCCGCAAGGCAGTGGCCGAGCACCGGGCGATTCTCGACGCCATCAGCCGTTCGGACGCGGCGGCGGCCCGCGAGATCACCCTCAAACACCTGCTGGACGCGAAAACCTACGCCCACGATTACGCGTCTTCCTGAGCGAGGAGGATGCCGCGGCCGGCAATCAGCGCTACAGTCTTCACAAGTTTGTGAAAACTGTGACACTCAGGGGGCCGGCCGTGGAGAAAGTGCACTTCACCGAGGAAAAGGCGACCAACCTCGGCACGCTGTACGCCCGTGCGCTCGACGCGCGCCGGGTCGATCCGATCCTCGGCGACACCGCCGCGGACGAGGCGGTCAAAAAGATCGACTACGACTTCCGCAGGCTCGGCGTGAACGAGAACGCCGCGGTGTCCGTCGCGATCCGGGCGAGCGCGATCGACGCGCTGGCCGCCGCCTGGCTGGCCGAGCACCCGGACGCGATCGTCGTGCACCTCGGCTGCGGAATGGACACCCGCGTGTACCGGCTCGACCCGCCGCCGTCGGTCACCTGGTTCGACGTGGACTATCCCGAGGTCGTCGACGTCCGCGGCCGGATTTACCCGCAGCGGCCCGGGTACTCGGCGATCGGCTCGTCAGTCACCGATTTCGACTGGCTCGACCAGGTTCCCGGCGACCGCGAGGCGTTGATCGTGGCCGAAGGGCTCACCATGTACCTCACCGCGGAGACCGGCACCGAACTGGTCCGCAGGCTCGTCGGCAAGTTCCCCTCCGGCCGGATCGTGGCGGATTTCTTCAGCTCGCTCGGCATCAAGGCACAGCGGATCAACCCGGTGGTCCGCCGCGCGGGAGCGACTTTGCATTGGGGCATCGACGATCCGCACGAACTGGAACGCTACGGCCTTCGCCTGGTGTCCTGTTTGGACGCGACCGAATGGGCGAGCGACGAAGCACTGGCGAAAATCCCGGCCGCGTCCCGGCTGGCACTGCGCGCCTCGGCCCTGTTTCCGGTGCTCCGCAAAATGGGCCGGATCGCGGAGTGGGATTTCTGACTCAGCCGACCCGGCGCAGCACCGCGTCGGCGACCTCGGCCACCGGCACCGTGGTCACCACCTCGAACATCGCCGACGAGCGCAACAGCGGCTCGACCTCGTCCAGATACCGCAATGTCTCGGCCAGTTCGTCCGGATGCTTCCCGTACGGATTGCCGGTGCGCGTCGCCAGCCGCTCGATCAGCACCTCGCGCGGCGCGCTCAGCAACACGACCTGGGTGAATCGCGGATAGAACCGCACCTGGTTCGAGACCGTGCCGGACACGAACAACGGACCCGGCGTCGACAGCAACGCGGCCATCCGGTCTTCCCGCCAAAGCCCATCGCGGGTGTAACCGCCGTAATCGGTGTCGACCGTGCGGTACCCGCGCCGAGACAGCTCCGTAAGCAGGCTGCTTTTCCCTGCTCCGGACATCCCGGTCACGAGCACCCGCACGCCGGCTACCGCGTTTCCAGCACCCGCGCCACGAACCGGCCAATCTTCTCGTTCATCCGCTCGACGCGCTGTTCCTCCGAGAGCGATTCCTTCGGCTGCGGCACCGCTGGCTTGAGCTCGCCGCGCAGGTACGCGCTGCACGCCAGGTCAGCGCACAAATACGTGCCCACCGTGTTGCCGTCGCGACCAGGCTTTCCGGCCAGCCGGGCGGTGAACAACGCGATGTCGGCGAGCGGATGCGTCGTGGTGCAGAACGCGCAGATGTTGCTGCGCAGCCGCGATTTCGGCGACGGCGCGGCCCGCAGCGACAGGCCGATCACCTCGTCGCCGTGCGGCACGACGAGGTACGCCCGGCCAGGAGCCTTCACGTCGCGCCAGCCGAGGAAGTCGCGCTTCTCCCACGGGATGTCCGAGGGGAGCGTGACGGATTTGGCTTCCCCGCGGGAACAGTTGACGAACGAAGCGCGGATCTCAGCGGGGTCGAGCGGTTGCATACGACCACGCTAACCATCGCCGCACCGCGGCAGCGACAGCTTTTTTCGCTCCCGGGCCCGCCACCCCATACGATCTGCTGGTGCGCACGATGATCGCGGGGAGGTTCCGGCTGGTTCTGCGCACCAGTCTGGGCTTCGCCGCGCTCGGCGTCGGATCGAGTGTCGCCGGCGCCGGGGTCGTCGCGTTGCTGCTGCTCCTGCAGGGTTTGCCGGAGGACGTCGACGACCGCGGCTGGGTGCTCGGCGTCACCGCGGCCGGGGTGGTCGCGCTCGCTCTGGTCGTCGGCACGCTCTGGACCGCTTACCTGCAGCGGCGCACCGTGGTGTGGTTCACGATCGGCCGCCCGCCGACCGCGGACGAGGCGAAACGCGCGTTGCGGCTGCCGTTCGACATGGCGGTGGTGAGCGGCACGCTCTGGCTGATCGGCGCGCTCGCGCTCGGGATTCTGGCCGGGGTCCTCGGCTCGATCGGCGACGCGGCGGGCATCGCGCTCACCATCGGGCTCGGCGGTCTGACCACGGTCGGGCTCACGTATCTGGCCGCGGAATGGGTCGCGCGGCCGGTGATGACGATGGCGCTCGCCGTCCTGCCGCCGCGGGGTTCGCTGCCGGTCACCGTACTGACCCGGCTGGTCGTCACCTGGGTGCTGGCGAGCGGCGTGCCGCTGATCGGCGTGCTGCTGGTGACCACGCCGCCCGACCTCGGCCGCAACGGAAACCCGGCGGCGAGCCTGATCGTGCTGTCCGTGACCGGCCTGACGACCGGCGCGATCGGCACTGCGCTCCTGTCCCGCGCCGTCGCCGCGCCGCTGCACCGGCTGCGGATCGCGCTGGACGCGATCGCGCGCGGACGCAAGGACGTGCACGTCGACGTGGACGATTCCAGCGAGATCGGGATGCTGCAGGCGTCGGTCAATGACCTCGCCGCCGGGCTGCGCGAACAGGACCGGATGCGCGATCTCTTCGGCAGGCACGTCGGCACCGACGTCGCCCGGCACGCGCTCGAATACGGCGCTTCGCTCTCCGGCGACGTCCGCGAGGTCACCGCGTTGTTCGTGGATGTCGTGGACTCGACCGCGCTGGCCTCGCGCACTCCGCCGCAGGAACTGGTCGAGAAGCTGAACCGCTTTTTCGCGAGCGTGGTATCCGCGGTGGACGCCCGGGGCGGGCTGGTCAACAAGTTCCAGGGCGACGCGGCGCTCTGCGTTTTCGGCGCGCCGACCCGGCTGTCCGACGGCCCGACGATGGCGCTCGCCGCGGCCCGCGCCATCCGTGACGCGGTGCTGTCGGAAGGCGAGCTTGACCTGGGGATCGGCGTCGCGACCGGGCAAGTTTTCGCCGGGCAACTCGGTGCGTCGAGCCGCCTGGAGTACACGGTGATCGGCGACGCGGTGAACGAAGCCGCGCGGCTCACCGAACACGCGAAAGCGGTGCCGTCCCGGGTGCTCGCCAGCGAAACGACGGTGAAGTCCGCGCTGGGCGGCGAGCGGGAACACTGGCGGTTGCACGGCGAACTCCACCTGCGCGGCCGCCACCGCGAGACCCGGACGTGGACGACCTAGAGCTCCCGCCCCTCGTTCATCACCTCCGTGATCCGGGCCAGAAATGCCCGCACCACAACGCTTTCCGACTCGCTGAGCGTGCGTGACACCGCATCCAGCTTTTCGATCGGCGGCCGCCACACCGCGGCCGCGATCGCCCGGGCTTGGTCGGTGACGGTGACCGCCACCCGGCGGCGATCGGTGTCGCTGCGGACGCGCGCCAGGTAACCAGCCGCTTCCATCCGGTCCACCAGCGTGGTCGCCGACGGACCGCTGATCCCGAGGCGGCGGCCCAATGCCACCGGACCCATCGGTCCGTGGTGGTTGAGGATCGCGATCGCGGTGAGGTCGTTCGCGTTCATCTCGACGCTCTTCGCCATCCGCGCCATCAAGTCGCGGCTGGCCTCGATGACGTCACGCACCGCGAAGGTCGTCTCGTTCATGCCCTCGAGCGCTGCCTGGTTCTCGTCCACGCGATCTTCCTTGTCAGTAGACAATCTAATAGATAGGTTATCTATGTACCTATCCCGAGGCAAGGAGAACCCGATGACCCGGCGCAGTCTTCTCATCTCCGGAGCCAGCATCGCCGGCCCCGCGCTCGCGTCCCGGCTCGCCCGGTCCGGCTGGGACGTCACCGTCGTCGAGCGGTTCGATCAGCTGCGCGAGGAGGGCCAAAACGTCGACATCCGCGGCGTCGGCCGCCAAGTGCTGCGGAAAATGGGGCTCGAAGAGGCGGTCCGCGCCGCGCACACCGGCGAGATCGGTACGCAGTTCGTGGACGAACACGGGCGCGTGGTCGCCGAGTTCCGCGCGGGCGAGGGCGATTCCGGCGGCGGGACCGCCGAGATCGAAATCCTGCGCGGCCAGCTCTCAAGGTTGCTGTATGAGCAGTCAGCCGGTGAGACGACATATCGATTCGGCGACCAGATTCGCGCGCTGCACGACGACGGCACCGGCGTGGACGTCGACTTCCAGAGCGGCCGAACCCAGCGCTTCGACGCGGTGGTCATCGCCGAAGGCCTGCGCTCCCGCACTCGCGCGATGCTGATGCCCGACGCGCGTCCGCGCGAACTCGGGCTCTACACCGCACACCTCGCGCTCCCGCGCATTTCCACCGACACAGCTTGGTGGCGCTCGATGTTCTGCGGCCGCGGCCGGATGTTGTTCCTGCGTCCGGACAACGTGGGCACGATGCGTGCCGGGCTGTTCTTCCTGTCCGACGTACGCGGACTGGACCGGCTCACGCCCGAGGACACGGTGTCCGTGCTGCGCAAGACGTACGCCGACGTCGGCTGGGAAGGACCGCGCGTTCTGGCCGAAATGGACAACGGTTCGCTGTACCTGGAGGACGTCGGCCAGGCGAAACTGCCGACGTGGAGCCAAGGACGGGTCGTCCTGCTCGGCGACGCCGCTTACTGCGCTTCGCCGGTCAGCGGCATGGGCACGACGCTCGCGCTCACCGGCGCGTACATCCTGGCCGGAGAGCTCATGGCCAGCAATGACCCACGCGCCGCGTTCGATCAGTACGAACGCCGGATGCGGCCGCTGGTCACCGAGGCGCAGCGGCTCTTCCCCGGCGCACCGCAGGTGACGATGCCGCGGGCGCAGGCGCATCGGACCGCGATCCATGCCGCGCTGCGGATGGCGAGCACGCCGCTGGCGCGCCGGTTGGGCAAGGTCGCGGGACGGTTCGGCACACCGCGCTCGGAGGCGATCACGCTGCCCGAGTACGCCTAGCTCAGGGCAGTTCAGGCCAGGTCAGCACCGTGGAACCCCAGGTCAGCCCGGCCCCGAACGCGGTGAGCAGCACCCGGTGCCCCGGCGTCAGCGTCCCGTCGGCGACCGCGTCCGCGAGCGCCAGCGGGATCGACGCCGCGCTGGTGTTGCCGACCCGGTCGATGTTCGACACCACCGCGTCCGCGGGCATGCCGAGCTGCTTCGCGGTCGCTTGCAGGATGCGAATGTTCGCCTGGTGCCCGACGAACCGGTCGACGTCGCCGACCATCCAGCCCGCCTGGTCCAGCACCGCGCGCGAGGATTCCGCCATCCGCGCGCACGCCTGCCGGAACACGGCCGTGCCCTGCATGACCATGAACCGGTCCTTCGGGTTCTCCGGCACCCGCTGCGCCGCGCCGCCGGCCTCGACCCACAGAAGTTTGGCCAGTTCGCCCTCGCTGTGCAGGTCGAACGGACCCAGCGCGCCGCGTTCGCCGGGCTCGCCCGCGCGCAGCAGCACCGCGCCGCCGCCGTCGCCGAAGATCGGCACCGTGGTGCGGTCGTCCGGGTCGACCAGCGAGGTGAAGACGTCCGCGCCGATCACCAGCACCCGCTCGGCCATCCCGGCCGCGATGAACCCGGCGGCGGTCGCGAGCGCGTAGACGAACCCGCTGCACACCGCGTTGACGTCGAACGCCAGCGCCGTGCCGAGTCCGAGCCGCGCGGCTACCTGCGGCGCGGTGGCCGGGCACAGCTGGTCGGCGGTGGAGGTGGCGAGCACGACGGCGTCCGCGCGCCCGTCCGGACCGAGCGCCGCCCGGCCCGCCTCCTCCGCCAGGTCCACTGTGGACTGGTCAGGCGCGACCCTGCGACGCTCCCGGATCCCGGTGCGGGTGCGGATCCACTCGTCGCTGGTGTCCAGCCGGCCCGCGATCTCGTGGTTCGTCACCACGTGCTCGGGCAGCGCGCCGCCGAGTCCGGCGACGACAGCGGCACGATGGCACGACCGGACAGCACTCATGGCGGAACCTCCCAGACCGGCTGGTTGGCGGACGTCGCCGGTTGCCTCCCCTTGTATGGCCTACCCCTGGGTAGACCGGTCAGTTGTGTTCCACGTCACTAAGAGACCTCTTCCACATTCGCTCAATAGGAGGTATTGCACACGGCGGATCGGCGGCGTGGTAATTGCGAGGCTTTTTGTCGGTGCGCCCGGTTAGCCTGAAGTGTGCGCACTCCCGACCTGGACCAGCTTGACCTCGCCATCCTCTCCTGCCTGCAGACCGACGCCCGCACGATCGCCGAGGTCA
The DNA here is from genome assembly GCF_055583325.1 of Amycolatopsis sp. NPDC104775. NCBI lineage: Bacteria > Bacillati > Actinomycetota > Actinomycetes > Pseudonocardiales > Pseudonocardiaceae > Amycolatopsis > Amycolatopsis sp. NPDC104775. Next base: position 968,420 of record NZ_JBVJOE010000003.1, read on the forward strand.
TCGGGGCCAAGGTCGGCCTGTCCGCCGCGGCCGTGCAGCGGCGGATCAAACGGCTGCGCGAAGCCGGAGTGATCGAGAAAGAGGTCGCGGTGCTGTCCCCGGCCGCGCTCGGGCTGGACATGACGTTCGTCGTCATGGTCGAGATGGAGCGCGAGAGCCTGGCGGTGCTCGACGGCTTCCGCGCCCAGGTGCTGGCCGACGATTGCGTGCAGCAGTGCTACTACGTCACCGGCACCGCGGACTTCGTCCTGGTGGTCACCTGCCCGGACATGGCGGCGTTCGAGACTTTCGCGCGGCGGATGTTCTTCGACAACCCCAACGTCCGGCATTTCACCACGAGCGTGGCGATGGACCGGGTCAAAGTGGGCCTCACGCTGCCGCTCTCCTGATCCTGGCGGAACACAAGGGTTCTGTGTCCGGCGTTACGTGTTCGCGTCCTGATGCAACCGATCGCGTGAACGTCAGCGGAACGCCGTCATGTGCCCCCTGGCCGATCATCTCCCTGCCGACCAGTTCGCGAGGCGCGAACGACCGGAGGACACCAGGAGCAGCCGTGCACACCACCGACGCCGTACACCAGACCCAGTTCGTACTGCTGAACGAGAGCACTACGCCGGTGCTGTCCCGTCTCTCCTTCCACGTGGCGGAGCCATACGCGGTCACCGTGGCGTTCCGGACCGAACGCGGCCGGTGGATCGAGTGGACGTTCGCCCGCGAGCTGCTCGTGACCGGGCTCGACGAGCCGACCGGGATCGGCGACGTGCGGATCCGGCCGGACCTGTCGCAGGACGAAGCCCTGCTGACGCTGGAAATCGAATCGCCCGACGGCTACGCGTCGTTCGAGCTGGAGCGCGCCGACCTCGAGGCGTTCCTGGAATCTTCCTACGAGCTGGTGCCGTTCGGAGCCGAGAGCGAGCACTTCGACATCGACGGGCTGATCGAGGAGATCAGCAACGTGTGACAAGACCTGCCGATCCCGCGGCAATGGAAGACAGGGGCGGTTCGAGTGCGCTGGAGGCACTCGAGCCGCCTCTGTCGCATGTGGACCTTGCGGGGAGTGCCTGTGCGGGCACTCCCCGCGTAGCTCAGCCGCGGACGAGCGTCGTGCCGGTCGCCGAAAGCGCGACGTTCACCGGGTAGTAGTAGCTGTTGACGGTGTCGCCGCCGGAAACCATGCCCTGCGCCTGGTTTCCGCTGATGAACGAACCGCCGGAGTCGCCGTGGTCGGACCGGGCGTTGGTGAGCACCATGCCGGTCACGGTGCCCTCCTGATAGCGCACGGTCTGGTTCTTGGCGCGGATCGTGCCGCAGGTCCAGCCGGTGGTGGAGCCGGACTTGCAGACCGAAGCGCCGACCGCGGCCTCGGTGGAACCGGCGACGCGGGTGCCGTTGTTGATCTGGCCGACCGGGGTCCAGTTGCTGTTGACCCGCGCGGCCGCGTAGTCCGCGCCCGGGAAGCGGTAGGTGGAGAACTGGCCCATCGCGACCCGGTTGTAGCCGGACAGCGCGCCGCCGCCGGTGAGCGCCGCGCAGTGGCCAGCGGTCAGGAAGCCGCCGTTCACCGAGAATCCGACGGAGCAGCGGGACGAGCTGCCGATGTAGTACGCGTCTCCGCCGAGCACGTTGTAGTGCGGCTTCGGCACCGCCGAGGTTTCCGTCACGTCCACGGCCGCGCTGTCCACACCGGACTGCCGGATGAACTGCTCCGCCGCGCCGCGCTGTCCCTTGAGGACAGTCAGGCTGATCCGGTTGCTCGCGGTGTCGATGCCCCAGCCGGTGACCGACTTCGGCGCGGCTTTCTCGTGGGCGTTGAGCGACTGCACGGTCGAGTCGAGCTGCCGAGCGCTGAACCGGACGACCTTCGCCTCGGCACCGGCCGCGCGCACCTGATCGACGAGCGCCGCGTCGGTCACCGAGACCACGGCCTTGCCGGTCGCCGCGTTGAAGCTCGTGCCGCTGAAGCGTTCGCCGAGAGACCTCTCCAGTGCCGCGCCGACCTTGCTCGCGGCCTCTTCGTTCGCGAGCCGGGCGAGGGCCTGGCTGTGGGTGAGGCCGAGGTCGCGCTGCATCGCCGGGACCATGTCGGGGTTGAGCGGGGCGGCGCTCGCGGCCGGGACGCCGGCGAAGATCGCCGTCACCGCGGCGGCAGCGGTTGCGGCACCGAGGAATCTGATGGCTTTCATGCTTCTCCCTCGCGTTCGGTTCCCCCCGGCCTCGAAGGGTGCGGCGGCGGTTCGATCCGCTGCAATAAGGGGGCGCGAGAATAGGTAGCGGAGCAATCCTTAAGTAGGGACTTGCGCGACTACCGAGCGTGGGCCGCCGGAGCGGGCTTCCGTGGGTTGTTCCGCTGAACCGGCGAACTCCACGAGGTTTCACACTCTTGGTGACCGCACGCCGGGATTTCTTCTGCCATTTGGTGACCGTACGGAGGCAGACGTGTGAGCAGCGTGCATGCGGACGGTCCGGAAGCTGGTTTACCCCGCCCCGCGCACTGCTTAAGCTCCGGGCGAAACGGACAAGACGCTCGCTGGGGAGGTCGTGATGTGGCCGGCCGTTCCGACGTTGGTATCCGTGCGTCCGCGTCCGGCGGCTTTCGCCGGGCGTGACCGCGAACTCGCCGCCGTCGCCGAAGTTCTTGGACACCGGCCCGCTGCGGTGCTGATCGAGGGCGCGCCCGGAATGGGCAAAACCCGGCTGCTCGCCGAACTCGCCGCGCGGCCGGAGTTTTCCCAGCTCCGCGTGCTGCGCGGCGCGTGCCCGCAACTGGCCGAGCCCTTTCCGTACGGTCCGGTGTTGGAAGCCTTGCGCTCCGCCGGGGATCGACTCGGGCCGTTGAGCCCGGTTGCCGGTGCGCTGCAACCACTTCTGCCGGAACTGGCCGACGTGTTGCCTCCCGCGCCGGTGCCGCTGCCGGACGCCAGCGCCGGGCGGCATCGAGTGTTCCGCGCATTCCGGGAACTGCTGATATCCTGCGGTCCGACCATCCTGCTCATCGACGACCTGCACCGCGCCGACCCGGGAACCGGTGACCTGCTGCGGTTTCTCGCCGTCGACTGGCCGCCGAACTTGGGCTTGGCCGCCACCTGTTGCACCGGAAACTCCAGCGTGCGCACGGCTCCCGGAGTGCACAGCGCGCAGGTCACGCTCGGGCCGCTGGATTCAGCGGCGGTCACCGCGATGGCTTGCGACCTTCTGGGCTTGCCTCGGATCAACGCCGAGTTCGCCGCGAAGCTGCACGAGTACACGGCCGGGATTCCTTTTGTCGCCGAGGAAACCATCCGCGCGTTGCGTGGCGTCGAATTGACCGAGTCGGCGCTGGATCGGCTAGAAGTCCCTGTCGCGCTTCGGGAATCGGTCTTCCGGCAGCTGTCCGCGTTGCCTAAAACCGCAGTGCAGCTGACCAAAGCCGCCGCCGTGCTCAATATGCCCGCCGAACCGTCGGTGCTGAATGAGCTCGCGGGGGTGGCCGAGGACGACATCGTGTTGTCCGACGGCCTGCTGGACGAGGTCGACGACAATCGCTACGGCTTCCGGCATCCCTTCGCGCGCAAGGCTGTGTACGATGGTCTCAGCGTCGCCGAACGAAAACTGTTGCACACCAAGGCAATGCACCTGCCAGGTCAACCACTGTCGCTGCTCGCCGCGCACGCACACGCCGCTGGACGCGTCGAGGAATGGCAACACTACGCGGAAGAAGCGGCCGACGAAGCGATCGCACGCGGTGATACCGCACGCGCGATCGACTTGCTGCAGGCGGTCGTCGCGAAGGCCGACGAGGATGCGGTGGGCCGGTTGGCGAAGAAGCTCAGCGATGTCTCGCTGCGCGTCTTCCGCCCGGATGTCCACCTGACATTGGAGAAGGTGCTCGAAGACCGCCCGCTGCCGCCGGCCGTGCACGGGACGATCCGGCTCGCGCTGGGCATGCTGCTGGTCCGCGTCGCCGGGCGGCTGGAGCAAGGGCGCGCGGCAGTGGAACGCGCCGTCGCCGAACTGGCGGATCGGCCGGAACTGGCCGCGCGCGGAATCAACCTGCTCGCGCTGCCGTTCGACGGGCTCACCCCGCTGTCCTGGCACGAACAGTGGATGCGCCGCGCCCGGGAAGTGCACGCCGGACTGACCGATCCCGAGCTGCGGCTGGCGCTCACCGGCGACCGGATCGCGACCGCCGCGCACATCGGCGACGGTTCGGCGTGGGCGGAATTCCAGGCGATGCCGGACACCGCGCCGAGCGTCGCCGAACGCGTGCAGCTGGCCCGGCTGTGGTGCAACCTCGCCGACGCGCAGTCGTGGGCCGGCCATCTCGACCGGACCGAACAGCTGGTCGCCGAGGGGCTGCGCCGGGCTTCCGAAGCGGGTGCGCTGTATCCGAAGGGCCTGATCGAAGGCACCGAGGTGCGGCTCGCGTGGTTCCGCGGCAAATGGGACGGTCTGGCCGAAGCGACCGAAGACGTCCGGGCCCGGCACCCGGCGCTGGGTGCGATCGTCATGGAGACGTCGCTGGTCCTGGGCGGCCTGGCCGCGGTGCGTGGCGAGTTCGCGGCAGCGCGAAGACACTTGGCCGACGCCTCGGCGCACCGCCCGGGCGAAGGCCCTATCCCCGTTGTGCTGTGTGCGGCTTCGGTGTTGATCGGCGTGCACCTGTCGACCGACGACATCGCCGCAGCCTGCGAAGCCGCTGATGTAGCTGTCGACGCCGCACGTCGCAAGGGCGTGTGGGTCTGGGCAGCGTCGCTTGTCCCCGCCGCGGCGGAGGCGTACACGCGCGCGGACCGTTGGCACGACGCCGACGCTTTCGTTGAAGAGTTCGCGCGCGGCATCGAAGACCGCGACGCGCCCCTCGCCGCCGCAGCCCTGCACGCCGGTCGTGCCGTCCTGACCAACGCCCGCGCGAAACACCTAGCCGCCGCGACACTCTTCGACACCGCCGCCGACGCGTACGCGGAGCTACCGATGCCGTACCTAGCTGCAGGCATGCGTGAACGCGCGGCACGCTGTCGCCTTGAAGCAGGACAAAGCGGCGCGACGACTGCGCTTAGCGAAGCCGCAACTGCGTACGCACAGCTAGGTGCCACCCGCGACGCTGGCCGTTGCCATCATCTGCTTCGCGAACACGGTGCCTGGGCACCGTCACAGCGTGGTCGTCGCGGCTATGGTCGCGAACTGTCGCCGCGAGAGCGCGAAGTCGCCGAGATGCTCGCGGAAGGCCGGACAAACCGTCAGATCGCCGACGGTCTGTTCCTTTCACCGCGCACGGTGGAGCAGCACGTGGCGAAGGTGCTTCGCAAGCTAGGCGCGCGAAGCCGCACTGACGTCGCGAGGAAACTGCCGTCCCCGGAACCGCGCGGTAACGAGCACCTCGTCATACCGTAGGCAGGTGGCTGACGAACTAGTTCCCGCTTGGCGGAGGGCGACCAAAGGCGAAACCCGGTGGCCCGCGGCGGCCGTCGTCATCGGGACACTCGCCCTGCAACTCGCGCTCCCCGACGAGATGGTCCTGCACCCGTGGTGGCTCCTGCCGTCGCTGACCGCGGTGCTGATCGTCGCGCTGCTGTTGCTGAACCCCGGCCGGCTCAGCGAGTTCAACCTCGTCGAACGCATGGTGGCGCTGGCCTCGCTCGCCGTCGTCAGCGTGCTCAACGGCGCGTCCGCGGTGCAGCTGGTGATCGGGATCGCACAGGGCACGCAACGCGGGCACGCGGTCCAAGTGCTGATCAGCGGCGTGGTGATCTACTGGACCAACATCGTCGTGTTTTCGCTCTGGTACTGGGAGTTCGACCGAGGCGGACCGGCGAGGCGCGCGGCGGGCCGGGCGGACTTCCCCGACCTGCAGTTCCCGCAGATGAGCGACCCGTCGATGGCCAAGGCGGAATGGGAACCGCGGTACCTCGACTACCTCTACACGTCGTTCACCAACGCCACCGCGTTCAGCCCGACCGACGTCATGCCGCTGCGGATCTGGGCGAAGATGACCATGATGGTGCAGGCCGGGATCTCGCTGCTGCTCGCGCTGATGGTGTTCGCCTGGGCGGTCAACGGCCTGCAAGGCTGAAACGCGCTGGCCTTCCCCGCGTCCGCCAGGTATATCTGCGGCCATGGAGCTTCCCGAACCGCCGTACTACGCGGTGATCTTCACGTCCCGCCGCACCGACGGCGACCGCGGCTACGCCGAGCGCGCCGCCGCGATGGGCGAACTCGCCGCGAAACAGCCGGGCTACCTCGGCATCAACTCCGTCCGCGACGAATCCGGGCTCGGCATCACCGTGTCGTACTGGCGGGACGAGGACTCCATCGCCGCGTGGCGCGCCAACCTGGAGCACAGCGAAACCCGCCGCCAAGGCCGCGCCGAGTGGTACACGGAATTCGACGTCCACGTCTCGCGGGTCGAACGCGCCTACCGCTTCGAGCGTCCGGGCGGGGAACCCTGATTCACTCAGAGCTCCCCGCACGACCCGCTACTGCCGGTTCATCGAGAAGCTTTGGCCGTCCGAACCGATCGGGCCGGGGACCCACGTCGCGCTGCCGCCGTCGTCCGCGTTGAGGCCCTGCGGGCTGGTGGCGGCGAGGTTCTTGCCGTCGAATTTGACCCCGTCGAACTTCACGCCGCCGCTGAGCGACGGGTACGAATCGGTCGGCGATTCGATGATCGCTTCCGCCGACGAGTGCTTCGCGTTCAGCGACTGCGTGGTCGTCTTCGTCCAGCCCTGGGTGTCGTTCTTCAAGTCGAGCCGGTAGCTGCTGTTGCTGCGCGTGACAGTCGCGGTGATGTGGTCGCCCGCCTTCACCGGGGCCTCGCTCGCCGAGTAGTACACCGGCGCGGCGGGGTACATTTCGTACCAGGCCTGGTATTGCGGGCTGCCGCTGGAGCAGTCGGTCGCGACGCCGGTTTGCTCCACAGTGGACGATCCGTCGCCGTCGATGCCCACCCACGGCGCGAACAGGTCGTTGCTGGAATTGCAGGTCGCCGACGGTTCGGTCCAGCCCGCGGTCGCGGTGGTGAAACTGCCGAAACTGACGTAACCGCCCCAGTTTCCGCCGGAGTAGTGGTTCCCGTGGAAATGCTTGCCGAACGTGACGGGCCCGGCTCCCGCGCCGGCCACGAGGGTCGCGGCCGCGAACGCGCCGACCGCCAGCAATCCGAGGGGACGCGGGAAAGATCGTGAACTCATGGGCATCCAATCTGGTCACGGGAGTGCCTGCGCGTACCAGTGTTGAATTCGGGATGCCGGAGTTGGTAGCTACTTTCGAAGGGTATTCACATCTCGGGAACTCTTCACCAAATGTCCCGATTCTCCTTTGTGTACACAGAAGTCCGTGCCCGCCCGCCAGGGGAGGCGGCGGGCCGGCACGGACTCCTTCCGAAGTGGACTACCGCGCCGTACGGGCGTGCGCGGCGTCCACGAACTGGGTGGTGTACGTCTTGGACAAATCGATCTTGTCCTTTTTGGGCTTCACGTTGCTGGACGACGCGCCCAGCACCTTCAGCACGTTCTGCGCACCGGACGGGTCCATCCGGCCGTCCTTGGTGAACATCGGCAGGCTGTCCTTGAGCGACTTGACGTACAACGCCTTGTTCCCGCCCGCGAACGACGGCGGCATCAGATCCGCCACCTCTTCCGCACTGTGCGTGGAAAGCCACTGCAGCGAATTCACATACGCGTTGGCGAGTTTCTGCACGACGTCCGGATAGCGTTTCACGATTTCGCAGCTCATGTACAGCGAACTCGCCGGGTAGAGCCCGCCCAGCGCCGCGCGGGTGCCTTCCGGCGTGCGCATGTCGTAGAGCACCTTGGCCTGTCCGGTATTGGTCAGCTGCGCGATCGTCGGGTCGGTCGTCATCCCCGCGTCGATCGAACCTTGTTGCATGGCGGAGATAAACGTCTGCCCGGCCCCGACCTTCACCGGCGTGTAGTCCTTGCTGCCGACTCCGCCGCGGCTGGCGAGCGCCTTGGTGAGGAAGTCCGTCGACGAGCCCAACGACGTGACGCCGAGGTTCTTGCCGCGGAAGTCTGCGCCGGACTTGATGTGCCCGGCTTTTCCGGTGGCGACCATTTCCGCTTCCCCGGGCACATTCGCGAACTGCACCACGCTGGTGATGCATTGGTCCTTGGCCTGCAGGTCGATCGTGTGGTCGTAGAACCCGACGACACCCTGCACTTCACCGGCCAGCAGCGAGGTTTCCGCGTTGGCCCCGGACGGCTGGTCGAACAGTTCGACGTCCAGTCCCTGCTTCTCGTACTCGCCCAGCTGTTTCGCGAGCTGACCGGGCAGATAGATCACTTTGGACAGTCCGCCAACCATGATCTTGATGTGCGGCCGTCCACCGTTGCCGAGGTTGATCTCCCGGGAATCCCGGCAGGCGCTCACCCCGGCCACGGTCACCAGCGCGGCCGCCGCGACCGCGAGTGTCCTCTTGAGACGCATATCAGATCCCCTGGCTCGCCTGGGCGGAAACCTGCGGACGCCAGCGCAGCAGCCTCGACTCCAAGGTGCTGATTCCCCATTCGGCCAGCAGTGCGACCACGGTGATGATCAGCATGCCCGCGTAAACCCCGGCGGTGTCGAAGGTGCCCTGCGCGTTGGCGATCAGGAAGCCCATGCCCGCCTTGGCGCCGGTGTACTCGCCGACGACCGCGCCGATCAACGCGAAACCGAAAGCCACGTGCAGCGACGAAAGAATCCACGACGTCGCGCTGGGCAGCACGATCGACTTCAACACCTGCCAACGGGTTGCGCCGAGGATGCGTGCGTTGTCGATCAGATTGCGGTCCACCTCGCGAGCACCGGTGAACGCGTTGAAGAACACCGCGAAGAACACCAGCACGACCACCGTCGCGACTTTCGAGGACATGCCGAGACCGAACCAGATCACGAACAACGCCGCGAGCACGATACGCGGCAAAGCGTTGGCTGCCTTGATGAACGGAGCCAGCACGTCCGAAAGGTACTGGCTGCGGCCGAGCACCACGCCCAGCAGCACGCCGAGCGCCGCGCCGATCACGAAACCGAGGACGGCTTCTTCGACCGTGACGAGGATCTGGTACCAGATGGAACCGAAATCAGTTCCGGTGACGAACCATTCGGTGAGCCGTTCCCAGATCTTCGACGGCATCGAATAGAAGAACGGGTCGATCCAGAACCGCCCGGCGATTTCCCAGCTGCCGAGCCAGACCACGACGATCGCCAGGCGCAGCAGCCAGATGTTGCGCCGGCGCGCGGCCGTGCGAGTCTTCTGCCTCGCGATAATGCTTGCCTCGTCCTCGATTCGCGGGTTCGGGTTGGACGGGCCGACAGTCAGATCAAGCGACACCGGTCGCTCCCTTCTGGCGGGCCTTGTCGACCTCGCCGCGCAGCGATTCCCAGATGTCGGAGTAGATCTTGCGGAATTCCTCGGTGAGCCGCAGGTCTTCCACCTTGCGCGGCCGCTCCAGCGGAACCTCGAAAACGTCCTTGACCGTCGCCGGGCTCGTGGTCAGCACGACCACCTTGTCCGCCAGCGCGATCGCCTCGTCGAGGTCGTGGGTCACGAAGATCACCGCGGCGCCGGTGCCGGACCACAACCGGAGCAGCTCGTCCTGCATCAACGCGCGGGTCTGGACGTCGAGCGCGGAGAACGGCTCGTCCATCAGCAGGATTTTCGGTTCCGTGACTAGCGTTTGCGCCAGTGCGACCCGCTTGCGCATACCGCCGGAAAGCTGGTGCGGATAGTACTTCTCGAACCCGGCCAGCCCGACGCGGGCGATCCAGTCCGACGCCTTCTTCCGTGCGTCCTCTTTGGACGCACCGCGGAAACGCGGCCCGGACGCGACGTTGTCCAGCACCGAACGCCACGGCATCACCGCGTCGGTCTGGAACATGTAGCCGACGCCGTCCGGAATCGACTTCACGTCGGAGCCGTGCACGACGACCCGCCCCGCCGACGGCGGCTGCAACCCGGAGACCAGGGACAACGTGGTGGATTTGCCGCACCCGGTCGGCCCGACCACGGCGACGAACTCCCCGGGTTCGACGGTCATGGTCAGCTCGCGGACAGCGGTGTGGACAGAACCTGATCCGCTCGGGAACCTTTTGGTGGCGCCGATCAGTTCGATGAGTGGGGCCATCGAGGTGACTCCTTCGTCACGGTGGGGACTCGCTCGACGCAGGTTAAGAGCGGGTTTCGCGGTGGAGAAGCTTGTCGACGTTCTGCGTGCGCTCTGCGCGTTCTCCACGTTTTGCTCGTTTAGCGCGCGGCGCTGAGCTGGGGGTATGTTCCCTGGCATGCCGAAGTGGGCGCTCTTTCCGCGGATGCGGTTCACCCGTCAGGTGCTGCTGTTGCAGATTGGCGTGGTGGTCCTCGTCGTGGGCCTCGGCGTCGCCTTGATCAGCTGGCTCCTGCGCACGACCCTGACCGAACAGTACGGCGAGCGCGCGCTGGCGATCGCGAAATCAGTGGCCACCGAGCCTGTCGTGATCGCCGGTGCGGCTTCCCGGAAACCCAGCCCAGACCTGCAGAAACGAGTCGAAGCGGAGACGCAGACCGACGACGCGCTCTTGTTCGTGGTCATCACCGACGATCACGGCATCCGGCTCGCCCACCCAACGCTGTCCGAGGTCGGCAAGAAGGTGAGCACGCCGTGGGAGGAAGTGATCGCGGGCAACGACGTGGTGAGCGAGTTCAACGCGGGCACCCTGGGACCGTCCGTCCGCAGCAAGACCCCGATCAAACAGGGCTCACGGGTCGTCGGCGAGGTGAGCGTCGGCTACCGCATCGGCGAACTGACCGGGGACTTCAACCGGCTGTTCATCCTGACAGTGGTCTTCGGCGGCGGTGCCCTCCTGATCGGCGCGGGTGCGTCCGCCCTGCTCAACCGCCGCCTGCGCCGGGTAACCCACGGCCTCGAACCCCACGAACTCACCGAGCTGCTGTACGAGCACGAAGCCGTCCTGCACGGCATCGGCGAGGGAGTACTGGCCGTCGACGCGGAACACCGGGTGACCGTCCGCAACGACGAAGCCGAACGCCTCCTCGGCACCCCGCTCCCGGTCGGCGCACCGCTGCGGGAACTGGACCTGTCGCCGCGGGTGCACAAGGCCGTCGCCGAAGGACGGCCGGTGGACAACCTCCTGGCCGTAGCCGGAAACCGGGTCCTGGTGATCAATTCCCGTGCCGTGCAACGGGATGAACGCGCGCTGGGCACCGTCCTGACTTTCCGCGACCGCACCGACCTCGACACTCTCACCCGCGAACTCGACGGCATCCGTTCGCTGTCCGACGGCCTGCGCGCGCAACGGCACGAGTTCGCGAACCGCCTGCACACCCTGTCCGGCCTGCTGCAACTCGGCCATCACGCGGAAGCCGAGGAATACCTGCAAACTCTCACCGAGACCACCGCCTCCCGGGCCGAACCGCTCGACGACCGGATCACCGACCCGTACCTGCAAGCCCTGCTGGTCGCGAAAACCGAGCAGGCACAGGAAAAAGGCATGGAACTGCGACTGGCCGACGACGCCTGGGTCCCGGCTTCGGTAACCGATCCGATCGCCGCGGGCACCGTAATCGGCAACCTGGTCGACAATGCCCTGCACGCCGCCCGCATGGGCCCGCGGCGCCCCGCGTGGGTCGAAGTCGGCCTGCTAGCCGATGGCTCTGCTTTGCATGTGTCCGTTGTAGACAGTGGACCAGGCATTGATCCTGCCCTACGAGCCAGGCTTTTCGACGAAGGAGTGTCCACAAAGCTCACTCCCGGTCACGGGCTCGGACTGGCCCTGGCCCGCCAAGCCGCCCGAGCCCGCGACGGCGACGTCTGGCTCGCCGACCCCGGCGGCGCGACGACCGGCGCGTTGTTCGTCGCCAAACTTCCCGGCCTGCTGGACCGACCCGAGGAGACCGACGCATGATCCGCACCCTGATCGTGGACGACGACTTCCGCGTCGCCGGTGTGCACGCGGGATTCGTGTCGGAGGTACCGGGATTCACCGTCGCCGGGGTCGCGCACACCGCCGCTGAAGCCCGCGCCCGCGTGCGGGAACTGGCCCCGGATTTGGTGCTGCTGGACGTCTACCTGCCAGACGAGCCCGGCCTTTCCGTCCTGCCGGACCTGAAAACGGACACCATCGTGCTGTCCGCCGCCACCGACGCGGCCTCGATCTCCGCCGCGATCCGCGCAGGTGCCTTGAACTACCTGATCAAGCCCTTCACGACGCGGCAATTGTCCGAACGGCTCACCTCGTACGCCCGGTACCGCGGCCTGGTCACCACCGAACGCCCACTGTCCCAAGACGACGTCGACCGGGCCTTCCGCGCCCTGCACGACCAGGACCGCGCGGCGACGCCGAAGGGCCAGTCAAGCGCGACGGCTCGCCTGGTGTCGGAACGTTTACGCAGTTCGCCGACGCCGCTGTCAGCCGCCGAAGTAGCCCGCGAACTCGGCATGGCCCGCGCGACGGCGCAGCGTTATCTCACCGCGCTGGCGGAATCCGGAGCAGTGGAAATGCGGCTTCGCTACGGCGCGACCGGACGGCCGGAACACGAGTACGGCTGGATCGGCTGATCCCAGGCCAAGTCGCTAGCTGCCAAAGAAGCCCGACCCGGTCGAACGACGCCGGAATCGCCGAATATCCGGCAAATCGCGGTCAGTGCTCGCCAGCCGAGAGACAAGCCTCGCCCGGCAACCCCGTCCTGGACCCCGCCAGAGTTCCGGCGAACCGCGATCAACACCTGCCAGCGCACCCCTTGGCGAACCGCGAACACCCCGCTGCCAGCAAAACAACCCGCCCTCGGCGAACCGCGATCAGCGCCCGCCAGCAACCAACTCGCCCCGGCGAACCGCGAACAACCCGTCGCCAGAAAAACAACCCACCCCAGGCGAACCGCAATCAGCCCGCCGCCAGAAAACCAGCTCGCCCCCGGCGAACGCGATCAACCCGCCGTCCGCAACCCGCCCCTTGGCGAACCGCGATCAGCGCCCGCCAGCCATCCGCTGCGCCGCGTCCAGCCAGGGCTTCCAGTCGAGGAGCTGGCCGATCCCCGACCGTGCCGGAGCCTTGCTCGGAGTGGACGTCTCAAGGTCCGCGCGCGGTTCGGCCTGTTCCGCGGCCGCCGTCTCGCGCGGGGCGGTCGAGCGGACCGGAGCGTGCCGCCGCGCCGGGGTTTGGCGCGAGGGCACCGGGACGTACACCGTGACCGGCGGCGCGGTCGGCGTCGCCTGCGGCTTGCTCGTCGGCGGGACCGGGATCTGCTGTTCCGCGATCGGGGTGTGCTGTTCGGCCTGCACGACGGCGTCGTCCGCGGGCTGGCCGGGAAGCACGCCGGTGAAGAATCCTCCGGCGAGCCAGCCGAGTCCGACCAGGATCACCGCCAGTCCGGCTCCGACCCACACCCGGGCTCGCCGCCTCGACGCGACCGCGCGCGGGCGTTCCTCGGCGGGCGCGCATCCGGCGATCACCGGGATCTGCTGGGTCGATTCGCAGCTCGTCTCCGGAGCGGCCTCGTCCTGCGGACGCGGTTCGCGCGGCAGGCTCGCGGCGATGATGCCGGTGCGATCGACCAGTTCCCCGGAGGCGCGGTCAGCGGGCGCGGGCAAACGGCGCTCGGCAAGGCGCAGCATCGAGGGCTACCTCCGGGGTGCGGACACACGAGTGGACTGGCAGCATTCTGCGGCATTTCCGAGCGATTCGGTGAAAATGCAACTCTATCGAGTGATCAAGAATGCGGACAGTTATCCGTTGCCCTGGACGCGTTTGAGCCCTTGGCGCGCCAAAACCGCGAGCGGACGCTGGTAGGCCGAACCGAGCACGCGCGGGATCGCGTCGATCACGTAGGCATCCGGTCCGATGAGGATCCGAGCGGACCGCCTGCGCACGCCGCGCAGGATGGTCTCGGCCGCTTTCTTCGGTGTGGTAAGGGCGATTTTGTCGAATCCGGCCGCCGCTTTGGCTTGGTCGCCGCCCGTCCCGCCGCGCGCGTTGCGGGCGATGTTGGTCTTGATCCCGCCCGGATGCACACAGCTGACGCCCACCGGATGCCGCGCCGCGAGCATTTCTTCGCGCAGCGACTCGGTGAATCCGCGAACGGCGAACTTCGCCGCGTTGTACGCACTCTGCGTAGGCACTCCGACGAATCCGAACACGCTGGAGATATTGACGACGTAGCCGTCTCCGGAGGCGATGAGGTGCGGCAAAAATGCCTTCGTGCCGTTCACGACCCCGCCGAGGTTGACGCCGAGCAGCCAGTCGAAATCCTCGAACGTCATGTCCTCGACGGTCGCGCCCAGCGCCACGCCAGCGTTGTTGACGACGAGATTGACCCGGCCGTGCTCCCGCACGACGTCCTCGGCGTGAGCCAGGACCGCGGCCCGGTCGGCGACGTCGAGCGAATGCCCCCGCACTTCGGCTCCGCGCTCGCGGGCTTCGCGCACGGTGCCCTCGAGCCCCTCGGCGTCGACATCGGACAGTTCGAGGAGCGCGCCGTGCACCGCGAGTTCGAGCGCCAGCGCCCGGCCGATGCCCGAGCCCGCTCCAGTGACCACTGCGACTTTGTTCGAGAAGTCCTTCATCGTCTCCCCACCCTGGTCTCACGGCTTCCTCTGATACTAGTGACGAGGACCAGTACAGGAGGTGGCATGCGGCGCACGGTGATCGGGCTGTTCGCACTGATGAGTGCGAGCGGGACCATCGTGGCGTGCGCTGAGCACGCAGCGGAACCAGCGGTCGCGACGTCGACCCCGGCGAAGCCGATCCAAGCGTCCGTCGGCGCGCTGTTCGTCGACGGCTCGCATTACTGCACCGCGAGCGTCGTGCACAGCCCGCGCGGAAACGAACTGCTCACCGCCGCACACTGCATCCACGACGGCGAAGGCGGCGGCTACCTGGCCAATGTCAGTTTCGCCCCAGGCTTCCACGACGGCGTCGCCCCGTACGGATACTGGCAGGTCGGCGACGAACTGGTCGCGCAAGGCTGGATAGATTCGTCCGATCCCAACCTGGATGTCGGCTTCGCAACCGCCCGCCAAGACGGTTCGCCCGAACCCCTCGAAGCAGTAACCGGAGCAAACCAACTGAGCACGAACGGCCCCTTCGCGCGCCCGGTGACGGTGGCCGGCTACCCCGACGGCGTCGACGAGGTCGCTACCTGCGAAACCCACACCCAACAGCAAGACGAACACCAAATGCGCCTCGAATGCCCCGGCTTCGCCACCGGCACCAGCGGCAGCCCACTGGTCGCGGACCCGTCACCAGACACGAAGACCGGCACGGTAGTCGGCGTGATCGGCGGCTACGAAGCAGGCGGATACACCGACGACATCTCGTACTCGAGCTACTTCGACGACCAGATCGCCGATCTGTACAACCGAGCGACAGCGACCCCGTGACATGATGCGCCCCATGAGCACGCGCGACGTCCCGATCACCGGTGAACCGATCCGGCTAGGCCAATTCCTGAAACTGGCCGACCTCGCGGACAACGGCTCGCACGCGAAAGACCTGATCGACGCCGAAGAGGTCACCGTGAACGGCGAAATCGAAACCCGCCGAGGCCGCCAACTGGCAAACGGCGACATCGTCGCAGTCGGCGGCGAACAGGCCCGCGTCTCCCTTTCGCACTGACTCCCCCGCGCCACGTCCGTGAGGGCCACCCTCACAGCCCCTGATTCCCCCAGGTTCCCCCTTCACGACCCTCCGCGCGCCGTGAAGGGCTCCTTCACGTACCCACATTCCCTCAAGGCCCCCACCGCAGCCTTCGCCACGCGCCCCAATGTGGCGTTCGGTGAGTCAAACGCACCCAATGCCGCATTGGGGGCACAACCCGACACCCGCGCCCCCACCCCAGCCAAGCACCCAAGCCCCGCGCCCCACCCCCAAAACCGCAGCCCACCCACCCAACCCACCCAACGCACCCACACTCCCCCGCACCCCGATACGAAGCCAAAAATGCGTTCGGCGGGTGCTTGTCAAGGCATCTTCCTCGCCTGTGCAAGAACGCACCACAAACCATCACACTCCACCCTAAGGTGCC
>NZ_JBVJOE010000004.1:0-11397 GCF_055583325.1 Amycolatopsis sp. NPDC104775
AACCCAAAAAACAGAACCCCAAGCACCCCCCTCCCCTCCCCCCCCCCCCCCCCCCCCCCCCCCCCCCCCCCCCCCCCCCCCCCCCCCCCCCCCCCCCCCCGCGGGCATGCCCGGCCCGGATCGGTATCGCGTTCTTCATTTGCTGGCTGCTTGCCGTACGCCCTCGCCCGCGAATCATGTCGCGGTCACCCCTCGACTTTTCGGAAATCGCGCGTTGTCAACGTTGTCCGCAAAGTCGCCGGCTCACCTGTTGACGATTCAACCTGCGCGTTTTCGATCACAGTGGGCGTGTTGGCCGGAATTCAATTTCTTCGCGCGGAGATCGCGTGCGGCACGGAAATTTGCGCGTGACGCAATCGACCGTCACCCGTTCGGTTCCGCCCGTTGCGCCGTTGCGGGTTCGCCGTTGACCCGCCCTTGGGCGTGCGGGACAGTGTAGGCGCGAATTTCGGCGGCAGTTGTCCGGGGCACCGCTCGCGGGTGGGCTTCAGGTCGACCGTCGACGACAATGTCCCCAGCGGAATCGGCCTTTTTCGCGGCAGGCCGGAACAGAACAGCGTTGGCAGCCAAGGTTCGGGCCGCGCGAAGAATTCACTTCCAGCTCAGTTGTACGGCCGTCCGCCGCGGGACGGCGGCGAGAGCTGGTTCGGAATCCCGGCCGACGAGCGCGGAAATCGCGGTCGCCGGAAAGGAAATTACGCCACCGGCATCGCCTGAACCGGCTCAGCACCGCACCGCGCCCGTCCGGGGTAGGGCGTTCCCGCGGACGGGAGCGCGGGCAACCGGCCCGCACCGTGACCGCGCCGGAATCCCTTTTCCGGCTGGGGGCGGGGAAACCCGCATTGCCTGCCCGGCATGCCGCGTGATGCCGGGTGTATCCGCCAGG
Organism: Amycolatopsis sp. NPDC104775; assembly: GCF_055583325.1. Classification (NCBI taxonomy): domain Bacteria; kingdom Bacillati; phylum Actinomycetota; class Actinomycetes; order Pseudonocardiales; family Pseudonocardiaceae; genus Amycolatopsis; species Amycolatopsis sp. NPDC104775. Next base: position 887 of record NZ_JBVJOE010000004.1, read on the forward strand.
GCCCGCGAGGCGGGCCCTCGGCTCATCGAGCGCGCGTCCTGCCGAGTCGCGGCAACGGGCCGCCGACAGGGCGTCGAAGGAGGAACCGTGATGCCACAACAGATTCAGCACGAGCGAAGAGCCCGCATCCACCGACTCGGGACACTACGCCGTCTGGCCGCGCTCACGGCGGGCTGCGCGCTGGCCGCCGCCGTCGCGGGGGTGACGGCCGGTCCCGCGCAGGCGGCGTTCCCCGGAACCAACGGCAAGATCTTCTTCACCGGCAACGGCACGATCTACTCGATGAACCCGGACGGCACCGCGGTCGCCACCGTCACCGCAGGCGGCAACGCCACCGCCCCGCGCGTGTCCGCCGACGGGACCAAGGTCGCGTTCGAGCGCGGCGTCGGGAGCCCCGACCTCCAGGTCCACGTCATGAACCCGGACGGCACCGGCATCACCCAGATCACCTCCGGTGCCGGCGCGGACGGCCAGACCCTGGCCTGGTCCCCCGACGGCACGAAGCTCGTCTACCGGACCGGCGGAGCCCTCACAGTCATCAACGCCGACGGCACCGCCCCGGTTTCGCTGGGCGTGAGCGGCTTCCAGGCCAACTGGTCCCCGGACGGCGCCAAGATCGCCTACACCGCCTCGGACGGGACCATCGGCACCGTCAAACCCGACGGCACCGGACAGTCCACCCTTGCCAGCATCCCGGGCCAGAGCCTGTCCAGCCCGAACTGGTCCCCGGACGGAGCCAAGATCACCTTCACCGCGCTCAACTTCTCCCCGCTGGGCGACCACATCTACACCGCCAACGCCGACGGCACCGGCCAGACCAACATCTCCGGTGCCAACAACACCGAAACCGCCTCCGTGTGGTCCCCCGACGGCACCAAAATCCTCTTCAGGGACAACAACGGCCTGCTCACGATGAACCCCGACGGCAGCGACCGGACCCGGATCTTCACCAACACCATGTTCGACGCCGCCCCCGAGGACTGGGCCGCCATCCCCGCCCCGAAACCCGCCGTCACCGCGATCACCCCGTCCAGCGGCCCGAAAACCGGCGGCACGACCGTCACGATCACCGGCGCCAAATTCACCGGCGCCACCGCCGTCACCTTCGGCACCGCACCGGCGTCCTCGTTCACCGTCGCCAGCGACACCAGCATCACCGCCACCGCGCCCGCGAGCACGACGGTCGGCCCAGTGGACGTCACCGTCACCACCCCGACCGGCACCAGCGTCACCAGCCCCGCCGACCTCTACGCCTACACGTTCGCCTTCACCGGGTTCTTCCCGCCGGTTCAGAACCCGCCCGCGGTCAACGACCGCGAAGCAGGCAGCCACGTGCCGGTCAAGTTCAGCCTCGGCGGGAACCAGGGCCTGGCCGTCTTCCCGGCCGGCTCGCCCTCCAGCCAGCAGTACGACTGCGCCACCGGCACGCTGATCGGCAGCCCGCAGCCCACCACCGGAACCCTGACCTACGACCCGGCCGACGAGCGCTACCAATACAACTGGACCACCGACCGGGCCTGGGACCGCACCTGCCGCCACCTGCGAGTCGCACTCACCGACGGCACCACCCACATCGCCGACTTCCGCTTCCACTGACCACCGGGCCTAAGCGGCCAGCAGCGGCGGTGCTCCCTGTCGAGGCACCGGGAGCACCGCCGCACCATCCTGCCCGCATACGCCAAGAACCCAGCACGAAAACGGCCTACGGCACCAGGCCAGTGACAGCTGTGACTGTGTGCGCTATTGACCATCGCAGTTGTCCCAACGCTCGCAGAAAGGAAGGGCTGACGGCATCCCGTCCGACCCTTCGCCGTCCTCGACGCGGTCACCGGTGCCCGGTAGCCGAGGGACAGCGGGACGCTCAGCCCCACGCGCGGACGCCGAAACTGGTCGACGCGTCGTTCGAGACCGGTTCGCTACTTGGCAAGAGGTTCAGCAACGACCCGCTCGCAGCCGTCATCGAGTGCCCGGGCCGATTGCCACTCGTCGCGCAACCGCGACGATCAGGACGCGGTCGGCAGTCGTGTCGGGTTGAGCGCAACCACCTGGAGTGGTGACAGGTTGTCGCGTGAACGAGTGGTGCCAGCCTGTTGCCGTGGGCGGGGAGGCACTCTGAGGCAGTCAGCCCTGCCATTGAGAGGATGCGTCCCTGATGCGCACACGCACCGTGGTGCCCGCCATCGTCAGCGCTTTCGCCCTGCTCTTCACGATTCCCGGCGTCGCCTCGGCGGCCGAAGGAGAGTTCACCTACCGCTACCTCGACGACGACGGGGCCCTCCAGTCCAGTTCGCTGATCGATCCGCCCAGCGGCGAGTGCATCGAGATCCCGGAGGTCGCCGACCTGGACAACGCCTACGCGTTCCGGCCGACGAACAGCACCGGCTCGCGGGCAGTGGTGTTCAAGAACAGCGATTGCGAGGGCGACGATTACTTCAGCTTGCGCCCCGACGGCGGCCACGCCTCGGACAAGCTTCTGCTGCGATCGGTGGTGTTCAGCTAGAGACCTGCCGCGTACCGGAGGCTCCGTCCCGGAGGCCGGCAGCGGAGGCGTCGACATCCGGGGTCCGGGGTTCGTTCATCGCCGATCGGCTCATCCGGTGCCGCGCGGAGTGGAGACGCCGAGGACCGCGACGGACAGGCGGAAGCAGCGACATCACGGGCTGCGTCCCTTCACGCAGGTCCGCACGCCGAAGCCGGACACAGCGGTTGGCTGGTCCGCTCCGCGGGTACCCCTCCTTCGGCGGCCGACGCCCAGACCCCGCTCGGACGCCCTCGCCGAATGCTTGACGCATCCGCGCACGTCGCACTGCACCGCCACTTCGCCCGTTTGAAGTGGGCGGCAGCTTCGGACGTCAGCTGCTCATCGACCCACCGCCGGCCGCGCGGCTGCGATTTCTCGCGCGAACGGCCGACGCGGCAGGCCCAGGTGGGTGAGCGACTCAGGTTCCGGCCACGACTCCGCACCGGCAGGATCCGGCCGAGCAGGCCTTCATCTCCATGCTGTGCGCCGTGACCGCGCAGATCGCGCGGTCCGGGCCGCGGTACTGCGCTGAGCTCGGGCGATGTGCCGGTCGCGGGAGGTCGCCGACGGCGTCGGGCTCGCGATGTACGCGGTGCTGGCCAACGTAGTCGATCACGCCTGCCCTGCCGACGCCCCGCACCCTGTGTTCGACCCGCATGGCAAAGCGAGGCCGACATGGTGGCCGTCGTGGTGGCCGGCCGCGGCCGGTGGAAGCCTCGCCGTCCCGGTTCGGCGCGGTCATGGCGGGGGCGGGGGCTGATGCCCATCGAGAAGCTGGGCCCGCGCCGCACGTCGCAGGGTTATCACGCTCACCAGGGCTGCGACAGGATTAGCCGGTGACTGACGTCGGCGCGCTGATGCTCGTCTACTGCATCAGCGCTGGCCACGCCTTCGCCCTCCAACGACGGCGATCGCAGGAATCGAATAACAACTCCGCGCCCTAGCTGGAGAACTCGCCGACACCCTGCCCGCCCCCGACAACTCCTCGCACCGACGCGACCACCTTCTGCTCACCGTCCCACCAGCACCCCGACCCGCCAGCCCGCTGACGCGACCGATGAGGCGCACGATCGAGATCGACTCCACGCTGCCCAGCGGCAAGGGTCGACAGCACTCGCCGATCCGCGGTATCCGGCCCGCCGATGCGACCCCCCGGCCTCGCTTGAGATCAGCATGACGTGTCATGCATGTGAGATTTGCCCGGCGCTCCGCCGACGGCACTCGCATCATCCACGAAGCCCGGCCTGGCCCGGAGCACGTCTTGCCGACTTCGGCACCGCCCCGCTGCCGGGCGCACCCCAGGACGGGGCGTAACGCGGTGAGGCCGAAGCGCGGCGGTTCGGTTACCGTCGCTGCATGCCGCATCTGATCTCGGAGCCCGAATCCCGACGCAGGCTCGCCGAGATCCTGGACACCGACCCCGGGAAGACCGACGACTTCGCGAAAATCCTCGCCCGGACCTGCACTGTCCTCCACGTCGACACCGCCACCGTCCTGCGCCACGAATCCCGCGTGCACCGCCTCGTCGCCCTGGCCGCCGCCGGAATCGAGGAAGAGGTCTACCAAGGGGTCCAAGTACCGGTCGGCGCGGGATTCGCCGGAACCGTCGCCGAGCGCCGGGAACCCGTCATCATCGACCATGTCGACACGACCACCGTGGTCAACCCCCTGCTGTCCCAACGCGGCCTGCACACCATGCTCGGCGTGCCCATGCTGGCCGGATCCGAACTGGTCGGCGTGCTGCACGTCGGATCCGTACGCCAGCGCCGGTTCACCACCACCGACATCGAAACCCTCCGGCTGCTCGCCGACCGGCTCGCCGCCGTGCTGCAAGCGAAGACCGGGCACCAGAACCAGACCGCCGCCATCGCCCTGCAGCGCAGCCTCCTGCCCGGCGTCCTGCCCCTCATCGACGGCATCCGCCTGGCCGCCCGTTACGTCCCCGGTGCCCAAAACGGGCTCGGCGGCGACTGGTACGACGTCTTCCGCCTCCCTGGCGACCAGACCGGCATCGTGATGGGCGACGTGTCCGGGCACGGACTCGACGCCGCCGTCATCATGGGACGGCTCCGCAGCGCACTGCGCGCCTACGCGCTCGACAGCGACGACCCCGCCGAAGTCCTCGCCAAACTCGACCGCAAAGCCAACCACTTCGAACACGGCGTGATGGCCACCGTCGCCTACGGCATCCTCAGGCCAGATCACGCGACCATGGCGCTCTCCCTCGCCGGACACCTCCCGCCCGTCGTCGCTTCGGCCGACGCGCCAGCCGAGTTCGTCCCCGCCCCGCCCGACCCGCCTATCGGCCTCACCCTCGGAACCTCCGTCCAGCGGCGCACCACCACCGTCGAACTCCCGCCCGGAGCCGTCGCCGCCTTCTACACCGACGGCCTCGTCGAACGCCGCGGCCAGTTCGTCGACACCGGCATGCACCTGCTCGCCCAATCCCTCCGGCCGGAAGACCCGGAACGGGCCTGCGCCCGCATCATGGCCGCCTTGGTGGGGTCCCGGCCCTCACAGGACGACGTCGCACTTGTCGTGCTCCAGCGCACCGCCGAAACCGGGAGACCGCGCGGCTAGCCCCGAACGCTACGGCCGGGGAGCAACTCGGCCTTTCCCAGGCGAGTCCCCGCGACGCGGAGCGGACGGTCGCGTCGCGAGCCGGTGCTGCTCGACCAGCGAAGTGGACCGCATCACGCCGGTGTACCCGGGGGTGGAGGACGCGGAGGCACCGAGGCAGTCCATCCTGGACGCCAGCACGGGGCGGATTTCACAGGTTCGACATCGGAAGTCTTGAGGCAGAAGCCAGGCCAGTCGCGCTCGCAGCGCTCGCCGCCGGGGCGCGTCGCGTGTTCCGGCACCGAAGAACGGGTACCCGGTGATCATGGGTACAGAGCAGCTCGTGGTGATCGGCAGCGGACCGGCAGGTGTTTCAGCCGCTCGCGCCTATCGCGAATCCGGCGGGACTGGGGAGGTCCGGCTCCTCAGCGCCGACGACGACCCGCCCTACGAGCGGCCTCCGTTGTCGAAGGACTATCTGCGCGGGGAGAAGACGCAGAGCGAGATCTCCTTAGCGGACAAGGAGGTCTTCGAGGATCTCGACATCGCGTTGGCGCTCGGGGACCTGGTCGTGGACCTGGGCGACGGCGAAGTGCGCACGGCGGCGGGCGAGGTCCACCCGTTCACCCAGTGCGTGCTCGCCACCGGTGCCGAGCCGATGCGGCCGGACGTGCCCGGTGCCGAGAACAAAGCGGTACGGCTGCTCAGGTCGCGCCGCAGCTCCGCGGAACTCCGCGCGGCTGCCGCGGACGCCGAGAGGGCGGTCGTCGTCGGCGCCGGATTCATCGGGTGCGAGGCAGCGGTTTCCTTGTCCCGGCTGGGATTGCGCGTCACCATGCTGTGTCCGGACCCGGTCCCGCAGCGGAAACGACTCGGCCAGGACGCCGGGGAGTTGATCGCGAGCTGGCTCGATGCCGAAGGGGTCGAGTTGCTGCGCGAAACCAGCCTGGCTTCCCTCTCCGACGGACAGCGTGTGCGCACTGACACCGGAGACGACCTCGACACCGACCTGGTGCTTCTGGCCACCGGCGTCCGGCCGCGCGTCGAACTCGCGGAGAAGGCCGGCCTGACGATCGAGGATGGCCGGATCCGGACCGACGAACGCATGCGCACCAGCCGCGCGGGCGTCTTCGCTGCGGGGGACGTGGCCCTCGCGCACAACATCGCGGCCGGACGGGCGCTGCCCGTCGAACATTGGGGTGAGGGGCTGGCCATGGGAGAAATCGCCGGCCGCACGGCCGCGGGTGCCGACGCGGCGTGGGACGCCGTGCCGGGATTCTGGTCGGAGATCGGCGAGCGGACCGTCAAGTACGCCGCGTGGGGCGACGGCTACGACCGCGCATGGCCCGCTTCGCGCGACGGCGGCGCGTTCACCGTGTGGTACGAGCGCGCCGGCGTCGTGGTGGGCGTGCTCACCCACGAAGCCGACGAAGACTACGAACGAGGCAGCGATTTGATCCGGAAGCGCCGTCGCCTGGAGGACGCCCGATGACCCTTTTGGACGATGCTCCGCCCAAGCCGCTTCCACTCCCCCGCACCCCGGAAACGCTGGGCGGGGAGCTGCGGAGAATGCTCACCACAGGCGCGCTGGACCTTCCGCTGCCGGGTGGCGGTGCGCTGCTGCAGCGATGGCGCGCGCTCGCCGGGTTCGGCCGCCGCGATCTCGCGCTGGGCCGGCTCGCCGAGGGCCACACCGACGCGGTCGCGATCCTCGCCGAAGCGTGTCTCCCGGCGGAACCTCTGGCCCTGTACGGCGTGTGGGCCTCCAAATCGAGCGGCACCGGCTCCGAACTCCACAACGGACGGTTGTCCGGCTCGACCCGGTTCTGCTCCGGGCTCACTCTCCTGGACCGCGCGCTCGTCGTGGCCGGCGACCAGCTCGTGGAGGTCGACCTGACCGCGCGAGGCGTCCAGCGGTGTCCCGGGGCCTGGCAATCGCTCGGCATGGACGCCTCCGACAGCGGCGACGTGGTGTTCGACGACGTCCCGGTGCTGCGCGAAGTCGGCCCGCCAGGCTGGTACGTCGCGCGACGCGGGTTCGTGCTCGGCGGCACCGGGGTCGCCGCGGTCTGGCTGGGCGGTGCGGCGGGAGTGGTCGACAGCGTGCGCGACAGCCTGCAGGCCAAAGCCGACGAGCACCAGCTCGCACACCTCGGTGCGCTCCACGCGGCGCTGCGGGCCTCGGAGGAACTGCTCGCCGCCACCGCGGGAACGATCGAGCGGGCCGCCGACCCAGGGCTGGAGAACGACACCTGCCGCGCGAGCGTCGAACGGACCGCTCGCGACGTGGTCGACCGCGCGCCGCGGATCACCGGGCCCGGGCTGCTGTGCCGGGACCGCCGGTTCGCGCAGCAGGTGGCGGACCTGCAGGTGTTCATCCGCCAGCACCACGGCGAACGGGACCTCGCGGCGCTGGGCCGGGCCGTGCTCGCGGAGGGGCGGGCATGAGGCCGTTCGTGCCCGAAGACGAGTGGACGCGCACCTTCCCCGCGTGGCCGGAGCAAGAGTTCCGGCGAGTGCTGGTCGTGGCCGCGCACCCCGACGACGAAACGCTCGGCGCGAGCGGGCTGCTCCAGCACCTGCACGCGAGCGGCACCGAGGTGACGCTGGTCGTCGCCACCGACGGCGAAGCGGCCTTCCCCGAATCGGGTTCCGCGGAACGCGCCGAGCTGGGCCGCGCGCGACGCAAAGAACTGGAGCGTTCCCTTGCCGCGCAAGGACTCGACGTCGAGCCGATCTGGCTGGGCCTTCCCGACTCCGGCCTCACGCCCTGCACCGGGGAACTGACCGACGCCCTCCGGGACTACGCCGCGGGCCGCGATCTGTGCCTGATGCCGTGGCCCGACGATCCGCATCCCGACCACCAGGCCGCGGGACGAGCGGCGCTGGCGGCTGCTCCGGCTTCGGCGCACCGGTGGTCGTATCCGATCTGGATGTGGCACTGGCGGGAGCCGGACGCACCGGACATCCCGTGGCGGCAGGCGTATTCCTACCGGCTCACGCCCGCCGAGCGCGGGGCGAAAGCCGCGGCCATCGGCGAGTTCACCACGCAGCTGCGGCCCGGCCCCCGCGGCGAGGACCCGATCCTCCCCGCCGAGGTCCTGGCACATTTTCGCCGCCCGGTCGAGACGTTCTTCCGGCAGCCGCCCGAAACCTCGGCCCCGGTCGAACGGTTCGCCGCGCTGTACCAGGACGCCGAGGACCCGTGGCAGGTCGAAACCAGCTGGTATGAGCGGCGGAAACGGTCACTGCTGCTGGCGTCGCTGCCGCGAGAGCGCTACGGCACCGTCGTGGAACCGGGCTGCGGCACCGGCGTGCTCACGCGGGAACTGGCCCGGCGATGCGATCGGCTGATCGCGTTCGACCCGGTCCCGGCGGCCGCGCAACGGACGCGCACGGCGGTGCCGGAGGCGGAGGTCCGCGAGGGACTTGTCCCGCACGCGCTGCCGTCCGGACCGGTGGATTTGTTCGTGTACAGCGAATTGCTCTACTACCTCGACGAAGCAGACCTCGAGAAGACGATCGAAGCGTCCGTAGCCGCACTGCGCCCCGGCGGTGACCTGGTGGCCGTGCACTGGCTGCCGTGGGCGCCCGAGGCACCGCACGACGGTGCCGGAGTCCACGAGCGCCTCGCCGCGCATCCCGCGCTGGAAACGCTGGTCTCCCACTCGGACGAACGGTTCCGCCTGGACGTGTTGAGGCGGCGGTGATCGCCGCCGTCGGAGTCGTCGTGCCCGCGCGCGACGAGGCCGCGACAGTGTCCCAGTGCTTGCACGCCGTACGGCGATCACTGCTGCGGCTGCCAGTCTCGGTGGAACGCACGGTGGTCGTCGTCGCCGACCGCTGCGTCGACGACACGGCCGCCCTAGCCCGGCCGCTCGCCGAGGTCGTGGTCACGAACACGCCGCGCACGATCGGCGAGATTCGCGACCTCGGCTGCCGCACGGCGCTGTCCCGGCTTTCCACGCGAGAGACGCTGCTGCTCAACACCGACGCCGACACCGAGGTCGACCCGCACTGGGCAGCGCGGCACCTCGCCCGCGCCCGACGCGGCTGGCACGCCACGACCGGCCCCGCACACCTGGCCGGCACCGTCCCAGGTGGACTGGGCGCAGCGGCCCGGTACCGCGAAATCGTGGACACAGCGGAAAACGTGTACGGCGCGAACCTCGCCGTGCGAGCCGACGCATACACCGCGGTAAACGGCTTCGGCCGGGTAGCCACCGGCGAAGACCACTCACTGTGGCGACGGCTCGCGGCAGGTGGATACCGGATCGGGGTGGAACCGGACGCGATCGTGCACACCAGCGCGCGGCTGACCGGGCGTGCTCCGGAAGGGCTGTCGTCCTTGCTGCGCCGGCTCGCCTCGGGCGGGTGAAAGACGCGCAGCCGAGCCGAGAAAGAAATCAGGAGGCTCGCGAGAGGTCAACCGGTCGGCGTGGGAACCTGCATCGTCGCTAGCTTGTGCACGCAATCCGGAGCGAAGGAGCACCGCCAAGCAGTGCCATGGACACCATTTTCTTCACCCCACGGGCACAGTTGTGACTGTGAACGATAGATGTCACCTGTTGTGCGCCGGGATCTGTCACCACAGAGGCCAGAGCCACGCATGACGGCTAGTCGGGTCCAGCATGTGGCCCTGCGGAAACTCGGCTCTCCTGTTGGGTGTGTTGCTGGAGGTCCAGCGTTCGGGGAAGACAGTGCTGCGTCGGGTTCCGCCGCGTCGGGCGACGTGGTTGCAGACGTCGGTGGAGTGGAGCAGGGCGAGGCTGGCGCGGGCCGAGGCTGTGTTCCCGGAGGTTCTTCGGCCTCATGCCGGTTCAGCTCTCCTTGCATTGTTGAAGAGTTTGTCGCGGGACCTGGCTTTCATGACCACCCGCGTACGGGGCCTCGCTGCTGGATCTCTTGGAGCGGGCGAACCTGTGCGCGGACCGTGGTGCTCCACGTCCCGCTCGTGTCCGTGCTGCCGGGTTGGGGTCTGTGTGGGCATGCCGCGGCTGCTCTTGCGGCGGAGCTGCGGAGAGCGGGCCGTCCGTTTTGGGCGGCCCGCTCTCGTTCTCATTTAGCTAGTGTTGGAGTTCGTCGAGCCGCTTTTTCGCGGCGGCGAGTTTCGGGCCGTAGGTTGCGGGGTCGGTTTGGTTGAGTTCGGTGAAGATGTTGACCGCTTCTTGAGCGAGCTGTACCGCTTGGGGTTTCCGGTCGATGCTGAGCTGGAAGTCGATGGCGGGGTGCAGGATCCACTCGCCCAGTTGTGGCCGGTAGGCCGGGTTCCGCGTGGCCAACGGCCGCAGGATGTCGAGGCCTTTCGTAGTGTAGTCGGCTGCTTTGGGCATCATTTCCTGCTTGAGCCCGATAGCCAGGCCGGTATTCAGATTGGCTCGGGCGGACTGATACCTCAATTCGTCATCGCTGGGATTCTCCGCCGACAGCT
>NZ_JBVJOE010000004.1:11495-106625 GCF_055583325.1 Amycolatopsis sp. NPDC104775
CTGGGCCGACAACCGGATCGCCTCGTCCCCGATCTTGATAGCGTCGTCGAAACGACCGGCCGACGCGAGGAAGTTCGGAGTCGGCCACAACGCCCAATCGGCCAAATGTCTCCGATAAGCCGGATTCCGCGCTGCCAACGGCCGCAGAATATCCAGACCTTTCATCGCGTAGTCTGCGGCTTTGGGCATCATTTCCTGCTTGAGCCCAATAGCCAGGCCGGTGTTCAGATTGGCTCGGGCGGACTGATACCTCAATTCGTCATCGCTGGGATTCTCCGCCGACAGCTGGGCCGACAACCGGATCGCCTCGTCCCCGATCTTGATAGCGTCGTCGAAACGACCGGCCGACGCGAGGAAGTTCGGAGTCGGCCACAACGCCCAGTCCGCCAGCTGCCTCCGGTAGGCCGGGTTCCGCGTGGCCAGCGGCCGCAGAATATCCAGGCTCTTCATCGCGTAGTCCGCCGCTCTCGGGATCAGCTCCCGGCTGACCGAAACGGACTGGGCTACTGCCATGGCGGTTTGGGCGGCGCGGAAGACGAGGTCGTCGTCGGCGTTCTCGGCGGCGAGTTTGGCGAACAGTCCGACGGCCTCCTCGCCGACCGTGACCGCGTCGTTGAACCGTCCTGCGCCGGGCAGGATCGTCGCCGACAGGTACGCCGCCCAGTCCGCGAGCGGGCGACGGTAGCCTGGGTCGTTGGCGGCGATGTCGCGGGCGGTGGCGAGCGCTTCCATGCCGCGGGTGGCGGCCTCGTTCTTCTTGCCTTGTGCCCACAGCGTCCGTGTTTCGGCCATGGCCGCCTGGGCCTGGGGTTGGATGCTTCTGGCCACGTAGCGTTTCGCCAGTCGGAGGTTGGCGGTCACTTCGTCGACCAGCGGCAGCGTCTGCGTTTCGGTGCCGGCGGCGCGGGCTTGGAAGTGTCCGGAGACCGCGTTGTACAAGCGGTTTCCGCGCTGACCCGCGATGTGGAGGATGCACGATCCGACGGCATCGGAGTTGGGGTTGCGGAACTGGGCGCAGTCGAAGGGTTCCTGTCCGGACTTGGCGTCGTTGAGCAGGTCCAGTTTCAGCGCGGAGTTAATGTACTGGGCCTGCGCCGCTTGACGGTAGATTCCGGACAGCACCGGGGAGCCCGGCGTGTTGGCGACCAGACCGTGTGTTCCGTAGACCAGTGCGTGGAGTTGGTCGTCGGTCTGCTTGCCGCGCGAGAACCCCAAGTCGGTGTAGGCCTGGTAGAGCTGTGCCGTATTGCCGAGATTCTTCGCCGGCTGCGATTCTCCGCGGTCGAGCGTATCCGCGACGACGGTGTAGTAGGCCGAACGACGACTCGCGATGAGGGAGTTCGTGTACGACCGGGAGAACGGCGGAAACTCTGTGACCTTCTCCCCGAACGAGCCGGCGTCCAGCCACGGCTTGTCGCTGGCCACGATCGGACCCAGGTCCGGCTCGGTAGCGCATTCGAACTCCTCGGGCGTTCTCCTCAGACACGATCCTTCCCACTTGTGGGCCGGCTGGACGTGAATGTAAGCGGTGTACAGGCCTTGGTTGATCTTGAGCTTGGTCACGAAGTCCACATGCACCTCGAGGCTGAGCCGGACGCGGTTGACCCCGTGTGCGGTGTAGGACACGTTCTCGTAGCAGGTCTCCAGCTGCCAGCCGGGCTCGATCCAGCGTCCCAGCGTCAGCATGGGAGTCATGTCTTTCTTTCCGTCCACAAAGGACGGTGTGCGGATGGTCGCGGGGTATTTGCCGTCGCAGCTGTTCGCCGTGGGCGGAGGCCCGCTGAGCTGGTCGGGCTGGACTTGGCCGAGGCCCTGGTCGGCGTCGCCCCACAGGTTGAAGGGACGGTCTTTCCTGGTCACCTCCGGCCGGCTCTTGAGGTTCTCCATGTCCGCGACGAACGCGTTCAGCTTGTTCGCGTAGTCCTCGTGGAGCTTGCGGTACAGGAGGTTGACCTTGTCGGCCCGCCCGGTGTCCGGAGCGCTGAACTGCTGGGTATGCGATGTGATCTCCTCTCCCGCGTCGACGAAGGCTTGGGCGCGGGTCTGTGCCGCTCCTTCTTTCTTGGCCATTCCGGGGTTCTGCAGGGCCATCAGGTAGTACGCGCGAGCCGCTTCCGCCCACAGGTCGATGTTGGGTACCGACGTCGGCGTCGGCGAGGCCGCGAAGGAGGTGCCGTAGTGGACGTTGGCGTAGTTGGCCAGCCAGTCCACCGAGCCGGTCGATCCTTTCTTGGCCAGCACGTCGCCGGCGTCGTTCTGGTCGAAGGACTGTGCGGTGAAGGTGCCGTTTCTGGCGACCACGGTGGCCATGGCCAGGAAGCTCGACGCTTTCGGGGCGTAAAGGTTCTTGTAGTCGTCCTCGGTGGTCAAGGTGCGCCCGTCGTTCCAGTACGGGTAGTCGACGTAGGCGACGATGTCCTTGAGGAACTCGACCTTCTGGGCATCGCTGAGCGAGCCGAGGATTTCCTTGTTGAAGGCTTGGAGTTTGGTCTGGATGGTCAGCAACTGGTCGTGCACCTCGGCGACGCTCTTGGTGACATCCTGGATCAGGTCGATGACGTCGTTGAACCCTTTCTGCATGTCCCGGTAGATCTGGTTGAGCCCTTTGTCGATGCGGTCGAACCGCTCGTTCATCGTCTTGTAGACAGTTTCCAGGCTCTTCTGGACCTGAGCGAACCCGTTGTTGATCGCGCTGAGGATCCGTTGCTGCGCGGCCTGTTCCTGATCGGCGCCGTGGCTGCGGCCGAACAGGCCGGCGAAGATCTGCACGATGCCGATCACCGCGCCCGCCACGGCTCCGATGCCGCCGATCGCCGCGCCGGCCGCGGTCGCGCTGGCCAGCGTGGCCACGCCGGTGATCAGGGCGTTGATCTGAGTGGCCACCCGATAGGCGAACTCGACGTACTGGCCGAGCTTGTTCGCGAACCCGGCGTCGAAGTACCGCATCACGCCGAGCACCAGGTCCAGGCCGCCCTTGGCGTAGTCGATGGCCTTCTGCCGGTTGGCCTGACCGTTCTTCGCGTCCGTGACCGTGCCCTGGTCGGGCGGATTCTGGATGGCGCCCGGGTTCCCGGTCGAGCCGGAAGCGTCCGACAGGAACTTGTTGAGGTCGTTGTTCGCCGCGTTGAGCCTGTCTTGCAGCGCGGTGAACTGCCGCTCGACCTCGGCGTAGAACGCGGTCTTGCCCAAGGCTCCCTGCGCGATCAGGGAGCCCACGTTGACCACGTCCCGCACGATCGGCAGGTTCTGCAGCGCGTTGACCGCCGAGGTGGGATCCAGGCTGAACGGCTGTCCGGACGCGGCCGTGCCCACCTTGTCCCGCCAGGAGCCGGCGAAGAGCCCGTCGTTCACAGCCAGGTCGCGCACCGAGGACCACAGGTCGGACTGGAAGCGGCCGAGGTTGACCTCCAGGTCCAGCCCCTGCTGGGCGCCGGTCAGCCGCTGCTCCCGGTTTTTCATGCCGTGTGCCAGATCGCGCCCGGACAGCACGCCGAGCAGCGACGTCATTCGCGGTCCGGTGATCTCCGCGTCGGCGACGTCGTAGACGAAGGTCGTCAGCTGACGCAACGTCTCCGTACGCGGCAATTCGGCCTGGGCCGGGGTCAACCGGCCCAGGGCGGTCTGCATCCTTGACACGTGGTCGTTGATCCTGGCGAGGTCGGCCCCCGGGTTCTTGGCCCGCCAGTCCAGCAGTTCGGCGCTGAGGACGGTGTCTTTGTCGTAGCCGACGCCAGCGTCCTTGACGCGGATGGCGGCGCCGAACAGGACCTGGCCCAGCTGGGCATCAGTGAACGTGACCGGCGGATCGTCGGCGTGCGCCGACGGCGTAACGCCTGCGACCGTCGCGATCACCACGACGACCACCACCGCGCTTCTCAACCAGCGCGTTCTGCGTCTCCGTCTCATGAGCGAATGTCACCTCTATCCGTTTTGACCTTGATCACCAGTGCGACCGGCGGGCCGCCGTCGGATCGTCGAAACCAGCGGCTGCGCGGCTCGGCGGGCTGAACCGCACTTTCACACCGGGTCCAGCCGGAAGTGAAGAAACGGCACCCGAATTGTGTTGCACAGCATGGAGACCTCGCGATCTCAGGGGTGGGGACCGTCCCCTCGAACAAGACGGAGAGGCGAAAGAGACTCTCCCCCTCAGCGCGGGCTGGAATTATGGGCCGTGTTCCGCCTGCGAAAGGGCACGCGGACATCGTGCTGAGTTTGCGAGCGGCGGCGCTCGTCGTTTCTCCCTCATCCGGTATTGACGGTGCACTGTGCAGACCGACCGCACGCGGCGGTTCCGTGGGCAGAGCGCGGGCGCGACGTGAGTGGAGGAAAGGTGCCCGTTGCGCGGCCGGGTGTTCAAGATCTGCTGTTTGGCCGCGGTTGAGCCGTTCGGCGGCCCGTTGTGAAGTCCTTTCTCGGGCGGTCGCCCCGATCTGATCGGACCGGGGCCGGTCACCACTGTCGCCCGAATCGCCGCGTGGCCGGAATACCTGATATTGGGGGTTGACGTCCGGGTTTCGCCACCGGGCGCGGGCCGAGGCACCTCGCCGAAGCTGACCAGGCTGTCTGTCACCTGTAGCGACGGCGGGCCTGTGCTGGGCTTCTCGAACCGGGAGCGCCAGGCGTGGGGAATGCGTGGCGAGGTCCGGCTCGCGGTCGGCGACTCTCCTGAACCGGCGGCCGTTTTCTCGCAGCTGAATGAGATTGTGGCCGGAGCCGACAGTCTTGAGCTCCCTGAAAATGTGCCGCACCTCCGGGCTTGACCGATGGCGGCCGCGCCGACCATCCATCGGCTACGGGCTCCGCCTGCGTCGTGGCCGGCGTGTTGTCGGGCACGGCGGCGGGGAGGACCCTGGAACGATGGCGCGGTCGACAGAACGTGTGGTGCGCGAGCTTGCGGGGCTGCCCGGACGGGGGATCGAGGCGAGCGAACTGGGAGAAGCGCTGTCCCGGGCGATCGCGCCGCTGGTGGCGCACGACGGGCTGCGGCTTCTGGGATACTCCCCCAGCACGAGTACCCGCCTGGGCTCGTTCGGGTTCATCCACGGATACGAGCCCGATTTCGGCCGGGCGCTCTACCGCGGTCTGTGGACCGGAGACGATCCCTGCCCCTTGAGCACTTTTCAGCAGCGGCCAGTCCCCGGTTGCGTGGCAGGCGGCGGTGAACCGCGGCAACGGTCGACGCGGCAGATGTTCAGCAACTACGGCGTCGGGTCCGAACTGCGCGTGGCTTTGCGCACCGCACGCGATGTGTGGGGAATAATCGGCCTGTTGCGAGCGGAGCACACGCAGCCCTTCACCGAGCAGGACACCGCCGCCGTCGCGTCTCTCACCACGGCACTGGTCGGTGTGCTGCGGCGGCACGTCGCCACGGGACCGCTGGCTCCGGGCCGGGCCACGCTGCCCGCCGGCGTGCTCATCCTCGACGCGCACGACCGCATCCGCGCGACCACGCCGGACGGCCGCAATTGGCGAGACCAGGTCCGCACCCGCGACGCCAGCCCGGACTGGGCACTCGACGCTGGGCTCGCCATCATGGCCAGGGACGCGCGCGCACGCGACGGCGATTCGCACGCCACGGCACCGCTGTTCGTGGGACCGGCCTCGAGCTACGGAACCTGGGTAGCAGCCCACGCGCAGGCTCTCGACGGCGGCAGCGCAGGAGACGTCGCCGTCGTCATCCAGCAAGCCGCCGGCGATCTTCTGCTGCCGTACTTCGGCGACTGGTATGGCCTCACCGCCCGCGAACAGCAGATCGTCTCCCGGCTCTGCCAGGGAACCACGGCGAAACAGATCGCCCGGCACCTCGCCCTGTCCGTGCACACCGTCAACGAACACCTCAAATCCGTCTACCGCAAAACCGGAGCCGACGGCCGCGACCACCTCACCGCCGCCCTCAACGGCTGAACCGCACAGAACCCGGCGGCGCTGTGCCCCGCTCTCGCCCGCCGCTTCGCGGCGGCCCGCCCCGCAAGTCGGCGACCATGCGAGGCCGCGGGCAAAAGCCCGCATCGCGGGCGGCCGTCGCGACGCTGCCCTGCGGAGCGGCTCTTCGCACAGGCCCCTTGCGGGAGACCATCCCGCCCGGTCCAGGAATCGGGCGGTGCCGACATGCTCTGCCAAGCAGTTTCCAGCCCGCGGTCGCGGTGAACAAGATAGCTGTCAACCCTCAACATCCGGTATTTTCGAACCGCATCGGCCTGGGCCACAGTAATCCTCGTCCCGGTTCGCTCCAGCCGGAAAAAGCCGGGAAACGTACTCCCGCATGCGCATTCCGAAACGGTTGCCCACCGAATCGACAGCCGGAGAATCCGCAGTTTTCAGCGCACTTCTCTGCGATGAAAGGACCATGACGATGAGAGTGTTCACGCGACCACGCAAGCCGGCTCGGCAATCCCGTCCTCGATTCCGGTCGCGGCGTCGGGCAATGCAGCCGGCGGCAACCGGACTGGTTGGCGCTCTGTCCACGGCCGCGCCCGAGGCGGCTTCGGCTCCCACGCATTCTCCCGGAGCGAAAGGACTGAGTGCGTGAAGACCTTGGTGAGATGGCCGTTGGCGATGGTCGCCGCACTGGGATTGGCTCTCGCCGGGACCGGATCGGCCGCAGCCCGCCCGCAATCTTTTTCGCAGGCCGGCATCTCGCCGGCCAGCCCGCCCGCCGCGGGGCGGAACGCCGATGGCAGGCTTCAGGTCTTCGTCCTCGGCCAGGACGGAGCTGTGTGGCGCAACTACCAGGACCCGAACGCCGCACTGGGGTGGAGCGGCTGGTCCAGCCTCGGCGGCGCGCTGACGAATGCGCCTTCTGTCGCCAATAACGCGGACGGCAGGCTGGAAATCTTCGCCCGGGGTAAGGACGGCGCGCTGTGGCACAACTACCAAGCCCGGCCCAACGGCGAATGGAGCGGCTGGTTCAGCCTCGGGCACCGCGTGACCGACGATCCGTCGAGCACGGCCTCGGTCGGCAGCAACGCCGACGGTCGCCTTGAAGTCTTCGTCCGCGGCGTGGACGACGCGTTGTGGCACGACTACCAGGACCCGAACTCCGCGACCGGATGGAGCGGATGGGCCAGCCTCGGGGGCGTGTTCGAAAGAAGCGCCGCGGTGGGGCGCAATGCCGACGGCCGGCTTGAGGTGGTCGGCCAGGGCCAAGAACATTCCTTCTGGCACAGCTATCAAACCTCGCCCGGCGGGGGATGGAGCGGCTGGAACCGGCTCGACGGAGTGTTCACCAGCCCGCCCGTGGTGGCAGCCAACGCCGACGGCAGGCTCGGGGTCTTCGGCCGGGGGCAGGAAAGAGCTGTCTGGCACAACTACCAGACCGCGCCCAACAGCGGGTGGAGCGGCTGGTTCACCTTCGGCGGAGTGTTCACCAGCGCGCCCTCCGTCGGGACCGGTGCCTCCGGCCGGCTCGAGGTCTTCGGCGTCGGGCAGGAGGGGTCGATCTGGCGCAACTACCAGGATTCCTCGTCAGGCACTGGATGGAGCGGGTGGAACAGCCTCGGCGGCCGCCTGATCAGCGCGGCCGCCGTGGAGAGCAACGCCGACGGCCGCCTTGAACTCTTCGCCATCGACGCTTCCGGCGTCATCGCACACGACCACGAGATCGTCCCTGGCGGTGCCTGGAGCGGCTGGTACCGCCTGCCTGGCTGAACGTGCTTCCGTTGTGCTTCTGGACAGAAAAGGCCTGAACCTATGAAAAGACGAATGTTGCTGGCAGCCGTAGTGCTGAGCGCCGTTGCCGTTGGCGCTGGCCCGGAAATCGCGTCGGCGGTACAGTCGCTGGCCAGCGTGCCCGCGGTGGGGCGCAACGCCGACGGCCGGCTCGAGGTCTTCGCCATCGGCGGCGACCGCGCGCTGTGGCACAACTACCAGGATCCCGTTTCCAGCACCGGATGGAGCGGATGGAACAGCCTCGGCGGCGTGTTCGCCAGTTCGCCCGCGGTCGGCTCGGACGCCGACGGACGACTCGACGTCTTCGCGGTCGGACCAGACGGAGCGATGTGGCGCATCCACCAGGACCCCGGCTCCGGCACCGGATGGAGCGAGTGGCAAGGTCTCGGCGGCGTATTCCGCAATACCCCCTCGCTGGGCCGCAACGCCGACGGCCGGCTGGAGGTCTTCGGCCGCGGCCAGGAAGGGGCGCTCTGGCACAACTGCCAAACCGCGCCCAACGGGGACTTCGGCGGCTGGAACAACCTCGGCGGCGTGTTCACCGACAACTTCGCCGTGCAGCCCAACGCCGACGGACGGCTCGAGGTCTTCGGCCGCGGCCAGGACGCGGCCATGTGGCACAACTACCAGGACCCCGCCTCCGGCACCGGATGGAGCGGCTGGAACAGCCTCGGCGGCGGGTTCGCCACCTCGCCGGCAGCCAACCGCAACGCAGACGGCCGGCTGGAAGTCGTCGCCGTCGGGCAAGACGGCGGCGTGTGGCATGCCTCCCAGACCTCCGCGTCCGGCACCGGATGGACCGGGTGGGACCGACTCGGAGGCAACCCCCGCTTCGTCACCGACCTCGCGATCGGCCGCGACGCCGACGGCCGCCTCGAAACGGTGGCGACCGCGAACAGCGGCACCGTCTGGAACAACTTTCAGGGCACTCCCAACGGCGGCTGGAACGGCTGGCGCGACCTCGGCGGCGACATCTCGGCAGCACCCGTCGTCGAAAACAACGCCGACGGACGGCTCGAGGCATTCGCACGAGGGTGGAACGGAGCCCTCTGGCACAGCCGTCAAACCACACCCAATGGCGGATGGAGCAGCTGGTACAGCCTCGGCGGCTCGATCTACGGCTAACACGCCGGCAGCGGAACGAGCCAAAGGCTACTCGCGAGACCCCTCCGCATCAGCATGACGGGATCTCCCGAGCGAGCGACCGGCAGACCAGGACGGCAGACCCGGTTCCGGCTCCGCTGAGCCGGAACCGGCTGCAACGTCCCGCCGCGTCCCGCCAACTCGAATTCCGCACGCAGCTACGCAGCCTGCAGATATCCCACCTCGCCTCCCTTGCCTCACACGCCGAGGCACCACCCCACTGACCAGCGGTTCGCTCGTCCTGCGCACCGACCAGGCACCGACTCGCGCAAGCGCCCGCCACATCCGCAAACCGTGGCCGACGCTCTGCCGGCCTCTTACGTAGCCTCGCCGCCTAGCAGGCGAGGGCACCGTTGCCTGCGTCGCCGAACATCTGCTCATGCTCGCCGCATGGCCCGGAGACCGAACCTCGTGTCACCCGCGCATCCGTGGCCGCGCCGCCGCTGTGCCGGCGGCCGGCTGCCACCGGGCGAAAGGCGGAACGCGGGCCGAGCACCGTGGCCTCGATCGGCGCGAACGCCGGGTGGGCTGCGCTGGCGACCGAGCTCGATGGACTCTCACCGATGCGACGCGGAACCCTCAGGGCCGGAAAAACGTCGCCGATACAAGAATTCGTCGCCGCACGGGTCTCGGAGATGGCGATGCGGCCAGGTGTCGACGTCGGTTCTCCGGGATTTTTCCGGCAGGACGGGCGTTGGCGCAGATCGTGAGAAGCGTCCGCCGATATCCGGCGGTGGTGTCGCCCTATGGCCGCCGTTGGCGCGGCGAGCGGGGCTGCAAGCGCGTGTGTCCGGCAAGATCCTCAACCAGCGAAGGGCAACGCCGAAAACACTGGTATCCGGACACCAGTCGCGATCACGAGACTCGGCTGAGTCGCCGTTGCCTTGCCGACGCGCAGGACCCGCCTGCTTCCGGCCGTACGCACCCCCGATTCCGCTCACCCCAGTACGGAGCCGCACTCAGGCATTCGCTCGATACCGTCGGCGTTCCGCAGCGGCCACTGCCCTCCATGACGCTGAACCAACGCCTCGGCACTGGGTTCGGCCGCCCGGCTCATCTGAAGTCCTCCCCTCGAGGACTTCAGCTCGCACCTCCCCAGAGTGACACGGCGCACCGGCGCAGTCTTCAGCAGAAACCCGCAGTTCAGTCGCGGGTTATCCGCAGCGGAGGTGTTGCCGTGCTGGGGAGCCATACAGGTGTTCGCATCCTTGATGCGATTCCGCCGGAACTCCACTTGTCAACACTGCCGCACACCGGCTTCTCCCATTACGATCGAAGCATCGACGCATTCGGGCACCGAGCAGTCGAGCAAAAGCCAAGACGTTCCTTTTTAGCCATGACCGCAAACTCTCACCTGAGCAATATTCCCCATCGTGCTTTCATCGCATTTACCCGGCGCGAATCCCGAGCTTGCCTCAGCCCGAGCAAGAATGCATGACGGCGCACAGTGGACTATCCGACGAGAACCACGACCCCTCGTCGCCGCATCTCCACGATCAGCTGGCGCGCCTGGCCGATCAGCCGCTGACCCTCGACGTGCTCACCGTTCTCGCCGACGAGCAAGCCACCGTTTCCTCGCTCTGCCTACGGCTTCGAGTTCGACCCCGCGCGGTCGTCGAAGCTGCTTCTTCCAGCTTCGACCGGCTGCGCCCGGAAGGCCACGGGCGATCCGCCCGTAACCGCGCGGCGTCGAGGGTCAGCCAGCCGCGGCGGTCCGCGCTATCCGTGCAAGCTGACGCCATGACGTCCTCAGCTCCAGCGAACCGGCAGCATCGCGTCGCTGGGAAGGATTGCTGCCAGATCATCGCGCAGCGGTTTTGGCGACGACGTTCCCTCGTGCGGCCGACAGGTTGACTCCTCGATAGCCGGCTTGACGGTTCCGCCGTCCGAGTGCCTCACTTACCTTCGTGCTGAGCCCAGCCGTCGCCGTGGAACCGGCAGCGGGTCGTGCCCAGGTCGGTGACCCGGCCGACGAGTGCGACCACCTGCTCGCCGAGGCTTTCCGGCAACGGGACTTTGAGCCGCCGGGTCCATTCGGTTTCGCCCGGCGGTCGGAAGCTGATGTAGAGAAACCGCTCCCGGGTCGGGCCGTGGACATGGCTTCCGGAGTAGGAGACGGTGCCGTCCGGGCGGAGCCGGGCGCCGACCTCTGTGGTGTACCGCACCGCGCCGTCCGGCAGGGCGGTGCCGGGCTCGATCGCGCCGGACCGGTCCTGCAGGCCGAATTCGAGCTGCCCGTCCTGGTCGTCGAGCCCGTCCACGGTCAAGGTGATTCGCACCATCGGCACATCCCTGGGTGAGGTGTCGGTGAAACCCGTCTCGCTCATCATCTAACAGCCGCAGCTCCTGATGAGATCGCAGTGTCGAGCGGCTGCAGGGGCATGCGTTGCGACGTGGGCGGTTCGCCGTCATCGAACGGTATTCGGGCCGGTTCTCCCCCAGCACTAAGCCTCGCTCCGGACGTACCGTCGGAAGCAGGTTCCCGAGCCGCCGCACCAGCGGAGCAGGCACGGGAATGCCCATACTTGGCGGGTTTCCGGGAGACCTTCATGCCGTTTCTCTTCACCAAGACCGCCTTGCCGCGGAGGTCTGGTGCTACGACGAGCACGCCTCGGGTTCAGGACGCACTCGACGACCCGGTCCGGTCCGCCGTCGCCGTTTCCGAGCGGCCTTACGAATCCGGCAGTTTCGACACGGTCGGCTGCGTTTTCCGGTCTAGAGCACGCGGGTCTGACCACCACGCAGGCGGCCGGGCAGCGATCCCGAGCGGGACCCGGACACGGATCGGCCTTATTTCGCGGCGGGCTGGTAGAAGGTCAGCGCGTTGTTGTCCCGGTCGAGCACGGTGAATTCCGGGCCCCACGGGTGGGAGTCCAATGCCCCGTTGGGGTGCACGACGTCGAGCGCGCGCAGCTCCTCGTACAGCGCCTTCACATCCGAGACCTGGACCCGGCACGAGCCGGAGCCCGCGAGGTGCGGTTCCGCGCCGGCGGTGTCCGGCTGGTTCGCCGGCCAGAAGTGGATCTCCACGCCGTCGCGCTCCACGACACCGTAGTCGTCGCCCACATAACCGCGGGCAAAGCCGAACTTTTCGGCGTAGAAGTCGGCTGCCTGCTTGATGTCGGCGACCGGCAGACACGGAATCGCGGTCAACAGAGCCATTTCAGCCATCTCCAGATCGAGTCCGTCGTCGTGCTTCGTCGCGACCAGCCTACCGCTCCCGGCGAGGCGGGCGAGTGCGCGCGACCCGATTCGCCCCTTCGCGTAACGCACGCCGACAGCTACGCTGAAAGACGGCCGCTGGCAATTCCGCTTTCGGCGGCTCGTCAATTGCCTTCGGCTCGGCAAAGCCGCGCTCTGACGTTACGGCCGGGAGGCACTGTGGTTCAGATTCCGGCCGGGCGCCGCGCGGGCAGCCGGTCCAACGGAAAACGGAATATTCTTCGGCGATGGTTCGCGCGGCGGCCGGCCGAGCGCGAAGAGGCGAACCGGGACGGGCCGCTGCCGCTGTCGTTCGACCAGGAGCGCATGTGGCTGATCGACCGGCTGTTCCCGGCGTCCGTCGCCGACGACGAACCGGTCGCGGCCCGGGTGCACGGACCGCTGAACATCCCCGCGCTGGACGCCGCGATCGCAGCGGCGACAAGCCGCCACGAGAGCCTTCGCACCCGGTTTCCGGTGCTGGAGGGCGTCCCGCACCAGGTCGTCGATCCGTACACGCCCGCGCGGCTCCGGATCCTCGACCTCGGCGGGCCCGGTGCTCCCCTGCTCGCGGCAGTCGTCGCGCAGGTGCGAGCCCGGCCGTTCGCGCTCGAATCCGACCCGCCGTTTCGCGCGGAGGTTCTCCGGCTGGCGCCCGAAGACCACGTGATCCTGCTGAGCGTGCACCATCTCGCGGCCGATCTCTGGTCGATCGCGGTGCTGCTCGAAGAACTGGCTTCGGCCTACCGATCGGCTTGCGCGGGCGAGCCGAATCGGCTGCCGCGTCCGGCCGGGCAGCCCGCGGAACTCGGCCGGCGGCAACGGGAACGGCTCACTCCGGCCAAGAGGTCCGCGCTGCGGGAACACTGCCTGGCCCGGCTGGGTGGGGTCCGTCCGGTCGCGCTGCCGTCCGATCATCCGCGGCGGGTGCTGCCCAACCTCGGCTCCCATGTCCGGGAATCGGTGCTCGACGGCGAACTCAGCGCCGGTCTGCGCCGGCTCAGCGCGGCGGAAGGGGTCACGCTGTTCGTCACGCTGCTGGCCGGCCTGCACGCCCTGATCAGCCGCTGGAGCGGGGCGGCCGACTTCGCCGTCGTCTCGGTTTCGGCCGGGCGGCACGGGAGCGAGACCGAACGGACGGTCGGCCTGCTCACCGAATGCCTGGTGCTGCGGCTCAGCGGCGCCGGCGACCCGGCCTTCCGCGAACTGCTCGGCGCGGCGCGAGACGCGGCACTCGACGCGTTCGACGCCGCGAAGCTGCCGTTCGCCGAGGTCGTCGCCCTGCTGGACCCGGCGCGCGATCGCGAGCCGAGCCCGCTGCGGCAGTTCGGGCTTTCCGTGCACAACATTCCCCGCGCGAAAGCCCCGCTGCACGGGCTGACCCCGGCGGCCCTGCCCGAGCCGGAACCGGGTGCCGCGGCGGGGCGCTCGGAGGCCGATCTCTGGCTGGAGGTCTTCGACACCGGGCACGGAGAGCTGCCGATCCGCCTCCAGCTGGACGACGCGCTGTTCGAACCCGCGTCGCTGCCGCTGGCCGAAAAGCTGCTGGGCACGCTCCTGCGGGACGCGGTCGCGCGACCGGACGCCCGGATCTCCGAACTCGCCTTCGAGAAGCCGGCGGGGTGGCGGACGCACTCTCCGGCCCGGCCGGAGCCCGCCGCGAAGCCGGATCCTTCGACCACCGCACTGGTCATCGAACTCGTCGAGGAAGTGCTCGGCGTCCAGAACGTCGCGGGCGGCGACAACTTCTTCCTGCTCGGCGGGACGTCGCTGGACGCGGCACGCCTCACCGCGGGCGTGCAGCGGCGTATCGGCGGAAAAATCGGCCTCTACGCGGTCGCGACCGCCCGCACCGTCGACGGGATCGCCGCGGCCGTCGAGCGCGGAACCCCGTGAGCATTCGCCGCACGATCCAGGTCTGGCCGGAGGAAAATCCTTCTCCATGCTCGGCGCATCGTGACGCAAAATCAGCGAGTGCCCGGCAAAGAGGTGATCCGAATTCACCCGGTCGCCCGTCGCGAGAACAGCCGAGCCGAACCATCGGTCCGGCTATTTCCGCCGCGGCCCGCCATTTTCTCCTCGCGGCAGACACAAAAAGGCTATCGCCCGCCTCCGGAAAAGGGACTACTCTCGACGACGCGCTTCTCGCCGGCCGCAGGAGGATGGAATGCGCGTGCACCGGCCGTCCGGAGTCCCCTGTCTCCAGGTCGGCGACGTCGGCAAGGCCATCGATTATTACCGCACCTTTTTCGGTTTCTCCCCGGCGTCGGTCTCCGGGAAAACCGCGCTGCTGCGCGGGCACGGCGTTTTCCTCTCTCTCCGCGCCGGGTCTCGTGCGCGGGACGCACCCGAGCCGGACGCGGCCATCCTTGTCGCGCAACCGGAAATCCTGCGCCGCAGGCTCGACGACTGGGGTGCGCATCTGGTCGGGCGCGATGCGGCCGGACCGGACTGCTCATACGGTTTCCGGGACTGCTACGGCAATGTGATCGCGGTCGGCCCGGCCGGCGGTCTCGCCGCGCTCCGGCGGCGGATAGCCGAGCCGCTCGACAGCGCGCGCCGTGCGCTCGACCGGGCCCGGACCGCACGTGCCGAACACCGGCAGCTCCCGGCGTTCCGGGAATTTCTGCGCGCGCAGCCCCGGACGTCCGGCGCGTACTTCCTCCATTTCACCGAAGGACTCCTGCACTGGGTGGCGAAAACCGCCGGGCTCGTTCCCCGCGACGTCCCCTTGGTGCTGCTCGGTTCCGCGCTGCCGCCCGCTGAACGCGCCTGGGCACACGAGAATCTCGGCCGTCCCTTCCACCACTTCGACCTCCGGCTGGACGACGCGGGCGCGCTGGAGATCCTTTTCGCCGCCGCCGGGGACGACTTCGGCTGGCTGGCGCCGGGATGCCTTGTGCTCAATCCGGGCCTCTTCGCCGAATTGCCCGCGAGCGGCCGTGCCGTCTCGGTCGCCTGCACCTGGTCGTGGGACTCCGGCGCCGGTTTCCCGATCGCCAACACCCATCTCGCGTTCTTCAGCGCCGACACGATCGCCGCGGTGCGGGACGCGGGCATCGACGTCGGTCCCGGCGTCTACGCGCACGAACGGTTCAACCGGCAAGTGGAGGGGCGGCGCTGCTACAGCCGGACTCCCTCGCGGGCGCTGCGAAAGCTGGCGGGCCCGGAGGTCCCCGGCGGAATGGCTTTCTACGAACCGACGGTCATGTACCAGCTCGCCGCTCGCACTCTCGGGAGGCCGATCGCCCGGGTGCGCGAACTTTCCGGCTACGGAACGCCGCAGGGCGAGTCGGCGGGAGACGAGAGTTCGGACGAGCTGATGTACATCGCCGGGCTCGGGCACGCGGACGTGCTCGAGGAATTCAGCGGATACTTCCACGACGCCGAGGTACGGCTGCGCTATCTGCTGGCCGAATACCTGGCGCTCGTCCCGGTCGCCGCCGCGTTGCCGGACGCGTACGGGAGGCGGCTGGCCGCGGTGTCCGAAATGCTGGCCGCGCGGGGCATCGCCGAGGAGTCCGTCGCGGACCTCTGCGCCCGGCACCTGGTCGCGGACCGGGGAATGTCCCCGCGTGCCGCCGCGCTCGCGGTCGGCGGCCAGCGGGCCGCCGGGGGACCGCGATGACTTCCGCCGCCGCGAACGGCAACGACAGGCAGGTGAGCCCCGCGTGATCATCGTCGGGATTTCGGCTCTGTACCACGATTCGGCGTGCGCCGTCCTGATCGACGGACGGCTGGCGGCGGCCGCGCAGGAGGAACGCTTCACCCGGCGGCGCTACGACGCGTCGATGCCCGCCCATGCCTTCCGCGCGTGCCTTCGCCAGGCCGGGATCGGCATCGCCGACATCGACCGCGTCGCCTACTATGAGGACCCGGTCGTGCGGCTGGGCCGTCAGCTGTGGAACGGCTTGCCCGAATTCCCGCCGAGCACGCCGGAAACCCTGTTCCGGCTGGACGCCGACCGGCCGTTCCGGGAGATCCGCGAGTCGCTCGGCTACTCCGGCGAGGTCGTCCCGGTCACCCATCACGAAGCGCACGCGGCGAGCGCCTTCTACTTCTCCGGTTTCGCCGAATCCGCCCTGCTGACGGCGGACGCGGTCGGCGAGTGGACGACGACGAGCTACGGCCGCGCCGGGCCGGACGGGATCGAACTTTTCGAGGAGGTCGCGTTCCCGGATTCGCTCGGGCTGTTCTACAGCGCGCTGACGTCGTATCTGGGGTTCGAGGTCAACAGCGACGAGTACAAGGTGATGGGCCTCGCTCCGTACGGCGAAGACAGGTACGCCGAGACGCTGCGCGCGCTGATCGCCAATCTGCCGGGCGGCCAGTTCCGGCTGGCCCCGGCGTATTTCGACTTCCGGCGGCCGGACCGGATGTACACCGACGCGCTCGCCGAACTGCTGCCCGCACCGCCGCGGCGGCCCGGCGACGAGATCGGGGCCGTCCACCACGATCTCGCGCGGAGCCTGCAGGTCGTGCTTGAGGAGGTCCTGCTGGACAAGGCGCGTCATCTGCACGAGCGCACCGGATCCGAAAACCTCAGCTACGCGGGAGGCGTCGCGCTCAATTGCGTGGCGAACACCCGGCTCCGCCGCGACGGGCCGTTCCGCGACCTCTTCGTCCAGCCCGCCGCCGGCGACGCGGGCGGCTGCGTCGGCGCCGCCGCGCTGGTGCACCACAGACTGACCGGGACGTACGTGCGGGAGCGGATGGTCGACGCCCGGCTCGGCCCCGCCTATCCCGCCGACGAGATCCGCGCGGGCCTCGACACCGCGGGCGTCCCCTACCGCGCCTTCGACGGCGACGAAACCGGATTGCTGGACACCGCGGCGGAACTGCTGGCCGCGGGCAAGATCCTCGGCTGGTTCCAGGGCCGCATGGAGTTCGGCCCCCGGTCGCTGGGCGCGCGGTCGATCCTCGCTGACCCCCGGGATCCGCACATGCGCGACCGCATCAACGCGCTGGTGAAGAAGCGCGAGTCCTTCCGGCCGTTCGCCCCCGCCGTCGCGGCCGACCGCTGTCCCGAGTTCTTCGACTGGACCGGACCGGCGCCGTTCATGCTCGACACCGCTCGGGTCCGCGACCCCGCCGGGCTGCCCGCGATCTCCCACGTCGACGGTTCGGCTCGGCTGCAGACCGTCGACGCCGCGGTCGATCCGCGCTTCCACGGCCTGCTGACCGCGTTCGGGAAGCGCACCGGATTCCCCGTCCTGCTCAACACCTCGTTCAACATGCGGGGCGAACCCATCGTGTGCACGCCCGCGGACGCGCTGGCCGCGTTCGTCCGCTGCGGGCTCGACGGGCTCGTGCTCGGCGACCTGCTGGTGCGCGCCGAGGATCTTCCGGACGGATGGGACAGGCTCGTCGGGCTGATCCCGGCCGCGCCGCCCCGTGAGCGCACCGACGTGTACAGCTTCGTCTGACGCCCTTCGGAAGGCAGGTGCCCATGCCCGCAGCGGACGCCCTCAGGCGGAGGGCGGACCGGCTCGCCGCGCTGCTCCGCGGCTCCGCCGGAACGCAGATCCTCGCCGAACTCCAGAAACTGGCGGTTCGGCGGAATCCGCCCGGACCGGCGAGCGAGCGGGCGCCGGAGCTGGGCCCGTGGCGGATCGGGCCGGACACCTCGCTGCACCGGATGGACTGGGCCCCAGAAGAGCTCGAGTCCTGGGCTCCCGTGGAATGCCTGCCGCCCGCCGGCGACGCGCGGCGAGCCGTGCTGATCGGCGAATCGGCGGCCCGGGGCTGGCCGTTCGACCACGAGCGAAGCTGCGGGCGAGTGCTGCACCGCCAGCTGGGCGAGGGCTACCAGTGCGTCGACCTCGCCAAGACCGGCGCGACCGCGGCGGTCCTGGGCGACCTCGTCGACCGGCTCGACCTCATCGCTCCGGACGTGGTGATCGCCTTCGCCGGAAACAACTGGGCGGAGCCCTTCTTCCGGCTCGACGCCGCCGACGAGATCGCGGTGCGCGACACGCTCGCGGACGCGCTGCGGGCAGGCGGGTACGCCGCGCTCCGGGAACGTTTCCTTTCCGTGGTCGCGCACGCCCGTGCCCGCGGGTTCCTGGAGCGCCTCGCCGCGCTCCAGGACCGCTGCTCGGCCGAGGTCGTCGTCGTGGTGCCGGAATTCAATCTGCGCGGCTGGGTCCCGCCCGCCGACATCGAGACGCCGGTGCTCGCGCCTGCCGCGCTGGCCTCCTGGCACGACCTCAAGGAGCAGGCCGAGCACGCCGCCGGAACCGGGCGATGGGAGGAAGCCGGATCCCTCGCCGCGGCCATGGCCGAACTCGATCAAGGCACCAGTTCGATCCCCGGCTGGCTGCGCGGCCGGGCGGCGCTGGCGATGGGCGACGAGGCGGCGGCGCGGACGGCGTTCGAGGACTCCAGGGACGCGGTGTGCGGCCTGTTCGTCCGGCACGTCCCTCGAATCACCCGGCCGGTCCAGGACCTGCTCGCGACGTTCGCCGGCGACCGCGGCTGGCGGTGCGTCGACCTGCGCGCCGTCTTCGGCGCCCCGGGACTGCCCGACCCGGAGCTGTTCCACGACTACTGCCATCTTTCCGGACCCGGCATCGAACGCGCCATGGCCGCGGTCGCCGACGCGGTCACCGGCAGCCCTCCCGGAACCGCGACGCCTGGTCCGGGGCCGGACCCGCAGTCGCGTGCCTTCGACCACGCGCACGCCGCCGCGCACATCGCCTTCCAAGGGCAGCCGATGCCTTCCGTGCTGGACCGGCTGCGCGCGGCCGTCGACGCCGATCCCGGGTTCGGCCCCGTCCTCGCGGGCACGGTGGCCCTGCTCGACGCTCCGCGTCCACTGTGGACGAATCCGGCCGCGCTGCGGCTGGTCGAGGCCGAACAGCTGCTGCCGTTCCTCTCCGGCTTGGTGCAGACCCGGGGCATGCCGCCCGAACTGTGGACTCTGCGGGAATGCCTCGGCGAGCTGTTCGAGTCCGCACCCGAGCGCAATCGCGACGCCGATTTGCTCGAAAGCCCCACGGCGGAAGGGCATCCACTCCCGAACTGGCGGTCCTCGCTCGCCTACCACCGGGCGATGGCCAGGCAGTCGGAGTTCGCGTTCGCCCTCGCGCGGCCGGACGATCTCGCCCTGGCGGTGACCTACCGGATGCCGGTCGCCCCCGAGGGAACGGCCGCTGAGCTGCTGCTGAACGGGACCGTGGTGGCGACGCTGCCGAGCAGTCCGCAGTGGACCTCGGCGATCGCCGAGGCGGACGGGCGGCTGGCTCGGCGCGGGGTCAATCGGGTAGGAGTGCGGTGGCCGGTGCCCGCTCCGGATCCCGCCGCGTGCCATCAGGCCGACGCCGAGGCTCTCGAGCGCGGGGAATTCCCTTCCGTCCTGCCGGTCTTCGGGGAGCTGTTCGAAGCCCGCACTCTCCTGCGGAACCCGTCCGCCGCTTCCGGCTGACCGGCGCTCACCCGGGGGTGCTCACCACGATCCGGTGCCCCTCCGGCAGCCGGAACGCGAACTCCCGCCTCCCCCACGGCTCGCGGACCGGAGGCTCGACGCCGGTCGCGCCCGCCGCCGTCACCGCGGCGTACAGCTCGTCGAACCCCGCGGCGACGTCCAGCGTCAGGACCGCCGGCGAGCATTCCCCGCGCGGTTTCCGCACGAGCTGGACGCCCGGCCCGGCGCTCCACGGCCCGAGGACCATCCCGGCGGCCTCGGGCGGCTGTCCCGCGGAGAAGGAAACCCGCGCCCCCCAGCGCGGAGCGCAGCAGTTCCGTCGTCGCGGCGACGTCGGTCACGGGCAGCACCGGCTCGAGGTGCAGCACCGGCGCCGGCTCCGGGCGCCGTGACCGGCCGAGCACGATCATTTCGTGCGGGCGGTCGCGGTGCTCGTACCGCTGAGCGAGCCGTCCCCGTTCAGTCAAGCCGATCTTCCGGCACACGGCGAGCGACCTGACGTTCGTCGATTCGACCCAGGCCTACACTCTTTCGTGCCCGGCGGCGCCGAAGGCGTGTTCGACGATCGCCGCGGCCGCCTCGGCGGCGAACCCGTGTCCCTGCGCCGATCCGGCCAGAATCCAGGTCAAGCCGGGGATCGCGGTGCCGCCGAGCAAGCCCGCCATGCCGATCGCCGCCGGATCGCCCGCTCGCCGGATCGCCCAGAGCGCGGCTCCCGGCTGCCCGACGCCCTCGGCGAGCAGCTGCCTGGTCTCCGCCTCCGACGCGGTCGCGGGCCGGGTCCACCACGCCATCACCGCCGGATCGCCGTAGGCCGCGTGGAGGGCGGGGGCGTGCACGCCGGGGTCCAGCGGCGTCAGCGTCAGCCGGGATGTGTTCAGCTCCACCGAGTTCCGTCCTTGGTCGCCGTTCCGCCGCGGCGGCCAGCCTACTTCAGCGACGGCTCTTCCGGCCCGCCGAGGATCCGGTCGGCCGCCTCGGCTCCGATCCCGCGAGCGGACACCAGGTGCTCGCGGATGGCCTCCCTCGCCCGCGCGGGATCCAGGCCCGCCTCGCGCAGCTGCTGCTCGATCGTGGACCGCCGTTCGCGGTATCCGCTCGGCAGCCGCTCCACCGACGCGCACAGAACGGAGTATTCCGCGGCCAGATAGAGCCGGCGGAACTCCTCGGCGTGGAAATACCGGCCGTAGTAGCTGATTCCGCCGATGTGCACGAGCTCGTCGGACAGATCCTGCTGCCACACGTGCTCCCCGGCCGCGGCGGCCTCCGCGAACATCGCCTGCGTGCGGTGCGCGAGCGGCCGGACCGCGCGAGTCCGGTAGCCCGCCGCGGCGGCGGCGATCTGGTAGCCGATCAGGGTGTCGAAGAACGGCGCCTCGCCCGGGGCCTTCGGCAGGCCCCGCTCGTCGGCGGGCAGCACTTCGAGCAGGAGCCGCCGCTGCTTCGGCGTCGGGACCCGGCAGTACGTCCGGTGGTGCAGCAGCGGGACCATGCCGCCGTCCCAGGCGTAGTTGGTCGGGGACAGATACCGGCCGCTGGCCCGCAGTTCCGCGATGATCCCGGCGTTGAGGAAGACGAGATGGGTGCAGGCCACCGGGACGCCGGGAACCGCCGGATACGTCCAGGCCGCGTTGACCGCCACGTCGTCGTCGAGCGCGGCGAGGTCGGCGAACACCCGCGGGTCGAGCACGAAGCAGTCGATGTCCACGTAGCCGAAATTCGTCGTGTTGGCCGCGAAAAGGATTTCCCACGCGGTGTTGTCGTCGATCTCCAGTTCGGAATTGAACACCGGGCGGCCGAGGTGCTCGCTCAGCCATCGTTGTTCTTCGGCGGGCAGGCCGGAGCCGAAGAACACCAGATTCACCTCGGGCGGAATGTGTTTCGCGGAGGCGGCCACCCAGTGCAGCAAACCCTTGGTGAAGAACATGTACACCGGGTCCCGGCGGCTCGGCAGGTCCGCGTGGAACCGGGCGAACCTCGCGTGCTCGGGCCGCTCCTCCCGGGCGAATCTCCGGTCTCGCAGCGAAGTTCGCAGCCGCGCCGGAACCACCCGTTCGGCGAGATCCCGCGCCGCGGGCCGCCATCCCTCGGCCGCTTCGGCGAACGCCAGCGCGTTGCCCCACTCGTCGCGGATCTCCAGTGTCCGGTAGGACACCGCCGAAACGCCGATGCCGACCTCGACCCGGACCCCGCCCTCGCGCAGCGCGCGAGCGACCCGGTCGAGGTCTCCGACGAAGAACAGCGCGTCCCAGCCGGAATTTCCCGACCGGTGGCGCCGGGTTTCCCGCTCCTCGTCTCCCGCCGCCCGGAGCAGCACGGTGGCGCCGTGCCCGGTGCCCAGCGCCGCGTGCGGCCGCCGGCCGCCGAGAAGCTTCATCTCCCGGAAGCCCGCCTGGTCGCGGTAGAACGACACCGCCCGGTCCAGATCGCCCACCCACAGGCAGGGCACGCCTTCGCCGCCGCCGACCGCCAGTTTCGCCGCTTTCCGGGCCCAGTTCACGATCGCGTCCTCTCCTTGGCCGCGGCTGGCGCCGGCGCGCCGAATTCAGCGACAGCGGCGGCGAGTTCGTCCGCGACCGTGTCGACGTCCCGGTCGCCGAGCCCATGGTGCAGCGGGATGCACAGGGTCTCGGCGGCGGCTCGTTCCGTGCCCGGCAGTTCCGCCCGCTGCGCCCCGTATGCGGGCAGCCGGTGCAGCGGTGCGTAGCGGAAGCTCGTGTAGATCCCGCGCTCGTGCAATCGCGCCGCGACGTCGTCGCGGATCCGCGAGTCCATCCGGACCCAGTAGAAGTAATGCGAGCTTTCGTGCCCAGGCGGGACCCGCGGCGGAAGGCGCAGTCCGGGCGCCGCGGCGAGCCGCTCGTCGTAGCGGCGGCAGATCTCGCGGCGCCGCAGGACGAACGACGGCAGTTTTCCGAGCTGCACCAGGCCTATCGCCGAGCAGATGTCGTTGGTGACCGAACGGCGGCCGAACGGCCCGACGTCGAATTCCCACCAGCGTTTCCGGGTCCCGGCCTCGGCGTAGCCGCTGAACTGGCGCATGCCGAGATAGGCCAGTTCGGCGGCTCGCCGGGCGAGCGCGGGGTCCTTGGCGTAGAGCATCCCGCCGTCCCCGGTGACCAGGATCTTCATGGCGTCGAAGCTCCACACGCCGAGATCGCCGAAGGTGCCGCAGGCGGTGCCGCCCGCGCGCGAGGCCACCGCGCACGCCGCGTCCTCGACCAGGGCGATCCCGTGTTCCCGGCACAGCGCGGCGATGGCCGCCACGTCGCCGGGACAGCCGCCGTAGTGCAGCACCAGCACGGCTTTGGTCGCCGGCCCGAGCCAGCGCGCGACCTCGGCGGAGCCAGGGTTCAGCGTGCCGGGATCGACGTCGCAGAAGACCGGCTTCCCGCCGCGCGCCGCCACCGCGTTCGCCGCGCCCACGAAGCTCACCGACGGCAGCACCACCTCGTCGCCCGGCCCGATGTCCAGCAGCTCCATCGCCAGGAACAGGCCCTCGGTGCACGAGTTCACCGAGACGACCCGGTCCTCGGCGACGCCGAGGTGCGCCGCGAACGCCGCTTCGAACGCGCGCGTCCGCTTTCCCTTGCCCAGCCAGCCGTCGGCGAACACCTCGCCGATCGCCGCCAGTTCCTCCTCGCCGAGGACCGGCTCGAAGAGGTTGATCACCGGATCGCCTCCGCCGCCGCGTCCGCGCGCTCCCAGCGCACCTGGTCGCCGACGAGTTCGGCGCCGGTGATCCCGGTGCCGGACAGGTAGGTCGCCACCAGCTCCCGCACCGTATCGTCCGGGGTCAGGGCGATCTCCCCGTCGCGGACCCGCACGCGCGCCAGGCCGCGCTCCCGCATGAAGGACACGATCTGCTCCTCGAAGTTCCGCTGCCGGCGAAGCAGGCGTTCCTGGTGGTCTCCCGCCAGGTCCGGATGAAGCACGTCCATGATCAGCACTACCCGGTCGCCGGTCCCCTCGTGGCGCACCTCGTGCTCGAACGAATCGTCGAAGACCAGGCACTTGCCTTCCTCCCACCGCATTTCCCGGTCCGCGACCCGGATGCTCACCCCGGGCGGGATCGTGATCGGCAGATGGATGCGCAGCAGCGCGTTCGTCGGCCCGCAGTGCGGCATGATGTGCGTCCCCGGGGCGACGCGGGACACGGTGATCACTCCGGGGCTGAGCGCGGTGACGTCCGGGACTTTCTCCAGGATGCCGGTAGTGACGGGGAACCGTGCGCAGATCCGGGTCTGCCACCGGCCGTCCCGGTACAGATGCGCCTGCTTCCACGCGCCCTTGCGGATCAGCCCGGCGTCGTCGGTCGTCGGCACGACCGGGTCGAGCGGGGTGTCGAGCACCTGCTCGATCTCCGCCCGGATCAGCGGGTAGTTCTCCTCCAGGTAGGAGGTGAACCAGAACTCCCCGGCGTCGTGCACCGGTCGTGCGGTCAGGCCGGGGATGTGTTCGCGCGCCCGTTGGAAGGGCTGGTCCCACACGCCCTGCCGGACCGCGGCGGCCGCGCATTCCATCGCCTTCTCCGTATCGCCGGCGTAGTGCCAGGCGTCGATCAGGCTGGCGTAGTAGCGCCGGACCATCTGCTCGAGATACGCGCGCGCACCGACCGTGCCGGAAGTGCCCGCAGCCTGGTTTTCGGTCATCGCTGCCTTCCTTTCCCGAGATGCCGCGCGGTCAGCCGCGGTCCGCCGGAGGCTCTGGAGCCTCCGGGACGAGGTCGAGGTCGTCGGGCACGGCGAAGCCGAGTTCTTCGCGGCAGAACCGCTCCCATTCGGGCGGGCCGTCCGCGAACACGACGTCCTCGCCGGGCCAGATCGCGGCGGTGACGGTGAAATCCTCGTGCAGGTAAACGAATTCCCCGCCGTCCTCTCCGGCGCCAGCCGGCCAGCCGGGGTAGGCGCGCACCTCGCTCAGCGGATAGGCGCGGCAGTACGGCGTCCAGTTCGGCGACCGGGTTTCGCCGCCCGCGCTCTCGCGCAGCAGCCGGGCCGCGTCCCGGTGCCCGGCCGCGAGGGCGATGTCGTACGGCGTGCGCCCGTCCTCGGTTTCGGCCAGCGGATCCGCTCCTGCCTCGAGCAACGCCGACACCGTCGCCGGATCTCCATTGCCGGCCGCCCAGTCCAGCGCGCTCCACCCGTCTTCGTCCCGGGCGGACAGCTCCTCTCCGCCCGGCGCCAGCTCGCGGATCGCCTGGCTGTCCCCGTTCCTGCTCGCCGCGGCCAGTGCGCCGCGCCGCCGTTTGCCCGCTGTCATCACCACTCCTCGGTTCGGTCGGTCATCGCGTTCCGCCGGTGCTCGCGAGCCTGCGATACATCGGATCCGAGCGGAGCAGCTCGCTGTGCGACCCCGCCGCGCGCACGCCGCCCTCGTCGAGCACGATCACCAGGTCCGCCTGGCTGGCCACGGTCATGCGGTGGCTCACCGCCAGCACGACGCGCACCCGCGCCTGGTCCACGATCGTTCGCAGCAGGGTCTCCTCGCTGTCGGCGTCGAGCTGCGAGGTCGCTTCGTCGAGCAGCAGCACGTCCGCGTGGCGCAGCAGCGCCCGAGCCACCGCGAGCCGTTGCCGCTGCCCGCCGGAGACCGCGACCGCGCGCTCGCCGATGGCGGTGTCCAGTCCGTCCGGCAGGCTCGCGACCCAGCCGGCGAGGCCCACCGCCTGGACGGCGTCGAGCAGTTCCGCTTCGCCCGGACTCGCCGCGCCGTAGCCGATCGCCTCGCGGATCGTCGCGCCCAGCAGCGGCGCGTCCTGCTCCACGTACGCGAGCCGGCTCCGCAGCTCGCCGCGCTGGTAGGCCCTGATGTCGACGCCGTCCAGCAGCACCCGGCCCCGCTGCAGTTCCAGGAACCGCTCGACCAGGTTGAGCACCGTGGTCTTGCCGATCCCCGACGGGCCGGTCAAGACCGTGAGACCGCGCGGAACACGCACCGAGACCCCGCTGAGCACCGGCTGGTCCTCGTAGCCCGCCCACACCCCGTCCAGCGCGATCCCGGCCGGGAGCCCGCGGTCGGCGGGCGCGGGCTCCGGTCCGGCGGACGCGTCCCGGTCGTCGGGTTCGGCCGGGAGGTGCTGGATCTGCTCGATCCTGCCCAGCGCCGCGATCCCTTCCGACATCGCGCTCGCGGCTTGCGTCAGCGCGGCCGCGGGCGTCCGCAGATACGTGACGTACAACAGGAAAGCGACGAGATCGCTGACCGACATCGCCCCCGAGGCGATCCGGGCCGCGCCCATCCCCAGCGCCGTCAGGAACATGACGTCCATCAGCACCCAGCCGGTCCCGCCGGCGACCGCGTTCCAGCCCGCCGCGCGCACCCCCTGCCGGCAGGCGAGCCGGGCCTGGCCGACGACGGCGCGCGCTTCGTCCGCCTCGGTGCCGAACGCCTTGACTGTCCGGAAGGCGAGCAGGACCCGCTGCAGCTTGGTGAGCATCTCGCCGACCCCGTCCTGCGCCGCTTCGGTCGCCTTCGCCAGCCGGTGCAGGATCAGCCATTCCGCGCCGGCGCCGGCTGCCACCACCGCCAGCAGCACCAGGACCATCGTCAGATCGCTCAGCGCCATCAGCACCACGGTGGCGACCAGTACCACCGGGGCGACCGCGCCTCGGACCAGCGCCTCCGAAAGCGCGTGCTGCAACAGCGTGGTGTCGCTGCCGATCCTCGAGAGCACGTCCCCGATCGGCCGCCGCTGCACCGTGCTCACCCTGGCCCGCAGCAGCGCCTCGATCATGCCCGCCCGCGCACCGAGCACCATCCGCTGGCCGAGCTTGCCCAGTTGATAGCTGCTGGTGACGATCAGGACCCCGGAGCACAGGGCGACCGCGGCGAGCGTCAGCAGGGCGGGGACGAAGCTCGCGCTCCGCGATACCGAATCCAGCAGCCACTTCACCACCTGGGGCTGCACCAGAACGGTGGCGTAGGACAGCACCTCCAGCACCAGCAGCCCGGCCAGGGCCAGGCGCAGCCCGGGGCCTAGCCGCAGCAGAGCGGGCAGCCGCGACCAGCCGAACCGCGGCGGCCGCGGGTCCGGTCCGGGCTCGCCGGACAGCGGAACGGATCTCGTCACTCGTACCTGACCTTTCCGTCCCTCAGCTCGATCGCGGACGCGTCGGCCTCGCGCAGATGCCGGGTGACCAGGCTGGCCGCGCCGCTGTCGGCGGTGAGCCGCAGCACGCCCTCGACCAGTTCGGCGCGCTGGATCCCGCGCTCGCCCATGTACGCCTTGATCCGGTCGTCGAAAGCGGCGCGGGCGGACAGGATCCAGTCCCGGACGCTTTCGTCGAGGTCGGCGTGCGAAATGTCGAGCAGCAGCACGACGCGCGGTTCCGTGCCTTCGTGCCAGACCTCGTGCTCGAAGGAGTCGTCGAAGACCAGGCATTCGCCTTCCCGCCAGCGCAGCGTCCGGTCGCCGACGCGCATCCGCGGTCCGTCCGGGACGATCAGGCCGAGGTGGACCCGTTGCCGTGCGTTGGATCCGCCGCAGTGCGGCAGGATGTGCGTGCCCGGGTGGAGCCAGGAAAGCGTGACGACCCCCGGCCCGCCGCCGCTCGCCTCGGGGATGCCCTCGACGACGCTCGCGGTGACCGGGAACCGGTCGCAGGCGTCGGCGAAGCGTTGCCCCGCCTCGTAAAACGTCACCTGCTCCCAGCGTCCCTGCCCCAGCAGCGGCTCTTCGACCGGCAGGAAACCCCGCGCCGCCGGGTCGGCGACGGTGTCCAGTTCGGCGCGGATCCGCGGATAGCTTTCGCGCAGGTACGCGGTGAACCAGAACCGGTCCGGGTCGTAGACCGGGATCGGCGGCAGGGACGGCACGTAATGCACGGGGCGCTGCGCGGGATGGCGCCAGACGCCTTGGGCGACCGCGAGTTCCGCGCACGCCCGCGCCGCGGGCTCGTCGCCTTCGGCGAGCAGGGCCGCGATGAGGTCGGAGTACAGCCGGCGCGTCGCGTTCCCGCGCCGGGTCCCGGTGGCCGGTTGCATCGGTTCACGCCTCCTTCCGGTCCGGGCCCGGGCGCGGTCCGTCCACTGCGGACAGCGCCCGGACATCCCGGATGATCTTGCTGGTGGACAGCCCGCCGACGGTGCTCAGCAGTTCGACAGTCCCGCCGAGCCGTTCGACCAGCGGCGCTTCGGGCAGGGTCTCGCGGGTGTAGTCGTCGCCCTTGACGTAGACGTCCGGCCGCAGCGCCTCGATCAGGTCCGCCGGGCTGTCGGCGGAGAAGGGCACCACGACGTCGACACAGCCCAGCGCGGCCAGCACCCGCATCCGCTCGGTCAGCGGGATCACCGGCCGGGCGGGGCCTTTGAGCCGCCGCACGCTCTCGTCGGAGTTCACGCCCACCACCAGCAGCCCGCCGAACGCTTTCGCGCGGCTGAGCAGGGAGACGTGGCCGCCGTGCAGGATGTCGAAACAGCCGTTGGTGAACACGACGCGCGCTCCCCTGCCCTCCGCGTCGGCCAGCCACGCGGGGAGTTCGCCGCCGGCCTGGATCTTGCCGACGCCGGCCAGCCCGCGCCGCAGTTCCGCGGGATCGCAGGTCGCGGTGCCCGGCCCGCGCACCGCGGTGTCGGCGGCCGCCGAGGCGAATTCCGCGGCGGTGCCCGGATCCGCTCCGGCGGCCAGCGCCAGCGCCAGCGCCGAGGTGAAGGCGTCCCCGGCGCCGACGGCGGTCGTGGCCTCGCCCGCCGCGTAGGTGCGCAGGCTCGGCCGTCCGGTCTGCAGGACCACGGCGCCGTCCCGGTCCAGGGTGACCGCCGCCAGGTCCGCGCCACTGCGCTCCAGCAGGAGCCCGGCGTGGTCCTGGATCTGCCGCGCGCGGTCGTCTTCCGGGGCCAGCGGCGGCTGCCCGAGGAGGGCGACCGCTTCGGCGTAGTTCGGCTTGACCGCATCCGGGCGGATGGGCCGGAACGCGGCCGGGTCCCGGGAATCCACCACGAGCAGCGGACGCCGCCGCGAGGCCGCCAGCACCTCGGTCACCTCGCCGGTGAAGGTGCCGTAGCCGTAGTCGCTGGCGATGACGACGTCGCACCAGGACAGCTGTTCGGCCAGCCGCGCGGCCAGCGCCGCCGACGCGCGCCGGCCGACCGGTTCCCGGCCGCCCTCGTCCATCCTCAGCAGCATGTGCCGCGACGCCAGCACCCGGTGCTTGACCACGGTCGACCGCGAATCGTCGGGGACCAGGAGCCCGGACCCGAGCCCGGCCGCGGCCAGCGCCGCGCGCAGCCGCCGCCCGGCCGGGTCCGTCCCGGCGACGGCGAGCAGGCGCGGTTCGGCGCCGAGCGCGCGAAGATTGGCCGCGACGTTCGCCGCGCCGCCGCACCGGTCGTGCTCGCCGGTCAGGTCCAGCACCGGCACCGGGGCCTCCCGGGACAACCCGGCGGGCGTGCCGACGAGATACCGGTCCACGATGGCGTCGCCGACGACCAGCGCCCGGGTCCCCCGGACGGCGGCCGCGAGCCCGAGCAGATCCCCGGTCACGGCCCGGCCTCCTCGCCGTCGAGGGCGAGCACCCGTTCGGCCATGCCCGCGACGGTCTGGGTTTCGAGCAGGACGCGGACGGACAGGTCCGTGCCGAGCCGGTCGGCGAGCGCGTTCACGATCCGCACGGCGGCGATCGAATCGCCGCCCAGGTCGGCGAAACGATCCGTGCGGCCGATCCGCTCGCGCTGGAGCACCTCGCGCCACACGCCGGTGAGCTCCCGTTCCAGCCTGCGCCGCCGGAACCACGCCGGTCCCCGGATCACGGCCGCCTCCGCCTGGTCACGACGGTGTTCGGCAGGACGAGGTGGTCGAGCCCCGCCTCCAGCAGGGTCCGCACGGCGTCCTCCGGGGTCTCCGCGATCGGCTCGCCTTTGGTGTTCAGGCTCGTGTTCAGCACCATCGGCACTCCGGTCCGGTCCTCGAAGGCGCGGATCAGGTCGTAGTAGGCCGGGTTGTCCTCGCGGCGGACTGTCTGCAGCCGCGCGGTGCCGTCCACGTGCGTGACCGCGGGAACCGACGGCCGGCGCACCGCGCCTGCCCGGAGCATGAACGGGCTGTCCGCCAGGCCGAACCACTCGGCCGCCCGCTCGTTGCGCACCGACGGGGCGAACGGCCGGAAATGCTCGCGCAGCTTGATTTCCGCGTTCAGCCGGTCTCGCATCGTCGGGCTCCGCGGATCGGCGAGGATGCTGCGGTGGCCGAGCGCGCGGGGCCCGATCTCCGAGGCGCCCTCGTACCATCCGACGACCGCGCCCGCGGCGATCAGGTCCGCGGCCCGGCCCGCGTAGTCGTCGACGACCTCCACCGACAGCTCGTCCGCGTGCGCGCGCAGGGCGCGCTGTTCCGCCTCTTTCGGATACTGCCGGACCGAGTACATCAGCTCGGTGTTGCGGTAGGGCCGCCTCGGATTGCCCAGCACGTGGTGCCAATGCCACAGGGCGGCGCCGATCGCGGTCCCGTCGTCCCCGCAGGCGGGATGGAAGTGGACGCGCTCGAACTCCGACGCGGCGAAGGCGGGCTCGGTGGCGACCACGTTCAGCGCGGTCCCGCCCGACAGGCACAGATTGCGGCCGATGCCGTTGCGGGCGGCGACCGGTCCGAGTTCGGCGAACAGCGCCATCAGCTGGACGTCCAGGCCGCGCTGGATGTAGTAGGACAGGCGGGCGTTGAGCTCCCGGCCGCCCGCCGCGACCGGCACCGGGTCCTGGTCGGCCAGCGCGACCAGTTCGTCGAACCGGGAGATCTTGGCGGGGTCGAAGCCCGCCGGGTCGTCGAGCGCGCCGTAGGGGGCCAGCCCCATCACCTTGCCCGCGCCCACGATGCTCGACCCGAACTGCAGTTCGGCGACGTAGCAGTAGCCGATGCCGGCGGTGAACCACGAGTCGAAGTCCTGCCGCAGCGCCACCAGCTTGGTGCCGCGCCCCAGGTACGCGCGGCAGCCGGTGGGATCGATGGCCACCGAGACCGCCGTGTCGAACGGCGAGGTGTAGAAGCTCGCGGCCGCGTGCAGCAGGTGGTGTTCCGGGTTCACCGTGCACGGGATGCGGACCCCGTCGATGGAAACCCGCGCGTTGCGCTGGTCCACCCAGAATTCCAGCCACGTCTCCTTCAGGTCGGAACCGTGCAGCAGCGGGATGTCCGGCGAGTCCATCGAATGCAGGTTGCACAGCAGCACATGGTCCACATCGGACAGTGCCAGCCCCGCTTGGTCCAGCAGTTCGGCCAGGTCCGCCGCGCGCAGCCCGGGATGTTTCTTGCGCCGCGAGTACCGCTCGGTGGCGACGAAGCCGGCTATCCGGCCCTCGGACAGCAGAACCGCCGCGCCGTCGTGGTTGAAGTTGACCGCCAGGATGTTCCGCACCGCAGCCCCGGCGTTCGCAGCGGTCATAGCGGAACCTCGATTCGCGGTGCGCTGGACTGCCCGAGCCGCCGCGAAACCGCCGCCCAGACCCGGTCCACGGAAAGGTCGGCCAGGCATTTCGGATAGGGGCCGCCGGCGGAGACGTACGCCAGGGCGCAGTCGTGCTCGCAGCGGCGGGCGGCGAGCGCGCCGGCCGGGTTGGTCGCGGCCTGGCAGGGATAGCGCAGGGAAACCCCGGTGTGGTGCGGATAGACGCGGGCCCAGAGGAACTCGGTGCCAGTCGGGCCGTACAGGACGACCGCGGGCGTGCGCACCGCCGCGGCCACGTGCGCCAGCGACGAATCGTTGCCGAGCAGCAGATCCGCCTCGGCGAGCAGGTTCGCCGTCCGGTCGAGCGTGGCGTTCGTGATCACCTCGACGCCGGTGCCAGGCCGATCCGCGGCGATCGCCTCCGCGAGCAGGTGCAGATCGTCGCGTTCGGACCGGTCGCCGAGCAGATAGCAAGCCGCGCCGGCGTGCCGGGCCGCGAGCCGGCACAGTTCGGCGTACTTCCCGAGCGGCCAGCGCCGGTTCCAGTGCGGGGACCCGCCGGGATGCACGGCCAGCCGCGGCGTCCCGGGCCCGAGTCCGGGCGGCGGCTCTCCGCTGCGCGGCAACGGCGGCACCGTCTCGCCGGGGCGGAGCGGACCGGGCAGGCCGAGCGCCGAGGCCAGGGCCGCGGCGTGGTCGAACAGGTCCGGCCTGCCGAACAGCGGGCGCGGCAGCCGCAGCGGATGGGTCAAATCGCCTTCGCCGTCCCCGGGGCCCGGCACGCCGAGCCGGACCGGGATCCCGGCCCGGCGCGCTTCGGCCGCGCCCAGTCCCCGGCTGTCCGGGTCGACGAAGCACGCCTGCGCGCCGAGTTCGGCCAGGCGCGCGGAGAACCGCGCCCATCCTCGCGAGTCCTCCTCGCCGGGATCGGGGCACGGCAGCACTCCGGTGGCGTAGCTGTGGCGCCCGAAGAACTCCGCGAACCGCGCCGCCACCGTCGCTCCGGTCGTGACGGTGAGCCCGGCCGAGGGAAAAGCCCGCCGCAGCAAGGAGAACGCGATATTGCGCTGCACGAGGTCGCCGAGCCCGGGCCCGGCCAGCCGCGCGAACACGCAGATCTGCGACACCATCGCTCTCGCTTTCCGTGGTTTCCGTGGTGTGCGCCCCGCCTCACGCGGGGCGGACCGCCAGGCTCCCCCGCCCGGCGAGGGTGGCCAGGTCGATCGAGGCGGCGCAGGTGACCGGGACGAAGTCCAGCTCCAGCACCCCGCTGAGGCGGATTTCCCCGGTGCCCGCGGCGAAATCCGCGCCGGAAAGCGCGCAGTCCTCCGCGACCAGTTCGACGCCGAGTTCCGTGCCGCCCTCGGTCCCGGGGAAGCGGAGGAAGACGAAGCCCCGTTCGACGGCCTCGCCGAGCGCGGCGGCGGTGCG
Source organism: Amycolatopsis sp. NPDC104775 (assembly GCF_055583325.1). Classification (NCBI taxonomy): domain Bacteria; kingdom Bacillati; phylum Actinomycetota; class Actinomycetes; order Pseudonocardiales; family Pseudonocardiaceae; genus Amycolatopsis; species Amycolatopsis sp. NPDC104775. The sequence goes on from NZ_JBVJOE010000004.1 coordinate 43,743, forward strand.
ATCCGGGCGGAGCGAGACCTCGACCGGATGGTCGCCGTCGGCGAGCCGCTCGACCAGCGACGGAACGCCCTCGTAGGGGTCTTCGGCCGCTTCTTCGGCCAATCCGTCCGGATGTTCGGCCATGAACCGGCGCAGGCTCAGCGGCCGCAGGTCGGTCCACACCTCGTCGATGTGGGACAGGCATTCCGCTCGGCTGCCGGTCTTGCCCTCGGCCGTCCAGCCGTCCGGGAGGTCCTGGTCGGCGGGCCAGATCGAGTACTGCTCTTCGGCGTTGAGCACGACGTGGTACGTGCGGTCGTCGGCCGTCTCGTCCGCGGGGTCGGTCATGGCGTCGCTCCTTCTCCTCGGGTGGCGCTTCGGCCGGCGGCACGGGGCAGCGGCGCCGCCGGGGTGGCGAGAACGTGGTCGAGGGCCTGGTCCAGCTGGCCGAGCAGCCGGTCCATCGCCGCATCGGGGATCGCGGGCCGGGCGTAGTCGAAAACGGCGACCATGTCGTCGCCGAGTTCGCCGAGGTGGACGTCGAGCAGCACGCCGTCGCCGGTTCCGGCGCGGGGGCCGCCCGCTGGGCCGAGCAGGTCGGCCTCGCGGAACAGTTCGACGGAAACCCCGAGCGGGCCCCTCTCCTCGTCGCCGCGCGCGCGGGTCCGGGCGCTGCGCGGCGGGTTACGGCAGAAGTGCACCGTGACGTTCCACAGTTCGGCGGTGCGCGAAGCGGCGAGCGCCGCGGTGCGCACGCCGTGCTCGACCAGTTGCCGGTAGGGCAGGTAGTGCACCACCGAGTCGAGGAAACCGGTCTGGGCGCGCGTCAGGACGTCGGAGAACACCGGGTCCGCCAAGCCGTCGAGATCGAGGCGGAAGGCCAGCCGGTCGGTGAGCGGGCCGACGACCTGGCCCAGCCCGAAGCAGTCGCGCAGGTCGAGCTCGCAGCCGAACCCGGAGCTGCCCGGCCTCCCCCGGGTGTGCAGGCACCAGGCGAGCAGCGCGACGAAAGCGATCGAACCGTTCGCGCCAAGCGGGCCGCTCGTGCCGGTCAGCGCGGTCCAGCGGTCCCCGGCGATGCGCAGCCGCCTGCGCCCGGCGGGGCCGGGGATGTCCGGGCCGCCGAAACCCCCGGCCCGGTAGCGCGGGAACTCCCGGTTCCACCACCGGCGGCGCGTCTCGTGCGCGCGGGCGGAGCCGACCGGGTCGAAGCCGGCCAGCTCGGTGTGGCGGCGGTAGGCACCGGCGCGGAACCGGCCGAAGTAGGCCTGCCAGACCGCCCCGAGCGCCGCGTACATCGAGCGGACGTCGAGCAGGTCCGACGCCGCGACCAGGCCGAGCACGTGCCGGTCCCCGGCCAGTCGCAGCCAGTGAAAACCGCGGGACGGCCGGGAATCCGCCGCCTCGCCGCGGTCGCGCGCGGCCAGCAGCGCGGCCACGCAGGCCATCTCCGGGTCTCCCGCCGGGAGGTCGTGCAGCAGAAGACCGGCCGGAGCGCCCGGTTCGGCGGACAGCAGCGCCGCGGACACCTCGCGCACCGCCGCGGCGAGCCGTTCGGTGTCGACCTTGCCCTCGACCTGGAGCGCGCGGACTTGGTGCCGCGGAGGCGCGGCGCCGTCCCGCGGCGGCCGCACCGGGGCCGGGCCGCCCGCCGTCACGAGCTCGCTCCGTCCCGCACCTCGGCCCAGGACAGCGGGCCGCCCATGGCGACCGCCACTTCACGCGTCCCCGTATAGGGCTCGCGGCCGTGCGCGGCGAGCAGATTGTCCACCACCAGGACGTCTCCCCGCTGCCACGGCGTCGCGACCAGCTCCGCGGCGTAGGCCGCGCGCACCTCGTCCACGATCTCGTCCGGGATCGGGGCGCCGTCGCCGTAGTAAGCGGCGGCCGGGAGATCCGCTTCGGCTACCTGTTTCCTGATCTCGGCGCCGACCTCGCCCGGCAGGCTGCTGGCGTGGAAGAAGACCGCGTGGTTGAACCACACTCGCTCCCCGGTGCCCGGATGCACGGCGATGGCGGGCCGGACCTGGCTGGTCCGCAACCGGTCGCCCGCGCCCCAGGCGAAGTCGATGCCGTGTTCGCGGCAGTGCCGTTCGGCCTGGGACCGCTGGCGGGTCTGGAAGGCCTCCTGCCACGACATGCCCAGGCCGGTCCCGTAATTGCGGACGTAGCGCACCCCGCGGCGCGCGAACCCGGCCAGCACCTCGGGCCGGATCCGGCCCAGCACCCGGCGGGTGTCGGCCAGCGGCGTGGCGCCGCCGGCGTCGGCGGCGCGCAGGCAGCAGAAGACCAGCCGGCGCGGGAACTCGCGCTGGTAGGAGTTTTCGTTGTGCAGCAGGATCGGCTGGTCCGCGGGATGGTCGGTCGCGGTGTAGATCCGGTCGCCGAGTTCGGTTCTCGGCGAGGACCGCTCCAGGTACGGACTCGGCGTTCCGGCGAGCGCGCGGAGAACCGCGCCGAACCCGCCGAGATCCACGCCGAACCCGCGGAACAGCACCGCGCCGTGCACCTCCAGCCACGCGCGCACGGTGTCGGCCGCCCCGGCGGCCCAGCGCCCGAGGTCGGTTCCGGATTCCCCGGCCAGCACCCGCAACGGCAGCGTCGCGCCGTCCGGCGGCCCGATCGGACGCACCTCGCCGACAGGCCCGCCCAGCGCCCGGCGCCGCAGTCCGGCCCGGGGCCCGCTCGCGCGCGGCGTCATGACCGCTCCCCGGTGTCCGCGCGGAGCCTGCCGGCGAGATCCGGGATCCGCCCGCTTCCGGCTCCCGCGGGCACTCCGCCGAGCAGGGCGTGCACGAACCGGTCGTCCGGGCGCAGCCGCAAGGGAGCGGCCAGTTCGGCGGGGTCGAGCGTCCCGATCGGGCAGAGTCCCAGGCCGTTTTCTCCCGCGACCGACATCAGCAGCTGCGTCATCGCGCCCGCTTCGAAGACCGAGAAGTCCCACGCCAGTTCGCCGTAGAGCGGGGTGATCGCGTCCATCCGGCTGATCAGGTAAAGCGCGAAGGCGGACTCCAGGAGCGCCGGGCGGTTGATCTCGGCGTGCGCGGCGGCGGGCACCCCGGCCCCGGACGCGACCGGCACGAGTTCCGCGCGGGCGGGATCGACGTAGTAGACGCCCGCGCCGAGGTCGCTCACCCGGCCGGGCGCGACGTCGAGGTACACGCCCAGCGGATACGCGCTGCCCGCCGAGGGATACCAGTATTTCGGCTCGCCCGCGTCCTCGGCGGTCCGCAGCGCGCCGAGCAGGACCGCGAGGTCCGGCAAGGCGACCGGCGCCGCCGAGAAATGCCGGTGGCTGCGGCGCACGCGCGCTCGGGGGTCCAACGAACCGCCCAGCGCGATCCCGGCCGTGCCCGCGTATTCCGCGCGGATGCCGGTGTGCGCGTCCTTGAACGCCTGGCGCTCCACCAGTCCGGTGAGCACCTCTCCGGCGGGCGGGCCTGCCGGTCGCGCATCGGCGACGGTGGCGAGATGCGGGCCGATCAGCACCGCGACCGACGGGAACCGGAGCAGTTCCTCGACCGCCACGCCGATCCCCAGTTCGTCCTCCACCACGGTGGCCAGCCGGACCAGCTCGACCGACGTCGCGCCGAGGTCGACGAGGTTCATGTCCGGCTCGATCCCGGTCACCCCGAGCACCCGGCAGGCGATCGCCGTCGCCGCGGCCAGCAGGTCCGCGTCGGCGCCCGCCGCCGGGACGGCTCGCGCGGGCGGCGGCGGAGCCGGGCTGTCCAGCGCGGCCAGCGCCGTCCGGTCCACGCGGCCGTCCGGGGTGAGCGGGAAAGCGTCGAGGATCTCGATCCGGCCGGGCAGCAGGTACGGGGAAACCTTGCGGCGCAACCGGTCGAGCAGTTCGGGCCCGGTGGCGTCCGCGCCGGGCCGCAGCCGGGCGAACCCGATCGACGTGCTCTCCCCGGCCGTCGTGACCACCGCGGCGGCGCGCACTCCGGGCAGCCCGGCCAGCGCCACCTCGGTGTCGTGGACGTGCAGCCGCCTGCCGTGCACCAGCAGCTGCGCCGACTCGTCGCCGACGATCTCCACCACGCCCTCCGGCAGCACCCGGCCGAACTGGGCGGTGCGCAGCAACGGCTCGCCGGTCTCCGGATGGGTGTGCGGGGTGGCCGCCGCCTCGGCGACGAGGCCGCCGTAGTGCACCTGCCCGGTGACCCAGGCCGGGCAGACCCCGCCGTTCTCGCCGAGCACGTGGATCCGCTGGTTGCGCATCGGCCTGCCGATCGGCACGGTGGGCGTTTCCGGCGCGGTCGCGGCCGGTTCGTGGCAGGCGGCCCACGGCCCGTGCTCCCCGGCGGCGGCCAGGTTCGCGACGACGAGGTCCGGCGCGGACAGCTCTCGCAGCCGCCGGACGAGCGAGCCGGGAAGCCGTTCCCCGCTCAGCAGCACCAGCCGCACCGGTGCCGGCAGCTGTTCCTCCAGCCGCTCCAGCTCGGTGACGAGGAGTTCGAGCAGCGTCGGCGTGGAATGCCACACGCTGATCCGTTCGCGCGCCAGCGTCTCCAGCCACGCGGCGGGCTCCCGCAGATCGATGTCCTCGCCGAAAACCAGCGCGGCTCCGGTCAGCAGCCCTAGGGCGGTCTCCAGAACACCCCGCCCGCTCGCGACCGGGGTCAGCGCGATCAGCCGGTCGGCCTCGCCGATCCCGAACCGGTCGGCCAGATCCGCCGCCACGTTCAGCAGATCGCGGTGCCGCAGCACGGTGCCGTCGCCGAGCACGCACGCGGCATCGCCTCCGCCTGGGCCGTCCGGCCCCGGAACGAACGACGCTTCTCCGGCAACGCCGTCGATCGCCACCGCGCCGACGTCGTCCGGCCAGCGGAGCCTGTCGAACAGCCACGATTGCGAGACGACGACCGCCGCGCCTTCCCGCTCGACCTGCCGCCACCGCACCGCTTGCGCCGCGCCGGGCTCCACCGGCGAGGCCACCGCGCCCGCGCGGAGGATGCCCAGCAAGCCGATCACCTGCCCGGCGCCCGGCTCCGCGCACAGCACGACCCGGTCCCCCGTCCGCACCGCCCGGCTCCGCACGGCGGCGGCCACCCGGTCGGCCGCCGAGAGCAGTTCGGCACGCGTCAGGCCGCGCGCCGGTCCCCGCGCGGCGAGAGCGCCGCCGTGCGCGCCGGCCAGCGCGGCGACCGCCTCCGGCACGGTCCCCGCCGGGACGTCGCCGGTCAGCTCGTTCATGCTCCGCAGCAGTTCCCGCTGGTCGTCGGGAAGCAGCGAAAGCCTCTGCTCGGCCATACTCATGCCGGGTCACCTCCAGATCGCACAGCCGTCGCGGCGACGTCGTCGAGTACCGTGTTGAACGCGTCGAACATGGTTTCCACCAGGCCGGGAGGGAACGCCTCCTCGACGAAATCCCAGGTGCAGACGAGCTTTCCGGCCTGCTCGCCGATCTGGTGGTCGAGCAGCACCTGCGGCGTCTGGCTTACCGCGTACACCGTCTCGGCCCGCCACGCCGGGGCGTCCGCGGCCGGGAGCGCGCCGTCGGAGAGCAAGGTGCTGGTGAAGACCACCGGCATGATCGCCTCGTCCCGCCGGGCCGGATCGCGGCGCAGCATCCGCAGCACCTCCACGCCGGTGACCAGCCGGTGCTCCAAGTCCCGCCAGAGCCGGTCCTGCAGCCGCCTCGCCCGTTCCGGGAACGGGGCGTCGCCCGAACCGTCCACCGCGAGCAGCGTGGTCGTGGTGAAATCGCCGACCAGCGCGTCCACTCCGGGGTGCAACGGCAACCGGTTGAACGTGGTGACGTTCAGCGTGAACCGCGGGCTGTCGCTCCAGACCGCGAGCACGTCGCTGAACGCGGTGCAGACCACCGCGGACGGGGTGAGCCCGGCCGCGGCGGCCCACTCGCGCACCGCGCGCCACGCTTCCGGCGCGAGTTCGGTGTGCAGGCGGCGGAAGCGCGGGCGGGCGAGGTCCTCCGGCCGGCGCAGAAGCGGCAGGCCCGGTGCGGCCGGCAGGTCGGCGAGCCGGGCCGCCCAGTAGCCGCGGTCCTGGCGGTGCCGGTCGCTGTCCTTGAGCCGCTCGACGCCCAGTACGTAGTCGCGGAAGGTGCAGCCGAGGTCGGGCAGGGCCGCGGCGGGATCGTGGTAGAGCGCCAGCAGTTCGCCGGTGAGGATCCGCGTGCTGTGCGCGTCGGCGATCAGCAGGTCGACGCTCAGGTGCAGCCGGGTGACGAGGTCGTCGACGCGGTGCGCCCGCAGGTCGAACAACGGCCACCGGGCGGCCTCGGGCACCTGGTGCGACATCTCCGCACGCACGGCGGCGAGCCGTTCGGCCGCGTCCCGCGGGGTCCGCCCGCGCAGATCCTCGACGGCGATCCGGTAGCCGGGGACGGAGGGCAGCACCTGCTGATAGCCGTCCCGCCGGACGACGGTGCGCAGCGCGTCGTGCCGGTCCACGAGCTGCCGCAGGGCTCGTTCCAGCCGGGCGAGGTCGAGGTCTTCGACGTCGAGTTCCAGATAGCTGTGCGTGGCCACGCCGCCGAGCCCGAGCCCGGTGCGGCGGCCCAGCCAGTACGCCTGCTGGAGATCGGTCAGCGGGAACGGTTCCGTGCGGTCTTCCGGGCACGGTGCCAGCGCCGCCGGGAGATCCTCCGCCGGGCCGGCGGCGGCCTGCGCCTCGGCCACCGCGGCGGCGAGCGCGGCGACGGTCGGATTGCCGAACAGCCGGGGCAGCCGGATCCGGACGCCCAGCGCCTCCTGGAGTTTCGAAATCAGCCGGATCGCTTCCAGGGAGGTGCCGCCGAGGGCGAAGAAGTCGTCGTCGGGACGGACGACCGGAACGGACAGCAATTCCGCCCAGATCGCGGCGAGCCGCTCGACCAGCCCGGCCGGCCGCGCCGGATCGGGCACGGCCGGCTCCGCGGTGGGCCGAGGCCGCCCGGGAGCGCGTTTCCGCAACGCGGAGCGGTCGACCTTTCCGTTGGCGGTCAAGGGGATCCGGTCCAGCCGCTCGAACCGGGACGGCACCAGGTAACCGGGCAGGAGGTCGCCGAGCCGCTCGCGCAGGACAGCCGGTTCCGGGGCCGGTTCGCCGTCCGGCACGAAGAAAGCGACCAGCCGCCGCTCTGTGCCCGGCTCCCCGGCCGCGACCACCGCGGCGGCGCGGATCCCCGGCAGACGCCGCACGGCCGCCTCGACTTCGCCGAGTTCGATCCGGTAGCCGCTGACCTTGACCTGCCCGTCCTCCCGGCCGAGGAATTCCAGGTTCCCGTCGGGGCGGTGCCGGGCGAGGTCGCCGGTCCGGTAGAGCCGCTCGCCGGTCCGGGGGTCCGCCGGGAACCGGAACGCCGTCTGCTCCTCGTCGCGCCAGTACCCGAGCGCCACGCCCCGGCCGCCGATGTAGAGCTCGCCGGCCACCCAGTCCGGAACCGGGTCCAGGCGCTCGTCGAGCACCCGGATCGACTGGCCGGGCATCGGCACGCCGTACGGGATGCTGGTCCAGTCGCGGCCGACCTCGCCGATGGGGTACCAGACCGACCAGATCGACCCCTCGGTCGCGCCGCCGAGGCCGAGCACCCGCGCGCCGGGGGCGAGCGCGCGGATCCGGTCCGGCAGCGCGGTCGGGATCCAGTCGCCCGACAGCAGCACCAGCCGGAGCGTGGCGAGGGCGTCCGGGGCCAGCGGACCGGCGTGGCCGGCGAGCACCTCGGCCAGCGCGGGCACCGAGTTCCACACGGTGATCCGCTCGCGGCGGACCAGATCCGCCCAATGCGCCGGTTCCCGCCGCCGCGCGTGCTCGGGCAGCACCACCGTGCCGCCGGCCGCCAGCAGTCCGAACAGGTCGTAGACAGCCAGGTCGAAGCTGAGCGAAGAGACCGCGAGGACCCGGTCGCGCGGCCCGATCCCGAAGCGCGCGTTGACCGCGTCCACAGTGCCGGCCGCGCCGCGATGGTCGATCATCACGCCCTTGGGTTCTCCGGTGGAGCCCGAGGTGAAGATGACGTACGCGAGGTCAGCGGGAGCGACGGGCGCCCGCGGCGGTTCGTCGGAGCCGTCGAGGTCCCCGGGCCGGTCGACCGCCACCACGCGCACGTCCGGCAGGTTCGGCAAGGCATCCTGGTCGGCTCGGGCCAGCACGGTGCGCAGTTCCCCGCGCGAGACCAGGTGGCGCAGCCGTTTTTCCGGCAAGTCGGGATCCAGCGGCAGGAATGCCATCCCGGCCTCCAGCACGCCGAGCACGGCGACCACCTGCTGCCAGCTCTTGGGAGCGGCGATCCCGACGAGCGTGTCCCGGCCGCCCCGGAGCAGGGTGCGCGCGACCCGATGCGCGCGGCGGGCCAGCTCGCCGTAGGTCATCCGGGTCTCGCCGTCGACCACCGCGACCCGGCCCGGGTGTTCCTCGGCGGTGCGGAACACCGGGTCGTGCAGGCAGCGCGGCGGAGCGGCGGGCGGCGCCGCGACCGCCGCGCGCACCGCCCGCTGCGCCTCGGGGAGGTCCGGCCGGCCGGGCCGGTCGGCGACCAGATCGGCGAGGAAGCGCTGGTACGCCTCGAACATCCCGTCGACCACTCCGGGACGGAACAGCTCGTCGACCGCGTCCCAGTTGAACACCAGCGCGCCGCGCTGTTCGCTGACCTGGTGGTCCAGGTGCACCTGCGGGGTCTGGGTGATCCCGTACTCCAGCTCGCCGAACACCGGGTCCTCGTCCGCGTTCTCCCCGGGCCCCACCGGCAGGTTCGAGGTGAACACCACCGGTGTGAGCGGCCCCGGCGGCCTGCCGTGGCGGCGGTTCCACTCCCGCGTCACCTCGACGCCGCTCGTCTGTGCGTGGTCCAGGTCGTCCCAGAGCAGCCGCTGCAGCGAGCGGGCCCGGTCCGCGAAGGACCCTTCGGCACGGTGGTCGACCTCGAGCACCGACAGCGACGTGAAATCGCCGACCAGCGCGCCGATTTCGGGGTGCACTGGTTCGCGCCGGAAGACGGTCAGCATCAGGCTGTAGTGCGCGCGTCTGCTCCATCGGGTGACGACCTCGGCGAAGGCAGCCAGCAGCAGAGCCGAGGGCGTGAGGCCGTGTCCGGCCGCGGCGGCCTTCAGCGCCGCCCAGTCCCGCGGTTCCAGCCGTCCCGAACGCCGGGTGAAACGGGGCCGGTCGATCGCCTCCGGCGCGGCGGCCATCGGCAGTTCCGGTCCGGCGGGCAAGCCGGCCAGCCGGTTTCGCCAGTACGCCAGCGCTTTCCGGTGCGCGGGCTCGCCGCGGCGGCGCTCGGCCGCCAGCACGTAGTCGCGGAAGGTCAGGCTCAGCGGCTCGGGCGCCCTCCGGCCGGCGTAGCGATCCGCCAGCTCGGTCATCACCAGGCCGAAGCTGTAGGCGTCGCAGATCAGCGCGTCCACGCTCAGGTGCACCAGCGCGGCGTCGCCGGGCAGCAGGGAGAGCCGGACCTCGAACAGCGGCCACCGATCGGCGGGCAGGACCTGGTGGGACAGCTCCTCGCGCCAGCCGGTCAGCCGCTCGCGCCGCCGGGATTCGGTGTCCGGCCGCAAGTCCTGGCAGGCGACCCGGTAACGCGGCACTCGCGCCAGCACCCGTTGCGTCCCGTCGCCGGAGACCACGGCGCGCAGCATCGGATGCCGGGCGATCACCTCGTTCAGCGCGGTCTCGAACCGGGCGGGATCGAGCCGGGTCGCGGTCAGCTCGAGGTAGGCGTGGGTGGCGACCTTGCCGAGCGCGAAGTCCGCGTCGCGGCCGGCCAGGTAGGCCCGCTGGATGTCGGTGAGCGGGAACGGCTCGTGCAGGGCGGCCGGATCCGGCGTCACCCGCGTCGTCTCCGGCGGTGCTGCCGCGCCCCGTTCCAGGCGCGCGGCCAGCCCGGCGGCCGTCGGCGCGGCGACGAGATCGCCGAGTCCCGCCTCGACGCCCAGCCGTTCGCGCAGCATCGTGGCCACGTGCGCGGCGAGCAGCGAGTGCCCGCCCAGCAGGAAGAAGTCGTCGGAGAGCGCCGGTCGCCCGGCGGCGGGAAGCACCTCGGCGAAGACGTCGAGCACCACGGCCTCGGTAGGCGTGACCGCTTCGTCGCGGGGGCGCTCCCCGGCGGTCCGGCCGGGACGGGGCAGCCGCAGGCGGTCTACCTTGCCGCTCGGGTTCAGCGGCAGCGCGGGAAGCGGCGTGACGGTGGCGGGCAGCGCGTACGCCGGAAGCTGGCTTCGCAGGAGGGATCCGAGGTCGGCAGGAATATCGGCCGCTGGCGCCACGTACGCGGCGAGCGCCGGGTCGCCGGTCACGTCGTGCTGGACGACGACCGCGGCTTCCCGGATGTCGGGGTGCCGCAGGAGCGCGAGCTCCACCTCCGCGGGTTCGACCCGGTGCCCCCGGATCTGCACCTGCGCGTCGAGCCTGCCGAGGTAGCCGAGCGTGCCCTCCGGCCGGCGGCGGGCCCCGTCGCCGGTGCGGAACCAGCGTTGTCCCGGAGCCGCTTTTCCCGGCACCGGAAGGAAACGTGCGGCGGTCTCGGCGGGACGGCGGTGGTAGCCGAGCGCCAGCCCGGCGCCGCCGACGTAGAGTTCGCCGGTTCCCAGAACGGGCGCCAGGTCGCCGTACGGGGCCAGCACCCGCGCGACCACTCCGTCGATGGCGGTGCCGATCGGGATCGCGGCCGGGTTGCCGCCGGGGCGCACTTCGTGCGCGGTCGCGTCCGCGGCGACTTCCGCGCACCCGTAGAGGTTGAGCAGCCGCCGTCCCGGCAGCCGGTGGTGGAACCGCTCGGCGAGTGCGGCGCCGAGAGTTTCGCCGCTGCTGACCCAGGTGTGCAGCCGGGGCAGCTCGCGCGAGAGCTCCGGCCGGTCGTCGAGGAGGATCCGCAGCAGCGCCGGCACGGTGACCAGCCGGGTCACCCGCCAGGCGGCGAGCGTGGCGACCAGCCGGGCCGGGTCCGCGGCGTCTTCGGCGTCCACCAGGATCAGCGGCACGCCGGACAGCAGCGGGCCGAAGACCTCCCAGACCGCGTCCACGAAGCCGGGTGCCGTCCGCGCCGCCCAGGCCTCCGCCTCTCCCGCCGGATAGGCGCGGCTCGCCCACCGGAACCGGTTCGCCAGGCCGCGGTGCGTGCCGAGCACGCCCTTGGGCTCGCCGGTCGAACCGGAGGTATAGACCAGGTAGGCCACCGAGTCTCGGTGCACGGGGCGGGAACGCCGGTGCGCGGGACCGTGCGCGAGGCGGACGGCCAGCTCCTCCATCAGCCACAATGGACTGTCCGCGGCAGAGCATTTGGCTCGGAGCGCGGCGGTGGTGAGCACGCCCGCGGGGCGCGCGTCGGCAAGGACGCGCCGCATCCGCTCCGCGGGCTGGTCCGGGTCGAGCGCCACGAACGCCGCACCGGCTTTCAGGATCGCGAGCATCGCCAGCACCGATTCGGCCGAACGCGGCAGGCAGCAGGCCACACGTTCTCCCGGGCGCACGCCGTGCTCGGCGAGCAGGCCGGCGAGGCGGTTCGCCCGCTCGTCCAGCGCCCGGCGAGTGACCGTGCGCGCGCCGTCGACGAGCGCGACCGCGTCCGGGGCGCGCTCGGCCTGGCGTTCGAACAGGGCGGGCACGCTCTCCGCGCGGTCCGCGGGCCACGCGGCCGGAGCAGCCGGTCCGGCCAGCAGTTCGGCGGCGGTCCGGCCGGCGTCCCGCACCGCGCCGGCGAGCACCGTGCGCAGGTGCCCGGCGAACAGCCGGATCGTCGTCTCGGCGAACAGATCGACGTCGTACTGGCAGGAGATCCGGACCCCGTCCTCCCGCTCCCAGATCTCCACGAGCAGGTCGAACTGCGCGGCGCCGAGTTCGACGTCGTCCTGCTCCGCGGTCAGGCCCGGCAGGTCGAGGGACGGATGCGGCTGCTGGGCCACGCAGAGCACGCGGACCGGCTGGTCGCCGCCGCCCGCTTCCCGGTGCAGTTCCAGCAGTTTCTCGTAGGGCAGTTCCTGGTGCGCCAGGCTCTGCCGCACCGATGCCCGCACCCCGGCCCAGATTTCCCGGAAGCCGCGGCCGTCCGCGACGGTCAGCCGCAGCAGCACGACATTGACGAAATAGCCGACGAGACGCTCGAATTCCGGCCGGTCGCGCCCGGACACGAGAGTGCCGACCGCGAGTTCGGACTGCCCGGTCGTCGCCCGCAGCACCACCGCCAGCGCGGCCAGCACCAGCATGAACAGCGAGCCGCCGGTCCGCTTCCGCAGTTCGCGGGCGGCGGCAGTGAGTTCCGGGCCGAGTTCGACGCTCAAGCCGGCGCCCCTCCCGCGGCGGGCCGCCGGACGCGCGTGGTCGGCCGGCAGCTCGGTGCGAGGCAGGCCGGCGAGCCGTTCGCGCCAGAACCCGGCCAGTTCCGCGAACTCCGGCCCCTCGGCCCGTTCTCGCTGCCGGGCGGCGTAGTCGCGGTAGCCGAGGCGCGGCGCCCGCAGGCGAACCGGCCGCCCGGAGGCGAGGTCGCGGTAGCAGGCGGAAAGATCCGCCGCGAGCACGCCGTTGGACCACCCGTCGGTGACGGCGTGGTGGACGGCCAGCAGGACCAGGTGGTCCTCCGGGCCGAGCCGGAACACCGCGGTCCGCAGCAACGGTGCCCGGCCCAGGTCGAATCCGCGCCGGCTTTCGGCGCGCACAAGCCGGGCGAGCAGCTCGCCGGCTTCGCTCAGGTGCGCGAGATCGACGACGCGGAACGGCACCTCGACCCGGGCGGCGACATCGCTGATCAACGTTCCGTCGTCCGCCTGGATCAGGCTGGTGCGCAGGGATTCCTGGCTCCGCACGACGGCTTCGACCGCCGCGCGCAACGCGACCACGTTCAGCGGGCCGCGCAGCCGCACCGCGGTGGCGTAGGTGTAGGCGTCCGGGGCGAGCTGGCCGAGCACCCACATCCGCTCCTGTCCGAAGGACGGCCGCGCGGGGCCTCCGGCGCCGGACAGTCCGTCCGCCGCCAGTCCCTCGCGCAGCGCCTGCTCGAACACGGCCCGGCCTTCCGGGGGCAGCGCGGCGATCCGCTGTTCCAAATCGGCGTCCGCCAGCCCGGCGAGCAGGTCGTCCACGCGCGGCTCAGTCATGGCCGGCTCCTACGGTCTGCCCGGTGTCGGCGATCATCCCGAATTCAGCGGTAAGCACGCTCGTCCCGGCTACCAGGTGCAGCAGGCGGTCGCTGCCCGCGCGCGGCCCGGTCAAAAGCCGCCGCACCGCCGCCGGTTCGAAGAACGGGTTGTCGCGCAAGGCCGAATCCGCGGTCAACTCCCGCACCAGGCCGTGCAGCCCGTCCTCGGGCGGGGCGAAGAAGCCGCGCTTGCCGCCTGAGTAGACCTCTTCGGACAGGTCTTCCCGCGCGGCTTCGCGGAGCACGTGCTTGGTGCGGCCTTCCGGCGCGTACCAAGAGAGGGCGGCGCTCCGGGCGACCGCGAACAGCTGGTGGTCGAAGAAAGGCAGCCGGACCTCGACCGCGTGCGCGGCGTCCAGGCGTTCGGCGGCGAGGATGTAGTTGGCCAGCCAGCTCTTGGCGAACAGGTACATCGACTGGTGCAGCGGCGCGCGCCCGGCGAGCTGGCCGCGCGCCTGGTCGATCAGCGGAGCGCAGGCGTCGGTCTCGTCGAGGAGCCGGGCGAACCCGGGACGCAGCAGAGCCCGCGCCGGGGCCTGCACGGCGAGGTACCGCTGGGTGATCCAGTTCGGCAGGAAGCCGAGCCGGTCCAGCACGGTGCGCAGCTGCCGCGGCGCGCCGAACTCGGCGAGCTTCCGGTAGCCCGCCCTGGCCCGTTCCCGCGCCGCCGGATCCCGGCTCAGCGCCAGATCCCGCTGGAACTGCGGGTATCCGGCGAACAGTTCGTCCCCGCCCTCCCCGGCGAGCGCGGCCTTGAAACCCCGGGCGCGGATCGCGGCGCTGTGCCGGAATCTCGCGACGCCGTGCGAGTTCTCCTGGACCATCTCCCCCGCCCGGAGCGTGGCGGCCAGGTCCTCGGCGAACGCCCCCGGATCGAGGTCGACGCGGTGGTTCGGCACGCCGAGCCGGGCCGCGGTGCGCGCCGCGACCTGGCTCTCGTCCAGCCCGGCGTCGGCGAAGCGGACAGTGAAGGAGGTGACCGCCGCGTGCCGGGAGGCCGCCGCGGCCATCGCCGAGGAGTCGATGCCGCCGCTGAGGTGGCAGGCCAGCGGCACGTCGGCGACCGTGCGCAGCCGCACGGCTTCGTCCAGCCCGGCCCGCACTTCGGCGACGTGCCCGGCCAGCGATCCCCCGGGGCGGGCCAGTTCCTCGGCCGCCGGGTAGTCCAGGTCCCAGTACCGGACGACGGCGACCCGGCCCGCGCTCGCCCGCAGATAGCAGCCGGGCGGGAGCTGGCGGACCCCGGCGAACAGCGTCCGGTCCGGCGGCAGCGCCAGCTGGAGGTGCGCGGCGAACGCGGCGAGGTCCCATTTCGCCGGAACACCGCAGGCCAGCAGCGCCTTGATTTCCGAAGCCAGATACAGCCTGCCGCCGAGCTGGGCGTAGTAGAGCGGTTTGACGCCGAACCGGTCGCGCGCCGCGAACAGTTCTCCGCGGCGTTCGTCCCACAGCGCGAAGGCGAACTCGCCGCGCAGTTCGGCCAGCGCGCGATGCCCGTCCCGCTGGTAGAGGCGCAGGGCGAGTTCGCTGTCGCCGCCGGTCCGGCAGGTGTGGCCGGTCCGGGCGAGTTCAGCGCGGATGCGCCGGTAGTCGTAGAACTCGCCGTTCGCCACGACCTGGATCTCTCCGGTTTCGTCGCCGATCGGCTGGGCGCTGCCCGCCGGGTCGACCACCGCGAGCCGGGTGTGCCCGAGCACGGCCCGCCCGGACGGCGCGGCCCAGACCCCGGATCCGTCCGGCCCCCGGGGCCGCAGCACCGCCATGGCCGGAGCCACGACGGAGGCCGCGAGGCCGCCGTCCGCGCACACGCCGACGATTCCGCACATCCCGGTCACCGCCCCGCCTCGACCGCGTGCCCGGCGGGTTCTCCGTCCGAAGCGGACTGCCCGGGACGCTGGACCCGGAAACTCAGCACGACCGCCGGTTCGGAGCCCCGGTGCCAGCGTTCGCGCTCCAGCCCGTCGTCGAAGACCAGGCAGCCGCCCTCGGGCCAAGCAGCGGTCTTCTCGCCGATCCGGATCCCGCTTTCCGCCGAGACCGCGACGCCGAATTCCACCCGCAGGAACGCGTTGCTCGGCCCGCAGGCCGGCGGAAGGCAAACCCCCGGGCGCAGCCGCCGCAGTTCCACGGTCGCGCCGGGGAACACCAGCGCTTCCGGGATGCCGTCGAGGACCTCGGCGGTGATCGGCAGTGCCGCCGCCGCGGCGGTCCACGCGCCGTCGCGGTAGAGCACGGCCGAGTCCGGCCAGGAGCCGGTCAACGCGGTGCGCACCTCCGCCGCGATCGCCTCGTGCCGCTCGGCGAGGCGGGCGGTGAACCAGAAGTCCGCGGCGTCGTGCTCCGCCCGCACCGGCAGATCGCGGCGGTAGTCGACCGGGCGGTGCAGCGGCGAGGCCCACAACCCTTGGCGCACAGCGAGTTCCGCGCACTCCATCGCGGCCTCTCGCTGCCCGGCGGCGTGCAGCTCGTCGATGAGCCCGCGATAGCGCCTTCGGGCGCGGACGGCGGACGCTTCGCTCACCTGCGCGCCGGTCGCCGGTGCGTCCCGGCGTCCGCGCGCGATGCGGGCCGCGAGCTTGGCGGCCTCGGCGGCCCGCTCGCGTTCGGTGCGCAGGAACAGCGCGTGGTCGGCGAAGGACTTCTCCCTCGTCATGCGGTGGCGCTGGTAGGTCTCGTCGAACGGGGCTTTGTACTCCTGGTAGTGCCGGTGCTCGACGAAGATCCCGGAGACCGGGTACAGCCGGCCCAGCCGCTCGGCCAGGTCGAAGACCCACTGCTCGACCTCCCACTGCTGGAAAATCGTCGGCACGAAGTAGCCGAGCGTCTCGTACCAGTCCCGGCTGACGATCGGGAAGTCCCGGCCGTCGCCGGGGTACTGCGCGGCGTCGAAGTAGAGGCAGAGCACGGAATCCTCGTGCAGCGCGGCGAGTTCGCCCGCGCGCCGGTCGAGGGCGGTGTCCCAGCCGTGGTCGACGTAGAGCTGGTCGTCGTTGGCCATCAGCAGAAACGCTCCGGCGGCCTGCCCGGCGAGACGGTTCCAGGCCGCCGCGACGCCGATCGGCGGGCCGACGTGCAGCGCGCACCGGCCCAGCGGCCCGCGGCGCTGGCGCACCCGGCCGAACAGCTCCCGGTACCCGGGCAGCGCCGGATCGTCCTCGTCGACGTAACAGAGGACCTCGATCCGGCCCGGCGCCGCCGCGGTCCGCTGCACGCTGCGCAGGAATTCCGCGAGACCGTCCACCCGGCCCCGGGTCGGGCACAGCAGCGACAGCGGCAAGGGCTGGGCCGGCCCGGCCGCCGGAGACGTCAGCTTGGTCCGCAGCCGCCGCGGTTCCAGCCGCAACGCGTAGCTCAGCTCCCGCCGGACCCGGATGGTGCCGTTGAGCGCGTCGATCATCCATGCGCGGCCGCCCTCGGCGTCCCGCAGCGCCTCGGTGACGACGTCCTGCAGCTTCCCGTTCCGGTATCGCCGGAAATGGCCCAGCAGCAGCCGGCCGAAGTCCCGGGCGCTCCCCCGCGGGCTCATCGCGCGACCCGTGTTCCGGCGCGCCCGGCCGCGACCTGCTCTTCGATCCAGCGGTAGGTGCGGCGCAGCCCGTCGTCGAGCGAGGTGCCGGGCTGCCAGCCGAGCAGCCGCCGGCACCGGGTGTTGTCCGAGACCCGGCCCTTCGGCCCGACCGGTTTGTCGCCGCGGTAGCGCGGGACGATCTCCTTGCCCGCGATCGCCGCGATCCGGCCGACCAGATCGGCGATGCTGACCCGCTCCTCGGACCCGATGTTCACCGGTTCGTCCACCGCGGATTCGGCGAGCCGGAGCAGTCCGGCGACGCAATCGCCGACGTAGCAATAGGACCGGGTCTGGGTGCCGTCGCCCCAGACCTCGATCTCGCCGCGGCGCCCGGGGACGGCGGCGACCTTGCCGCAGAGCATGGACAGGGATTTCGCGCGCAGCCCCGCGAAACTGCCCCGAGGGCCGTAAATGGCGTGCAGCCGGGCGATCTTGATGTCCATCCGGTGGGTCCGGCGGTAGGTGTCGCACAGGATCTCGGCGGTGAGCTTCTCCCAGCCGTACTGCATGTCCGGATCCGCCGGGAACACCGGCGTTTCGCGCAGCGGCGGGCTGTCCGGGCGGTCCTGCAGCGAATTCGGGTACACGCACGCCGACGAGGCGTAGACGACCGTGCCCGCGCCCGCCTCCCGGCAGGCTTCCACGGTGTTGACCGAGATCAGCAGGTTGTCGTGCAGGATCTCGGCGGGCGCGGCGTGCGTCCAGCCGATCCCGCCCATGTTGGCCGCCAGCGCGAACACCACGTCCGCACCCGCCACCGCTTCGGCGCAGCGGGCGCGCTCGCGCAGATCGGCGATCACGAACTCGTCGGCCTCGCTCGGCCCGTACTCCGGACGCCGCAGATCCACGCCGCGCACCCGTGCCCGCGGGTACCGCTCGCGCACCGCGCGGACCAGATGGCTGCCGATGAATCCGCCGGCCCCGGTCACCGCCACTGTCGTCATGACCCCTCCCCCGGATGCGTGTCCGCCGCCCGTCGCCGCGCTGTCCGCAGCCGCTGTCCCGCGCTCTCGCGGCGGTCGAGGAATTCCTGTTCGCGGCGAAGCCGGTGTTGTTCGGCCAAGCGGGCGCGCAGCCGGGACAGCGGCTGGTCCGGATCGGCGGCGAACGCGCCGAGGCAGCCGGTGCAGGCGTCGAGCATTCCGCGCACCGCCGTCGCGGGCAGCCGGGACGGATCGTGCCGGGCCCGCAGCCGGATCTCCGCTCCGGGAACCGCTTCGAGCACCAGCGGATAGCCCTCGTCGACGAGGGTGCGCACGTCGCCGATCGCCAGCGCGCCGGACGTCCCGTCGGTGACCGTGACCGGGAAGTTCTCGATCACCACGATGGTGTCGAACAGCGTCTCGCCGCGGGCGAGGCCGATCGCCCGGGTGATGCGGGACAGCGGAAGATGCCCGTGCTCGCGCATTCCGGCCAAGCGGTCCTGAAGTTCCCGCAGCCAGGGCAGGACCGCGGCGTCGCCGGCGCAGCGCACCCGCAGCGGCACGGTGTTGATCAGCATGCCGACCAGTTCGGTGGCGCCCGGCAGCGAGGGCGGACGGCCCGAAACGGTGACGCCGAAGACTGCGTCGGCGCTGCCGCACAGCTCCGTGAGCAGCAACCCCCAGACGCCGTACAGCACGGTGCTGACGGTGAGCCCGTGTCCGCGGCACACCGAGTTCAGCGCCGCGGTCGCGGTCTCCGGCAGGGTCGCCGCGACTTCTCCGCGCCGCGGTGCGATCGCCCGGCCCCGCACGCACCCGGGCCCGGCGATCCGGGACGGCCCCGGCAGCCCGGCGAACTGCCCGTTCCAGAAAGCCAGGTCGGCGTCGTCGTCCCGGGACCGGAGCCAGTCGAGGTAGTCCGGCATCGCGGGCCGCTTCGGCAACCGGGGTTCGGCTCCGGACAGCAGAGCCTCGTAGCTCGCCAGGACGTCGGCGAGGACGAGCTGCTGCGACCAGCCGTCGAGGATCAGGTGGTGGTGGGTCCAGACGCAGCGCCACGCTGTCTCGGTTTCGCGCATCAGCGCGAGCCGGAACAGCGGGGCCCGGCCGAGGTCGAACCCGCGTTCGCGATCCCGGTCGAGGTACCCCGCAAGCGCCGCTGCGCGCTCCGGCACGCTGCGCTCCCGCCAGTCGAGGTACTCGACCTCCGGTTCGGGCGTCGCGGCGACGACCTGGTGCGGCTGGGTGCGGCCGGCCCAGCCGAACGACGCCCGCAGCGCCGGGGTGGCGGCCAGCACGGCGGCCCAGGCCGCGCGGAACGCCGCCGGGTCGAGTTCGCCGGTCAGCGAACAGCAGACCTGCACGACGTAAGCACCCGGGCTGCTGCCCCCGGCCGAGTGGTAGAGCATGCCTTCCTGCATCGGGCCGAGCGGATGTTCGGTGCGCGACGAGCCGGACGGCGCGAACGGCACCGCGCCCAGAACGGCCCGTTCCGCGACGCGCCGCACGGTGGCCAGGTCGAACAGGTCCTGCGCGGTGATCCGCAGCCCGGCTTCTTCCAGCTTGGCCACGATCACGATGGCGTGCACGGAATCCCCGCCCAGCGCGAAGTAATCGTCGTCGTGCCCGATTTCGCCGGCTTCGAGCACCTCGCTCCAGATCGCGGCGACGGTTCGTTCGGCACTGGTCTCCGGCGTCGCGGCGGCGGGACTGCCGGCCAGCCACCGGGACAGCAGTTCCCGTTTCGTCCCGGACAGCCGCTCGACGCGCGGATCAGGCTCGGCCATCGTGACCTCCGGCGTGCGACGGGCTCCCCGGCTGGCTCGCTTCGCGCAGCAGCTGGGCCGCTTCCTCTTCGGTGAGCCGTTCGAGCCGGTCCACCAGCCTTTCCCGGCGTTCGGGCCGCGCGGCCAGCGCCGCGTAGTCGACCTTGCCGCTGCGGGCGAGCGGCAGCACGGCCAGCCACCGGATCTCGGCGGGCACGAGCCGGGCGGGCAGCCGCCGGGCGACCCAGCTCCGCAGTTCCGCCGCGGGCCTTTCCGGTTCTCCGCTCCAGTAGGCGACCAGCCGCGGAGATCCGGCACTCGTCTCCCGGAGGAGAACGGCGGCCAGAGCCACGTCCGGGTGCGCCGCCAGCGCGTGCTCGATCTCGCCGAGGTCCACGCGGTATCCGCGAAGTTTGACCTGCCGGTCGGCTCTCCCCCGGAAAACGAGCGCGCCCCCGGGGAGCCGGTGCACCAGGTCGCCGGTGCGGTAACGCCGGGCGCCGGCCCGCTCCGGATCGGGCACGAACGCCTCGGCGGTGTCCGCGGGCCGGCCGAGGTATCCCCTGGTCACGCCGAAGCCGCCGACAGCCAGTTCACCGGGAGTCCCGGCGAGCACGGTCGCGGAGGCGCCCGTGATCGGCCCGCCGATCGGGACCGGGCCGTCCGCCGCGCCGACCGGGTGCACGCAGCAGCCGACTACGGTCTCGGTCGGACCGTATTCGTTGTACAGCAGGGCATCCGGGACGGCTGCACGCAGCGCGGCGACCTGCTTGCCGTTCAGCTGCTCGCCGCCGGCCACCACGGTGAGCCGGCCGAGGGCGCGCGGCTGCGCGGTGAGCTGGCCGGCGAGTGCGGCCAGATGCGACGGGGTGATCTTCAGCAGTGTGTGGCGGCCGGTCAGCGCCTTGCCCAGCCGGGTGATTTCGGTGCTGGGCAGCAGATCCGCGGTTCCCCCGGCGATCAGCGGGGCGAGCAGGGACGTCACCGTCAGGTCGAAGGCCGGGGAGGAGTGCACCGGGGCGACGGTGCGTTCGGTGAGCCCGTAATACGGCACGCACCAGCGCAGGTAACCGGCCAGGCCCCGATGCGGCACGCCGACCAGCTTCGGGCGTCCGGTGGATCCCGAGGTGGGCATGACGCAGGCCAGGTGTTCTCCGTTCAGCTCCGGACGCCGGTACCTCCCGCTGGGCTGAGGGAAGTCCCCGCGCAGCACGGTTTCGGGCTCGACACCGCTCGGCGCCGGCACGCCCGGGGGCAGCACCAGCGCACCCGCGCCCGCGTCGGCGAGCAATGCGGCCACCCGCTCCGGCGGGGTTGCCGGATCAACGGGCAGATAGGCCGCCCCGGCGCGGAGGACGGCCAGCAGCGCGACGACGTACTCGATGCTGCGCTCGGCCCAGAGCCCGACCACCGAGTCCGGCCCGGCGTGAGCCGCCTGCAACGCTGCCGCGAGCCGCGCCGAAGCGGTCCACAGGCCCCGATAGCTGAGTTGCTTTCCGTCTTCGAACAAGGCGATCCGGTCAGGTCCGCCGCGGACGGCCGCTTCGATCAGCTCGTGCACCGCGCGATCCGGCGGCGCCGCGGATTCAGCGGCGGAGGTCCCCGTCGGACCGGCCGGCCTTGCTGGTTCGCGCGGATGCCGCGCCGCGGCGTCCAATGCGGAGAGATACCACCGGCCGATCTCCTCGGCCTGCTCGGCGGCGAGCCTCGCGGGGTCCGCTTCCAGCAGCAAGCGCAGCTGGCCGGAAACAGCGTCGACGTTGAAGTGCGCCGTCAGCGGAACGTACGTCTGATCGGGCGCGCGCAGGTCCGACACCGCCAGATCGTCCACTGTGGACAGATCACGGTAGAGGTGGAAGTGGGTGAAGACGAAGAGCGTGTCGAACAGCCGCCCGGCGCCGAACTCGCGGTTCAGCGCGACGAGCGGGTAGCGGCGGTGCGGCGAGGTCCGGCTCTCGGCGGCGTACGCGGTCTGGGCGAGGTCAGCCCAGCTCGCCCCGTCCGGCACCGCGGCTCGCAGCGGGAGGATGTTGTTGAACACCCCGACCACCCGGTCCCCGTCCCGGCGCTCCGGCCTGCCGTTGGTCTCCAGACCAGTGACCACGTCAGCGGAGCCGGTCAGCGACCGCACGACCCGCAGGTGCGCGCCGAGCAGGACATGTTTGAGCCCCAGACCGAGTTCGGCGGCGAGCGCGGCGAGCCCGTCCCGGACCTCGTCGCCGATCTCCAGCACGATCCGCTGCTGCAGCACCGGTCCCTTCGGCTCCAGAGGCCGGTACGGCAACACGGACGGCCGCGCGCCGCGCAGTTCCGCCGCCCAGAATTCGCGCTGTTCCGGCGAACGCATCGCGGCGCGTTCCAGTTCGACGAAGTCCGCGTAGCCGACCCGCGGCGGGTCCGGATCCCAGTTCTCCCCGTGCGCAGCCGCCCGGTATCCGCGCAGCACCTCGGTGAGCACGATCGCGGTGCACCAGCCGTCGAGGGCGAAACTGCTGACCGTGAGGCGGAAACCGGCGCCGTTGTCGTGCGCGGTGAAGCGCACGAGCGGCCCGTGGTCCAGGTCGAACGGCCGCTTGCGCTCGGCGGCCAGCCACGCGGTGAAGCGTTCCTCGCGGGCCGGATCAGCGCTGAGGTCGACCACTTCGATCGGCAGCCGGGGCGCCGAGGACCACACGAGCTGCGTCGGTTCCGCCTGGCCGGCGAGGTCGAAGGACGACCGCAGATACGGATGCCGGGCCAGCACCTGGCGAACGGCTCGCGCCAGCGCGGCGGCGCTCAGCGGGACGGCGACCGCCACGCTGGTCGCGTACACCTCGTATCCGGGGTCGTTGTCCCGATGCGCCAGGATCGCCCGCTGCGCCATCGAGACCGGATACGCGTCGTCCAGTCCCGCCCGCCCGGCCAGCCGCGGGCACAGCGCGAACGGAGGCAACGCCGTTTCCGGCCGCGGATCGGCGCTTTCCGGCTGCGCGTCGAGATGGGCGGCCAGCGCGGCGACAGTGGGGTGGGCCAGCAGGTCGGGCACGGTGAACCCGGCCCCGGTTTCCCTGGCCTCGGCCGCGATCCGGATCGCCAGGATCGAGTCGCCGCCGAGGGTGAAGAAATCAGTGCGCACGTCGACCGCGGGCTTGCCGAGATGACGCGCCCACAGTTCCGCGAGGCGGCGTTCGGTCTCGGTCCTCGCTGTGCTCGACGGCGGTTCCGCTTCCGGTGCCGGCAGGGCTCGCCGGTCCAGCTTGCCGCTCGCGGTGACCGGCAGCGCGTCGACTGGAACGAGCTGGGCCGGGATGAGGTAGGCGGGCGCCGTCCGGCGCAGCCGTTCGCGCAGCGCGGCCGGGTCGGCCGGCCCGCTGACATAGCCGACCAGGCGGCCGTCCCGGACGACCGCCGCGGCGTCGGTCACGCCCGGCTGGGCGCGGAGCAATCCGGCCACTTCGCCGAGTTCGATCCGGTGCCCGCCCAGTTTGACCTGCTGGTCGGTCCGGCCGAGGAACACCAGCGCGCCGTCCGCCCGGCGGCGGGCGCGGTCGCCGGTGCGGTAGATCCGTCCGCCGGAGCCGGTGGGGTCCGGGAGGAACGCCGCCGCGGTCTGGCCCGGGCGCCCGGCGTAGCACGTGGCCAGGCCGTCGCCGCCGAGGAACAATTCGCCGGGGACCGGCCGCGGCACCGGAGCGAACCAGCCGTCGAGCACCCGGGCGGAGGTGTTGCTGATCGGCAGGCCGATCGGCACCGGGCCCTCCTCGGCCGGCGCGCAATGCCAAGCGGTCGCGTCGATCGACGCCTCGGTCGGGCCGTAGAGGTTGTGCAGTTCGATTCCCGTGCCGAACAGGTCGCGGAACCGGTCCCGGGCGGCGGCGGGCAGTTCCTCCCCGCTGCACAGCACACGGCGCAGCGGGGAGCCGGCCGGGCCGAGCCGGGCCGCTTCGGCGAGGAACGGGGTGAGCAGGCTCGGCACGAAGTGGGTGGTGCCGATCCCGGCCCGGGTGACGAGCTCCGCCAGTCCGTGCGGATCGCGGTGCAGCCCGTCCGGCGCGAGAACGACCGTGCCGCCGGCGATCAGCGGCCAGCACAGCTCCCACCACGAGACGTCGAACCCGACCGGAGTCTTGTGCAGCACCCGTTCCCCGGCGCCGAGACTGAAGTGCTCCTGCATCCAGCACAAGCGGTTGACGATGCCGCGATGCGGGACGAGCACGCCCTTGGGCGTCCCGGTGGAGCCCGAGGTGTAGAGCAGGTACGCGGGCTGCTCCGGATGGACCCGTGCCGAGTACCGGCCGCCGGCGCGCCGGGCCAGCTCCGCGGTGTCCAGGATCTCGGCCGGGAGCGCCGCGGCCTGGTCTCGCAGGCCGTCGCCAGTGAGCAGGAATCTGGCTCCGCTGCCGGAAAGCAGCACGGCGTGCCGGGGCGCGGGGTCGTCCGGATCGAGCGGCAGCACCGCGCATCCGGCGTGCAGCACGGCGAGATAGGCGATCGGCAGCGCGGCGCTGCGCCGGTGCAGCACCGCCACCGGCTCGCCCGGCCGGGCGCCGAGCGCGCGCAGCCCGGCCGCGACGCTGATCGCCGCCCGGTGCAGGGCGCCGTGGCTGAGCTGCGTCCAGCCGCCGGCGCCGTCCGGCGCGAGCACGGCCGTCGCGTCCGGTTTCGCGCTCGCCGCCGCGGCAGCCAAGCGGTGCAGACCCCCGGGGTCGGGCCGGTGGCGGACGAGCCCCCAGCCGTCTCTTCCGGTGTCCTCCAGCGGGATCGACGCCACGGCCCGGTCCGGCTCCGCGACCGCCGCGCGCAGCAGTCCGGCGAAGTGCGCGGACATCGCCGACACCGTAGCCGGGTCGAACAGGCTGGTCCGGTACTCCCAGCGGCCGGTCAGCTCGTCGCCCAGCCGAGCCATGCTCAGGCTCAGGTCGAGCTGCGACCAGCGGCGCGGCACCTCGACCGGCGAGACGCTCGCCGCGCCGAAGCCGGTCTGCCCCGTGCCTCCCTGCGCCAGCGCGAACAGTTCCTCGCCCGGTTCGCCGTACTCCTGCTGGAGCACGAACTGGCTCTGCACCAACGCCGCGCGACCGGCGTCCCGGGGCGGAGCCAGTTCCGTGACCAGCCGGCGGAAGGGGAACCGGCCGTGTTCGACCGCCTCGCGCAGCAGATCACCGGTGTCCGCGAGCAACGCGCGGAAGGAGACGGCGCGCGGACAGCGGGAACGGAGCGGGACCGGGTTGACGAAGTAGCCCACGGCTCCGGCGAGTTCGGCGGTGTCCCGTCCGGCGAGGAGGGTGCCGAGAACCAGATCCGCCTGCCCGGTGTAGCGGTGCAGCAGGGCCCGGTAAGCCGCGAGCAGCACGGTGAACACCGTGCAGGACGCGTCCCGGGCCAGCGCGCGCAGTTCGCGGACAAGGCCGGGCGGCAGCCGGAAGTCCGCGGTGGAACCGCGGAAGTCACGGCCCGGCGGCCGGGGGCGGTCGACCGGCAGCTCGAGATCCGGCGGCGCGTCCGCCAGCGTCTCGTGCCAGAAGTCCCGGTCCCGCACGTACGCCGGGGAGCCGGCGTAGTCCTTCGCGACGGCCAGCGCGACGGCGTGCGGATTCCGGCTTTCCGTGCGGTCGGCCGGCAGTCCGCTGGTCTCTCCCTCGTACGCCGTTCGCAAATCGCCGAGCAGCACCAGGAAGGACCACAGATCGGCGATGAGGTGGTGCGCGGTCAGCACCAGCAGGTGGGTGCGTTCGTCGAGGCGCAGCAAGGTCGTGGCGAACGGCGGCGCCGCGCTCAGGTCGAACGGCCGCTCGGCGAGGTCCAGCAGCCGGGCCGGCAGGTCTTCGTCGCGCACGTCGACCACCTGCAGGCCCGGTCCGATCGGCACTGGCTCGCACCAGGGCTTGCCGTCGCGGACCGGGAACCTCGTGCGCAGCGCCGGATGCCGGGCGACCACCGCGTCCACCGCGCGGCGCAGGGCCGCGACGTCCAGGGGGCCGGCGAACCGCAGCACCCGCGCGAGCGTGTAAGCGGCCCCGCCGGGGTCCAGTTCGTGTTCGAACCACAGGGCTTCCTGGCCCTCGGTCAGCGGGTAGCGGCCGTCGGCGCCGGGGGCCGCGGGATTCCCGGCCGCGGCCGAGGCGCCGGACAGCACCCGCGCGGCGAGTTCGTCCGGGGTCCCGGCCAGCGCGCTGACGCCCAGGTCCACCCCGTACCGCCGCTGGACCAGATGGCGCAGTTCGGTCGCGCCCAGCGAATCGAGTCCGAGCCGCACCAGCGGTTCGTCCGGCCCGGCGGAACCGGCGGTCCCGGCCAGCGCCGCCGCGGCCCGGCCGAGCGCGGACGCCAGCACCGCCGCCCGGTCCTCGGGCCCGGCCACCGCGAGTTCCTCCCGGCTCGGCAGTTCCGGGAGCTCGGCCCGGCCGGCCCCGACGACGCCGAGCACCGGCAGTTCACCGTCCAGATAGGACTGACGGCAGCGTTGCCTGCGCACCTTCCCGCTCGTCGTCTTCGGCACCCCGCCCTTGGCCACGAACACGACGCGGCGGGTCTCGATCCCGTGCCGTAGCGCGATCGCCCGGCGGACCCGCGCGGCGATCGCGGGCAGATCCGCCACGCCGCCCGGGGAAGCGAGTTCGTAGCACAGCACCAGCTCTTCGACGCCGTCGACGTCCACCGGGATCGCCGCGCCGCAGGACCGCCGGAGTGCCGGGTCCGCGCGCTCGGCGGTGTACTCCAGGTCCTGCGGGAAGTGGTTCTCCCCGCGGACGACGACGAGGTCCTTGCACCGTCCGGTGAGATAGAGCCGGCCGCCCAGCAGGAAGCCGAGATCTCCGGTTCGCAGCCACGGCAGGCCCCGGGTCCCGGCCGGCCGCGCGCCGAAGACCTCCTTCGTTTCCGCCGGCCGGTTCCAGTATCCGGCGGCGATCCCGCCGCCCCGCAGCCAGATCTCGCCGACCCGGGCGTCCGGCACCGGCTCGCGGGTTTCCGGGTCGACCAGCAGCACCTCCGTGCCCGCCACCGGAAAGCCGCTGCTGACCAGGGTGCTGCCCGGGTCTCCCGGAGACGCCGGGACGACGGCGCCGCGGCGGAGTTCGGCGGGGTCGGCCCGGAACGTCGACGGCGGCTCCGCAACCGGGGTCGAGGCCACGATCAAGGTCGCTTCCGCCAAGCCGTAGCACGGGAAATGCGCCGTCGGAGCGAAGCCCGCCGCGCGGAATCCTTCGCCGAACCGGCGCATCGTGTCGTGCCGGACCGGTTCCGCGCCGTTGTAGGCCACGGCCCAGCCCGACAGGTCGAGCCCGGCCCGGTCCTCTTCGCCGATGCGCCGCAGGCACAGTTCGTACGCGAAGTTCGGGCCGCCGCTGACCCGGGCCCGGTATTCGCCCACCGCGCGCAGCCAGGCGAGAGGCGCCCGCAGGAACGCCTCCGGCGGCATGAGCACCGAACGGGAGCCGAGGTACAACGGCTGCAGCAGGTTCGCGATCAGCCCCATGTCGTGGAACAGCGGGAGCCAGCCGACGAACGTCGAATCCCGGTCGTTGCCGCAGGCCGCCTGGATCGCGTGCTCGTTGGCGAGGATGTTGGCGTGGGTGACCAGCACGCCGCTCGGCGTTCTCGTGGAGCCCGAGGTGTACTGCAGGAACGCGAGCTCGCCGGGACCGGGATCGGTCCAGCTTTCCGCCGCGTCGCCGGGCACTGCGCGGACGTCGAGCCGGGGCAGCCCGGCCAGCGGCTCCGCGTCGTTCTCCGGCAGGCACAACGCCAGCGCGGGCCGGGCGTCCGCGCGGATCGCGGCGAGCCGTTCCGCGCCGGGCCCGGTCTGCCCCGCGTCGCAGGGCACCGCGACGCTTCCCGCGTACAGGCAGCCGAGGAACGATTCGACGTACTCCATGCTCGACGGGTACGCGATCAGCACCCGCTCGCCGCGGCAGCCGCGCGCGGCGAGTTCGGCCGCGATGGCCTTGGCCCGCCGATCGATGCCGGCGAAGTCGTGGCTCGCCGATTCGGTCGTCCCGTCGGCGAGGAAAAGGTACGCGGGACGGCCGGGCGCGGTCTCGGCGTGCGCCCGGGCGATGTCGACGATGCTTCGCACCGTGTGCGCGGTCATCGCGTCTCCTCCCGTCCGGCGGCTTCGGCTCGCCCCAGCGCCTCCCGGATCAGGTCGCGCCGGCGCTCGGCCCGGAGCCGCTCCACCGCGGCGGCGAGCGCCGCGACGTCCGGCGCCTGGTACACCTTCCGCACCGGCAGATCGATCCCGAACTCCGCGACCAGCCGGAAGTGCAGCCGGGTGACCAGCAGGGAGTCGCCGCCGAGGTCGAAGAAGTTGTCCTGCCCGCCGATCCCGGCGGCATCGGGCCAGCCGAGCACCTCGGCGAACAGCCCGGCGACGGTCTTCTCGGCCGGGGTGGCCAGAGCCCGCCCGCGCCGCCGGTCCGGTTCCCGCGGCGGCTCGGGGAGTGCGTCCGCGTCGAGTTTCCCGTTCCTGGTCAACGGGATCCGGTCCAGCACGACAGACTGGCCGGGGACGAGATAGCGCGGGAGCGTGTCCGACAGGAAATCGCGCAGCGCTCCGCTCGACAGCTCCGAAGCGGCCGTCCCGGGCTCGGCGACCAGATACGCGACCAGTCGCTGCCGGTCGCCCGAGCCGCGCGGGACGACCGCGCAGTCGCGAACTCCGGGGTGAGCCAGCACGGCGGCCTCGACTTCGCCGGGCTCCACCCGGAACCCGCGCAGCGAGACCTGCTTGTCGAGGCGGCCCAGGTAGCCGAGATCGCCGGGCAGGAGCCGGACGAGGTCCCCGGAGTGATACCTCCGCGCGCCCGGCCGGTGCGACGCGGGCCGGAACCGGTCCGCGGTCAGGCCGGGACGCCCGAGATAGCCTCGCGCCACCCCCGCCCCGCTCACCGCCAGTTCGCCCTGCCCTCCGGCCGGCAGCGGCTTTCCGTCCGGGGCGAGGACTTCGACCCGCTGACCGGGCAGAGCCTGTCCCAGCGGGCTCGCGATCGGACCCGTGACATCGGCCTGCCGCAGGCGGCGGACGGTGACGTGCACCGTGGTCTCGGTGATGCCGAACATGTTGACCAGGGCGGGCGCGCGATCGCCGTAACGGTCGAACCAGGGCGCGAGCCTGGCCACCTCGCAGGATTCGCCGCCGAGGACGACTGCCGACAGCGGCAGGCCGCTGCGCAGCGCTGCCGGCAGCAGAGCGCGGAACGCGCCCGGGGTCTGGCTCAGCACGCTGACCCGCTCGGCCAGCAGCGTCGCGCACAGTTCGTCCGGGGCGCGGACGGTTTCGGGCGGCACGATCAGCAGCCGGTCCCCTCCGGTCAGCGCGCCCCAGATTTCCCAGGCGGAGAAGTCGAACGCCGGGGAATGCAGCATCGCCCAGGTCTGCCGCCCGCGCAGCTCCGGCAGCGCGGCCCGGCACCCGGCCAGCACGGCGGTGATGTTGGCGTGGCTGACCAGCACGCCCTTGGGCGCGCCGGTCGACCCCGAGGTGAACACGACGTAGGCCAGATTGCCCGGGGCGACCGGCGTCCGGACCGGTCCGCCGGCCGGTGCTCCGTCGAGGGACAACGGCTCGGCGGCGAGTTCCGGGGCGTGCCGGACCTCCGGCCGGGTCAGCAGGACCGAGATCCCCGCCGCGGCCGCCAGTTCCGCCCGCCGCCGGGGCGGATCAGCCGGGTCCATCGGGACGTAGGCCGCGCCCGCCTTGAGGATCGCCAGCATCCCGGCGACCAGCTCGATCGACGGCGCCGCGCACAGTCCGACCAGGCTCTCCCGGCCGACGCCGGCCGCCCGCAGCATCCGCGCCAGCCCGTTGGCCCGCCGGTCGAGTTCCCGGTAGCTGACCTGACGTCCGCCGGCGCTGACCGCCACCGCGTCGGGCCGCGAGGCGGCGATTCGCTCGAATTCCCTGTGCAGGCATCCGGTTCCGGCGGTCGCTTCGACGGCGGGCCCCGTCGGACCCGCGGTCGCCCAGCGGATCGCCGACACCGGGCGGTCCGGGTCCGCGCTCGCGTGCCGCAGCGCGGTCACCGTCCGCGTGACGATCTCGGCCGCCGTCGCGGGATGCAGCCGCGCTTCGTCAAACTCCAGCTCCAGGTCCAGCCCCGTCGTTTCGGGGGACACCGTCATGGTGAGCGGGAACTTCGCCGCGACCGGCGGCGAGGGCAGCACGGCTGCGGCGAGGCCGGGCAGCGCGATGCGCGGCGCGGGGGTGTTCTGGAACGCGAAAGCGAGCTGGACGAGCGGAGTCTCGGCGAGCGACCGTTCCGGGCGCACCGCCTCGACGATCCGTTCGAAAGGCACTTCCTGGTCGTCGAGCCCCTGCCGGACGACCGCGGCGGCACGGGCCGCCAGCTCGGCGAAACCCGGGTCGCCGGACAGGTCGATCCGCAGCGGCAGCAAATTCACGAAACAGCCCGCCAGCGGCAGCAGCTCGCGGCGGGTGCGCCCCGCCACCGGGCTGCCGATCACCAGCTCGCGCTGTCCGGCCAAGCTGCCCACCGCCAGCGCGAACCCGGCGAGCAGGACCGGGAACAGGGTCGTGCGCCGCCGGGCGGCCAGCTGGCGGAGCCCTCCCGCGAGTTCTTCGCCGATCCGGGACCGCACCAGCCCGGCCGGGCGGCCGGCTCCCGCGGCGGACGCCCGGTCCAGCAGCTCCAGCCGAGCGGGCGCGCCCGCGAGCGCGGCGGTCCACCGCGCGAGGCGTCCGGCGAATTCCGGGGACGCGGCGCGCTTCCGCTGCCAGGCCGCGAAATCGCCGTACTGCACCTCGAGAGCGGCCAGCCGCGCCGGGGTTCCCCCGGAGTGCGCGCGGTACAACTCGGCCAGGTCTCCCAGCAGGACGCCCAGCGACCAGCCGTCGCTCGCGATGTGCTGACGGACCAGCACCAGCTCGTGGTCGTCAGGATTCCGCCGGAACAGCACAGCCCGCAGCACCGGGCCCTTCGCGAGGTCGAATGGCCGGGTCGCCAGCACGGCGGCCATCCTGCGGCTCGCGCGCGACGCGGGGACGCCCGTGAGATCCACCAGCGGCAGCTCCGGACGCCCGGCCGGACCCACCTCGGCGACCGGCTGCCCGTCCACGACCGGGTACCGGGTGCGAAGAACGGCGTGCCTGCGGATCAGGCCGCCCAGCGCCGTGCGCAAAGCAGGCACGGCCAGCGTCCCGGTCAGCCGGACGTGCAGCGGGAGGTGGTACGCGCTGGACCCGGGGTTGAACCGGTGGGACAGCCACAGCCGTTCCTGGCCGAAGGACAGCGGGAACCGCGTGCCGCCGAGCGCCGGGATCGTTCCGGCGTCGCGCAGTGCGCCGAGGATTTCCGCTTTGCGCGCGGAGATTTTCGCGCGCAGCTCGGCGGTGAGGACGCCGCGCGGCGCCGAGCACCGCAGCCGGTCTCCCTCCGCGGTGACGGTAACGCCCTCCCGGCGCAGCCGCGCGAGGAACACCGTGGCGTCCACAATGGACTCGGACTCGGCAGGGGCGTTCACAGCAGCACCTCTTCCTGGTCCCCGCCCGCGGCATGGCCGATCGCCTCGGCCTGCGCGGCGATCGTCGGAGCGTCGAACAGCTGCGCCATCGACAGTTCGACCCCGTATCGCTCCCGCACGACCGCCAGCAGCCGGAGCGCGATCAGCGAATCGCCGCCCAGCTCGAAGAAGTCGTCGTGCACGCCGATCGCGTCGTCGCCGAGCAGGCTCGCCCAGCAGGCGGCCAGGCTTCGTTCCAGCGGCGATCCGGGGGGCTGGTACTCGGCGGACAGCGTCGCGCGGTCCCGCTTCGCCGGCGCGATCCGCAGGCCCGCCACCGCGGCGCGGTGGTCGTCGGTGCTGAACGCCTCGTGCCTGGCCAGGAGCGCGGCCAGCTCCTGGGCGCAGACCAGGACCCGCGGCGCCGGCCGCCCGGCGAGCACGCGGGCGAACAGCTCCGCTCCTTCGGCCCGGCTGATCCCGCCGAGCAGATCTCCGCCCGGCCCGGCGACGTCCGGGCCCGCCGCCTCGTAGCGGGCGCTCAGCCTTTCCTGCGCCGAGGCCCACATCCCCGCTTCGGTCCAGTCGGTCCAGCCGATCGCCACCGTCCGGCCGCTCCTGCGCGCCGCGCGCCAGCCGGCGAACGCGTCGAGGAAGTCGTTGCCCGCCACGTAGCCCACTTCGCCGAATTTCAGCTTGTGCAGCACGCTCCCGATCGAGGAGCACAGCACGAAGAACTCCAGCGGACGCTCGCCGAGGACGGCGTCGAGCACGACCGGCCCGAGGACCTTCGACGCGATCGCCTCGTCGGTCGCCCGCCGGTCGCGCCGCTGGATCATGCCCGCGGTGTCCGGGGTCCCGGCCGCGTGCACCACCCCGGTGACCGGCCCGAACCGCCGCTCCGCCTCGGCGACGACCTCGCGCATCGCGGCCTCGTCCGCTACGTCGGCCTGCCGGACCAGCAGCCCGGCGCCGCCCGCGACCAGCCCGCTGAGCCGGTCGATCAGGCGAGTGGTGTCGTCTCCCTCCGGATGAGCCGCGCGGTAGCCCGGCCATTCCCCGGGTTCGGGGAACGGGGTGCGCCGGGTCAGGACCAGCGCGCGAGCCCCTGGCGCGAGATGCTCGGCCAGGCTGAGCCCGATGCCGCCGAGCCCGCCGCAGATCAGGTAGACCCCGCCGCTTCGCCGCGTGCCCGCCGGGGCGAGCCGCAGCGGCTCGTAGCCGCGTTCGAACCGTTGCCGTCCCCGGTAGGCGATCTCGGGCGGCGCGGCCGGGTCCAGCAGCTCCGCGACGATCCGGTCCGCGAATCCCGCGTGGCCGGTTTCGGCGGGCCCCAGGTCGATCGCGGTGCAGGACAGCGAAGGCAGCTCGCGCGGGATCACCTTGGCCGCGGACGCCACCGTCGCGTGTTCCGGATGCTCCAGGTCAGCGAGCACGGGCTGCGCTCCGCGGGTGACAGCCACCAGGCGCACCCGGTGGCCGGGTTCCGCGCCGAACGCCCGCGCCAGGTCCAGCAGGCTGTGCAGTCCGGCGAGCTGCCCGTCGCGCACCAGGTCCGGGCCGAGCGGCCGCCCTGGCTCCGCCGCCTCGAACGGCCCGAGGTGCACGACCAGGTCCGGTGGCTGGCTCTGCGCCGCGAGCAGCTCGCGGAAGCCGTCGTGCCGCGCTGGAGCGAAGACGGTCCGGACGCCGAGCGCGCCGAGCCGTTCGGCGACCGCCGAGCCGAGCGGGCCGTCCGCCAGCAGCAGGCAAGTCCGGCCGGGCCGCGGCTCCGGATCGGGCGCCGGGGCGGCGTGCCGCCAGCCGGGCAGGTAGGCCCATTCGGCGAGACCCTTGCGGGACAACCGGTTTCCGGCAGCTGCCGGCACGGCCGCCGCCGCGGGGCCCGGCTCCCCCGCCGCCGCGGGTTCGGCCAGGATGAGCGCGGCGTCGGGCTGCCCGGCCGCTGCCGTGCGCACCGCGGTGACGGCGAAACCCGCCTCCGCGAACGCTTCCCGCCAGCGGGCGACGTCGAGCAGCGGGCCCTGGTCGCGGAACCGGTCGGCGTAGGCCCACCAGCCGGTCGTCAACCCCCAGATCATCGGCAGCCAGCGGTCCTGCCGCACCGTCTCGACCAGTGCGAGCACCCCGCCCGGCGCCAGCAGGGACTTCAGGTTGCGCAAGCTCTCCCCCACGTCCGGGGTGGCGTGCACGACGTCCAGCCCGCACACCAGGTCGTACCCGCCGGGAACGCCCTGGGCGGCCGGATCGCGGGAGATGTCGAACACCCCGGTGGTCACCGGCACGCCTCGCGCCGCGGCGGCGTCCGACAGCCCGGAGACGAACAGCGGCGACACGTCCGTGGCGTGGTACCGCAGCCGGTCCGCGCCGAGCCGGACCGCGAGATGCTGGGTGAGCGTGCCCTCCCCGGCCCCGACCTCCAGCACCCGCACCGGCCGGTCCGCTTCGGCGGCGAGCCGTTCGAGCACGTCCCCGAGCGTCCGCAGCAGCGTGTCCGCCGATCGGTGCCCGACGGTTCGTTCGCCCAGTTCCCGGCGCAGCACCGCGCCGTCCGCGCCGGGATAGAGCACGCCGATCGCCGCCCGCGGATCCCGCAGCGCCTCCGGATACGCCTTGCCGCAGCGCATCAGCAAATCGGCGAGCCCGGCGAATCCGGGGTGCTCGCGGACCAGCCTGGCGTGCGCTTCTGCGGAATCGCCGGCGGGCGCCGAAGCGAAGACGATCGCGTCGCCGTCGCGCCGGACGATTCCGTCCTCGGCGAGCACCGCGAGCGCGAAGTCCAGGAACCGGGCGAACTCTGGTGCGACCCCGAGCGCCGCGCGCAGTTCGCTCACCCGGTGCCGCGCGCCCGGTGCCAGGGAGATCCCCGCTGTGCCCAGGTAATCCAGCAAGAGCGCCTGGCACAGCCGCTCGAGTCCGGCGCGCAGCCCCGGATGGCTGTCGATGCCCGAGGGCGCGGGCTCGGGCCGCAACCCCGCCCAGCGCCCTGGCTCGTCGATCCAGTACCGCTGGCGCTGGAACGGATACCCCGGCACTGGAGTCCTCTGTGGACTCTGCGGCCGGTGGAAGGCCGCCCAGTCGACCGGGCACCCCGCGGCCCAGGCTCCGGCCACTGCCCGCACCAGTTGCCCGGTTTCCCGCTCCGGTG
The DNA here is from genome assembly GCF_055583325.1 of Amycolatopsis sp. NPDC104775. Classification (NCBI taxonomy): domain Bacteria; kingdom Bacillati; phylum Actinomycetota; class Actinomycetes; order Pseudonocardiales; family Pseudonocardiaceae; genus Amycolatopsis; species Amycolatopsis sp. NPDC104775. The sequence goes on from NZ_JBVJOE010000004.1 coordinate 77,641, forward strand.
CCAGGCAGCTCGTCGTGAAAGCCGCGCTGGAGCGAAGTTTGCGGGCCGCCAGCCGGGTCAGCCCGCTGCCGGGGCCGAGTTCCAGCAACGCCGCCGGGGATGCTTCGGCCAGCCGGTCCAGGGCGGCGTCGAAGAGCACCGGGCGGCGCAGCTGGGCCAGCCAGTACTCAGGACGGGTCACGTCGGCCGGATCGGCCCAGTCGCCGGTGACGGTCGAGAGGAACGGCCGCCGCGGGGCACCGAACACCGCTCCGTCCAGCGCGTCCCGGAAACGGTCGAGGATCCCGTCGACCGCCGCGGAATGGAAGGCGTGCCGGACGGCCAGCGCCTTGGTCGGCGTCCCTTCGCGGGACAGCCGGGCAGCCAGCGCCGACACCGCTCCGGGCGGCCCGGAGACCACGCATCGGTCCGGAGCGTTGACGGCGGCCAGCGCGACCTCGTCCCCGAGCATCGGCCGCAGTTCGGCGGCGCCGAGCGGCACCGCCAGCATCCGGCCCTCCGGAAGCCCGGACTGCGCCTCGGCCCGGGCGATCACCAGGTCGAGCGCGGTGGGCAGCGAGAACACCCCGGCCACAGCCGCCGCGGCGTACTCGCCGGCACTGTGGCCGAGCACGGCGGCCGGCTCGACGCCCCAGTCGATGAGCGTGCGGGCCAGCGCGTAGGACACGGAGAACCCGGCGATCTGGTCCCTGGGCGCCGAACCGGGCGCGTCGATCAGTTCGGGCAGCCGCACACCCCGCTCCGCCGACAGCCGGACGCACTCGCCGAAATGCGCCCGGAACCCCGGATCGCCAGTGCACAGGCCGGTTCCCATTCCTGGATAGCCGGTGCCCTGCCCCGGGAACAGAAAAGCCGGCCCCGCCGGGACTGCCTTGGCCGATTGCCGCGGTTCGGACAGCGCCGCGGCCGCTTCGCCGGCCGTCGCGGCCACCGCGACGCGCCGATACTGATGCGCACGCCGCCCGGCGAGCGTCGCGGCGACGTCAGCCAGCTCGGCCTCTGGCCGGTCCCGCAGCCACGCCGCCAGTTCGGCGCCCGCCTGGTCCAGTGCCGCCGGCGTCCGGGCCGACAGCAGCAGCGGCTGAACCGGGCGGCGTTCCCGTTCGGCCGCCGCCGGCTCCGGCGGCTGTTCCAGCACCACGTGGGCGTTCGTGCCGCCGACGCCGAACGAGCTGACCCCGGCCCGGCGCGGACCGCCGGTCTCCGGCCACGGGACGGTGGAAGCGGCGACGTAGAACGGAGTGCTCGCGAAATCGATCGCCGGGTTGGGCTCGCGGTAGTGCAGGCTGGCCGGGAGCACGCCGTCCCGCACCGCGCCGATCGCCTTGATCAGCCCCGCGACGCCGGCCGCCGCGTCGAGGTGCCCCACGTTGGTCTTCACCGAGCCGAGCGCGCAGAACCCCGTGCGGTCCGTGGTGAGCCGGAAGGCCGCGGCGAGCGCCTCGACCTCGACCGGGTCGCCCATCGCCGTACCGGTGCCGTGCGCCTCGACGTACCCGATGCTGTCGGCGGCGACCCCGGCCGCCGCCTGCGCTTCGACGATCACGTCGCGCTGGCCCTGGACGCTCGGCGCGGTGTATCCCGGCTTGTGCCCGCCGTCGTTGTTCACCGCGGACCCGAGCAGCAGCGCGTGCACCCGGTCGCCGTCCCGGAGCGCGTCCGGCAGCCGCTTCAGCAGCACCAGCCCCGCTCCGCTGCCGCCGACCGTGCCCGAGGCCGAGGCGTCGAACGCCGCGCAGCGACCGTCCGGCGAGTAGATCCCGTCTTCGGCGTACACGTAGCCCTGCGCCTGCGGCACCTGCACCGAGACCCCGCCCGCCACGGCCAGGTCGCATTCGAAGGATTCCAGGCTGCGCACGGCCAGATGCACGCCGACCAGCGACGAGGAGCACGCCGAGCCGACGCACACGCTCGGCCCGGTGAGACCGAGCTTGTAGGAGATCGTGGTGGCCGCGAAGTCCTTGTCGTTGTGGATCAGCAACGGGAACCCGCCGAGATCGCGCAGCAGCCCGGCATTCGGCAGCAGATTGCGCACCAGGTACGAGCTGAGGCTCGCGGAGAGGAACACCCCGGCCGGGACGCCCAGCGCCGCCGGGTCGTATCCGGCGGTGTCGAAGAGAGTCCACGCCGTTTCCAGGCAGATCCGGTGCTGCGGATCCATCACCTCGGCTTCCCGGCGCGAACAGCCGAAGAACTCCGCGTCGAATCCCGCGATGTCCCCGAGCACGCCTTCCGCGCCGACGAACCGCGGGCGGTGCTCCGGCGCGGGGTCGGGGAACCGCGCGATGCTCTCGGTTCCCTCGCGCAGTCCCGCCCAGAACCGCTCGACGGTGTCCGCGCCGGGGAACCGGGCGGCCACCGAGATGACGGCGATGGGCTCGGGACCGGGCGAAAGGCTCTCGGACGCCGGCTTCCCGGGCCGCGAGCCGCCCCGCGGCCGGATGTCCGGCGGCGAATCCCCGCTCATGGCCGCCCCTCCGGTCCCCGCCCGGCGAGCTGCCTCCGGCGACGGCCGCGAGCCAGCGCCGGGTCGGGCGCCGTCGCGTCCGCGAGCAGTCCGGGCTGTCCGAGATGCTCGGCGAGGCTGGCGATGTCGGGGAACCGGAACAGGTCCACCAGCCGCAGTCCGGCGTGGACGGTCCCGGCCAGCGCGTGGTGCAGCCGCAGCAGGCCGAGCGAATTCCCGCCGAGGTCGAAGAACCCGTCGTGCACCCCGACCCGCTCGATTCCGAGCACCCGCTGCCACTCGCGGGCGATGTCGCGCTCCAGCGCCGTGCGGGGAGCCTGTCCCGGACGGCGGCCGCGGCCCGCGGCGGAGGCACGGAGCGCGAGCGCGGCCCGGTCGAGTTTGCCGTTGGCGGTGTGCGGGAGCTCCGCCAGCACGACCATCGCCGCGGGGATCATCACCGCCGGAAGGAGCGGACGCAGCGCGGCCAGCGCCGGCTCCGGCGACAGCCTCTCCCCCGGCGTCGCGCTGGCGAACGCCACGAGCCGCCGGTCCCCGGCCGTTTCTCCGTCAGCCAGGACGACCACGTCGCGAATCGGAGCCACGGCACGCAGCACTTGTTCCACTTCGCCGAGCTCGACGCGTACCCCGCGCACTTTCACCTGGGTGTCGCGGCGTCCGGCGAAAACCAGTTCGCCGTCGGATTGCCGCCGTACCAGGTCGCCGGTGCGGTAGACGCGGCTGCCGGGGGCGCCGAACGGATCGGGCACGAACGCCTCCGCCGTCCTGCCCGGAAGCCGGTGGTAGCCGCGCGCGAGGGCGGGACCGCCGATGCGTAATTCGCCGGTCACCAGGTCCGGCACCGGCTGACCGCGCTCGTCCGCCACCCACGCGCGGACTGTGCCAACCGGAGCGCCGATGGTCGGCGGGCGGCCGTCGGCGGCGACCACTCCCGCGGTGGCGTAGGTGGTGGCTTCGGACGGACCGTAGAGATTGCGGACGACGACGCGGCGCTGGTGCAGCCGGTCGGCCAGGTCCCTGGGCAGCGGTTCCCCGGCCAGGTTCACCGTCTCCACCGAAGCGGGCACGCCGTCGACGTCCAGCAGCGCGGCGACCGCCGAGGGGACGGAGTTCACCAGCGTCGCCCCCTTCGCGGCTGGCGTCTCCGGCACCCGCAAGGCGTCGTCGGCCAGCACCACGGTTCCGCCGTGGGCCAGCGGCGCGAACAGCTCGAAGAACGCGAGGTCGAATCCGACCGAAGTGGTGGCTAGGACGCTCCGGAGCCCGTCCGACCCGAATTCCCGCCCCGCCCAGCGCAGGAACGCCGCCGCACTGCGGTGTTCGATGGCCACGCCCTTCGGCCTGCCGGTGGACCCCGAGGTGTAAAGGACGTAGGCGAGCGCCCTCGGCGAGAGCGCCGGCCGAGGCGCCGCGCCCGGCCCCGGAGCGGGCACCGGGATCACCTCCGGCAGCGCCACCGTCGCGGCTCCCCGGCGGGACAGCAGTTCCGCGTCGCCGAGCACCAGCCGGGAACCGGTTTCGGCGAGCATCAGCCGGACGCGTTCGGCGGGCTGTTCGGCGCCGACCGGAAGGAAGGCCGCACCGGCTTTCAAGACCCCGAGCAGAGCGGCGACCAGCGCCGGCGTCCGCGGGAGCCAGACCCCGATCACCTCGTCCGGCCGGAAGTCCCGGCCGCGCAGCCCGGCCGCGATCCGCTCGGCCCAGGCGTCCAGCCGCCGGTAGCTCAACCGGGCCGAACCGTGCGCGACGGCCACCGCGTCGGGGGGGGGGGGGGGGGGGGGGGGGGGGGGGGGGGGGGGGAGTGGGGGGGGGGGGGGGGGGGGGGGGGGGGGGGGGGGGGGGGGGGGGGGGGGGGGGGCGGGGGGGGGGGGGGGGGGGCTCCCCCCCCCCCCCCCCCCGGGACCGCTCGGGGGTGCGGCCCCCGGGCCGGCGAACTAGGGCTGCGAGTCGACTCGGCCTGGAGCTGCCCGTTCGCCTGGCCCGGTCTCGGGGGCTATTCCCACACTTTCAGGGCACGCACCGCGAACGGCGACTGCGGGACGTACGTGCCACCGCCCGGATAGGTGATGAAATCGCCCTCCGTGGAACAGTCGGCTCCTTGGTAGATCGTGACGTCGCGAGTCATCCGGTTGACGAAGGAATGTCCTTGGAATCCCTCGGGCAGGGGAATGCAATCACCCGGATTTGCCGTGCGCAGGTCATAACTCTGTGCCGTGCCGGAATAGGTTTCGCTGTTCCACAGGCAGAACTCCCCGGCGGTGCAGGAAGGGGTGGGCGGTGCGGCGGGAGCGGCTTCGGCCAGGCCGGAGGCGGTCAGCAGACCGGCGGTGACCAGCAAGACCACGCCGGGCAGGCGGGACGGGGCGGCGGCGGGCCAGGCGCGGCGGCCGGGGAAAGGCAGGGACGGCAGCAGACGGCGGAACATCGTGGGAACTCCCCCTCAATCGAAGCGGTGCCGGCGGAGAACCGGCGGAATCCCGGGAAACCGGGTGTGATCTCCACCTTGGCGGGTTCCGTACGGTTTGTCTGCCCGCATTCCTACGTCTGTGGACAAGTAGTTTCCCGTCACCCGGACGAGACCTAGTTGTCCACAGATCGGCGAGCGGTCTTGCTAAATCGCCGCGGTGCTTTCCCGGACGGCCAGCGACACCGGGAGTTCGACGGGCGGCGGGGCCGGGGAAGCGGCGAGCAGGGCCAGCACCAGTTCTCCGGCCACCCGGCCCTTGCCCGCCAGGTCCTGGCGGACGGTAGTGAGGGGTGGTTCAGACCACGCGGCCTGCGGGGTGTCGTCGAAGCCGACGATCGAGACGTCGCCGGGCACGCGCAGGCCCAGCCGGTGGGCGGCGGCGATCGCGGCGAAGGCCAGCTGGTCGGACATGCAGAGCAGGGCGGTCGGCCGTACCGAGGCGGTGAGCAGGTCGGTGGCCGCCGCGCGGGCGGTCGAGGCGGAGAGCCAGGGGGCTTCGGTGACGGTGATGTCGCTGATCCCGGCGGCGGCCAGCGTGTCCAGGTAACCGGCGAGGCGTTCGCGCGTGCCGTGGAAGGGGCTGGAAACAGCCGCGCCGGAAAGGCGTGGGGCGGCCAGGATTCCGAAGCGCCGATGTCCCAGCTCCACTAAATGGCGGGCGGCCAACGACGCTCCGCCGCGGTCGTCGCAGCCGACCCGAGCGGTGTCCGGGAGCGGTGGCTGGTCGATGACCACCAGCGGCAAACCCCGTGCTCGCACGGCTTCCAGCGCGGGAGTGCCGTCGGCGAGGGAGTACGCCACGGCGATATCCGCTTGGGCGGCTAGAACTCGCGACGCTGGCGGGCCTTCTTGCGCCTCGCGGCCGGGCAACAGCAGCAGCGCGTTGCCGGTCGGCTCCACGGTTTTCGCGAGAGCGTCCAGGGTGATCGACAGCGCCGGGTCCGAAAAGGCGGCCGACAGCGACGAATCCAGCAGGAAGGCGATCGCTCCGGTGCGGTTCGTGGCGAGGCTGCGGGCGGTCGGGTTCGGGCCGGGGTAACCGAGTTCACCCGCCACGCGCAGAATCTGCTCCCGCAACTGCGCCGACAGCTGGTCAGGCCGGTTGTAGGCGTTCGACACAGTGGCGCGCGACACCCCGACCGCCTCCGCGACGTCGTCCAGCGTCGGGCGGCGGCGACGGCTGCTGGTCATCGGCGGAGCATAGAGGAAAGCCTTGCCGCGCACCGGATTCCGTCCGGCAACCCGGCTCGACCAGCGCAAACACCACAAGCGAACGATCCGGCGCGAAATCCGGCGAGCGCCCCGCCCCCCGCGCCGCCGCGCGCGCGACCGGCCTACTCTCGTACCGTGACCTCGGAACCTGTGACGAAACCGAACCGCGGCCGCAAGACGAGCGTGCTCCCGCTGCTTTCGGTCGGAGTCGTGCTCGGGGCGGTCGTCGCGGTCGGGCTCGTCGCGCTGACCGGCGGCGCGGGCTACGTCATCGCCGGGCTTCCGGACCCGGGGCTCGTCACGCGGTACGGCGTCACGGTCGTCCGGGTGCTCGCCGAAGCGTCGTCGGTCGTGTGCGTCGGCACCTTGCTGCTGGCCGCTTTCCTCGTGCCGCCGCAGAAATCCGGCACGCTCGCGCCCGAGGGGTACGCCGCGGTCCGCACCGCGGGGATCGCCGCGTGGGTGTGGTTCGCGGCCTCGATCCTGTCGGTCGCCTTCACCGCCGCGGACAGCGCCGGGAAACCGTTCGGCGAGATTCTCGACCCGGACACCCTGCTGAGCCTCGTCGGCGCGATCGAACAGCCCAAGGCGTGGCTGTGGACGGCGCTGATCGCGCTCCTGCTCGCCCTCGGCTGCCGCCTGGTGCTCAGCTGGGGCTGGACGGCGGTGCTGTTCTTCCTGTCCGTCGCCGGGCTCGTCCCGGTCGCGGTCACCGGGCACTCGGCCAGCGGCGGTTCGCACGACCTGGCCACCAACAGCCTGCTGTACCACCTCGTCGCGGCCGCGCTGTGGGTCGGCGGCCTGCTGGCCGTGCTCGCGCTCGGCTGGCGCCGCGGCCGGAACCTCAGCCTCGCCGCGCAGCGGTTCTCCAAGCTCGCGCTGGTCTGCTGGATCGTGATGGCGGTGTCCGGCATCGTCAACGCGCTGGTCCGGATCAACCTCGGCGACCTGTTCACCACCGACTACGGCCTGCTCGTCGTCGCCAAGATCGTCGCGCTGCTGCTGCTCGGCGTCTTCGGCCAGCAGCAGCGCAGCCGCGGCGTCGCGAACCTCGTCGACGGCAAGGGCGGCAGCCAGCTGCTGCGGCTCGCCGCCGTCGAAGTGCTGATCATGTTCGTCACCATCGGCATCGCGTCCGGCCTCGCCCGCACGCCACCGCCGCCGGACGCGGTCACCCAGCCGGGCACCGTCGAGCTTCTCATCGGCTACGACCTCCAGGGGCCGCCGACGTTCTGGCGGCTGCTCACCGACTGGCGCTTCGACCTGATCTACGGCACCCTCGCGATCGTTCTCGCCGGCCTCTACCTCCTCGGCGTGCGGCGGCTGCGCAAGCGCGGCGACGCGTGGCCGGTCGGCCGGACCGTCGCGTGGGTCGCGGGCTGCGTGGTGATCCTGCTGGCCACGTCGTCGGGCATCGGCCGGTACGCGCCCGCGATGTTCAGCGTGCACATGGGCAACCACATGCTCCTGTCGATGGTCGCGCCGGTCCTGCTGGTGCTCGGCGGCCCGGTGACGCTCGCCCTGCGCGCGCTCCCGCCGGCTGGCCGCGAAGCCCCGCCGGGACCGCGCGAATGGCTGCTGGCCGCCGTGCACTCGCCGGTGTCGCGGTTCCTGACGAACCCGATCGTCGCGCTGCTGCTGTTCGTCGGCTCGTTCTACGGCCTGTACTTCTCCGGCCTCTTCGACGCCGCGCTCAACTACCACTGGGCGCACCTGGCGATGAACGCGCACTTCCTGCTCGTCGGCTACCTCTTCTACTGGCCGGTGATCGGCGTCGACCCCGCGCCGCGGCGGCTGCCGCCGGTCGGCAAGCTCGGGATGATGTTCGGCGCGATGCCGTTCCACGCCTTCTTCGGCGTGATCCTGATGAACATGCAGACCGTGATCGGCCGCGAGTTCTACACCTCGCTGAAACTGCCGTGGGTCGGCGACCTGCTGACCGACCAGCGGCTCGGCGGCGGCATCGCGTGGGCCTCGGGCGAGGTGCCGGTGCTGCTCGTGCTGATCGCGCTGCTGGTGCAGTGGGCGCGCCAGGACGAGCGAGAGGCGAAACGGCGCGACCGGCGCGAAGAGACCACCGGCGGCGAGGAACTGGCCGCCTACAACGCGATGCTCAAGAACCTCGCCGAGGGCAAACGGGCCGAATGACGCGGCGGAAATAATATCGCCGGAGTGAGGACGACCTGACCCTCGGTAGCGCGGTGGTGACCGCCGTCAGGCCGCGGAAGGAGCCACTCTACGATCGACGGCATGGCCGAGTTCATCTACACCATGAAGAAGGTGCGCAAGACCGTCGGGGACAAGGTCATCCTCGACGACGTGAGCACCGCGTTCTACCCCGGAGCCAAGATCGGCGTCGTGGGCCCGAACGGCGCCGGCAAGTCGACCGTTCTCAAGATCATGGCGGGGATCGAGCAGGCCAGCAACGGCGAGGCCTTCCTCCAGCCGGGCGCGAGCGTCGGCATCCTCATGCAGGAGCCGGAGCTGGACGAGACCAAGACGGTCCGGCAGAACGTCGAGGAAGGGCTCGGCGACACCAAGAAGAAGCTCGACCGCTACAACGAGATCGCCGAGCTGATGGCGACCGACTACAGCGACGCGCTGATGGAGGAGATGGGCCAGCTCCAGGAGGACCTGGACCACGCCGACGCCTGGGAGCTCGACTCGACCGTCGAGCAGGCCATGGACGCGCTGCGCTGCCCGCCGCCGGACGAGCCGGTCACCCACCTGTCGGGAGGCGAGCGCCGCCGCGTCGCGCTGTGCAAGCTGCTGCTGTCCGCGCCCGACCTGCTGCTGCTCGACGAGCCCACCAACCACCTGGACGCCGAAAGCGTGCTGTGGCTGGAGCAGTTCCTCGCCACCTACAAGGGCGCCGTCCTGGCCGTCACCCACGACCGGTACTTCCTGGACAACGTCGCCGAGTGGATCATGGAGCTCGACCGCGGCCGCGTCGTCGGCTACGAGGGCAACTACTCCACCTACCTGGAGAAGAAGCGCGAGCGGCTCGAGGTCCAGGGCAAGAAGGACGCCAAGCTGGCCAAGCGGCTCAAGAGCGAGCTGGAATGGGTGCGGTCCAACGCCAAGGCGCGCCAGACCAAGTCCCGTTCGCGGCTCGACCGCTACGAGGAAATGGCCGCGGAGGCGGACAAGCACCGCAAGCTGGACTTCGAGGAGATCCAGATCCCGCCGGGCCCGCGGCTGGGCAGCGTCGTGGTCGAGGTCGAGAAGCTGCGCAAGGGCTTCGACGACCGGGTGCTCATCGACGGGCTCTCGTTCAACCTGCCGCGCAACGGCATCGTCGGCGTGATCGGCCCGAACGGCGTCGGCAAGACGACGCTGTTCAAGACCATCGTCGGGCTCGAGGAGCCGGACGGCGGCTCGGTCAAGATCGGCGAGACAGTCAAACTGTCCTATGTGGACCAGACCCGCGGCGGGATCGACCCGAAGAAGACCGTGTGGGAGGTCGTGTCCGACAAGCTCGACTACATCCACGTCGGGCAGACGGAAATGCCCTCGCGCGCTTACGTGAGCGCGTTCGGCTTCAAGGGCCCGGACCAGCAGAAGCCGGCCGGCGTGCTGTCCGGCGGCGAGCGCAACCGGCTCAACCTCGCGCTGACGCTCAAAGAGGGCGGGAACCTGATCCTGCTGGACGAGCCGACGAACGACCTGGACGTCGAAACGCTGGGTTCGCTGGAGAACGCGCTCGAGCAGTTCCCCGGCTGCGCCGTCGTGATCTCCCACGACCGGTGGTTCCTCGACCGGGTCGCGACGCACATCCTCGCCTGGGAGGGCACCGACGAGGACCCGGCGAAGTGGTTCTGGTTCGAGGGCAACTTCGAAGGCTACGAGAAGAACAAGGTCGAGCGCCTCGGTGCCGAAGCGGCGCGTCCGCACCGGGTCACCCACCGCAAGTTGAAGCGCGACTGACCGGCGCGGGGGTCCCGAGTGGAAACCAGCAGGCACAACCGGCCCAGCCCGTCCGCACCCGCGGACGGGCGGCCCGCCGTTGCCGGTGGCGGGACCCTCGCCGACCTCGGACGGCTGATCGACCGGGCGGAATCGCTGCGGTTGCGGGCGCCCGAGCTGTCCCTGGTCCTCGGCGAACGCTCGGCCGCGCTGGCCGAGACGGCGGGCGCGGACGGGCACTGGATCCGGGCGGAAGCGCTCGTGGTGTCCGCTCGCGTGCGCACCGGGGCGCGGACGTCCACGGTCGGCCGCGCGGTCGCGGCGTTGCGCGCGGCCGAACACGCCGGGTACTCCACGACGGCGGCGCGGCTGCGCGTCGATCTCGCGATCTGCGCGCGCAGTCTCGGCGTTCCGCTGATGGGGCTGGCCGCGCTGCGGCCGGTGCTGTCGGAGGACGTGCCGCCGTCGCTGCGCGCGGAAGCGCTGTGCCATCTCGTCGGGTGCCTCGCCCAGTTCGGCCGGAAGGCGGAGCTGGACCGGGTGCTCGTCGAGGCGGACCGGCTGCTGGTGGCCGACGATTCGCTCGACGCCGACGACCGGCTGCTGATGCGGGCGTTGCTGCGCAACGGAACCGCGGCGCACCGGCGCCGGCACGGGGACCTCACCGCGGCCGCGGACGCCGCGCGGACCGGGCTCGGGTTCCTGGAGAAGCTGGACCGCCCGGGCGACGACGGCGGTCTCGTCCGGATCCGGCTCGTGCTGCAGCTGGTGAGCACGCTGCTCGACCGCGGCGACGCGGACATGGCTTACGACATCGCCGAACCGATGCTGCGCGAACCGGTGCGCGCCGCCGGGGTCGCGCCCGCGGCGTGGCTGCGGCTGGCGGTCGCGACGCGCATCCACCTGCCCGCCGGAGCCGGCGACGCCGCCGCCGAGCTGGTGGGGGAGGCCGTGGCGGCCACCGACCGGCACGGGCTCGCGGCGGTCACCGCCCGGCTGTGGCTGGAGCTGGCGCAGATCGAGGAACGGTTCGGCAGCGCGGAAGAGGCCATCGGGTGCCTGCACCGCGCCCGGGCCGCGGAACACGTGCACGCGCGGGCCCGGCGCCAGGCGTGCGGGCTGATCGCGGGCGAGCTGGGCGGCGACTCGGTGGCGTCGATGGACCTCGACGACGTCCTGGCCGCGTCCGCCCCGCGCGACGGGCGCCCGGTGTCGATGGAGGTCGAACCGCGGGTCGCCGCCGAGGAGACCTCGGTGATGCCGGCGATCCGGGACGTCCCCGCCGAGCGGCCGGATCCGGTCGCGGCTCCGTTGCCGGTCGCCGCGGCGCGGGTCGAGGCGGCCGCGGAGCCGGTTTCGGCTTCGGCCTGGGTCGAGGCGGCGGAGAAGAAGCCCGCGTGGTCGTTCCGGAAGGCCGCCGCGGAGACGGAGGTCGAACAGACGTCGGTGCTCCCGGCGATCCGGGAGACCGCCGAGGAAGCTCCGCGGACGGGCGGGCGGCGGCGGGCCGAGGACCGCAAGACGCCGGTTTTGCCGGGATGGGCGCGGCCGTTCGGGCGGAAGGCCGCGGAAGCGCCCGCGCCGCGGAAACCGGCGGCTGAGGAGCCGGTCAGCCGGGCGGAGACGCAGGTCGCCCAAAGCGCGACGGAGCGGCGGGAAGACGCGGCTGGCAAGTCTGTGGAGGACGTGTCGGTCCGGTGGTCTGACGCGCCGCGGGAAGCGAAGAGCGCGCCCGTGCGGCGGGCGGACGCGGCTGTTTCGCGGGCCGCCGAGACTGCGGAGAAGCCGCGGGCGACGCGCCGGGCCGCCGAGGACGCGCCCGTGCTCCGGGAAGAACCGGCACGGCTGGAAGAGCCGCCCGTTCGTCCGTCGCGGGCGGCGGACGAGACGAAAACGCCGTGGGCGAGGGAGGAACCTCCCCGTCGCGCCGCGGAAGAAGCTCCGGCCGAGGAAGCCCCGAAGGAAGAGCCGAGGTTCTCGCTGCGGATGCCGGATCTGTCGGACATCCTGCCGGAGCTCCCGCTCGCCCCGGCTCCCGCGGACGAGCCCGCCGCGCCGTTGTGGGAAAGCGCCGAATGGGCGCGGGAGGAAGCGGACCGCCGCGACGCGCGCGGACGCAAGACCCGGCACGACGCCGAACACGGGTCGGTCGCCGCGAAGTCCGTGCTGGACCGGCTGGGCATCACCGCGACCGGCGGAGGCGGCGGACGGCGCCGGGCCGACGAACCCGGACGCCCCGACTCCGCCGCGGCGGAACCGGAACCCGCGTCGCGCGAAAAGCCGGAACTGGCCCCCGCGCCGCGGCCGGAGGAACCGGAACAGATCGAGGAACCCTGGTTGCCGCGCTTGCGGATGCCGCCGGCGTTGGACCCGTTGTCGGACATCGACGCGTGGACGCCGTCGGAGCAGCCGTTCCCGGAGGGCTACGCGCGAGCCATCGCGGAGGACGAACCGCCGCCAGACGCCGGTCTCGCCGAACTGCTCGCCCGCGCCCTCGCCGAACACCAGGCAGGCACCGCGAGCGCGGCGGCGCTGATGAAACGCCTCGGCCCGAACGACGAACCGAAGCCCATTAACGGCCGGGCGACCGCGGACCGCCGCCACAACAACGGCGACTGACGCACGCCGGGAAGTCCTTGCCCCGCAAGGGGAGTGGGGTGCATCTGCTCGCTTGGCTGGGTGGATTTCGCAGCGGGACAGGGGATCGCGTATCGGCGCAATCCCCGCGGCATGGATTCCGGGATGTCCGTGAGGGGAACCTTGAGGGAATCAGATTCCCCTAGGGTTCCCCTCACGAACCGCTGACGAAGTGAAGCCTGGCCGGTTCGTCTCGACTTGGCCGGGGCATCGCGGCACGCCTGCTCGCTTGGTCGGTGGATTTCGCAGCACGACAGGCGATCGCGCATCGGCGCAATCCTCGCGGCATGGATTCCCGACCGTTGACGAAGTGAAGCCACGCGGGTCGGTCTCGACTTAGTCGGGGCGTCGCGGCGCACCTGCTCGCTTGGCCGGGTGGATTCCGCAGCGGGACGCGGGATCGTGCAACGACGCAATCCCCGGGGCATGGATTCCCGACCGTTGACGAAGTGAAGCCACGCGGGTCGGTCTCGACTTAGTCGGGGCGTCGCGGCATACCTGCTCGCTTGGCCGGGTGGATTCCGCAGCGGGACGCGGGATCGTGCAACGACGCAATCCCCGGGGCATGGATCCCCGACCGTTGACGAAGTGAAGCCAGCCCGGTCCGTCTCGACTTGGCCAAGGCATCGCGGCACACCGCGTTGCGGAGAGAGAAAACCTGATCGCAGCGCGCGGTCGCTCCCGCCCGGAAGCGGAGAAGCTTCGGCCCCCACCGCGTTTTCGCGACGAGCCAAGCGTTTCCGGCCTGCGGCCGAGATTATGCGGCACAAACCGCCCGCCCTCGCCGATCTGCGAGCGCCCCGAGGCCGCCCAGTCCGGGAAGCCGTCCCGCAACGGAAGAATTAGCCCGTCCGGGTGGGAATTCTCGCAGGGGAGGGACGCAACCTTTTCCGTTCTCGCCGCGGGCGATACGGGCACTGAACCGATCCCGAAGCCGCCGGGAAGCCCCGGAAAACCGCGCTCCGGCCGCGTGCCAAGCCTTTTGCCGGAAACCGCCCGGGCCGAACCCGCCGGTAGCTGAACCGATCCCGCGCGGGCGCGCCGCCGGGGACCCCGGAGCCGAACCTTAAGTCTTTCCCCGCCGCGCACGGGGGCGTCTCAGGGCGGATTAGGGTGAGGGATGTCCGGCACGTTGTGGTGACGGACGCGTCTCGGTCTCGCACACTGGAGAGTTGCTCAATGAGCTCGACGGGAGTCTCGTCCCCGCCCGATGTCGGCGCCGAAGCCGGCGCCGCCCGCCGCACGGCCAGCCCGGAACAGATCCGGGACGAGCTGATCGACACCGCCGCGGCGCAGGCGCCGGAGATCGCGGACCTGATCCGCTTGTACTACCGGCACATCCCGGCCGACGAGATCGTCGGCGACGAGCCCGCCGCGCTCGTCGGCGCGGTGCGTTCGCACCTGCAGCTGGCGAAGCACCGCATGCCCGGGCGCCCGGCGGTCCGGCTGCTGAACCCGACCACCGCCGAGGACGGCTGGACGCGCGACGCGACCGTCGTGCAGGTCGTCACCGACGACATGCCCTACCTCGTGGACAGCGTCACCGCGGAGTTCGCCCGCGACGGCGTGCAGGTGCAGCGCATCGTGCACCCGATCGTGGTGGTGAGCCGCGGCCTGACCGGCGAGCTGGAGGGCCTGCACCTGGACGCCGACCCGGCCGATCCGCCCGCGGGCGCGTCCGCGGAATCGTGGATGCTGGTGGAGATCGACCTCGTCACCGATCCGCAGCGGGCCCGCGAGCTGGACAACCGGCTCACGTCAGTGCTCGGCGACGTGCGCGAAGTCGTCGAGGATGCCGAGAAGATGGCGCAGACGGCCTGCTCGCTCGCGGAAACCCTCGAACAGAACCCGCCGAAGCTGCCCGGCAACGGCGACGAGGTCGTCGAGGGCGCGCGCCTGCTGCGCTGGCTCGCCGACGGCCACTTCACCTTCCTCGGCTACCGCAAGTACGAACTGGTCGACAGCCCGCGGCCGGACACCGACGAGCCCGCCCTGCGCGCCGTTCTCGCGTCGGGGCTGGGCGTGCTGCGCCAGGACAGCCTCGCCGCGCGCAGCCTCACCGCGGGCCCGGACAGCTCGGTCGACGCGCTCGCGCCGTCGCTGCTCGTGCTCACCCAGGCCAGCGCGCCGAGCACGGTGCACCGTCCGGTTTATCCGTACTACGTCGGCGTGAAGACGTTCGACGAGAACGGCAAGGTCACCGGCGAGCACCGGTTCCTCGGCATGTTCACCACCACCGCGCTGCACGAGAACGTGCTCGACATCCCGGTGGTCGGCCAGCGCGTGCGCGAGGTGATCCACCGCGCCGGGTTCCCGATGGAGTCGTTCTCCGGCCAGCGGATGCTGGAGGTCCTGCAGAACTGGCCGCGCGCGGACCTGTTCTCCGCGGACACCGATTCGCTCTTCTACACCACCACCGGCGCGATCACCCTGTCGGACCGCCGCCGGCTGCGGCTGTTCCTGCGCCGCGACCCGTACAACCGCTTCTACTCCTGCCTGGTCTACCTGCCGCGCGACCGCTACACCACGCGCTCGCGGCTGGCGATGCAGGAAGTGCTGCTGGACGAACTCGAAGGCACGCAGCTGGAGTACAGCGCGCGCGTCGGCGAAACCCTGCTGGCGCAGGTGCACTTCATGGTGCACACCGACCCGTCGAACGTGGTCGAGCCGGACACGCTGCGGATCCAGGAGCGGCTCAACACCGTCGTGCGCAGCTGGGACGACCGGCTGGTCGAGGCGATCATCGCCGAGCGCCGCGAGCGCGTCGGCGACGGCAGCCCGACCGGGATGACCGGCGAGGAGTCCGCGGTCGACCGGGGGCAGCGCTTCGGCGCGGTGTTCCCCGAGGCGTACAAGGAGGATTTCACCGCCGAGGACGCGCTGGCCGACCTGGCCAAGCTCGACACCCTCGCGGACGAGGGCGATCTCGCGCTGTCGTTCTACCTGCCCGCGGACGCCGAACCCGGCGAGCGGCGGTTCAAGCTCTACCTGCGCGGCGAGGGCGTCACCCTGTCCAAGGTGCTGCCGGTGCTGCAGGCGATGGGCGTCGAGGTGGTGGACGAGCGGCCGTACGAGCTGTTCCGCGAGGACGGCGGGCCGAGCTGGATCTACGACTTCGGCCTGCGCGTCGACAAAAAGGGCCTCGAAGAAGCCGACGAAAACGCGGCGGTCGAGGTGCGCGAGCGGTTCCAGGACGCCTTCCACGCCTCGTGGCGGGGCGACGCCGAGGTCGACGGCCTCAACGGCCTCGTCCTGCGCGCCGGGCTCACCTGGCGCCAGGCCGCGGTGCTGCGGGCCTACTCCCGCTACCTGCAGCAGGCGCGCAGCCCGTTTTCCCAGGCCTACATCCAGAACACGGTCGTCAAGCACACCGAGGTCGCGACGAAACTGGTGCGGCTGTTCGAAACCCGCTGCGATCCGCAACTGTCCGATGTGGACCGGAAAACGCACGCGGAATCGCTGACCGCCGAGATCTCCTCGATGATCGACGAGGTCACGAGCCTCGACGAGGACCGGATCCTGCGCCGGCTGCTCGCGGTCATCAACGCGACCCTGCGCACGAACTACCACGTGCGCGACGCGGACGGGAACCCGCGGCCGTACCTGGCGCTGAAGTTCGACCCGAGCGGCGTGCCGGAGCTGCCCGAGCCGCGGCCGAAGTACGAGATCTTCGTGTACTCGCCGCGCGTCGAGGGCGTGCACCTGCGTTTCGGCGAGGTCGCCCGCGGCGGCCTGCGCTGGTCGGACCGCCGGGAGGACTTCCGCACCGAAATCCTGGGCCTGGTCAAGGCGCAGGCGGTGAAGAACGCGGTGATCGTGCCGGTCGGCGCGAAGGGCGGCTTCGTGGTGAAGCGTCCGCCCGCCCCGACCGGCGACGCCGGGGTCGACCGCGACGCTCAGCTCGCCGAGGGCGTCGCCTGCTACCGGATGTTCATCTCCGGCCTGCTGGACCTCACCGACAACCGCGTCGAGGGCGAAACCGTGCCCGCGCCGAACGTGGTGCGCCACGACACCGACGACAGCTACCTGGTCGTCGCGGCGGACAAGGGCACCGCGAAGTTCTCCGACATCGCCAACGAGGTCTCGGCGCAGTACGGCTTCTGGCTCGGCGACGCGTTCGCCTCCGGCGGTTCGGTCGGCTACGACCACAAGGCCATGGGCATCACCGCCAAGGGCGCGTGGGAGAGCGTGAAGCGGCACTTCCGCGAGCTGGGCAAGGACACCCAGACCGAGGACTTCACCGTCGTCGGCATCGGCGACATGATGGGCGACGTCTTCGGCAACGGGATGCTGCTGTCGAAGCACATCCGGCTGGTCGCGGCGTTCAACCACATGCACGTCTTCCTCGACCCGAACCCGGACGCCGCGTCCTCCTACGAGGAGCGCAAGCGGCTGTTCGACCTCCCGCGCAGCTCGTGGGACGACTACGACCGTTCGCTGATCAGCGAGGGCGGCGGGATCTACCCGCGCTCGGCCAAGACCGTCCCGATCACCCCGCAGGTCCGCGAGGCGCTCGGCCTCGACGAGGGCGTCACGAAGCTCGCGCCGATGGACCTGATCCAGGCGATCCTGCTGGCCCCGGTCGAACTGCTGTGGAACGGCGGCATCGGCACCTACGTCAAGGCCGAGAGCGAAAGCCAGGCCGCGGCGGGCGACAAGGCCAACGACGCGATCCGCGTCAACGGCAACCAGCTGCGGGTGAAGGTCGTCGGCGAGGGCGGCAACCTGGGCCTGACCCAGCTCGGCCGGATCGAATTCGCCCGTAACGGCGGCAAGATCAACACCGACGCGCTCGACAACTCGGCCGGTGTCGACTGCTCCGACCACGAGGTCAACATCAAGATCCTGCTGGACCACCTGGTGGCGACCGGCGAACTGGAGCACGCGCGGCGCAACGAGCTGCTCGGCGAGATGACCGACGAGGTCGGTTCGCTCGTGCTCGCGGACAACTACCGGCAGAACGCGGTGCTCGGCGTCAGCCGGGCGCACGCCGGGCCGATGGTGTCGGTGCACGCGCGGCAGGTGTCCGCGCTGGTCGCGAAGGGCGCGTTCGACCGCAAGCTGGAGGCGCTGCCGACCCCGTCGCAGTTCCGCGCGCTGGAGAAGGCGGGCGAGGGCCTGACGTCGCCGGAGCTGGCGACGCTGCTCGCGCACGTGAAGCTCGACCTCAAGGACGAGCTGCTCGCCTCCGACCTGCCCGAGTCCGAGGTGTTCACCCGCAGGCTGCCGGAGTACTTCCCGGCTCCGCTGCGGGAGCCGTTCGCCGCCGCGATCGCGCAGCACCCGCTGCGCCGCCAGATCATCACCACGCTGATCACCAACGAGCTGGTCGACGGCGGCGGCATCTCGTTCGTCTACCGCCTGATGGAGGAGATGAACGCGACCGCCACCGACGCGGTGCGCGCGTACGCGGTGGTCACGCACGTCTACGACCTGCCGAAGCTGTGGGCCGAGATCGACGCGCTGGACAACGTGGTGCCGACCGCGGTCGCGGACCGGATGGTGCTGGAGACGCGGCGGCTGCTCGACCGGGCAGCGCGCTGGTTCCTCACCAACCGCCCGCAGCCGCTCGCGCCGCTGGCCGAGATCAACCGGTTCGGCCCGGTGCTCGCGGAACTCGGCCCGAAGCTGGGCGAGCTGCTGCGCGGGCGCGAACTGGAGTCGGTGGAGCAGGACGCGGCCGGGCTGGTCGAGAAGGGCGTGCCCGCCGATCTCGCCCGCCGGGTGGCGCTGCTGCTGCACAGCTACGGCCTGCTCGACGTGGTCGAGGTGGCGGAGCTGGCCGAACAGCAGGTCGGGCTCGACGCGACGCACACCCCGGCCGACACCGCCGAGCTGTACTACGCGCTGTCGGACCACCTGGACATCGACAAGATGCTCACCGAGATCAGCGCGCTGGAACGCGGCAACCGCTGGCACGCCCTCGCCCGGCTCTCGCTGCGCGACGACGTGTACGGTTCCCTGCGCGCGATCGCGCTCGACGCGCTGCGGCACAGCGACCAGGACCTGTCCGTCGACGAGCAGATCGAGCAATGGGAGAAAGCCAACGCGTCGCGGCTTTCGCGGGCGCGCGTGGCGCTGGACGAGATCACCCGTTCCGGGCGGCTCGACCTCGCGACGCTGTCCGTCGCCGCGCGCCAGATCCGGAGCACGGTGCGGTGACATTCGTTTCCCACGTCCAGCCGCGATGGTCGGACATGGACGTGTACGGGCACGTCAACCACGCGAACGTGGTGACGCTGCTCGAAGAGGCCCGGGTGCCCGTGCTGTTCGGCGAAGCCGAGCGCGCGGGGCTCACCGAGCTGCCGAAGGGCGTCGTGGTCGTGAAGCTCGGCGTGCATTATCGCGCGCCGATCGTCGCGGCGCCCGGCCGTTCGGTGCGCGTGGAGATCACGCTCGCCGAGCTGAGGGCCGCGACGGTGACGCTCGGGTACGTCGTGCGGACCGGCCCGGAAGCGACCGATCCGGTCGCGGTCACCGCGGAGACCGTGCTGGCCCCGTACGACACGGTCAAGCTCCGGCCGCGCCGGCTCAGCGACGAGGAATCGGAATTCCTCAAGCGGGTGCTGGCCGATGCCTGAGCTGCGGATCCCCGATCCGGACGACCGGGAGACGCTCAGCGCGTTCGTGGCCCGCGCGGTGCGGCTGGACGGCACGACCGCCGTCCGGCTGCGCCGCCGGGGCGACGACGTCGTCGAGGCGTGGACGGCCACGCCGTTCGAGGTCCTCGCGACTCGCGCGGTGGCGGGCACGGTGACCCCGGCGGACGTCACGGTGTCGGGCAACGAACTGCTCGCGGCGCTCGCCGTCGCGGGCGGCGAGGTGATGGACCCGGGTCCGGCGCGCGATCTGCTGTGGCACGCCGAACTGCCGGTGTCCGGCCGCTGGCAGAAGGTCGACGAGCTGCCGGTCGGCGTGATCTCGGACCTCGCCGACCGCGGCGTCGCGCTCGCCCGCGACAACGCCGGTCCGCACGGCACGCCGCCCGCCTCGCTGATGGACCAGGCGGTGCTCACCGTCACCGGGGGAGACCTCGAGGTCAAGGTCCAGATGCGGTGCCTGTTCGCGCTGTCCGGGATGGGCCTGTTCGATTCGTCGATCGACGGCGACGTGGTCCGCGTGACCGCCACCGACTCGTGGCTGCGCCTCGACGCCCGCTACGGCGCGGTGCTCAAGCGGCGCCAAGCGCTGCTGCCGCTGCTGTTCTGAGGCGAAGTGCTGGCGGGAGCCGTTCGGCGGTGTCATCGTTGACCGCATGACCGAACCGGACGGCGACCCGACCGCGGACTTCCTCGCCGAGGTCCGGGCCGAGGAGACGCCGTGGCGCACCGACCGGCCCGCGGACGCGGAGCCCGCGCCGGACGCTGAACCCCGGCCTGGCCGTGCCCGGTCGGTGGTGCGCGCGGTGGGCGAGGCCGCGCCGTACGTGCAGGCGGGGTTGTTCGCCGCGTGGGCGGTCACGTCGATCGCCGAGTCGGCGGATGGCGGCCAGCCGGGTGATTACGGCGGCCAGTCGGGGTGATCCCGGCGGCAGCCGGTCAGGGGACGCGCCCCGGGGCAGGGACGCGGTTTCGAGAACTGCGTGACTCGGGCGGGTGAGGCCGCGCCGTCTGTCCACATCGGACTCTTCGCCGCGCGGATCGCCATGTCGGCCGCGGATTCCGCCTGGGCCAACCGGTTTCCGCGGCGGCCGGACGGGTCGATTCCGGCTGCGGGGGTTGTCCCAGCGGGTAGAGTCGGAGTCCGGTCCAGCTGCCGGATGCCCGATCCGGTGCGACCCCGATCATCGCGACCGCCGGGCTTCGCGCGATTCGACGACCCCGGTTCGTTTTCCGCGCGAAGCGGAAGCGGCGGCGGAAGAGGAGACCCATGCTCCTGTCCGGTCCGGAACGCCCGATGTCCCTGCCCACCGCCGACGATCCGCAGGTGCTGCGGCAGGCATTGGCCGCGTATGTGCGCGAGGTCGCGGCCGCGGTCGGGGTGTCGGTGGAGTGCACGTCGTGCGAGGTCACCGACACGATCACCGCCTATGTCGCGCTGAGCGGCCGGTCCCCGCGGTTCCCCGGACGGGATTTGATGCTGTTGTGGACCATGCGGCAGGGCTGGTCGGTGGCGGTGGAGACGACGCCCGCCGAAGCCCCGCAGCAGGTGGCCCAGCTGGGCGGCGACGTGACGCCCGCGCCGGAGCGGGTGCGGAAGTTCGTCGCGGACGTCGTGGCCTCGGCCGAGCAGGCCGGGAGCCCGCGGCCGGTGCTGGCCGTGTCCAGCCGCGGCGACCTGCGGACCCGGCTCGAGGAGCGGGTCCGCAGGGCCTGAGCTTCGGTCAAGCGGTCTTGAGCTTGCGCGCGAGGCGTTCCGCCCGCGGCCAGCGCACGTGCGAGGCCCACCGGAACTTCTCGAACATCCAGATCAGCCGCGCGGAGATGTCGAGCTGGCCGCGGCCGACGCCGTGCCGGGCCCCGGTCGGGTCGGCGTGGTGGGAGTTGTGCCAGGACTCGCCGAACGACGCGATCGCCAGCGGCCAGAAGTTCGCCGAACGGTCGCGCGCCTCGAACGGACGCTCGCCGATCAGGTGGCACAGCGAGTTGACCGACCAGGTCACGTGGTGCAGCACGGCGACCCGGACCAGCCCGGCCCAGAAGAACGCGGTCAGCGCGCCCCACCAGCTCATCGTCGCCAGGCCGCCGATGAGCGCGGGCAGCAGCAGCGTCGCGGCGGTGAGCACCGGGAAGAGCCGGTCGATCGTCCGCAGGTCGGTGTCGTCGAGCAGGTCCGGGGCGAACCGGCGCGGGTTGGTCCGGTCGCGGCCGAACAGCCAGCCCATGTGCGCGTGCCAGAAGCCCTTCGCGAGCGCGGCGGGCGAAGTGCCGAAGCGCCACGGCGAATGCGGGTCGCCGTCGCGGTCGGAGTACGCGTGGTGGCGGCGGTGGTCGGCGACCCAGTCGATCACCGGTCCCTGCATGGCCATGCTGCCCGCGACGGCGAGCGCGATCCGCAGGCCGCGGCGGGCGCGGAACGAGCCGTGGGTGAAGTACCGGTGGAAGCCGACGGTGATGCCGAGGCCGCTGACGCAGTAGAACGCGGCGGCGAGGCCGACGTCCAGCCAGCTCAGCCCCCAGCCCCACGCCAGGGGCACGGCGGCGGCGACGGCCAGGAGGGGGACGACGGCGAAGAGCTTCACCAGGAACGCCTCGGTGCCGCTCTTCTGGCCGGCGAGCATGGGCTGGGGCGATTTCGGGGGACGCTGGACGGTGCTCTGGGTTTCGATGGGTAAACGCTCCTACTCGAGCAGGTCCGGCCGCCGCGCTCTGCGGGGGCCGAGGCCGGTGCCGCGGCGGGAGCCCGGGCGGAAGGGGGAGCCGCCGAGGGCGAGGAGCCGGGGCATGCGAACCGACCAGGCAGGGGAGGGCCTCAGGGCCAGTCGCGGCCTGCTCTGGTCAACGGGCGATCCCGCGTCCGGGTTCCCGGGCCGCGGAAGATCTTGTGCCGCCGGGAAAAACCACCGGCGCACCAAAGGAAAGCCGAATATTTCGGCTGCCGTGGGCGGAAAAGTCCGCTTCGGCGCGGGCCCCTGGTGCGGAAATCCTTCCGCACCAGGGGAAACACCGCTGAGACTCAGATGGCGCGGACGCCGGTGGCCTGCGGGCCCTTCTGGCCCTGGCCGACCTCGAACTCCACGCGCGCGTTCTCCTCAAGGCTGCGGAACCCGTTGCCCTGGATCTCCGAGTAGTGCACGAACACGTCGGCGCTGCCGTCGTCCGGGCTGATGAACCCGAAGCCCTTTTCGGCGTTGAACCACTTCACGGTGCCTTGCGTCATAAAAACGATCTCCATCGGACTCACAACAGAT
The DNA here is from genome assembly GCF_055583325.1 of Amycolatopsis sp. NPDC104775. Lineage (NCBI taxonomy): Bacteria > Bacillati > Actinomycetota > Actinomycetes > Pseudonocardiales > Pseudonocardiaceae > Amycolatopsis > Amycolatopsis sp. NPDC104775. The sequence continues at coordinate 100,180 of NZ_JBVJOE010000004.1, forward strand.
GCCACCTCGGCATCCGGGCCTGGCAACCGACGGTGTGCCTTCCGAAAAGAGAAACACCACGCCCGCTACATCTTGCGAGCGTAGCTGCGGGACGTACCCACCGCACGAACACAAAACACGACCGACATCAGTAAAGCACGCCGCGGCCGGTCTCACCAGAGCTGGCGACGCGGAGGGTCCATTGTGGACGCCGCGACGCGCGCGGACGGGACGGCGCGCGGGCGGGCCGGAGCGGGGGAGTAGCGTCTGTTCCGTCGAGAAGTCTCACCGTGCGCCGGCGTTCGAGCCGGCGTCGTCCCCGGCGGGTCCGCGCGTCTCGTGCGGCGCCGCCGGTGGCCCCTTCCACCTCGACGAGGAGCGACATGCGCTCGGAACGACGTCCGCTGTCCGCCGAAACCAGTGAATTCGCCCGTGCCCGGGTGTCCGCGGAGCAAGACCTGCGCGTCCAGCAGGAACACGCCGCGCGCACCGTCGCGGGACACGCGCACGACGTGGACGACCTGCGCGGTCTGCTCGACATGCTCGGGCTGGAGGCGACCGCCCGCGTCTGACCGGCCGGAGTTCTCGCCCGCGGCCGCCTGCGCCGGGCTACCCGAGCCAGGCGGCCGAATCCGGGGCGAGCCTGCCGTCGACCAGCGGGCTGCTGGTCAGCAGCACCTCGCCCGGCGGCAGCACGATCGAGCTGGCCGAAGTGTTCAGCGCGCAGATCAGGCCGCCCCGGCCGCGGCGGAACGCGAAACAGCCCGCGGGCGCGCCGTACCACTGCAGTTCGTCGCCGCCCCGGAACGCCGGATGGTGCTTGCGCAGTTCCACCGCGCGCCGGTATAGCGACAACGTCGAGTCCGGGTCTTCGAGCTGCCGTTCCACGGTGAGCCCGGCCCAGTCCGCGGGCATCGGCAGCCAGGTCTGTGCGGTGCGCGAAAACCCGTACGGCGGAAGCGTGCCCTCCCACGGCAGCGGCACGCGTTCTCCGTCGCGGCTGAATTCCGGGCCCTGTGAGCGGGCGCGCGGGTCGGTCATCGCCTCCAGCGGCAGGTCGGCGTTCGGCAGCCCCAGCTCTTCGCCCTGGTACAGGTAGACCGCGCCGGGCAAGGCGAGTTCCACCAGCGCCATCGCGCGCGCCCGGCGGAGACCGGCCGCGCCGCCGCCGTACCGGCTCGCCGCGCGCCAGACGTCGTGGTTGGCCAGCGTCCAGGTCGCCGGAGCGCCCGCCGCGCGCGGCACCGCCAGCGAACGCTCGATCGACGTGCGCATCGCGTCCGCGTCGAAATGCGTCAGCACCAGGCGGAAGTTGAACGCCAGGTGCAGTTCGTCCGGCCGCAGGTAGCGCGCCAGGCGCTCCTCGTCCTGCACCCAGATCTCACCCACGGCCATCGCGTCCGGGTACTCGTCGAGCACCTTGCGGATCAGCCGGTGCACCTCGTGCACGCCGTCGTCGTCGAACCGCGGATCGCCGGGCGCGCCGCCGCCGTGCGCGGGCGTGCCCGGATCCATGTCGGGCAGCCCGGACGGTTTGGCCATCCCGTGCGCGACGTCGATCCGGAACCCGTCCACGCCCCGGTCGAGCCAGAACCGCAGGGTCCGCTCCAGATCGGCGCGGACGTCCGGATTGGCCCAGTTCAGGTCCGGCTGCTGCGGCGCGAACAGGTGCAGGTACCACTGCCCGTCCGGGACCCGCGTCCACGCCGGGCCGCCGAACACGCTGACCCAGTTGGTGGGCGGCTCGGCCCCGCCGGGCCCGCGGCCGTCGCGGAAGTGGTAGCGCTCCCGCTCCGGGCTGCCCGGGCCGGCCGCGAGCGCGGATTTGAACCACGCGTGCTGGTTGCTCGTGTGGTTCGGCACCACGTCCACGGTGACCCGGATGCCGCGCCGGTGCGCCTCGGTGAGCAGCACGTCGAAGTCGCCGAGGGTGCCGAACATCGGGTCGACGCCGCGCGGGTCCGCCACGTCGTAGCCGTGGTCGGCCATCGGCGAGGGGTAGAACGGCGTCAGCCACAGCGCGTCGACGCCCAGCAGTTCCAGGTAGCCGAGCTTGCTGCGGATGCCCTCGAGATCGCCGATGCCGTCCTCGCCCGAATCGGCGAACGACCGCACGTAGATCTCGTAGAACACCGCGTCCGACCACCACGACGGCCGCGCACGGCCGTCCGGTCGCCTGCCCGCGACCTTCCGTCTCATCAGACGAAGCTGTTCATCATGCTGTGCGCGGCCATTTCCAGGTACGCCCACAGCTGGCTGAGGTACGGCTCGGGCAGGTTCTCCTCGTCGATCGCGATCCGGATGCAGCGCAGCCACGCGTCGCGTTCGATCGGGCCGATCTTGAACGGCGCGTGCCGCATCCGCAGCCGGGGGTGGCCGCGCTGGTCGGAATAGGTGTGCGGACCGCCCCAGTACTGGATGAGGAACAGCCGGAACCGTTCCTCCGCCGGGCCGAGGTCCTCCTCCGGGTAGAGCGGGCGCAGCACCTCGTCGCGGGCCACTTCCTCGTAGAACCGCTTGATGATGCGGCGGAAGGTCGGTTCGCCGCCCACCGCCTCGTACAGGTTCGCCGGTTCCGGCTCGCTCACAGTCGACACCCTTCCATCTTGCCCTGTCTCAGCTCCGCTGCGCGCCCGGCTGCTTGTCCTGCATCGACGACAGCAACCGGCCGAGCGGCGGTTCGAAACCGGCCTCTTCCAGCGCGCCGAGCAGCTGCCCGCGCAGCTTCCGCTGCACCGCCCACTGCTTGCCCGGTCGCACCTTCACCGTCAGGCGCAACACGATTCCCTCGGGCGTGACCTGTTCGACGCCGAGCATCTCCGGCGGCTCCAGCACGTTCGCCGAGAGCGCGTCGGATTCGACCGCCTTCGTGGCCGCGCCGCTGAGCACCTCGGTGGCCTTGTCGACGTCCGCGGAGTAGCTCAGCGGGACGTCCACCACGGCGTAGGCGAAGCCCTGGCTCGAGTTGCCGACGCGCAGCACCTCGCCGTTGCGGACGTACCAGACGGTGCCCTTGAGGTCGCGCAGCGTGGTGATGCGCAGCCCGACCGCCTCGACGGTGCCGGTCGCCTCGCCGATGTCCACGACGTCGCCGACGCCGTACTGGTCCTCGATCATCATGAACATCCCGGAAAGGAAGTCCTTGACCAGATTCTGCGCGCCGAACCCGAGCGCGACGCCGACGATCCCGGCCGAGGCGATGATCGGGGCCAGGTCGATGCCCAGTTCGCCGAGCACGAGGATGAACGCGAGGCCGTAGATCAGGAACGTGGCCATCGACTTCAGCACCGAGCCGATCGTCTTGGCCCGCTGCCTGCGCCGCTCCGCCACGGCGGTGCCGAGCATCTCCGGCGCGCGTTCGCGCAGCGGCCGCAGCAGCGACGGGATCTTGCCGTTTCCGCCGGAGGCCGGGAGCGTGGTGACCCGCTCGATCAGCCGCTTCGTGAGATAGCGCACCACGAACGCGATGACGAGGATCATGATGATCTTCAGCGGCTTCGTGAGGAGCCAGCCCGCCGACGCGGCGAGCCACTCGTTGTGCGTGACCGAATAGACCTGGGCGCACCACGACCCGGTCTCGGAAATGCAGGTGGGTGGGGCGCTGAGCACGGCATTCACTGGCGGAGAAAGTCCTTCCTCGCTTCGTTGTCCCGGCGGCGCGCAGGCGGCCGCGGGGTGGCCGCCGGGTCGCGGGTATGTGACACGTCACAGAACACGCGTGCGCCGGGGCCCTGATGTGTGGTCGACTATGCCTGCACCGGTGGAGGTGGTCGAGTGCCAGACCGACAACCCGTCCCCCTCGGCGGCGCCGGCCAAGCCATGGCCGAGCTGCCGCCGGAGGCGATCCTGCGTGCCTGCCCGGGAGGGTCCGCATCCGGCGGCTCCGTCCCGTCCGGGCCGGGGACCCGTCCAGGGGGAGCGTCCCGTCCGCCCGGACAGCGTAGAGCCCGCGATCCGGTCGCCCCGGCCTGGGGGCGGCGCCGGGTCCTCCTGCTCAACGCCACTTTCGAGCCGCTGACCGCGGTGCCCATGCGGCGCGCGGTGGTGCTCGTCATGTGCGGCAAGGCGGAGGTCGTCCACGGCGATCCGGGCGGCGTGGAACTGCACGCCGCGACGGTGTCGCTGCCCGTTCCCTCGGTGATCCGGCTCAGCACGTACGTGCGGGTGCCCTACCGGGCGCAGGTGCCGCTGACCCGGGCCGGGCTGATGCACCGGGACCGGCACCGCTGCGCCTACTGCGGCGGGCGCGCCGAGACTATCGACCACGTCGTCCCCCGCAGCAAGGGAGGTCCGCACAGCTGGACCAACTGCGTCGCCTGCTGCGCGAAGTGCAACCACCGCAAGGCCGACCGGCTCCTGTCGGAGCTCGGCTGGCGGCTGCGCGTGGTGCCGCGCGCTCCGCACGGCCCGCACTGGCGGCTGCTGGCGCATTCCAAAGAGGCCGATCCGCTGTGGCGGCCGTACCTCGGGTCGGCGGCCTAGCGCCGGTTTTCCCCGGACACGCCGGCGCCCCGGCTGCCTTCGCGGCGGCCGGGGCGAGCCGATGGATCCTCGCTGGACGTCCCCCAGTCCGGTGCCCGGCCGTGCTCAGGCGGCGAGGCTGTAGTCGGCCTGGCAGGTGACGCGGGTGCCCATGGTGACCCGGGTTCCGCGCGTGACGCGCGTGCCTCGGGTGACGCGGGTGCCCATCGTGACGCGGGTTCCGGCGGTGACCCGGGTTCCGCGGGTGACGCGCGTGCCCATCGTGACGCGCGTGCCGCAGGTGACGCGGGTTCCGCGGGTGACCCGCGTGCCCCGGGTGACGCGGGTGCCCATCGTGACGCGAGTTCCGGCCGTGACGCGGGTCCCGCGGGTGACGCGCGTGCCCCGGATGATTTCGGTTCCCATGGTGACGCGGGTACCCATTGTCACGCGAGTGCCCGCGGTGACCCGGGTTCCGCGGGTGACCCGAGTGCCGCGCGTAACCCTGGTGCCGGACGTGACCCGCGTTCCGGTCACGAATTCGGTCTCGCTGGGTGACGAAATGGTCTCGGTGATCGCCTGAGCGGGGGTCTGGACGCTCTGCATGAGGTGTCCTCCTGGGACCGGTGCGTGACGGGCTGGAGCTGGGGAGGTGGGCGCAAGGCCCGTACAGGTGAAAAAGCTACGAGGATTTCAGGGTTCGGACAAGCCGGTATCGCCCGGTACGGCCGCCTGTACGGCGAGTTGCCATCTTTCGGCCCGCAGCCCTTCGCCCCAACGTTCCAGCGGGGGCGGGCCAAGCGGCGGACGGCGCCTCAGCGGCGGCGAACGGTCGCCCCCGGTCGCCGGTGTCGCGCGGTGGGCGCGGGAGGCATCCGATACGCTCACCGGCGTGAACGTTGTCGAGACGATCCTGGTCTACGCGGTCATCCCCGGGGCCATTTACTTCGTGGTCGGCGCCGCGACCTTGCGGAAGAAGTTCTCGGGGACGCCGCGGTACCGGCCGGGGCAGCCGTGGGAGTACCCCGCGATGTGGTGGACCGCCAACCCGGACGGCGTAGGAGCCGGCCACGCACCGGCGGTTGACGTGAATGCGGCGCCCGCGGGCGCTTCGACGGCCGCAGGAGGCGCTCGTGGCAAGTGGTGAACTGACCCGGACCGCGGTCGCGGAGAAGGACCTGGCCTTCGGCGAGGTCATCACCAACAGCGGCCGGCTGTCCGCGGCGAAGATGTACGAGCCCGCCGCGCCGACGAGCCCGTTCACGGTGCAGCAGCTCGCGCGCCTGGACGAGGCCCTGACCTTCGCGACGCGCGAGGCCGGCCTCGACTTCAGCATCTACCTCGGCGACCTCGGCGAGGACACCCGGGCCGGCGCGGAAGCCCTGCACGCCGCCACCGAGAACCCCTCGAACGCGGTGCTGCTGGCGGTTTCCCCCGCCCAGCGCGCGATCGAGATCGTCACCGGCGAACGCTCGCACTCCCGCCTCCCCGACCGCGGCGCGAACCTGGCCGTGGCGAGCATGGTGGCCTCCTTCAAGGAAGGCGACCTGACCGGCGGCCTGGTCAACGCCCTGCGCATGCTGAGCGACCAAGCGGGCCCCGCCCCGAAGCACTAGTTCCCGCACAACCTCGAAGAGCCGATACGCCCTGGCGTATCGGCTCTTTTTACGTTTCAGCCCAGACATTTTCGTGAGGGGAACCCTCACAGACTCAGATTCCCCCCCGGGCGCCCCTCGCGCCCGGCGATGCTCACGTGCTCCTTCAGCGCCCACGCCCGCCCAGCACCCCCCGGATGCGCCTCAACGCCACATCGAGACGCACACCGCGAACCCCAAGACAACACGCACTCAAGCCGCGCCTGAAACCGCCACCGATGCACCCAACCATCCGAGGCGCCCAGCCCCCGCCCTGCACCCCGATACGAAGCCTTCTCTGCGGTTCGGGGGGGGGTGGGGGGGGCGGCGGGGCTGTTTCTGCGCCCAAACCCCAAACACCACCAAAACCCG
>NZ_JBVJOE010000004.1:106635-128161 GCF_055583325.1 Amycolatopsis sp. NPDC104775
CTTTTTTTCTTTTTTGGGGGTTGGGGGGGGGTTCCAGGCCCCTTCTTCCCCCCCCCCCCCCCCCCCCCCGAACCGTCAGCACACTGGGCTTCGGGGTGCCCACTCACCCCCCGAGGCGCAATGTCGCCGCCAGGCGACGAGCCGAATCAGAACCACCTCACCCCTGACTATCGAAATCCCGAGCAGCCAACGCCCGGACGATCCCCGCGCGCCCCTCCGAAACCAACCGCCGCAACGCCGCCGGATGCTCCCCAGCAAGCCACTCGTCCGAAGCGTTCACCGTCTCAGCCTCAACCGCCCAAGACGGATACAACCCGATAGCCGTAGGCTGCGCCCGCTCGCTGGACCGCCGAGCCCACACGTCGTCGATCACCTCGAAATACCGCTCGACATACTCCCCGAGCAAATGCTTCTGCCCCGGGTGCGAGAACCCGGAAATCAACGCATCGCTGACCGCGTTGGGAATCTCGTCGTCGTAAATAGCCCGCTGCCAAGTATCCGCCTTGGCCTCAGCAGTCGGCTGCAACGCCCGAGACCGCTCAGCATGCCGCCGCCCCGCGGCGGTGTCGTCCCGCGCCTGCTCAGCGTTGATCTCGTCCGCGCCAGCCTTCCCATGCGCCACCAACGCCTGCAACAACCGCCACCGCAGATCCGTGTCCACGGTCAGCCCCGGCAACGGCGCCGACCCGTCAAGCCACCCGGCGATCACCGTCAGCGTCTTCTCATCAAGAACGCCCCCGGCGAGCGAGTTCACGAACGCCAGCTGGTGGTCCGACCCGGCCTCGGCGGTCTGCGCCAGCTCCAGCAGCCGCCCGCTGAACGCGGGCCATCCCTCGGCGGCCGCCCACTTCTGGTCGGCGTAAGAGTTCAGCGCGGTCTGCGCCTGCAGCAGCAGCCGCTGCACCACGCCGACCTCGCTCTCGGCATGGATCCCGCGCGCCACCAAGGTGACGAAATCGCGGGCCTTCAACTCGGCCTCGCGCGTCATCTCCCACGCGGCCGACCAGCACAGCGTGCGCGGCAGCGAGTCGGTGATGTCGCCGATCCGGTCGATCAGCGTGGTCAGCGACGCCGGGTCCAGCCGCATCCGGCAGTAGGTCAGGTCGTCGTCGTTGACCAGCACGAGCTTGCCCGCGGCCTGGCCGACCAGGTCCGGCACCTCGGTGCGCTCGCCGGTCACGTCCAGTTCGACGCGGCGGGTGCGCACGATCTTGCCGTCGCCGTCCTCGTCGTACACGCCGACCGCGACGCGGTGCGTGCGCAGTTCGCCGGCGCCCGGCTTCGCGCCGGTCTGCACGACGGCGAACGACGCGAAGGTGCCGTCGGGGGCGATCTCGTAGCGCGGGCTGAGCGAGTTGAGGCCGGTGGTCTCCAGCCATTCCGCGCTCCACCACGACAGATCGCGGCCGGACGCTTCCTCCAGCGCCGCCAGCAGGTCGGCCAGCGTGGCGTTGCCCCAGGCGTGCTTGCCGAAGTAGACCTTGAGGCCGTCGAGGAAGTGGTCGATGCCGACGTAGGACACCAGCTGCTTGAGGACGCTCGCGCCCTTGGCGTAGGTGATGCCGTCGAAGTTGACCTCGACCGCGTGCAGGTCGACGATGTCGGCCGCGATCGGGTGCGTCGAGGGCAGCTGGTCCTGGCGGTAGGCCCAGGACTTCTCGATGTTCGCGAAGCTGGTCCAGGCGTTCTTGTACTCGGTCGCCTCGGCCTGGGCGAACACGCTCGCGAAGGTCGCGAACGACTCGTTCAGCCACAGGTCGTCCCACCAGCGCATGGTGACCAGGTCGCCGAACCACATGTGCGCCATCTCGTGCAGCAGCGTTTCGGCGCGCCGCTCGTAGGCGTAGCGGGTGACGCGGCTGCGGAAGACGTAGTCCTCGAGGAAGGTGACCGCGCCGGCGTTCTCCATCGCGCCCGCGTTGAACTCCGGCACGAACAGCTGGTCGTACTTGGAGAACGGGTACGGGGTGCCGAATTTCTCGTGGTAGAAGGCGAAACCCTGCTTGGTTTCGACGAACAGCCGCTCGGCGTCCATGTGCTCGGCGAGCGACGCGCGGCAGTAGATGCCGAGCGGGATGGTGCGGTGCTCGTCGCGGAACTCGTCGGTCCATTCCGCGTACGGGCCGGCGACCAGCGCCACCAGGTAGGTGGAAATCCGCTCGGATTCGGCGAACCGCGTGCGGCGCGCGCCGTCCTCGGTGTCCTCGGCGCTTTCGACGAGCGCGTTGGACACGACCTTCCAGTCGCGCGGGGCGTGCACCGCGAGCCGGTAGACGGACTTGAGGTCCGGCTGGTCGAAGCAGGCGAACATGCGCTTCGCGTCGGCGGTCTCGAACTGGGTGTAGAGGTACACGCCGTCGTCGACCGGGTCGACGAAGCGGTGCAGGCCCTCGCCGGTGTTCATGTAGCGGCAGTCCGCGGTGACGACGAGCTCGTTGTCCGCGGCAAGGCCGGGCAGCGCGATGCCCTTTTCCTCGGCGTAGCCGCTGACGTCGAGCTCGGCGCCGTTCAGCACGGCGGAGCGGACGCCTTCGGCGACGAGGTCGATCCACGACGCTTCGCCGGGACGGCTGCTGGAGAACCGCACCGTGGTGGTGGAGCGGAAGGTCTTCTCCCCGGGACGGCCGCTGCCGTCGGTGAGGTCCAGCTCGATGTCGTAGGACGACACGTCCAGCAGGCCGGAGCGCTGCTTGGCTTCGTCACGCGTCAGGTTGGGGGCGGGCACGGGCACCTCTGGTCTTCGGTTCCGGTGGGCACGACGTTCAGCATCCAATCATGACGCGCCCGGGAGCGGCGACCAGGGAACAATGCGGAGGGGCCGCCGCGTTGCCCCGCATGCGGGGGTTCGCCCCGCCCTCGGCGAGCGCCGGGGAGCAGCCTCGCCGAGGAGCCCGTGAAAATGACTGACTCGTCCCAGCCCACGAAGGTGGACTTCTACTTCGACCCGATCTGCCCGTTCGCGTGGATCTCGTCGCGGTGGATCCTGGAAGTGGAGAAGCACCGCGAGCTGGACCTGACCTTCCGGGTGATGAGCCTGTCGGTGCTGAACGAAGGCCGCGAAGACCTGCCCGAGCGGTACAAGGCGCTGCTGAGCGAGGGCTGGGCGCCGGTCCGCGTCGCCACCGCGCTGGCGCAGACGCAGGGCCAGGAAGCGGTGCGGAACTTCTACACCGAGTTCGGCACCCGCTACCACAACCAGCACAACGAGGACCGCAAGATCGTCATCAAGGAGGCGCTGGCCGCGATCGGCGCCCCGGCCGAGCTCGCCGAGGCCGGCGAATCGGCCGAGTACGACGAAGCGCTGCGCAAGAGCCACCACGAGGGCATGGACCCGGTCGGCATGGACGTCGGCACGCCGACCATCCACGTCAACGGGACCGCGTTCTTCGGCCCGGTGCTGTCGTCGATCCCGCGGGGCGAGGACGCGCTGAAGGTGTTCGACGGGGCGGTCGCGCTGGCGAGCTACCCGGACTTCTTCGAGCTCAAGCGCACCCGGACCGGCGAGCTGAACTTCGACTGACCCGCTCGCGGGTGCTGGTCCCGGTTCCGGCTGGGATCAGCACCCCAGCGCTGCCCTGGTGACGTCTTCGGGGTAGGGCGAGGTTTTCAGTGCTTCGCCGAGCGGGGTTTTGGCGGTTTTCAGTTCGTGCAGGCGCAGCAGGCCGTCGCGATGCGTGCGCACGAAGGTTTCATCCACCGGGTCGCCGTGCCCGGGTACGACGACGCGCGGTTCGAGTGCGAGCAGCGCGTCCATCGCGGCGGCCCACGCGTCGAGCTGGTCGTCGGGACCGAACGAGTACGCGGTGAAGCCGTGCGGGCCGTGTTCCACGACGTCTCCGGCGAAGACGACGTCGACGTCGGGCACGTGCACCAGGAGATCGTGGTCGGTGTGCGCGAGACCGGGGTGCACGAGCGCGACGGTACGGCCGCCGAGGTCGAGTTCGGCGCGGTCGGACACGAGGCGGTCCGGCGGCATGAGCCCGGTGCGCTCGATGGCGTCGGCGATTTCCGGCTTGCCCTCTTCGCGGTAGTGGGCCGCCCAGGTTCGCTTGTCGGCTTCGCCGTTCTTCAGCATGGCTTGCAAGCAGCCGGGGTGGGCCCACACGTCGCACGGCAGGAACGGCGTCGTGCCGAAGGCGTGGTCGAAATGCGCGTGCGTGTAGACGACCGACCACGGCAGCTCGGTCAGCTCGCGGATCGCGGCGGCGAATTCGGCACCCTGGTCGATGTCGCCACGCGTGTCGATCACCAGGCATTTCTCCTGGCCGAGCACCAGGCCGGTCGTGAGGTCCAGTTCGTCGTACCGGCGGGCGTAAACCCCGTCGGCCACCTCGGTCCAGCTCATTGCCCCTCCAGGATTCCGTGCGACAGCCTCGCCACGCTAGCGCTGACGTCCTGCTGCGCGGCGAGGATCACGTCGTTTTCGTGGCCAGCGGCGGCGAGTTCCCGGCCGGAAGCGCAGTCGCGCAGCGCGGCCGCGACGTCGGTGGCCGCGTAGGCAGCCGCCGCGAGCGCCGCTTCGGCGGACCGCGAGCCGGTCAGCGCGCTGACGATCGCGCCCGCGCCCAGCTGGTCCTCGACACACGGCCGCAACGGGCCGAATTCGGTGCCGCCGAACATGTCGACGCCCCAGCGCTCTCCGGCGGGAATCACGCCGATCGGCCGTTCTCCGGCGATTTCCCTGGCTTTCGCCGCGGTCGCCGACGCATTCCGCAGGCATCCGGCCAGGACGTGCGCGCCGGTTTTCGCCGCGGCCGCGCAAAGCGTCGCTCCATTGGGGGACGGGAGGGCGAGCAGCGGGCCGGACGGGATCTCCGTCACAGAAGACGGCCGGAGCGACCATTCCCCTTCGCCCGCCATGACCGCTCCGGCCCCGCGCGCCTCGGCGATCCCGCGTTCGTCCCGCCACCGCACCGGCAGCACCCGGCCGCCCCGGCTCGTGACGAGATCCGTTGTGGTGCAGAAGGAAAGCACGTCCACGACGATCAGCACGGCGCAGTCCCGGCCGAGGATCCCGACGCCTTCGCCGCCCCATTCGAGCCGGACGTCCGAGCCGTGCTGCGCCGCGCTGTCCACCCCCGGAGCATGCCGGGTCGGCGGCGAGATGGCACACTCCCGCTGTGCGTGTCTACTTGGGATCCGACCATGCCGGTTTCGAGCTGAAGAACCACCTTGTCCGCCACCTCGGCGAACAGGGGCACGAGGTGACCGACATCGGTCCGTTCGTCTACGACGCGGCCGACGACTACCCGGCGTTCTGCGTCGAAACCGCGCGCCGCGTGGCTGCCGACGAGGGCAGCCTGGGCATCGTCATCGGCGGGTCCGGCAACGGCGAGCAGATCGCCGCGAACAAGGTGCCGGGCATCCGCGCCGGGCTCGGCTGGAGCGTCGAAACCGCGCAGCTGACCCGCCAGCACAACCACGCCCAGGTGCTGGGCGTCGGCGCCCGGATGCACACGCAGGAGCAGGCGACCGAGATCGTCGAGGCGTTCCTGGCCACGCCGGTGGACCCGGCCGAGCGCCACACGCGGCGCGTGCAGCAGCTGCTCGACTACGAGCGCACCGGCACCCCGCCCGCCCTGCCGGAGGCCTGATGCCCGAGGGGCACACGCTCCATCGGCTCGCCCGTCTTCACCAACGCCGCTACGCCGGCGGACCGGTCGGCCTCAGCAGCCCGCAGGGCCGGTTCGCCGCGGAGGCGGAGAAACTCGACGGGCAGGTGCTCGTTTCCGCTGAGGCGTACGGGAAACACCTGTTTCATCACTACGGTCCTTTGGGGACAGTCCATGTCCACTTAGGTCTGTACGGCACGTTCGGCGAAGCATCGCTGCCGGAGACCGAGCCGGTCGGCCAGGTGCGGATGCGGCTGGTCGGCCGCACCCACTGGACGGATCTGCGCGGCCCGACCCGGTGCGAATTGCTGGACCCGGCGCAGGTCGACGCGATCAAGGCGCGGCTGGGCCCGGACCCGCTGCGCCGGGACGCGAAGCCCGAGCGTGCGTGGGAACGGATTTCGCGTTCTCGCACGACGATCGCCGCATTGCTGATGGATCAGGCGGTGCTGGCCGGGGTCGGGAACGTATATCGCGCGGAAGTGCTGTTCCGGCACGGGGTTTCGCCGATGCTCCCGGGGCGGGCGCTGGATCGCGCGCTGTGGGACGCCATGTGGGCGGATCTGGTGACGCTGATGCGCGCCGGGGTCCGCGTCGGGCGGATCGACACTGTCGCGCCGGAGCATTTGCCCGCGGCGATGGGACGAGCGCCGCGCGAGGACCGGCACGGCGGCGAGGTTTACGTGTACCGGCGGGCGGGGATGCCGTGCCTGATCTGCGGGACGCCGGTGGCACAGAAGGAATTGGCGGCGCGAAATCTTTATTGGTGTCCGACCTGCCAGCCTGCTTGAGTTCGGCGGCTTGAGAGCGGCTCCCGTGGTGCTTCCCGCTGAGTTGTTCGTCAACGGTCGATCGAGCGCAGGGCCTCCTGCGGTGTGCGGCCGGTCGCCTCGGCGAGGGCGGTGACCGCCGCCGCGGCCAGTGCGACCAGGTTCAGCACCGCTAGCAGCGCGTCCTGGCGGACGGCGGCGTCGGTGAGGTTGTAGAGATCCGCGTCCTCGTCGGCGAGATAGGCCGCCACGGCTTCGACCGCGCTCCGGTGCGGGTTCGCCGGATTCTTCCGTTCTCTGCTGGCCATCCGGTCAGTTTCCTCCTGCGGGAACGACGAAGGCCCCGCGGCACACCTGCCGCGGGGCCTTCGTCGTTCACCGGTCAGAAGTCGAAGCCTCCGCCGTCGAACCCACCACCGTCGAAGCCGCCCCCGTCGAAACCTCCGCCGAAGTCCTGGCTTCCGTCGAATCCGCCGCCGTCAAAGCCACCGCCGTCGAAGCCGTCCGCTCCGCCGTCCATGCCGCCGGCGTCCAGTGCGTCCGCCTGGCCCGCGTCGTAGCCCGATTCCCAGGCCGACGCGCTGGCGATGCCGCTCATGCCGGAGAACATGGCGCTGAACAGGAACATCGAACCGAGGCCCCAGGCTCCCGCCACGAGCGCGGGCTTCCACCACGGCTCGCTGTACCAGCCCTGCGGCACCGGGCGGCCCGCGACGCGGCCGCCGGGGTAGTAGTACGGCGTGTCCTGGCCGGGGTCGGGCGACGCCGCGTAGTGCTGGCCCTCGACGTCCACCTCGCGGTGTTCGGTGACCTTGCCCGCGCGTTCGCGTTCGGCCTCGTCCGGCAGGGCCGGGCCGGGGTCCATGCCCATCGCTACGCGCGCGGCGCGCACGTAGTACAGGCCTTCGATGGCGGTTTCCTTCACCAGCCGGGCCTGTTCGACCGTCTTGGCCTGCTCCAGCTGCGAACCGGCGGCGTTGTAGCGCTCGCTCGCGTCGGCCATCGCCTGCTGGGAGGCGGTGTCGGTGCCGGTGATGTTGAGGACCTGGCCGCCAAGGCGCTCGACGAGGCGGCGCGCGTCGGCCTTCGCGTCGTCGAGCTGGCTCTGCCTGGTCGCGGCCTGCTTTCTGGCCAGGTACAACCCGCCTCCGACGATGACGACGACCAGCACGATCAGGAGGATCGCGGTGCCCATGGGTCACTCCGTGTCTCGATCTGACGCGACGGCCGGGCAGCCGTCCCTGAAACGGACAACGCGGACCGTGCGCGGAGAGTTCCCGGCGGCGCCGCCGATCGGGCGGTGGCCGACAAAACTAGAACACGTTATAGTCCGCGGCATGAAGTTCTCCTTGTCGATCGCGCTGAGCCCGCTCGACCAGCTGAGCGGCCTGGCCCGCGCCGCCGAGGAGGCCGGGTTCTCCTCGATCGTGCTGCCCGATTCGCTCTTCTACTCCGAGAAGGTCTCCGCCGACTATCCCTACACCCCCGACGGCAGCCGGTTCTGGGACGAGAACACGCCCTGGGCCGATCCGCTGGTCGCGACTGCTTCGATGGGCGCGGTGACCGAGCGGATCCAGTTCTACACCTCGGTGCTGAAACTGGGCTCGCGCAATCCGGTGCTGCTCGCCCGGCAGGTCAACTCGGTCGCCGCGCTGACCGGCGGGCGCTTCGGCCTCGGGCTGGGGATCGGCTGGTCGCCGGAGGAATTCGAATGGTGCGGGGCACCGTATGCGCGCCGCGGCAAACGCTTCGACGAGGCGATCGAGGTGCTGCGGCTGATCCTCAGCGGCGACATGGTCGAGTTCCACGGCGAGTTCTTCGACTTCGGCAAGCTCAAGATGAGCCCGGCGCCGCCGTCGCGCGTGCCGTTCTACATCGGCGGCCACACCGACGTCGCGCTGCGCCGGGCCGCGCGCGTCGCGGACGGCTGGTCCTCCGCGATGATGACGCTCGAGCAGCTGCGCGAGACCATCGGCAAGCTCAAGGGCCTGCTCGCCGAGCGCGGGCGCGAAGGCGACCCGTTCGAATTCCAGGCGGTGTGCGTCGACCGGTTCGGGCTCGACGGGTTCCGCGAGCAGGCCGAGGCGGGCGTCACCGACGCGATCACCATGCCGTGGGTGTTCGAGGGGCTCGGCTTCGACGCGGACCTGGGCCCGAAGGTCGACGCGATCCGCAGGTTCGGCGACGAGATCATCGCGAAAATCGAGGAGTGACATGGGAGTCGAGGTCTGCTGGGACCCCGCGGCGAAGCAGCCGCCGGCGCGGGAAGCGGCGTTCAAGTCGATGACGGCGGCGACCGCGGGGGACAAGGACGGCTGGCTCGCGCTGTTCGCCCCGGACGCGGTCGTCGAGGACCCGGTCGGCCCGTCGATGTTCGACGAGGAGGGCAAGGGCCACCACGGCCGCGACGGCCTTTCCGCTTTCTGGGACAAGACGATCGGGAACGTCGAGCGGTTCGAGTTCGTGATCCGCGATTCGCACGCGGCGGGTTCGGAGGTCGCGAACGTCGGCACCATCACGACATATCTCCCCGGCGGCTACCGCGTCGACACCGACGGGGTGTTCGTGTACCGGGTCAACGAGGACGGGCTGGTCGTTTCGATGCGCGCGTTCTGGGAGACCGAGCGGGCGATGGCGACCGCGCGCCAGGTCTGACGTCAGCGCGAGGTCGCTTCCACGAAGTCGAGCACGCGTGCGGTGACCAGGTCGGGTTGCTGAAGCGTTAACGCGTGAGTGGTTCTCGGTACGATTTCCGTGCTGATCCGGGGATTCAGCGCCGCGACGCGGGTGGCGACCTCTCGGGCGCGGTGGACGTGGCTGCGTTCACCGAGGACGAGCCGCACGGGGACTTCGATCGCGCGCAGTTCGTCGTCGGTGAAGACGTGCTGCGGCGGTAGCTGCGCCTTGAATCCGAAGCTGGCGAACAGCAGCGGCCGCAAGGTTTGCCGCACGGCCGGATCACCGGCGACGATCCGGCGTTGAATCGCGGCGGGCAGCAGCCAGGGAAAGACCTCCTTGCCGCTCCACAGGATGAACTTCGCGACGCTGATCTCCGCGAATCCGGCCGGTTCCAGGCCGATGACGCCCGCGATCCGGTCGGAAGACCGGATCGCGAGGTTCAACGCCAGGAAACCGCCGCGTGACACCCCGGCCAGGAACATCTTCCCGTGGCTGAGGGCGGCGAGAACTTCGGAGAGCCATTCGGCGAGGTCGTCGCCGGTGCTTGCGGGAATGGTCTCGATCGAGTGGCCGGGCTCGCCGATCGAATCGACGGCGTAGACCGGATGGCGGGCGGCGAGTCCGGCGAGGTGCGGGTACCAGGACAGGGACGAGCCCATGATCCCGTGCAGCAACACGATCGGGGTGCCGTGCTCCGGGCCGCTGCGCCGGACGCGGGTGGGCCCGAACTTCGTCGCGAGGTCCAGTTCCTCGGCCGGGACCGGCCACTTCCGCAGGACCTTCGCGTACGCGGCGAAGTAGCGGTCTCTGGCTTTTTGATCGGTGAAAGCTCCTGGCATCGTCCCTCCCCGAGACGTAGCAGTGAATGCTCAGTCAGCCGTTGTCCAAGCGCAGCAAGGTGTTCAGCAGACTCCCGCCCGGCAGTCCCTCGTCGCCGAAAATCCGGTGCTGCACCTCGATCACGAGCGGCAGCGCGGCGCGCAAGGCGGCTCCGCCGGAGTCGGTGACGTCGACGCGTTTTGCGCGGACGTCCTCGGAACTGCGCGCGCGGGAGACGAATCCCTTGCGCTCCAGCGTTTTCAGGATCTGCGACACCTGCATCGGGTGGATGTCGCCGGAGGCCGCGAGGCCGGACTGGGTCACCGGGCCGCCGGTGCGGTTCAGCCAGCCGGCGAGCGCGAGCGTCTGGAACTGGAGATGCGTCAGATCGAGCGGGGCGAGGGCCTGGTCGACCTCGCGGACGTAGCGGTGCACGACGCGCCACATGACGAAGCCCACCGCGTTCTCGGGGGCGCCGAGCGAGGCGGTGGCGAAGAGGTCGGCGAGCGCGTCCTTGTCCACGGGGAGGCATCGTAGCGGTTGCCCATCGATAGTAAACGCGTTTAGTATCGAGGAAGGCAGAGAGGGGCATTTGATGACTGACCTGGACATCGGCCTGTACCGCTACGACCACACGCGCCCGCTCTTCGACGGCCGGGTCCGCTTCGACGGCGTCGACGCGACCCTGCACACCGCCGACATCGTCTCGGACCTGTTCGAGCGGATGGTGCGGGGCGAAGAGTTCGCTGTCGGCGAGCTGGGGCTCACGTTCTACCTGCGCACCTTGGACCTGCCGGACCCGCCGTTCATCGCGCTGCCGGTGTTCCCCAACCGGCAGTTCCGGCATTCGGCGATCTACGTCAACGCCCGCGGCGGGATCCGGGAGCCGCGGGATCTGATCGGCAAGACGATCGGCGAGTTCGCGACCTACGGGCACGACGCGGGCGTGGTGGCGAAAGGAATTCTGTCCGACGAATACGGGGTGCGGCCGGAGCAAAGCCGGTGGGTGATCGGCGGATTCGACTGGCCGATGGAATGGTTCGATTTCGTTCCGCGGCTGCATCCCGCGGAGGTGGAGGTGCGGCAGGCTCCGGCGGGGAAAGCGCTCGGCCCGATGCTGGAGTCCGGGGAGATCGACGCGTTTGTTTCCGCGGACCCGCCGCGCGGGATCCGGGAGGATTCACCTGAGGCGGCGCAGTTGTTCCCGGATTACGTGAACGTGGAGCGGGATTACTACCGGCGGACCGGGATTCGGCCGATCATGCATACGGTGGTGGTGCGACGGGATGTGCTGGCGGAGCATCCGGGGCTGGCGGAGCGACTGTATCGGGGATTTGTCGACGCGAAGAACGTCGCGATGGCGGATTATCGGCGGGGTCGCGTTTTCAATCACATGGGCGATGCTGGGATGGTTCCGTGGTTCAGCGCGTTGTATGACGAGAACCGCCGGTTGTTCGGGGAGGATTGGTGGCCGTACGGGATTGAGAAGAACCGGCTGTCGGTGGAGGCGTTCTTGCGGTGGCACTTCGAGCAGGGGCTGTCTCGGCGGTTGATGAAGGTCGAGGAGATTTTTGTGCCGGAATTGCTGGATACTTAGCCGTTGCGCTGGCATGCTTGCGCGCTTCGGATTCCTGCCGTGCGGTGTGTTCTCTTGACTGTCGGGGTGCATCTGGACGGCCGGACTTTGCGCGGCGACGAGGTGCACAACCAGTTGTTCACGCTGCCGGACGAGCCCCCCAGTCTCGCGTTCGCCGCGACCGGCGCAGATCTATCTGTTCGCGGATACCGGAGAGATACTCGGGTCTGCCGACAGCCGCAGGTTCTGTTCGCCTCGCCAGCTTGACCGACTGGCCGCTACCGGGCACCTCGACGGCGAGCACTGGGTCGATGCCCGGGGATTTCGGCAACCGGATGTCGTCACTCGCGTCAGATGACCTGGGCTGCCAATTCTCCGTGGAGCCCTTCCAGTGCGATGACGTCGTCCTCGGTTCCGGTGTGCGGAGCGGAAAACCAGTCCGCATACTCGCGCAGTTCCGACAGTCTCCAGTCGAGGGCGAACAGTTCGACCATTTCCGGATCCAGTCCCGCGGCCTCGGGCACGTCGGCGTAATCGCGTTCGCGTGGGGCGACGGCGAGGGATTCCCAGTCGACCAGGCGCAGGCCGTCCGGGGTGGTGACCTGGTTGTCGTTGTGGGGTTCGCCGTGGGTCGGGACCCAGGAATCGCGACGGGAGGCGGCGAGGGCGGCCAGTTCCCGGTAGCGGTTGTTCCACCGGGTGATCGCGTCGCCGCGGGAGGCCAGGGCGGTGCGGGCTTCTTCGGCTAGCGGGCCGGACGTCCAGGGCTCGGCAGCGCGGGCCCGCAGTTCGTCGGCGAAGCCGGGGCCGACCTGCGGTGACCAGTGGCGCAGTCCGGCGGGTGGCGGGGTGCGGTGCAGGGCGTCGAGTGCGGCGAGAATTGCCGGTTTGTCGACCTCGTCTTCCGTGGGGCTGCGGCCGTCCAGCATGGGGGTGACGCTGAGTGCGCCGACGCCGGTGTCGACAGTGAAGCGTCCGGACCGGGTGGGCAGTGGTGCGCAGACGAAGGCGAGCCCGGCGGCGGCCAGTTCGGCGGCGCTCGCGTAGGTGCTTTCCAGCGATTCCGCGGTGTGCCGGGGTTCTAGCTGGTCCAGGGTGACGAAAAGGGAATCGGCGCGCCAGTGGTGTGCGCCGAAACCCCAAGGCAGATAAGCGATCTCGGACACCGGCTGCCAATGCTCGGCGAGCGCACGGGTGATGGTGTCGTCGGTGATGAAGGACGGTCGGGAGCGCACGGATCGGATCCTAGGCAGGGCTTCGTGGTGGGAGCAACGGAGATTTAGAACAGCTCAGTCCGGTAGTTGTCGTCGACGATGTCGTAAAGAGCGCCGCTTACGAGGTCGCCTAGGTTGTCGTTCATCTTCTGCGCCTGTTCGGCGATGGAGAGCGTGTAGAAATCGCCGCCGAGGGTTGCCGCTTCGGCGAGGCCTCGGGGGTCGCCCTCCCACAGTTTCGCTCGGATGACGGCTTTTCCGCATTGCCCGAACACCTCGCGCACGCGGACGATCGTCGCGAGCACGGCGGGTTTGCCGTCCGCGCTGAGCATGTCCAGCAGTTCCGGGTCGTCGGTGACGAAGGCGTCGCCGTTGACTCGCATCACCTCGCGCAGGCCGGGCACCAAGAAGACGAGCCCGATCGACGGGTTGGCGGCGAGGTTTTCGAAGGTGTCGGCGAGTTTGTTGCCCGGGCGGTCGGGGATGGCGAGCGTCCACGGGTCGAGGATCCGCACCGAACCGGGCGGGTCGCCTTTCGGGGCGACGTCCATCAGGCCGTCCGCGCCCGAGGTGGCGAGGCAGAAGAACGGGCTGTGCGCGATGAACCGCATGGCGAATTCGCCGAGCCGGGGTTCCTTTTTCTCGGCGATGAACTGGCTCGGGAACCCGATGATCTCCCGGATGCGCGCCATGCCGATCGGGGAGTAGGAGTCTGCCGCGGTGGTCATGATTCCTCCGTCACAGGTCGAGGACGAGGCGCGGGGTGCGGGCGCGGGACACGCAGACGAACATCCGGTCGCCTGCTTCTTGTTCGCTCGGGGAGAGGATGCCGTCGCGATGGTCGGGCACGCCGTCGAGCACCTTGGTCTCGCAGGAGCCGCAGATGCCGGAACGGCACGAGGTGACCGGCCGGATTCCCGCCTTTTCGAGGGCGCTGACAATGCTTTCGTCGGCGGCGACGGGCACGGTTTTCTTCGAGGCCGCGCATTCGACTTCGATCGGCTGGTTTTCCGCCGGGGCAGCCTGCGGAGCCTTGAAGCGCTCCAGGCGCAGTGCTTCGGCGGGCCAGTTCTCCGCTGCGCTGTCCAAATCGGACAGCAGGGAGGCTGGGCCGCAGGCATAGACCTTCGCGCCCGCTTCGACCGGCTTTTCCAGTTCTTTCAACGGAATCCGGCCGACGGTGTCCGACGGGTGGCAGCGCACTCTTTCGCCGTAGCCGCGAAGTTCTTCCAGGAACGGCATCGACGCGCTGGTGTGGCCGCCGAAGTACAGTTGCCACTCGGCACCCTGGGTCTGTGCGGTGCGGATCATCGGCAGGATCGGCGTGATGCCGATGCCGCCCGCCACGAAGACGTACGACTTGGCCGGGCGGAAGCCGAAATTGTTCCGTGGTCCTTTGATCGCGACACGCTGGCCCGGGCGGAGAAACGCGTGCACGTATTCCGAACCGCCGCGGCTCGCGCGTTCCCGGCGGACGCCGATCCGGTAGTACGAGCGCTGGCCGGGCGGACCGCAGAGCGAGTACTGCCGTTCGACTCCGTTGGGCAGCACGAGGTCGATGTGCGCGCCCGGCTCCCAGCTCGGCAGCGGTTTCCCGGTGGTGGCCGCGAGGTCCAGCGAGACGACGCCGTCGGCTTCCCAGCGCAGCTGGCGGACGAAGACGTTCAACGGACCGGCGGTCACGGCATTCGAGGTCATGGTCTTGCCTCCTTTGTTAACGTTGTTACTTGCCGTCTCGGCAAGGGTATTGGTAACATCGTTAACATGTCAACCGAGACGAAACGGGCGGGAATCGCGGCGTCGCGCGCCGAGCGGGCGGTGGCCGAGGCGCTGGACCTGGTCGACGCGGGCGGGCTGGAGGCGCTCACCATGCGGCAATTGGCCGACCGGATGGGCCTGCACCTGCCCGCGATCTACCGGCTGTTCGACGGCAAGGACGCGCTGATCGACGAAATGGCCGAGGCGATCCTCGCCGGCGCGGTCTCGGAGCTGCCCGCCGAGGACGGCGACTGGGAGAACCGCTTGCGGTGCTTGGCTTCCCGCTTGCGCACGGCGCTGCTCGCGCATCGGGACGGCGCGCGGATCGTCGGCGGCAACTACGCGGCCAAGCGCAGCAATCTGACCTTTGTGGACACTCTGCTCGGCTGCCTGCTGGACTCCGGGTTGCCGCGGAAGCAGGCGATCTGGGCGGCGAGCGCGGTGTTCTGCTACGTGCTCGGGGAGGCGCTCGAGGAACAGGGCGCGTCCGGAGACGAGGTCGAGGTGCTGATGGGGGTCCTGGGGGCGCGGAAGTACCCGCACCTGGAGGCGGGACCGATGGAGTCGATGCTCGCTTTCGGCGAGCGGTTCGCGTTCGGACTGGAGTTGCTGCTCGCCGGGGTGCGGAGTTTCGTGAATGGTCAAACCGGCTAGAACCGGCCTACGCGCTCACGAGGCGTCCGGGCTGATTCCCGCCACTGCGATCCGGAACAGGCGGCTCGCCTCGGCGGCCGGGTCGGGGTGGCGTTCGGTGGTCAGGGTGATGCCGACGATCAACGCGATCAGGTCGGCGATCGTCACCTCTGGCGAGACGGCCCCGTCGCGGGCGGCTCGCGCCAGCAGTGGCGCCGCGGATTCCTCCAAAGTCGCCGAGCAGGAGTTTCCGTGCGCCGGATCGGGCGTGTCGTAAGCCAGGGCAGCCGCGAGGCCGCGTGCGGTCACGCAATAGCTGACCACGTCGTCCAGCCATTCCAGAAGCGCGCGGCGGCTGTCGGATTCCCCGGCCAGCGCTTGGGCGCGTGCGGCCAGCAAGGCGATGCGTTCGTGCGAAACCGCTTCCAGCAGTGCGTGCCGGGTGGGGAAATGCCGTCGCACGGTCGCGGAGCCGACCCCGGCGATGCGCGCGATCTGTTCCAGCGAGGCGTTCGCCCCGTGCGCGGCGACCTCGTCCTCGGCTGCTTCGAGGATCCGCGCGTAGTTGCGGCGCGCGTCCGCTCGTTGCTGGCCGGGCATGGCGTGACCTCCGGTTTGCTAAGTGGTGGGCCCCGCCGTATCGTAGCGGACCCGAAATGGCGGACGCTGGTCGGAGCCGCGCTCAAGCTGTTCGAAGAGGACGGTTTCCACGCTGCTTCGGTGCAGAAAATCGTCGACACCGCGAAGCTCGCCGGAGCGGTGCTGGTCGAGCTGATCGGGATCTGCCGGTCGGAGATCTCGATTTTCCAGCAGGAGCGGCGTTCGGCGAGATCGTCCTGGCACGGCGGGCTGCTTTCCCGGTAGAAAGGAAAGATCACCGGGGAGGGAGCAACCAGTGAAGGTCCTTCTGCGCAAATTTGTCCCCATCGCGGCGGCGGCCGTTCTGGCGGTCACGCTGGCTCAGCCCGCGGCGGCGAGTCCGGCCGCGGGTCCGGCTGCGTCGCCGGAATGGCGCGTCGCCGACGGCCAGCTGGTCTGGACCGCGCCGAAACCGCTGTTCGGCGACGGTGCGGTGGAATTCTGGGCGGACGGCAAGCTGCTCGGCCGCGCCCAGCCGCGGGCGGACCTGCGGACGTTCTCGCTGCCAGCTGGCGGGATTCGCGATCTGCGCGGGCTGGAGGCGCGCGTCGGCGGCCGTTCGCTCACCGAAGCGCCGAAGGCGACGGCGAATCAGCAGAGCCCGGTGCCGCTGCCCGAGCTGCCCGCTAATGCCGTGGATCCCGGTAAGCCGGGGCAGTTCCCGACGGTCAAGGGCGAGTATTCGCTCGATTCCGTGCGGCTGCCGGGGCTGGGCGGGCCGATCGAGATGCAGGGTCTGGTGGTAGCGCCCCGGCACGCGCCGGGGAACCGGCCGCTCGTGGTATTCCTGCACGGCCGTCACCAGCCTTGCTACAACCGGGCGGATCCCCATGACTACTCGCCAGCGTGGCCATGTGCGCCCGGAATGCTGCCGATCCCGAGTTATCGCGGCTACGTGCAGACCCAGGAATTGCTGGCGTCGCAGGGATTCGTGACGGTATCCATTTCGGCCAACGCGATCAACGCGCTCGACCACGCCGCGGAAGACGGCGGCGCGCAGGCGCGCTCGTCGCTGGTTCGGCTGCACCTCGCGCACTGGGCGGACTGGTCCGGCAGCGCCCGGGCGAGCGCTCCGCAGATCGTCCGCGACGCACCGGCCGCGGATCTGTCGAATGTCTTGCTGGTCGGGCATTCCCGCGGCGGCGAGGGCGTCAACCGCGCGGCCATGGACAGCCTCACTCCACCGCCGGGCGACACCGGGTTCTCCGGCCCGGTCCGGTGGAAGATCCGCGGCGACGTTCTCATCGCGCCGACCGTGTTCGGATTCAACCCGGCGCCGGACGTCCCGTCGGTCACCTTGCTGCCCTCATGTGACGGTGACGTTTCGGATCTCCAAGGGCAGCAATACATCGACGGGGCGCGCGGCGTCAGCCGGGGCACCGCCTTGCACAGCGCGCTGTACGTCTCGGGCGCGAACCACAACTACTTCAATGCCGAATGGACGCCCGGTGTCGCGGTGGCCCCGGCGCAGGACGATTTCTCTTCCCCGCAACCGGATCCGAACTGCTCGCCCGGAGTGCCCGCGCGGCTGACGGACGCGCAGCAGCGAGCGGTCGGCGCGACTTACGTCGCCGCGGCGGCGCAGCTGTTCCAGAAGCACGATCTGCGAGTGCAACCGCTGCTGGACGGTTCCGGCGTGCGTGCGCCGTCGGCCGATCCGGCGCACGTGTTGTCGCACGCTCTCGGCGGCGCGCGGACTCCGGTGCTGGTCCCGGATTCGTCGACGAAGGTGACCGGAAGCGGCGACGTCTGCCAGCAGGTCGGGCCGGACCGGCGGTGCCTGGATAACCCCGGCGCCTCCAAGTCTCCGCATTTCGTGGGGCTTGCCGACGCTCCCGATCCGACGCGCACCGCGGTGCACGTGCGCTCGGCGACGGCCGGGGTCTCGGCGAACATCCCGTTGCCCGGCCCGGTTTCTTCCGCCGGAGCGCGGGCGCTGGCAATGCGGATCATCGTGCCGGAGAACGTTCCGGCCGAATCGTTCGACGTCGCGGTCGCCGATTCCCGGGGCGAGCGCACGAAACTGGGCACGGTGACGGTGGCCGGGCTGGCCGGGACCGAACGGACGAAATCGTTCTGGGGCCAGGAAGTCCGGGTTCCGCTGCCGCCGCGGCTGGAGATGACCAGCCTGGAACTGACCCCGCGGGCGGCGGGCGCGGAGGCGTGGCTGCTGGACGCGTATGCCTGGCGGCCCGGTCTCCCGGACCCGGCTCCGGCCCCGCTGACCCGGATCGACCTCGGTTCGCTGACGGTCAAGGAAGGCGATTCCGGTTCCCGGACGTACCAGATCCCGGTCACGGTGACGGGGGACGGCGGCGGCTCGGTGCGGATCTTCCGGGCGGAGACGGTCTCGCCGCAGTCGGTGAAGTGGACGTATCAGGCGGTCACGCTCGCGCCGGGGCAGCACACGCTCGACCTGCCCGCGACGGTCGTCGGGAACACCCGGTGGAGCTGGCCGTACCGGATGCTGGCCGCGGCGAAGGCCACCCGCGGCACGGTGATCGGGGCGCCGCTGGGCTCGCTGAACGTGGAGAACGACGACCCGGCGCCGAAGGCGAGCGTGAGCCAGCCGGAGGTGTCCGCGGTCGAGGGCAGTGCGCTGGCGTGGCCGGTCAAACTGTCCACTGTGGCCGATGCGGACGTCATGGTGCTGGGCGAGGTGAAGGCTCCGAAGACGGGGCCGGAACTGATGACGTCGGATGTGGATCCGAAGTGGCTGATCGAGCACGGCGTCGATCCGGAGAAGGTGCGGCCGTTGTCGGAAACCCGGTTGACAGTGGTGGCCCAGATTCCGGCGGGGCAGACGAGCGGCGAGCTGACGATCCCGACCCTGCGGCATGCGGGGGCGGATCCGGCGAAACACGTTCTGCTGCACGTGTCGGGGGATCCGAAGGAATCCGGGCCGGACGTCGACGTCACGGGGACGGTGACGGACGCGGGCTGAGGGCGGCGGTTCGGTCAATCCTCCTGGTCCGGGTCTCGGGCCAGGAGGATTTTCCGTCCGCGCCTGCCGGTTTCGCGGAAACCGTGCCGCAGGTAGAACGCGCGGGCCCGGGTGTTGACCGCGAGGACTTCGAGCACGAGAGGCTGCCCACGCTCCGCCGCGACGCCGATCAGCCACCGGAGCAGCCGCCCGCCGATCCCGCGCCCTTGGCAGCGCGGGTCCAGCTCGATCCGGCCGAGGTAGACCTCAGCCTTCCGGTGCTCGACCACGAGCAGGCCCGCGTCCGCTCCGTCGACGGTGATCACCTGCCAGGCGCCGGGGGTGAAGGCACGGTCGTGGTAGCCGCGCTGGATTTCGTCGTCCCAGCCCCAGATCGCGGCGACATACTCGCCCAACGCGGCCCGGTGCACGCGGAAACAGAAATCGCTGTCCGCGGCCGTCGCCGGGCGAAGCCCGATCTCGTTCGGCATGCGCGCCTCCTCGGAAGTGCCCAGAGTAGCGCGGTCAGAGGTGCTGCTTGCGTGTCCTCGGCAGAATCCGCAGCAAAGCGGTTTTCGCTGCCAGGAACGCGAATCCCGCCAGTAGCACCCACAGCACGTTGACGCCGGTGAACGCGAGTCCGCCGGTCGCTCCGGCCGCCGAGGCCGCGCCGCCACGTGTCCATATTGGACACAGTGGACCACCCACAGGGGTGAAATCGAACGCGCGAAACCTGGCGATGATTAGGGATTCGCCAGCTGTGCGGCAGTTACCGTACGTAGGTGTTACCGGGACTGACGGTGCGCCCGCAGGGACATCAGCCGGGAGATCAGCGGCGTCGACCCTAGCCCGTGCAGGACCACGCTGCCGAGGACACAGACCACCGTCAGGGTCAGCACGAGGTCGCTGTCCACGCCGGACAGGCCGTTGATCGCCAGCAGCCCGAACACGATCGACGTCGTGCCGCGCGGGCCGAGCGCGCCGACGAGGAGCCGGTCCCGCAGCGGCATCCGGGTCCGCGCGAGCGACACCACTACCGGGACGATCCGCAGGACGGTCAGCGCGAGCAGGCAGAACACGATCGGCTGCCACTGCACGCCGAAGGACGCGACGACCACCGTGGCCGCGCCGACGACGAACCACATCGCCATGGTCAGGATTCCGGTGACCTCTTCGAGCAGCTGCAGGTCCTCGGACGGCCGGGCGAAGTGCTCCCGGGCGGAGCTGACCGAGGTGCGCAGGTGCCGCGCGGCGAAGGCGCGGTAAACGTAGCGGAAGGCGATTCCGGAGACGAAACAGGCGACGAATCCGTTGCCGTCGATCGCGACGGTGGCCGCGTAGGTCAGCAGGGGAGTCGTGAGGATGGCGATGCGCCGTCCCTGCCCGGAAGTCCAGCCGGAGCGGACAGCGAGGAAGAGCAGGAAACCGATGACCGTTCCTACGAGCGCGCCCACGACGATTGCTTTGAGCGCGAACGGCAACGCGGTGGCAAGCGCTTTCGCGGCGGTGTTCGCGGTGTTGTCGGTGCGCGCCAGGATGAGCGCGAACAGGAACAGCGGCGAGACCAATCCGTCGTTGTAGCCGCTTTCGACGTTCAGCACGCTGCGCACTTGCGGGGTCAGGGTTTTGTCGCGCACCACGCGTTCGGCGGCGGCGAAATCGCTCGGGATGACGATGCACGCGACGATCAGCAGCAACGGCCACGACAAATCCGGGAAGAACATCCAGCCGGCCAGCATGGCCAGCCCGAGGCTCAGCGGCAGCGCCAGGAACAGCACCCGCGCGACGAGGCTCGGCGCGTGTCCCCACAGCCGTCCGCCGCGGACTTCGGTGGCGTCGACGAAAAGCAGCATCGCGAGAATGAGCTCGGCGACGTGCTGCGCGACTTCGGTGTCGAAGACCTCGAGCAGTTTTCCCGGATTCGCGAACAGCGCGGTCGCGACGCCGCACAGCACCATCAGCACCGGCGCGGCGATGTTCCACCGGTCGAGCTGTTTGGCCGCGAGCGCGCGCATGAGGACCGCGGTCGAAAGGACCAGCAAGGCGGGAATCATCGTTCGTTCGGCTCCACGGCTTTTGGTTGTGCCCAGCCGTCTTCGGCCGTTGACGCTCCACAGTGTACCGGCGAAGCGCGCCGGTTCCGGGATCGCGGGTGTACGTCACGTCCACCCCGAATCGGCCGATGGCTGGACGATTCGGCGAGGTCCCCGCCCGAGCTTCGGGAACGCGGGCGTTTCGGCCAGAGAAGGCTGTGACGACTGACGCTCTCGTCATGGGCGGGATCCTGCGAGCCCTCGTATTTTTCACCCAGGTGGGGTGCCATCGGCACAACCTGGTCATGGGCATCACTGGCGGGATCTCGCTGACCGCGCCGGACGTGGTGGCCAGCCTGGTCGGAGCCGTCGCCGGAGCGGGGCTTGGAGAACGTGCGCTCGCTCGCCGGGAAGGCCGGAGAGTTCCTGGTCAGCGCGCATCTGGACGAGAACGGGGTCGGCTGTTCTCCGTGCTGATGCGCTGGCCATGGTCGCGGTGCGGGCCGTCAGGTTCCCCTCACGGACCTTCAACGGGCGAACCATCCGGCGCGGAAGACCGGAGCCTCGCCTGCCACGGCGCGGAGGCACCACTTCGCGACCGCCTCGCCGACCTCCTCCGGGCCGAGCGCGGACGTGTCGAGCACCGTCGTCGCCCACTCCGGACCCGGCGAACGGCCGACCCAGCGGTCCCAGCGCATTTCCGGCCAGGAGTCGTTCGTGACGGCTTCCGGAAGGTGCCCAGGGTCGCGGGCGTGCGCGCGCAGCCACGCCGCGAACGCTTGATTCGCGCGGCTCGGCTCGCCCCGGCGGGCGAGCCGGGCCAGATGGGCCCCGTCTTCTACGGCGAGCGAGGAGGGGGCGATGTTTATC
>NZ_JBVJOE010000004.1:128171-306306 GCF_055583325.1 Amycolatopsis sp. NPDC104775
CAGGCGTGTTTTCAGCGGGGGTTCGTTTGTGCTTGCTTCGGGAGTGCGCCCGGGGTCGGGGTTGGGCGCGAGAAACCACCCCGCGGCTGTTTTTTCCCCCCCCCCCCCCCCCCCCCGCCGCCCCCCCCGGGCCAGATGGGCCTCGTCGTCGACGTCGAGCAGGCAGGCGGCGATGTCGATCCGATCGGCACTCGGCGCGGCCAGTGCTTCGCCGACCGGCACCGGATCGCCGGCCAGCAGCAGATGCCTGCCCTCGGCTTCGAGCGCGATCGCCCGCCGCACCGCGACTTCCACCCGCTCCTGCCGCCACGCCACCGTCTGCGCCGCCGGGACCGGGCCGAGCGTGCTCAGTTCGGCGGTCTCGTACGTGGCGTCGAGCAGAGGCCGCGCGTGCAGGCGGGCGGTGGTTTTGCCGACGCAGGACGCGCCCGAAACGAGCAGCAACATGGCCCGTGACGGTAGTGCTTACCGCTCGGAACCTTCCACCGAATTCTCGCGCACATACCGCGAAAGCGTTGCCGCGCCTACACGTTCGACCGATGCGCATTCCAGGTGAGCGGGCCCGTGTCCGTCCGGGAATAGCCGGGTGCCGCTGCCCAGGATGGTGGGGAAGATCAGCAGCCGGTACTCGTCGACGAGGTCCGCGGCCATCAGCGTGTGCACGACGCGCAAGCTGCCGGTGATGACGACGTCGCGTTCTTCCCGTTTCACCGCGTCGGCCAGATCGCCGTCGAGGACGGAGGAATTCCGCCACGCGCTGGTGTCGGTCAGAGTGCTGGTGGCGACCAGCTTCGGCACGGCGTTCATCCGCTGCGAGAACGGGTCGTCGCGGTGCGGCCACAGACCCGAGAACAGCTGCCAGGTCGTGCGGCCGAGCAGCAGGACGCCGTCGTCCAGCGTGCTGCCGAGGCGGAATTTGTCGCCCTGGACGGACTCCGGGCCGTGCCGGAACGCCCAGCCGCCGCCGGGGGTGCCGGAAGAGCCGTCCGGATCGGACGCGACGCCGTCGAGGGTGGTGAAGGCGATGACGATGACGCTCATGGGCAGATCCCTTTCAGTCGGTGGTCGCCAGTACTTACCGGCGGCCCCGGCCGAACTCATCGGTCGCGGCTAAAAATTTTCAGCGGCAGGTCGAACGCCTCGAAAACGCGCTGGTCGGCGAACACGACGTTGTGCGAAACCCGCCCGCCGGCCACGGTGAAGACCTGCAGGGTGTGCAGCTGGCGGTCGGGCGTGTAGGCGGCGAGCGCGGGTTGCCCGTTGGCGGTCAGGCCGCGGACGGTCCAGCCGGTCCCGCGCATCTCGAACACCCGGTGCATGAACCGGCCGTAGTCCCCGCTGCCGCGGAACCAGAGCGGGACCGGCGGCATTTCCAGGATCGCGTCGTCGGTGAGCAGCCGGACGAGCGCTTCGACGTCGGCGGCCTCGAAGGCTCGCGCGTACTGGTCGATCACGGCCTGGGTTTCCGCGTCGCCCGGTTCGGCGATGTCGTCCATCTCGCCCGCGTCGGCGAGTGCGGCGCGGGCTCGTTGCAGTGCGCTGTTGACCGCCGGAACGGTCGTCTCCAGCTGGGTGGCGACCTCGGCCGCGCTGAATTCGAGCACCGACCGGAGCACGACGACCGCTCGCTGGCGCGCTGGAAGCACCTGTGTCGCCGCGATCCACGCCAGCCGCAGCCCGGCGCGGGTGTCGGCGTCGCAGCGTGCGTCGGGAAACGGCTGCAGCCAGGGAATGTCCGTCGACGGTCGCAGCGGTGCGCCCGGGTCTTCGCTCGGAGCGCCGAGGCCGGACGGCAGCGGACGCCGGGCCCGGCCTTCCAGCGCGGTCAGGCAGACGTTCGTCGCGATCCGGTACAGCCAGGTGCGGAGGGAGGCGCGGGCCGGGTCGTACCGGTCGCGGGATTTCCACGCGCGCAGCAGCGTTTCCTGCACCAGATCCTCGGCCTCGTGGAACGAGCCGGCCATCCGGTAGCAGTAGGCGGTCAGTTCGCCGCGGTGCGGTTCGAAGTCCACCGGGTCATCATGCGGCACGCGCGACGCTGAGGAAACGGTCTGCCGCCGGGTTGAGAACGCGCCGTCGTCGGCGAGAGCCCGGGCGTCGGAACGTCGCCGCGCTGCTGTCCGGCGCGATGCCGTGGTCCTCACCGATCTTGACTGTTGTGCCCGCGGCTTTTCGCTCGGCTGAGCGGGAAACCGGCCCCGGCGCGGGGGAGGCGCGCCGGGACCGGATGGCTCAGTTCTTGTTCGTCCCCGGGGTGAGCACCTTGTCGATGACGAAGACGGTCGCGTTCTTGGTCGGGATGTTCCCGCACAGGATCTTCGCGCCGTTCACGGTCATGTTCTCGCCGGAACCCTCGATTTTCAGCGGTCCGGCCGCCGTGTTCAGCGAGGTGACGGTGCCGGCTTGGGCGAGGCCCTTGGCGTCGTAGCGCTTGCCGAGGACGTGGTACTGCAGGATCGGCGCGAGCTGGTTCGGGTTGGCCGCCAGTTCCTTGAACTTCGCGTCGCCGAGCGCGTTGAACGCCGGGTCGGCCGGGGCGAAGACGGTGATGGCCTGCTGGCTGTTGAGCGTGTCGACCAGGTTGGTGGCCTTGACCGCCGCGACCAGCTTCGTGAGCAGCGGGTTCGTCGAGGCGGCCGACGCGACCGGCTGCGGGCCCATCGAGTCGAGCGAACCCGGCGCGCTGCCCTGCGGGAGCTGGGAACAGGCGGGCCCGAAGACCTGGTCGTTGGTGGTGACGCCGGAGTCGCTGCTGGACATCGGCGCGGACATCGGAGCCGAGGACGGCGTCGCCGACGGGCTGCTGCCGCTGGAGGCGTTGTTGTCGGTGCTGCTGCCGCACGCGGTCAGGGCGAGGGCGGCAGCGGCGCCGATACCGGCGAGGCGAAGGGTCTTCACGGGAATTCTCCGTTCACAGTGGATTGTTCGGCAGGGATTCGGCGCCGGTGCGGAGCCGGATTGGTCAGGAAGCGAGAAAAGTCGCGGAATGCCATCCGGTCGCGCTGCCATCGCGACTCCGCCGATCAGTCCAAACGCGACAGTGGCCGCGAGACCCGGCCACTGCGTTCGCCGGGACAGCAACCCAGCCGTCGCGGACACGAGCAGCAGCACCACCGCCCTGCCGCCGAGCAAGACGGCCTTGTCGTAAGTGCCGAAGGTCCGCTCCGCGAAGTCCTTCACCGGCAGCCAGCATCGCGACCAAGGCGAGCACGCCGCACAGTGCTGCCGGAACGAACCGCAGGCGGGAGGTCATGCCAGGCATTCGTCGCCGGACCGGCGGCGGATGGGTCACTCGTCCGGGTCAGCGCCGCGACAAGGTGCGGGCACCCTTTTTCGTCGTATTTGCGCGATCTCGTGCACATGCGGCCGTTCTGTCGGCTAAGTTCCGGACGACTCCGAATGGAGCGGCGATTCGGGAGAATGGGGACACCGATGCGGCGAACGTTGATCACTGCGGTTTGTCTGGGGGTGCTGGCCGCCGCGGCGGCGTGCGGCGGCGGGTCCGTCCCGACCGGGCTGCCCGCCGAAAAGCCGGGGGAGCAGGCGCCTGCCTCGTCCGCCGAGCCGGAGGCGGTGACCGCGGACCCGCCGCTGGCGTTCGACACCAGCAAGGGCGTCTCGCTGCCCCGCACCGCGCTGCAGGCCAATCTGGGCGGCTCCGTGACGTCGAAGTTCATGACGCTGCGCGACCGCACCGGCTACATCATCGCCCCCGAGTCGCTGAGCGCGGTCGACGTGCTCACCGGCAAGGAGAAGTGGAACACCCGGATCGAGGGCCCGGCCGCCGACCCGAACGCGCACAACGGGCCGTTCGTCGAGCAGAGCGGCCCGCGTCCGCCGCTCGTCACCGACAAACTCGCCGTCGGAGCCGTCCCGCTGCGGATGCCCGAGCAGGGCACGACACCCGGCTACCTCGCGCTCGCGGTCATCGCGGTGAACCCGGAAACCGGGGCCAAGGCCTGGCAGGCGAACACCAAGATCGCCGACGACCAGTACGGCATCAGCGGGAGCCGTTCCGTCACGCAGGTCGTCGCTGCCACCGACAAAGCGGTCATCGCCACCTTCTCGCAGTCGGAGGGCAACCTCACCGTCGCATTGGACCCGGCGACCGGGAAACAGCTCTGGGAACGCAAGGACTACGTCGCGGGCAGCCTGAACGGCGACGTCGTGGTCGGCGTCGACTCCAACGTGGCCGAGAATTCGTCGATGGTTCAGGCGACCGCGCTCGACGTCGCCACCGGCCAGCAGAAGTGGGTCGGCGCCGCGAAGTCGAGCACGGTCGAGATCCTGCAGGGCGACCCGGCGATGGTGGTCCTGAAAGCGAACGAGTACAGCACCGGCCACGCGTTCCTGAAATTCCTCGACGCGGCAACGGGCGCGGAGAA
Source organism: Amycolatopsis sp. NPDC104775 (assembly GCF_055583325.1). Classification (NCBI taxonomy): domain Bacteria; kingdom Bacillati; phylum Actinomycetota; class Actinomycetes; order Pseudonocardiales; family Pseudonocardiaceae; genus Amycolatopsis; species Amycolatopsis sp. NPDC104775. Next base: position 132,557 of record NZ_JBVJOE010000004.1, read on the forward strand.
GTTCTCCGCGGAGGGCACCCGGAACCTGGGCCCCGACTCCTACGGCGATTGCCTGTACGACGAGCAGTCGGTGCTCGCCTGCACCGACTCCGGCGTGCTGACCGCCTACGACGCCAAGACCGGGACCAAGCTGTGGAGCCTGCCGGACCAGGCCGCGAACCGCGTCCCGCCAGGCGGTCTGACCGTCGCCTGGCACGGCGCGCTGTACGGCTACACCAACGGAAAGCAGCCGATCGTCCTCGACGCCAAGACCGGCAAGGACCTGTCCACCGAGGTGGGCTTCGTGCCGGACTGGGTCAGCAAGTACGCCGCGGCCGGCGTCGACAAGGACGGCTCGCCCAAGGCGTACCCGGTCAAGAAGTAGCCGGTCCGTCCTCCGCGAGGATCTGCTCGCGGAGGATGTCCGCGTGCCCGCAGTGCTGCGCCATCTCGCGCAGCACGTGCAGGTAAACGAACCGCAGCGGCAACGGCCCGCGCCGGTTGCCGGGCAGGATGTCAGTCAGCTCGAGCGACGCGGTGGCCGCGCGAGCCGCCTCGCACGCTTCGCGATGCGCCCGCTGAACGGACTCGATGGTGTCGTCGTCGGAAAGGACGAACGATTCGTCCGGCGTCTCCGGGATCCCGATCTCGGCGCGCGGCCGTCCGGTGACGGCCTCGTCGAACCAGACCTTCTCCACGAAGGTCACGTGTTTGACCAGCCCGAGCAACGTGGTCTTCGACGGCACGAGCGACCGTCGGGCCTGTTCCTCGGTGAGCCCGTCCAGGCAGTGCTGAAGCGCTTCGCGGTGCTCGTTGACGAACCATTCGAACTGCCGCTTGGCGGAATGGCCGATCGCTGAATCCATGGACACAGGTCCAGCTTGCCGGACCTCCGCGGCCAGGCACACCCCGGGCCCCGGCGGCCGTGGAGCCGCGCGGAAAAGCGCTCCGGATCAAGGAAACGGTTCACCCCGGCGCCGACCGGGATTTCCCGGCGTCCAGCCCGGCCAGCGCGGTTTCCGCCGACTTCGCCTCGGCGAACCGGCCCTGTGCGCGGAACAGGTCGAGCGCGAGCTGCCACACCGTGCGGGCCTTGGCGGAATCGCCCCTCTCGCGGTGCGTGTGGCCGAGGTGGACGAGGGTGTCGGCTTCCAGATACGTAGTGCCCGATTCCCGGTACCGCGCGAGCGCCTCCCGGTAGTGCTCGACGGCTTCGGCGTGGCGGCCGGTGTGGTGGGCGATGTGCCCGAGGCTGTCGAGCACATCGGCGACCGCCGGATGGTTCTCCTTCCGGTACAGCTCCAGTGCCCGTTCGCAGTGGGGGCGGGCCTCGTCGTGCCGCCCGAGCAAGGTCAGATGCCAGCCGACGCCGTTGCGCGCCTGCGCTTCCCAGACCGGATTGCCGAGCGGCAGGAACAGGTCCAGCGACCGCTCGGCGTGCCGGAGCGCGGCGCGGTGGTCGCCGCGCAGTCCCCAGGTCTGCGCCAGATCGTGTTCGATGATCGCCCGGACGCGCGCGTCGCCGCGGCCGGCCAGTTCCAGGGCCTTGGCGAGGTGTTCGAGCGCTTCTTCGTGCCGGGCGTTGCGTGCGCTGACGAGACCGTAGCGCCGATGGGCGAGGACGCGGGTTTCCGGTTCGCCGAGGATGTCGGCCGCTTCGACCGCGGCGGTCCAGACTGCCAGGTCCTCGGGGAGGAATCCGCGTCGGTAGTGATAGGCCGTCAGGGACCAGGCGAGGTGCCATACGGTGCGGTGCCAGCTTTGCGCGGCGGCGGTTCGCTGGGTGTCGAGGAGACAGTCGTGCTCGGCGTCGAACCAGCTGAGGGCTTCGTCGGCGTCCGGGAGTTCGTGCGGATAGGGATGGTCGTGTCCGGTGTCGATGCCGTGCGGGAGGACGCCGTGCGGATGAAGGACCCGGTTCCCGGCCAGCGCGGTGCCGGTGTAGTAGCTGGTCACGCGAAGCAAGGCCGCGTCCCGCACCTCGGCGGGGAGATGGGTGTGGGTCTTCGCGAAAAGACGGACCAGGTCGTGCATCCGGTAGCGGCCGGGCGCGTCCTGTTCCACGAGCGAAACCCGTTCCAGCGCACGGAGAATCGCCGCGGTGGCGTCCGGAGCGGACCCGGTGAGATTGGCGGCCGCGCGGACGCTGATGTCCGGTCCGGGTGCGAGACCGAGCAGTTCGAACACCTCGGCGTGCTGCGGCGGGAGTGCGCGCAGGGACCACGACAGGACCGCGGCGACACTGGCGTCGCCGTCGTCGAGCGCGCGCACGTCGGTCAGTTCGGCCGCCAGCGCGGACAACGGGAAGCCGGGGTGTTCGGCGGCGCGGGCGGCGAGAATTCCCAACGCCAGGGGCGAACCGGCGCAGCGCGTGACGAGCTGTTCGGCGGCATCGGGGTCGGCGTCGAGGCAGTCCGGGCCGAGCCGGGCGATCAGGACGCTCCGGGCGTGCGGCGCGGGCAACGGCCGGACCGCGAGCGGTGTGGCTCCGTGCTTGGTCGTCAGGCTGGTCAGGCGATCGCGGCTGGTGACCACGACGGCGCACCCCGGATCGCCCGGCAGCAGCGGCGTGATCTGGCTGGAGTCGCGGGCGTTGTCGAGGACGACGAGGACGCGTTTCCCAGCGAGAAGGGAGCGGTAGAGCGCGGTCTGCGCATCGGGTTCGGCGGGGATGGCGGCGCCGGTGACGCCGAGCGCGTGCAGAAAACCCCGGAGCGCGGCATCCGGCGCGGTCGGGTCCTCGTCCGGGCTGAAACCGCGCAGGTCGACGTAAAGGCGGCCATCGGGAAACGCCGCCGCTTGCCGGTGGGCCCAGTGCAGCGCGAGGGCGGTTTTGCCCATGCCTCCGCCGCCGTGCAGAACGGTGACGGGAACCGTCGGGTGCTGTCCGGTGAGGGTGTCGAGGTGGCGAAGTTCGTCGTCGCGGCCGGTGAACCGAGGCGGCGGGGGCGGGAGCTGCTGGGGGACGGGCGCGGCCCACGCCCGCGGCGGCGCGGGAGCCTGCGCGGCGAGGATGTCCGCGTGCACCGCGCGCAGCTGCGGTGACGGGTCGGCGCCGAGTTCGTCGAGAAGCATCGTGCGGGTGCGCTGATAGCGAGCGAGGGCTTCGTCGCTGCGGCCGCTGTGATGCAGAGCGCGCATGAGCGCGGCGGCAATGCGTTCGTCCAGCGGGTATTCGTCCGCGCGCTGAGCCAGGAGATCGAGGACGGTACCGTGCTGTCCTCGGCGCAGTTGCCGGTCCGCATAGTCGAGTTCGGCGGCAGCGCGCTGGCGGGCGAGGGAATGGCGGACAGCGTCGGCCCACTCCGAATCGAGCCCGAGCAAGGCGTCGCCCTGCCAGCGGCCGAGGGCGCGTTCGTACAGCCGCGCGGCTTCGGCGTCGTCGGCGGTCGCGCGGGCCTGGCCGACGAGATCGGTGAACTCGTGCAGGTCGAGCGCGTCCGGCTCTGGCAGCGGGAGGACGTAGCCGCCGGAACGGCGTTCGATGCCTCCGCCGTGCGGCTGCAGGACGCGGCGGAGGCGGGCGATGTAGGTCTGGAGCGCGTTCGCGACGCGGAACGGCGGATGCTCGCCCCACACCCGGGTCACGAGCTGGCCCGCCGGAACGACGCGCCCGGCGTCGAGCAGCAGCGCGGCGAGCACCAGCCGCTGCCGCGCGTGCCCGGCGGCCAGCGGTTCGCCGTCCGCGATCGCGCCGACCTCGCCCAGCACCCGGAACTCCAGCGCCATTCAGCAGCCTCCCCGATCCACGGGACGAGGCTAAAGCATTGCCGGGCGGGCACGAACCGGAAATCGGATCGCGGCGCTCCGGCGGGGAAGAAACGCTTTCCCGGACGCGGTCCGGCAGTCCTCAGTGGACAGTCGAACCGGGCGCCGTGGACCCCTCCCGGACCGCGCCGGGATACTGGTGCGCGGAGACCGGGTGGCAACGGGAAGGGGTTCGACGGTGACGCGGCACGGATCCAGCGAGCACAAAGAAACGCGCGGAAATGCCGGTGCGGCCGCGGAATCCGGACAGATCGGGTGAACCGCCGCCTCCGGCCCCGGCTCCCGCGCCTGCCGCGGCGGCCGGCCACGACCGCGGACGAACAGGTCGGGTTCAACGGCGCGTTCGCGGCCGCGCTGACCCGCGCGGTCGGGTCGATGCCCGCGCTGTACGTCGTCCTCGTTTTCGTCGCCGGGTGGATGGCGCTGGCGACCTGGGGCCCGCTGCGCGCGGCCGACCCGTACCCGTTCGCGTTCCTGCTGTTCCTGGACAACGTGGTGCAGCTGGTGCTGTGCCTGGTGATCCTGGTCGGCCAGCGGGTGCTGGGCGGCGCGGCCGACCGGCGTTCGGTGCAGACCTACGAAAACGCCGAAGCCGTCTTCGAGCAGATCGCCGACCTGCAGCGGCATCTCGACCGGCACGACCGGGTGCTCAGCCGCGGCGTGAGCCTGCTGGAGTCGAGCCCGCATCCGTGGATCCAGCAGCACCGCGTGCAGCGGCCGCCGCAGGCGCTCGACCAGGCGGTGAGCGTCAACGGCCGGATCGCGGCCTGGCTGACCCAGCGGCTCGGCAGCATGTGGGCGTTCTACCTGGCCGCCGGGACGCAGGTGGTCTGGATGGGCCTGGCCGCGCTGGGCGTGCAGCGGCTGGACCCGTACCCGTTCGCGTTCATGACCTTCCTGTCCACGCTGGTGCAGCTGGTCTTCATGATCGTGATCATGGTCGGCCAGGGCGTGCTCGGCCAGGCCGGCGACCGCCGGTCCGAGCAGACCTTCCTCAACGGCGAGGCGGTCCTGCACGAATGCCGCCGGATGAAAGCCCGGCTGGAGGCGCAGGACCGGCTGATCGAGGACCTCAGCCGCTACACCCGCGGCGAGCTGATCGAGGATCTCGCGCGCGCCATCCACGACGTCGACGGCCACGCCCAGCGGACCGTCCCCGCCCTGGCTCCGCTCCGCTGGGACCAGGCTCCGGAGGAGCACAAGGCGCTCACCCGCGCCCAGGCCCGGCAGCTGGGCGAACAGCTGGCGCTGGTCGGCTGCGTGATGGTGCCCGCCTTCGACCCCGCCCTCGCCGTGGTGTTCGCCGACGAGGAGGTCCTGCTGCTGGCCCAGCGCGAACACGACCGGTGGCGGACCGAGCAGCTGCCCGGCGAGCATCCCGAGCTGGTCGCCTGGGACGAGCTGCCGGAAGCGGCGCGGGCGCGGAAGCTGCGGGTCGCGCGCAGCATCCCGCACCTGGTGGCCAGCGTGGGCATGCAGGTGGTCCGCGACGGGCGGGCCCGCGGCGGAGCGGGCGAGGAGGACTTCACCGCCGAGGAATGGGCGACCCTGCAGCGGGCGATGATGGCGTCCGGGGTCCTGGTCGGGCTCTCCGTCGGCGGCGTCGATTCGGACGAAATGTTCGCGCTGGTGAAAACCTTGCGGGAAGCGAGCGTCGCGCATCCGCGGCGGTTCATCCGCGAGGTCGCCGCTTCGTCGGCCTTCGAGACGGGCCTGCGGCCGGGCGTCAAATACTCCGAATACCTGCCGTACGCGGAAAAGACCATTCGTTCGGCCGCGGAGATCGTCGCCGGCACCGCACCGGCGGAACTGCCGGACTTCCGCGAATTCCTGGTGGAGATCGCCACCGTCGTGGCCGAGGTGAATCAGGAGGGCGGATTCCTCGGGGTGGGCGCGCAACGCCGAACGCCCAAGGAAGTGGCGGCGATGGAGGCCGTCCGCCTGGCCGCGCGCGGCACGACTGAGGTCACTTGATCGCCGTGGTCGCCCCGACGACGGCCCCGTAGAGCACGAAAACGTTGATCAGTGCGATAAACGACGGTTGAAGCCAGCGGACCAGCACGGCTGGCTGGTTCTGCAATGGGGCGCCGCTGGCGTCGAGCGCCGTCTCGCCCGGCCGCGAAGCCAGCAGCGAGATCACCCCGAACAAGGCGCAGAGCGCGAACGGAAACCATTGGCCGTGCAAGGGATTCCAGAAACGCTGCGCGCCGCCCCAGGCCGCGGAGACGGCGCCGGTCATGGCGGCGAAGTTCGTCAGCGACTGAACGGTGACGAAGTCGCTGACGTTCTTCGTGCCCCCTGGCGCCGCGTCGCCGAGGTTGCCGCTCGTCGGTTCAGCCGTGGCGGTGGTGGTGGCGAAGGCTCTGGCAAGGGACATGAGACACCTCGTTGTGGCTCGGTTGCCCCGGAGTCGCGGCGAGGCGCGGTCCCGTTACATCACCGCGAACCCGCTGCCTCCAACCGCGCGGTGATCGGTTCGAGCTCGGCGATCAGCTCTTCGAGTTCGTCGGCCGGCAGGGCGTCGTACGGCGCGGCGGCGAGTTCGTCGGTCAAGGTTTCGATGTGCTGTTTCAGCTCGCGACCGGCGTCGGTGAACCGGCCGTCGGCGTCGACCAGTCCTCGTTCGTGCAGGCCGGCCATGATCGCGGCCAGCCGTTTCTTCGGCAGATGATGCACGCGCCCGAACGACTCCGGCGGATGGATCCCCATCTCCAGCGCGGACAGGATGTGCGCCTCCGCGCCGCCGATCCGCGCGCTGACCAGCGCGGCGATGTGCCCGTCGCCGCGGTGTTCGCGCAACACGGTCGCGGAGTGCCACAGCCGCGCGACCGGATCGCTCGGCACCGGCAGCGCCCGCATTCCGGCGTACATCACCCGGCCCTCGGTGGGCGCGCTCGCCGCGGCCTTGGCGGTCAGGTCAGCGGCGCGCGCCAGCCCCGGCGAACCAGCCAGTTCGTCGCCGAGGATCCGGCGCACCGAGGCCGCGCTGCCCCGTTCCCGGGCGGCGAGGGAGGCCTCGGCCGGGATCGTCTCCCACGCGCTCGGGATGTGCCGCGCGGCCTCGCCGTCGGCGAAGTTGTAGAACGCCGCGTGCACGACCTCCGCCGATACCCGGCCCAGCGGCGCGGCCCGGCTGGCGAAATAGCCGTCCCAGTAGGTGCGGTGGCCGAGGGCGCTCAGTTCCTCGTTGCATTCGGGGGCGAAGAAAGTGACGAGGCAGATCGGCTCCAGGAGCTCGAACATGCGCCGGGCGGTGCTGGTCATCGCTGCATCATGCCAGCGCGGTGAGGAAAACATCGGCGATTCGCCCGGAAAGTTCGACCGTCGCGACCGCTGTGTCCGCGCCGTCCTCGCCCGGAGAGCGGAGCACGACCTCGGCCCGGTACCGCCCGCGCCGGGTCATCACGTTGAGCGCCCGGGTCGGCTGGTCGAGGGCGACGCGCACGGTGTCCTCCCCGGCGAACCGGATCTGATCGCCGGGCTGGAGGTCCGTCGCGGTCCCGTTGATCGTCAGCTGGAGCGGGCCGAGAGCGGTGAAAAGCCGTTCTATTCCAGGAAAAGCGGAGAACGGCGCGTCTTCGAGAAGATCCGCGACACTGATCCGCCAGAGCGTTTCGCCCGCGGGATCGGTGTAGGCGGCGAGTTCCCGGGTAGTGCCCGCTCCGTTGCGCCAGGGGACCGGGGTTACTTCGGACGGGTTGAGCATCAGAGCATCTCACCCGTTCCCGTCGGCAGACGCAAACCCGGCAGGCTCAGTGCCGCAAAAGTGTGCGGACCGCGTCGGGGAATCCGGCGGCGCTGTCCGGTCCGGACAGTGCCAGGGTGAAGAGAAACCCGGGCAGTAAAGCCAAAATCGCCTGCGCGAGATCCTCGGCCGGTGCGCCGGTCCAGGCCCCGGCCGCTTGCCGGCTGCGGACGAGGACGGCCAGTTCGCCGCTCATCTCGGCCGACGCGGCGGCGAGCCGGTCGGCGAGCTCCGGGTTTCGCTGGGTTTCCGACCAGACCAGCACCGCCATGCTCGCCAGCTGCCGGTCGCGGTGCAGACCGGTCACGGCCTCCAGTAGCTCCGCCATCACCTCGCCGACGACGTTCTCGCCAGTGCCGCGGGCAAGGGCGGCGCGCAGCACGCCGGTGACGTCGTCGAGGTTCTGCGCGGCGACGGCGACGATCATGTCCTCCTTCTTCGGGAAGTACCGGTACACCGCGCCCGCGGACTTGCCTGCCTCGGTGAAGACGTCCTGCATCGACGTGCGGTGGAAGCCATTGCGCAGAAAGCAGCGGCGGGCGGCCGCCAGGATTTGCTCCCGCTGGCCGTCCTTGTACTGCTGGCTCACCTTCGGCACCGGCGGTCCCCTCTCCTTGACAGCTCTCGCAGCCGAAGCCTAGCGTAAAAGAAAAGCGGATGTCCGTCCTCTTTTACCGCCCGGAGGTGCCTCGCATGCCCATGACTCCCGTTCCCGGCGTCACGCTGACCCCGGTCGCGTCCTTCCCGGAGAAGTATTTCCCGGAAAACCTCGCCGTCCGCGCCGACGGATCGGTGCTGGTCACCGTCCTCCTGCAGCAGGAGCTGTGGGTCGTGCCGGAGCCGGGACGCCCCGTTCTCGTGCACCGGTTCGACCATCCGGTGACGGGGATCGCCGAGGTCCGGCCGGACGTCTTCCTGCTCAGCCTGACCGAGGGGTACACCACCCACGAATCGCATCTGGTGCGGCTCGACCTCACCGGCTGGACGCCCGGCGAGCCGGTGACGCCGGAGGTCGTCTTCACCTTCGACGAACGCGTGCGCGCACTCAACGGCAGCTGCCTGCTCGGCGACGGAGTGCTGGCCGTCGCCGACTGCTTCGCCGGGCTGATCTGGCGCGTCGACCTCGACGCCGAGGCCCGGAGCGCGCGGGCCCGGGTCTGGCTGGCCCACGACACCATGGCCGACGACCCGGACGCCGAGATCGCCCCGCCGCGGCAGCCGGGCGTCAACGGCGTCCGGTACAGCGCGCGGACCGGATACCTCTACTACACGTCCACCGCGCAGAAAGTCTTCATGCGGGTGCCGGTCGACCCCGTGACGCTCGATCCGGCCGGTGCCGCGGAATTCGTCGCCGCGATCGACAACGCCGACGACTTCGCCGTCGACGACCAGGCCGGATTCGCTTACGTCACCAGGCATCGCGCCAACACGCTGGACCGGGTGCCGCTCGTTCCCCGCCACGGCAGCGAAGTCCGGCACGTCGCGGGAGATCCGTTCGACGAACTCCTCGTCGGGCCGTCCAGCGCGGTGTGGGCTCCGGGCGAGGAAGGCCGGGTTCTCTACGTGACCACCGACGGCGGCACGACCGCCCCGCCCGACGGGATCTACCGCAACGCCATGCTGTTGCGGGCCGAACTGCACCCGCGCGCCGGCTCGTGAAGTGCGCGATGTCGCCGAGACAAAATCGGGCCACGTCCTGCCAGGCGGATCCCGCGTGCGCATTCTCGGTGCACCGCAACGGCTTCCGTTCAGTTCAGGGCTTGCGCGCGACCCCGGCCAGCATCGCGGCCTCGCTCGGATCCGCGAAGTCGATCACCGGTGCGTCGGGCCCGCATTCCTCCGGATGCCAGGCAGCGGTCCAGGTGACGCCGGGCTCCAGGAACTCGAAGTCGCCGAACAGCGCGCGGATCTCGGCGTTCGAGCGCAGCACGTGCTTGCTGACATTGGTGTCGTACAGCTGGATGACCGCCCGCAGCTGCCGGGCGATGTCGTCCGGCAATCCCTCGTGGGTGAGCTGTGACAGCACGAGATACGAGCCGGAGGGCAGCAATTCCCGATAGCGCGCCATGGCCTCCGGCCCGAGATCGCGCCCGTCCGGACCGGGCTGCTGGATGTGCAGGACCGCGGTGACCAGCAGCGCCATCGGCCGGTCGAGGTCGATGACACCGGTGTCCTCGACGGCTCGCCACAGCTCGTCCGGTTCGCGAAGGTCGCCTTGGATCACCGCGTGCCGCTCGGAATCCCCGTGCCGCTCCAGCAGGATCCGCGCATGCGCGACCGCGACGGGCTCGCGGTCGATGTAGACGACGCGGGAATCCGGTGCCGCCTCGTCGGCGATCTGGTGCACGTTGCCCATCGTGGGGACGCCGGAACCGATGTCGACGAACTGGCGGACGCCCAGCCGCACCAGATGCCGCACCGCGCGGTGCAGGAAGGCGCGGTTGGCGCGGGCGCAGTACATCCCGGCCGGGAAGGCCGACAGGACCATTTTGCCGAACTCGCGGTCGATCGCCCAGTTGGCCGTGCCGCCGAGGTACCAGTCGTAGACCCGCGCCACGCTGGGCCGGTCGAGGTCCACGCCCGGGATGGGCTCTTCAGGTCCTTGCGCCACGCTGCCTCCCCGCAGTCGTGACCAATCGTATCCAATCCGTGCGATCCCGCCGGGCGGGCCGGGCCGCCGGGAATTCACTGGCGCCGAGCGCTGTCCGGGATCGCGGGAGCGCGCTGGCAGCGCTAGCCAGCGGCCCGGGCCGGTGCGAAGTAGTGCCCCAGGTCGAGGTCTTCGAGCAGGCCGACCTCGGCCGGGACCCAGCCGGTGACCTCTCGGGTGTGGGCGCTGGAGACGGGGCTGTCCGGTTTGAGGAACATCCCGAGGAACCCGAAGTGCTCGTCGATCTGGTCCGTCGGCACCGATCGGACGGGGAGGCCGAGGTGGCACCCGATGGCCGCGGCGATGTCGCGGAGCGCGACGCCTTCCTCGGCGACGGCGTGCAAATGTCCGGCAGGAGCGACCTCGATCGCCAGCCGGAAGAGCCGGGCGGTGTCGCGGACGTGCACCGCGGGCCAGCGCGCCGACCCGTCGCCCGGATAGCCGGAGAAACCGGTCCGGCGAGCTGTCTCGATGAGGTGCGGTACGAAGCCGTTGTCTCCCTTGCCGTGATTGGTCGGAGCGAGCCGCACGACAGTCGGTCGGAGACCCCGCTCGGCGAGCGCGAGCGCGGCGTCGTCCGAGGGCAGCCGGGCGGCGAGGAGCGCGCCGGGCGAGGGACGATCGTGCTCGGTGGCCGGCACTCCGTGCCGGGCCAGTCCCGCGGTCCCGGACGCGACAGCGATCGCGCCGCCGGAGGCGAGCCCCTCGCCGAGCGTCCGGATCGTGGTGACGTCTTGGGCGACGGCCTCGGCCATCCCGCCGGACAGGGAACGCTCGACCGGAAACGCGAGGTGGATAACGGCGTCGGCGCGGGCGGCGGCGTCCCGCAACAGGTCGAGATCCTCGACAGAGCCGCGGACGCTCGTCGCGCCGGCGGCCTCGACGGCGGCTGCCGACGCGTCCGAACGGGCGAGCCCGGTGACGTGGTGCCCGGCGGCGAGGAGTTCCGGCACGACGGCCGAGCCGACCCAGCCGGAAGCACCGGTGACGAAGACACGCATGCGAAACCTCCAGACAGCGGCATGCTTGATCACCTTCCTCCAGCCATACCATCCTTCGGCCAGCCACGCGAACGGCTGCTCGTCCGTGCTGGCGTCCCGGGAAGCCGTGGTTCCGGCGTGATCGTCTTTGAGTAAGCTGCTGCTGACTTGATGGGGGAGCAATGACTGACGCACTCGAATCCACGCACCGTGCCGCTGTCCGGTTCCCGGGGATCAGCCCGCGGGCCTACGAGCACCCGGTCGACCGCGGCGCGCTCGCCACGTTGCGCGCGGTGCCCGGATTCGCGCAGGTGATCAAGGCCGTTTCCGGGTTCTACAACGAACGCGGCGAACGATTGATGGCGCTGGCGTCGTCGATCCGCGTCGGGCCGCGGCAGTACCCGGAACTCGACCGGTTGCGCCACGAATGCGCCGAGACGCTGGATCTTCCCGCCGTGCCGAACCTGTTCGTCTACCAGGACCCGCGGCTGCAAGCGTCCGCGCTGGGCATGGACGAGCCGTTCATCCGGGTCAGCACCGGGCTGGTGGAGAAGATGAGCCACGAATCGCTGCGGTTCGCCATCGGCCACGAAATGGGGCACGTGCTGTCCGGGCACGCGGTCTACCGCACGATCATGGTGCGCCTGATCAACCTCCAGATGGCGATGTCCTGGACGCCGGTCAGCGCGCTCGGCATCCGGGCGATCATCGCGGCGCTGAGCGAGTGGTACCGGAAGGCCGAACTGTCGTGCGACCGCGCGGGCCTGCTCTGCGGCCAGGACCCGACCGCGGCGCTGCGCGCGCAGATCCACCTCGCCGGCGGCGTCGACCCGTCCCGCATCGACGTCCCGTCGTTCCTCCAGCAGGGAGCGGAATACGAGTCGGGCGAGGACATCCGGGACAGCCTGCTGAAACTGAAGTACGTCGAGACGGAGACCCACCCCTTCGCCGTGGTCCGGGCGACGCAGCTGCAGAAATGGGCCGCGTCCGAGGAATACCGGGCGATCCTGACCGGCGACTACCCCCGCCGCGACGACGACGCCCCGGTGACGGACTGGAAGGACGACCTCAAGGCGGCGGCGAAGTCGTACAAGGACTCCTGGACGTCTTCGGCCGACCCGCTGACGAAGGTCTTCACCGAAGTGGGCGAGACGGTCGCGGACACGGCGAGCAAGGTGTGGGCGAAGTTCGGCGGGGGTTCGGAGAACGGCACCGCCTGAGGCGGCTTCCGTCGGGCGGGCGATCGGCCGGGGTTGGTTCGGCGGGGCGGGATCTGGTGAGGCGATGGCGGTTCAGCCCGGTGGTGCGTTGGCTCCGTGGGCCGGAATCGGGTGATCCGGGCAGCCTCGGTCCGGTGGTGCGTTGGCTCCGCGCTGGAATCTGGTGAGGCGAGGGCGGTTTCGGTCTGGCGGGGCATTGGCTCCCCGCGGGAACCTGGTGAGCCGAAGGCGGCGTCGGCCCGGCGGACGTCGGCTCCGCGCCGAAACCTGCTGCGGCGAAGGCGGTTTCAGCTCGGCGGGGCGTTGGTCCTACGTGCCGAAATCGACTGAGCCGGAGGCGGCTTCGCTTAGGCCGGGAGTTGGCTCCGCAGGCCGAAAACCGGATCAGCCCGAGGCGGATTCCGGCCTGGAGCCGGGCTGGCTGAACCGTCCGTCGTCTGGCCCGACGCAAGGCAACAGTCTCACCCAGCCCTCCGCGACGGACACTGCCGCCCGCTAGCGATGTGTCTTTCCGGGACGGCCTCCTCGCCCACGGCGGCAAGGAAGCCATCCTGCGTACACAATGGACTCAACAGCCCGCGTCGCCTCGCGTCACTGGCACTTCAGGGCGCTCTCGGCGATCGTCACTCCGCTGACGGCGGCGTTGTCGGCAGTGAGGGTGAAGGCGAAATGCCAGCCCGGCTTTTCCGGAATGGGCAGCTCGAACCGTCCGGCCGGGCCGAGTTTCAGGCCGCGCGCGTCGTAGGCCTTGTGCAGGTCGGCCACCGAGGACCCGGCTCCGATGCCTTCCGCGGTTTTGGCCTCGGGCGGGGCGCCCAGCGCGTGCAGGCCGTTCTTGCCGAACGACGCGCCACCAGCCGCGGCGAATGCTTTGTCGCGCTCTTCTCGTTTGACTGCCAGATCGGCACTGGCCATCGCGGAATCGGCCGCGAGCTGAGCCGCTTCGGCGTCTTTGGCGGCGGCTTTCGCGGAATCCGCGGCGGAATGGCCGGTGATTTCTTTCGAATCCCGGTCCGCCGCGTCGGATTTGGCGTGGAGGTCGTCGGCCTTGCGCTGAGCCTCGGCCTCGGCGGCCAGGCGGGCCTGGTCGGGGGCGGGGCCGCCCTGCCAGCTCAGGACCGTGCAGCCGTCGAGCTGGGATACCGGGGCGGTGGCGAGTTTCCCGGTGGCCAGGGCCGCTTCTTTAGCCATCCCCGGGGCGATTCCGCGGTACCCGGCCGGGCCGAAAACCTCGGCGCGGGCCGGGGCGGTTTCCGGCGGATTGCTGGCGGCGGGCGACGAACACGACGCCAGCGCGGCGACCGCGACGATCGCCGCGGCCGCACGGCCGACCGGCAGGACAAAACCCTTGTGCATCTGATTCCCCTCGTACCGGACCCGAACTCACGGGTCGTCGTTCCCGGGCAGACCGAGATATCGGATAATCTACCCGAATCCGGGGACGCTCCCCATTGATTAACGAAGGTGCCGCCGGTGATTTCAGCGAATGCCGTCCGGATCAGTTCGCGCAGGCAGTTTCCGGTGCTGTTCTTCGAAGGTCATCTCCGGCGGCGGACGGCGGAATCCGCGGGTGATCGCCGTCAGCGCCACCGGAACGGTCGCGCAGCCAGGCCGCGAGCACGCTGAGGACGCCGAAAACGCGCGGCGTCATCCGTCGAACATCAGCCGTGACGCGCTGACCCGCGCCCTGATCCCGGGCCGCCCGGAAGCGGCGGCCCGCGCCCACGTGGGTCTGAAATGACCCCACCCGCCGGTGCGCGGACCTTCCCAGGCGGCGCGGACCGGACGGATTGCTAGGCTGCTTGCTGTGTCGGTCGTGCAGAATCGCCCCAGTCGCCGTACGCAGGAAGAGCGTACTGCGGCGACGCGGCAGCGCCTGCTGGAATCGACGATCGACTGCCTGGTGGAATACGGCTACGCGGGGACCACGACGACGCGCGTCGCTGAACTCGCCGGGGTCACCCGAGGCGCGCAGGTGCACCATTTCCGCACCAAGAACGACCTGGTGACCGCCGCCGTCCGGCATCTCGCGGTCAAACGGTCCAATGCCGCGCTGGAGCAGGTGGACCGGCTGCGCGGAGCGGACGACGTCCTCGACGCGGCGCTCGACCTGCTCTGGGACACCCATCAGGGCCCGATTTTCGCGGCCACGGCCGAACTCTGGACGGCCGCGCGCACCGACCCGGACCTGCGGGCCAAGATGCGCCAGGTGGAGCCGATGGTCGACGCCGCGCTCCTGAGCTTCGGCGCGGAACTGGTGCCGGGTTTCGCCGACCATCCGCAGTTCCTGCACTGGGCCTACACCGCGATGGACACGGTGCGCGGGATCCTGATGGGCAGCAGCGTGGTCGGCGACGCCCAGCTCGACCAGCGGTGGCGGCGCGCGAAGGCGCACCTCAAGATCGTCGGCGAGCAGGTGCTCTCCGCCGCCGGGGTCGAGCTTGTGCGCAAGCCCGCCGAATAACCTCTACCCAACGAGCCGAACTTACCTTCAAGTCTGTTTGTAAGTTCAAGGCCGCAAATCCCTCCTGTCCTGCAGCCTGCTCTCCGGATTGCCGTAGTGGCCTGTCGCTTGGTCTTGATAAATACAGGACGGCATGTATGTTTGTGCCGTGGGCAGCGCCGCGGCTGTCCGGTGGGCAGACGACGAGGAGGTCCGCGGGTGGCGAACAAGGTGTACGTCGTCGGTGTCGGCATGACGAAGTTCGAGAAGCCGGGAAGCCGTCCGGACTGGGACTACCCGCAGATGGCGAAGGAGTCCGGCGCCAACGCTCTCGCCGACGCCGGGATCACCTACGACCTGGTCGAACAGGCCTACGCCGGGTACGTCTACGGCGAATCCACCTCCGGCCAGCGCGCGCTCTACGAACTGGGGATGACCGGCATCCCGGTGGTCAACGTCAACAACAACTGCTCGACCGGCTCGGCCGCGCTCTACCTCGCCGCCCAGGCGGTGAAGAGCGGTCAGGCGGACTGCGCGCTGGCGCTCGGTTTCGAGAAGATGCAGCCGGGTTCCCTCGGCTCGACGTTCAACGACCGGGAACAGCCGCTGGGCAACCACATGCAGGCCCTCGCCGAGATCTCCGAGGTGCTTTTCCCGCCCGCACCGTGGATGTTCGGCGCGGCGGGCCGCGAGCACATGCAGCGGTACGGCACCACGGCCGAGCACTTCGCAAAGATCGGCGAGAAGAACCACCGGCACTCGGTGCATAATTTGTATGCGCAGTTCCAGGACGAATACACCCTCGACGACATCAAGAATTCGCGCGTGGTCTACGACCCGCTGACCAAACTGCAGTGCTCGCCGACCTCGGACGGCTCGGGCGCGGCGGTTCTGGCTAGTGAGTCCTTTGTGGACAAGCACGGGCTCGCCGGCCAGGCAGTGGAGATCGTCGGCCAGGCGATGACGACCGATTTCCGCTCCACTTTCGACGGAACCGCCAAGAACATCGTCGGTTACGACATGAGTGTCCAGGCCGCGCGCAAGGTGTACGAGCAGTCGGGGCTCGGTGCCGCCGACTTTCAAGTCATCGAATTGCACGACTGCTTTTCCGCCAACGAATTGCTGACCTACGAAGCGCTCGGGCTCTGCGGCGAGGGCGAGGCAGGGCACCTGATCGACAACGCCGAGACCACCTACGGCGGCAAGTGGGTGGTGAACCCGTCGGGCGGTCTGATCTCCAAAGGACATCCGCTCGGCGCCACCGGCCTCGCGCAGTGCGCCGAACTCACCTGGCAGCTCCGCGGCACGGCGGGCGCCCGCCAGGTCGACGGCGTCACCGCAGCACTGCAGCACAACATCGGCCTCGGCGGTGCCGCCGTGGTCACCGCCTACCAGCGCGCCGAACGCTGAACCGCGCATTCCCCGCCAGCAACCAGGAGGAACCATGGGTCAGGTCAACGCCGTCGCCGAACTCGCCGCCCCGCCGGAGCGGGTCTGGGCCGAATTCTCGAATCCCCGGAATTTCGAGCACTGGCTGACCATTCACAGCAAGTGGAAGGGCGAGGTGCCCGCCGAGTTCAGCAAGGGCGCCCAGGCGACCCAGGTGGTCACCATGCTCGGCATGCCGAACACCATCACGTGGACGGTCGACGAGTACGACGCGCCCAACCGGCTGGTCATTTCCGGAGTCGGCATGGCGGGCGTCAAATGCACTTTCACGCTCTCCGTCGAGTCTGAGGGAAGCGGCTCCAAAGCTTCTATCGCCGCCGGATTCGAAGGGCAGATGATCGTCGGCGCGATGGGCAAAGCCGTGGAGAAAGACGCGAAGAAACAGCTCGACGATTCGCTGGGCAAATTCGCCGCGCTGGTCAGCTAATTCCCTCGGCCCGCAAAGGAGCATCGAGACAATGGCCGACACCGCACTCCAGTTCGACCGGAACGGGCTCGACGCCTGGACCGAGGAAACCTCTTTCGAGGTCACCCGGGAACGCCTGGCCGAGTACGCCGAAGCGACCAACGACCCCGTCCCGGCCCACCGCGCCGGGGACGTCGCCAGCCCGGTGTTCGCGATCGTCCCGGTGTTCCAGTCGCTGCTGGAACCGGCGCTGGAGGTGGTGCCGACCGCGCTGCTCGGCAAGGTGCTGCACGGCGAACAGGACTTCCGTTTCCACCGCCCGATCCGGCCCGGCGACCAGCTGGTCGCCAAGGGAAAGATGACCGGCTGGAAGGGGCTGAGCAGCGGCACCGCGGCCTGTGTCTACCTGGAAACGCGCGACCAGGACGGCGGTCTGGTCAACGAACAGTACGTGACCTTTTTCGTCCGCGGTTTCGACACCGGCGACACCGTCGGCACGCAGCCGCCGGAGCACCGGTTCGACGAGTCCCTGCGCGGACGGGAACCGGTCGCCGTCCGGACCCAGCACATCGACGACGACCAGACCTTCCGGTACGGCCCGGCCGCTGGCGACCCGATGCCGATCCATCTGGACGAGGAGATCGCGAAGGCCGCCGGGCTGCCGGGGATCATCGTGCACGGCCTGTGCACGATGGCCTTCGCTTCCTGGGCGGTGCTGACCGAGGTCGGCGGCTCGGACACCGGCCGGTTGAAGCGGCTTGCGGTGCGTTTCGCCAAACCAGTGCTGCCCGGCCAGAACATCACCACCCGCGTCTGGAAGGCCGGGTCGGCCGGCGGCGCGACCTCGTATGCCTACGAGACCACGGTGGGCGAAACCGTTGTGCTCAAGGACGGTCTCGCCGAGCTGGCGGACTGACCGCGCGGAAACCCCTGCGTACCAAGGAGAATCACCATGGGACAACTGGACGGACGGGTAGCCGTCATCACCGGCGCGGGTCGCGGAATCGGCCGGGAGCACGCGCTGTTGTTCGCCAGCGAGGGAGCGAGCGTCGTCGTCAACGACCTGGGCGGCGCCAACGACGGAGCGGGCTCCGACGCGGGCCCGGCCCAAGAAGTGGTCGAACAGATCACCGCGGCCGGTGGAAAAGCGGTTGCCAGCACCGAAAACGTCGCCTCATGGGATGGGGCGAAGGCGCTGGTCGAGCAGGCGGTGGCCGAATTCGGCAAGCTGGACGTGGTGGTCAACAACGCGGGCATCCTGCGCGACGCGTTCGTGGCCGGAATGACCGAAGCACAATGGGATTCGGTCATCAACGTACACCTCAAGGGACATGCAGCCGTATTGCACCACGCGGCGGCGTATTGGAAAGCGCGGTCGAAGGCGGGCGAGCAGGTCGCCGGGTCGGTGATCAACACCGCGTCGGCGTCCGGGGTCACCGTGCCGAACGCGGGACAGGCGAACTACGGCGCCGCGAAAGCCGGGATCGCCGCGCTCACCCTGGTGGCTGCCGAAGAACTGGAACGCTACGGCGTGCGCGTCAACGCGATCGCGCCGATCGCCCGCACCCGGCTCACGCTGGCGACCCCGGGAATGGGCGCGATTTTCGCCCAAGAGGTGCCCGAAGGCGAGTTCGACGCCTTCTCCCCGGCCAATATCGCCCCGCTGGTCGCCTACCTGGCCACGGAAAAATGCCCGCACTCCGGCCAGGTTTTCGCCGTGCAGGGCGGTTGCATCCAAAAACTCCAGGGATGGACCGTCGCCGAGACGACCGAGACCGATCAGGCGTGGACACTGTCCGAAGTAGAATCCCGGCTCGCCGGCTGGGCCTGAATTCCCTTTCTCGCGGGAGAACTCCATGATCGAGTGGTCCGAGACCGAAATCCTGATCCGCGACGCCGTCCGCGAGTTCGTGGACAAGGAGATCCGCCCGCGCGCGGACGAACTGGAATCAGGCGAACTCCCGCCGTACGACCTCATCCGGAAACTGTTCGCCAGCTTCGGCATCGACGCCATGGCGCGGGAAGGCATCGCGAAATTGCTGGAAAGCCAGCGACGGAAAGAAGCCGCGCTCGCGGCGGGCGAGCCGAAACCGCCCCGCCGGGGGAGCGCGTTCGGCGGGCAGGAAGCGATGGCGGTCATCGCCGCGAGCGAACTGGCCGGAGTCAGCCTCGGGCTGGTCGCCTCGATCGGGGTCAGCCTCGGCCTCACCGCGCAGACGATCCTGGCGAAAGGCACCCTGGCGCAAAAGGAACGCTGGCTGCCGAAACTGGCCACGTTCGAGCACGTCGGAGCCTGGGCGATCACCGAACCGGACTCCGGCTCCGACGCGTTCGGCGGCATGAAAACCTCCGTCCGCCGCGACGGCGACGGCTACCTTCTCAACGGCCAGAAAACGTTCATCACCAACGGTCCCTTCGCGGACGTCATCGTGGTCTACGCCAAGCTGGACGAGGGCGACGGCACCGATCCACGCGCGCGCAAGGTCTTGACCTTCGTGCTGGACAAGGGAATGGACGGCCTGACCCAGGGCAAACCGTTCAAGAAGATGGGAATGATGTCGTCGCCCACCGGCGAACTGTTCTTCGACAACGTCAAACTCGGCCAAGACCGGCTCCTCGGCGAGAAAGAACCCGGCGGTGCCACCGGCGACAGCGCGGACGAGGTCAAGTCTGGTTTCGCGCTGGAGCGCATCGGTGTGGCCGCGCTGGCGCTGGGCATCATCAACGAATGCCACCGGTTGTGCGTGGACTACGCGAAGACTCGAACCCTGTGGGGCCAGGAGATCGGCCGCTTCCAGCTCGTCCAGCTCAAGCTGGCGAAAATGGAGATCGCCCGGATCAACGTGCAGAACATGGTGTTTTCCGGCCTGGAGAAAATGCGCGAGGGCAAGGAGATCACCCTAGCCGAAGCTTCCGCGATGAAGCTGTACTCCTCCGAAGCGGCGACCGAAGTGGCGATGGAGGCGGTGCAGCTCTTCGGCGGCAACGGTTACATGGCCGAATACCGGGTCGAGCAACTGGCGCGGGACGCGAAATCGCTGATGATTTACGCGGGCAGCAACGAGATTCAGGTGACCCATATCGCGAAGGCGTTGCTGGGCCGGTGAGCTCGAGCGGGCCTTACCCCAAATTCAGGCGACTGGGGGGTCTCCAGCAGCCGGTGTCCCGATGAGGTTTTGCACGACCTGATCGAAGTCCCGCGCGAAGGCATGAATCCGGCTGGGCGACCAGCCCGGAAGAGCCTCCAGCACGAGATCGTTGAGCCGTCCGCGCAACCTCTGGATGCAACGTTCGCCCTCCGCGGTCAATTGGAGCACGGTGGCTCGCAGGTCGTGGGGGCTGGGTTGCCTGGTCAACAGCCCCGCCGCCTGGAGCCGGGATGCGTAACGGGTCGTCACGGTGCGATCCAAGCCGATCTGATCCGCGAGCTCGCTGGCGGAAGATGGCCCGATCCGGGCGAGGCCGGAGAGCACCGGGTAAGTCCACCGGTCGATGCCGGCGTGTCCCTCGAGAAGCGTGTCGTAGAGGTGCATCCGGTTCGCTCGCAGCAGCAGCGTGCCGATCGCCGAAGCGATGCGCTGCGCGTCGGCGTGCGCCGGGGTGTCCTGTGTCATGTCCGCAATTTTACGTGCACCGCGCACGCACATGCGCTAGGGTCGCAACTGCGTGCACGGTGCACGCATATTCAGGAGGAATCATGCCGAAGCCGATCCGCCCCGAAGACGTCCTGCCCGACGGCGTCGACCGCACCACCCTCGGCGGGCTCGAGGTCCGCAAAGGCGCCGTCGCGGCGTTCGTGGCCAATGTGAAGCAACTTGAGCAGGTCGAACCGGGAGGTGCCGAGCACCAGCAGATCGTCGGTCAGCTCAAGGAGCTGGTCCCGACCTTGCGGGCAGTGGGTGTGCTGGACGTCTTCCAGCCGCGTTCGGAGGCGGTGGCCGAGCTCATTGACGCGGTGTAGGCGTCCCCGCTTCCCGCAACGACCGTCTCCGCGGGGCGATCGTTGCGGGAAGGGTCGAGCGCTTCCGGGTTTTGATGGTCATCGACTATGCTTTTGTAATGAATGAGTGCTTTCCGGAAGAGAAGCTTCGAAACAAGATGCTTCGCGACGCGGGTCTTGTAGTGGTGGAGGCTAGCTGCTCTTTCGATGACCCTTCTCCGGAGAGCGCCTGGAGAATTGTCGCCAGGGGCGATGCTGTTCCGGCTGTTCGCGTCAGCCACGAGTCTGATGTGGACGAATATCTGAGCGAAGTCGACCGTGGCTGGGAGGCGACCGCGGAAGAGCTCGGAATTTTCGGGAGCGACGGCCATTTTTTGATCAGCGTCGCGGGTGAGCGGATCGGAAGCATGCCGTGGGCTCACGTCCGCCGCGGTCAAGATTTTTCTCCTGCGCGCCATCTCGTCACCTATCCTGGCGAGCCTGAATTTGTGGCGATGTCCATGGACGGTCGAGCGATTTGCGGGGCGACAACCGAGGAGTACGAAATTTGGATCATTGGCGCTGATCTTGCCCGGGGGAGCGGAGCAAAGTGACGGATATCGCGCGGCTCATGGAGAAGCTGGGTCGCTTGGGCGTCACCGTGATCCTCAAGGTGGATGACGAGAGAATGGCGGAAGGCGGTAAGCCTTGGACGTTGGTGATGTCGGGTCCAGGGCTCGGTGGGCGGAGTTTTATCCGTACTGAATCGTCCAGTCTCGGTGGCTGCCTGGAAGAAGGTTTCACGCGACTGCGAGCTGTGCCCGGTGACTGGGAATGGCTGGCTGAGGTCTAGCGCCCGTCGTGCTGAGACCTGACCTCAGGTCTCATGCCGCGGCGTCAGCGGACGACGATGAAGCCCCTCGGTCTCGCCGCCGTCGCCGCCTGAACAGCTGCGAACTTCGAGAGGCTTCGATTCGAGCGTTCGGACAATCGCGGTGACTGGGCTGCTGAGGAATAGCCGTGGTGCTGCGGACGGACAGCCGCGGTCGTCCCGTGGTCAACCACGACTTCTCGCTCGCCACGGTCGAGGGCGCGAATCCGCTCGTGTTCGTGCCGAGCGCGGGCGAGGCGTCGCACGGCCTCGACTCGTCCAGTTCGTTCAGCATGGTGGCGCTCAAAGCCGAGCGGGTCACCAACGCACTCGTGAAGAACGGTCTGCTGGCCCCGGACGCTTCGGCGGTCGCCGAAGCGTCGCGACCCTACCGTGAACAACCATGAAACCCAGGGCGTTCATCCTCAGCGGCGCTTTCTTCGTCGTCGGCCGCAACCCGTTGTTCCTGCGCACGCTGGCCCAGGAGGGCCTGAAGGTTCTTTTCCTGACCCCGGCGCGCTTCCGGGACGAGGCGCTGGCCAGCCAAGCCGATCCCGCGCATCCGGCCGCGCTGATCGAGGAAGTCGGCTTCGTGGACGGAGCGCTGGACCGCGAAGGCTCGTTCACCGCGGGCGTCGTCGCGGCCGCGCTCGGCTGGCGGGACCGGTACGACATCGTCGGCGCCTACGCGATCGGGGAGACCCTGGTCGAGCCGACCGGCGTGCTGGCCGACGGCCTCGGTGTGCCGGGGCCTGGCGCCCGGGCGACCCGTGCCTGCCGGAGCAAATACCTGCAACGGTGGTATCTCCGGGAGTTCAGCCCGGCCTCGGTGGTCGTCGCGCCCGAGCAGCGCGGTGCGGCGGACCTGGCGGCGGTGCGCTTCCCCGCGGTCGTCAAACCCGCGGCCCGGACCTCCAGCTCCGGAGTGGTCACCGTCCGCGGCCGGGACGAGCTGCGGGCGCAGCTGGAGTCCTATCCCGCGCACGAGACAGTGCTGGTGGAGGAGAAGATCGCCGGCCAGGAGTTCTCGGTCGAGAGCCTGGTGCAGGACGGGGAGACCCTGTTCGCCTCGGTTACCCGCAAGGAGACCACCGAATCCCACCTGCGCACCTTCGTCGAACTCGCGCACACCGTGCCGAGCGACCGCGACGACGTACGGGACGTCCTGCTGGCGGCGAACCAGCGGATGCTCGATCGGCTGGCGTTCGAGAACGGGACCACGCACGCGGAATGGCGGGTGGAAGAGTCCGGTCGGGCGGTGCTGATGGAGGTCGCTTGCCGGACCCCGGGCGACGGCCTGATGACGCTCTACGCCCTCGCCACCGGCGAGCCGCTCGAACCGCAGATCCTCAACGTGGCCCTGGGCAAGCCCGCCGCGTATCCCGCGCCGCGGCGGCACGCGCGCCAGGTCTACCTCGACCACGCCGAAGGCAGGCTCGACGACGTGCTCTTGGACTGGCCCGGCGTCGAACCGCGCTGGGTGGGCGAACACGGCTCGTGGCCCGAAATCGAACCGGGGGCTCCCGAGGATCCGCCCGCGCTGCGCTGCGTGCTGGTCCTCAAAGAACGCGGCCAGGCCCTCTCCCGTCTCGCCCAGTCCGACGACCGGGCCGTGACGTTCCTGATCGACGCACCGTCTCCGGCCGAACTGGACGAACTCGAACAGCGGGTGCGAGCCGCGCTGCGGATCCGGATCAGCCCGGCGGTGGCCGCCGATGAGTGAGGCGGGCACCGCGGGCGCGGAGACCGAGCCGGCTCCCGAAGCGGGGATCTGGTCCACCTTCGGACAGGCGCCGGCGGCGGTCCGGACTGTGCTGTTCGGCGTGTTGCTCAACCGGCTCAGCGGCTCCCTCAACGTGTTTCTCGTGCTGTACGTGGCCTCATTGGGCTATTCGTCGAGCCAGGCGGTGCTCGGGCTGACAGTCTACGGCGGCGGCGGGATCGCGGGCTCCCTCATCGGCGGCACCCTCGTGGACCGGCTGGGACCGCGCGCGGTGATCGTGCTGAGCATGGGCGGCACCGGCGTGTTCACCGTCGCGCTGCTGTTCCTGCCCGGCTACGGCCTGATCCTCGCGGCGGTCGCCCTGGCCGGCCTGTGCGCGCAGATGTTCCGTCCGGCCTCGTCGACGCTGCTGTCGGAGCGCACTCCCGCGCACAGCCAGGTGATGATCTTCGCGATCTACCGGTTCGCCATCAACGTCGGAGTGATGGCGGCGCCGCTGGTCGGCTACGGTCTGATCAACCTCGACCACCAGAAGTACGACTTCATGTTCTGGGGCCAGGCCTTGATCGCCGTGCTCTTCGCCGCGGCAGCCTGGCGCGTGCTGGCGCCCGCGTCGCCCGGCACTCCCTCGGCCCCGGTCCAGCCCGGCCCCGCCGACCCGCTCCGGCCAGGCGGTTACCTCGCCCTTCTCCAGGACCGCCGCTTCCTGCTGTTCCTGCTGGCGACCTTCATTTACTCCGCCGTCTACGTCCAGTACCTGTCGACCCTGCCGTTGATGGTGCGTTCCGCCGGACTCGACACGATCTGGTACACGGCCGCGGTTTCACTCAACGCGTTCATCGTCATCGCTTTCGAATTGCTGATGACCAAAGTGACGCAGCGCTGGCCGAAATACGTGGCACTCGGGCTCGGCATGGTGCTGCTGGGCGCCGGCATGGTGGTGTACGGGTTGCCTCCGCTGCCCGCGATCATCATCGCCGGCACCGCTTTGTGGTCGCTGGGCGAGATCTTCAGCGGACCAACGTTTTTCTCTTACCCCGCGGTCGTGGGAGGCAATCAGAAAGGACGCTACATCGGCAGCTTCCAGTTCATGGTCGGCGCCGGCACCGCGTTCGGCCCAGCCGCCGGCGGCTGGCTGTATCTGCGGATGGGCCAGGCAGCGTGGCTGGTCCTGGGCGCCAGCGCGCTCGTCGCGGCTGCCGCCGTCGTCATGGCCGTGCGTCGGCCGCAGCCAGAACATCAATAGCCGGGAGTCCGCTGTCGCCTCGCCTGGCAGGAGCGGGCAGGGAACGATGCCGTAGCGGTCGGTGGGACGACAGCGCTCCCGCCGTCGGCGTTGGTCCCCGCATTCCGCGAGACGACGTTGGCGGAACAGTGGCGGGCGTATTCGTCGGCTTGTCATCGCGAGCTAACGGCCGGAATGGGATTACCGGCCAGGGGTGGCCGCGAGGTCTCCGACATCCATCGATTGTCTTGGTCGAGAACCGATCTGCCGGAGACCTCGCCTATTCAACCGACGACATGCCGCGACCCGGACAACACGGCAGACTTTGGCAGTGGAACACGGTCGAATCGTTTGTCCGCGAACGCCTCGACCCGCAACCGGCACCACTTCCTGGCCACGGCGCGTCATAGCTACTCGAGCGGACGCCTCGCCGACAGCTTCTCTTCCGGCAACGATTCGGCAGTGCGCGCAGTATGTGGCCAGCGACGGCACGGTGCTCAAGCGCGTCCGCGACATCTTCGCGAAGCCGCGACTGCCGGAGGACAATGAACACCGGCGAGTGCTGGCCTGTCTGAACGGAAAATGGTAGCGCTGGCGCTACCGTGAAGTTGGGGGTTTAAGGCATGGTGGCGGACACCGGCGGTTTCTAGTGTTTTCGGCATGGAACAGGAAGTTTCGCACAGCCGCCAGATCGGCGGCCCGACAGTCACTGCCCTGCTCTGGCTGATCTTCATCGCCAGCGCCGCGACGAACTTGATCGGTGGTTTCACCGGGCTGGACAGCATGTTCGGGATGATCGCTGGCGGGATCGCGGTGGCGTGCCTGGTGATCCTGATCGTGCGGTTCGCCGTGCGGAACAAGGACTGACGCCGGTGCTGCCCGCTGTGTCGTTGGCGCTGGCCGCTTCGCTGCTCGCGCCCGCCGTTCCCGCTGCCGCCGTCGCGGACCCGGTTCGCACGCTCGCGCAGGAGATCGTTTCCTCCGGCGCGACCGGTGTGCAGATCCGCTCGGTCCAAAGGGGACATACCCGCACCGTGACCGCCGGAGTGTCCGAACTGGACTCCCGAAAGCCGGTCTCGCCGACCGGACGATTCCGGATCGGCAGCGCGACCAAGATGTTCACGTCCACTGTGGTCTTGCAACTCGTCGCCGAACGCCGTCTCCAGCTCGACGCCCCGGTCGAGCGCTACCTGCCCGGGCTGCTGCCGCACGGCAGCGACATCACCGTGCGGATGCTCCTGCAGCGCACAAGCGGGCTCTACGACTACACGGAGTCCCTGCCGTTGCTCGGGGCGGGCTTTCAGAAGATCCGGTACCAGCACCATTCGCCGGAGTCGATGGTCGCGATCGCGACCGCCAAACCGCTGGATTTCCCGCCCGGCAGCAAACATGCCTACTCCAACACCAACTTCATCGTGCTCGGCATGCTGATCGAGCGGACCACCGGACACGCGTGGGGCGCCGAAGCGGCGCAGCGCATCCTGGTCCCGCTCGGGATGCACCACACTTCGGTTCCCGAGGACCGGACCGGCATCCCGGGGCCGCACGCGCACGGCTACCAGGAGATGAACGGCGAGCTGGTCGACGTCACCGAGCTGAACCCGACTGTCGCCTGGTCGGCCGGTGAGATGATCTCCACCACCGCGGACCTGGACAAGTTCGTCCGGGCGCTGGCAGCGGGGCGGCTGGTACCGCCGGACTTGCTGGCGCAGATGATCAAACCGTGGTCCGCGACCGAGCAGTACGGGCTCGGATTGCGCACCCCGGACACCACGTGCGGCGTGCGCGTGTTCGGGCATACCGGCGGGATTCCCGGGTTTCAGACCGTCGCCTTCACCAGTCCGGACGGGAAACAGCGTGTCGAGGCTTCGGTGACGCTGGGCCGCGGCCCGGACTTCGACTGGACGCGCGCCCTGCTCGACAAAGTCTTCTGCCGCTGAGTACCCGATACGGAACGAGGAAACCGATGCTCACCACTGTGCCGTTTGTGCTGACCGCTGCCCTGCTCGCCCCCGCTGCCCCGACCACGACTGACCCCGTGCGCACGGTCGCGCAAGAAGCGGTCGCGGCCGGCGCCACTGGCGTACAGATCCGCTCGGTCCGAAATGGACACGCCCGCACCGTGACCGCCGGAGTGTCCGAACTGGACTCTCGAAAGCCGCTCTCGCCGACCGGACGATTCCGGATCGGCAGCACGACCAAGTCGTTCGTCGCCACGGTGACCCTGCAACTCGTCGCCGAGCACCGGCTCGGGCTCGACGCCCCGGTCGAGCAGTACCTGCCCGGACTGCTGCCGCGAGGCAAGGAAATCACCGTGCGGATGCTCCTGCAGCACACCAGCGGGCTCTACAACTACCTCCGGACGGTCTCCCTTGCCGGCACCGATCTGGAGAAGGTTCGCTACCAGCACTTTTCGCCGGAGCGGCTGGTCGCCATCGCGGCCGCGCACCCGCTCGATTTCCCGCCGGGCAGTGCGTATTCGTACTCCAACACCAACTACACCGTGCTCGGCATGCTGATCGAGCGGACCACCGGGCACGCGTGGGGCGACGAGGTGGCCAAGCGGATCCTGCGCCCGCTCGGCATGCACGACACGACGGTTCCAGGCGACCGCACCCGGATTCCCGGCCGCCACGCACACGGTTACCAGGAAATGAACGGGAAGCTGGTCGACGTCAGCGAGCTGAACCCGAGCGTCGCCGGTGCCGCGGGCGAGATCATCTCCACCACCGCGGACCTGGACAAGTTCGTCGAAGCGCTCGCGGCCGGGCGGCTCGTTCCCCCGGCGCTGCTGCGGCAGATGACCACCCCACGATCAGCGACCGACGAGTACGGCCTCGGGTTGCAGACCCGGACCACTCCGTGCGGGATTCCGGTTTTCGGCCACACCGGCGGGATTCCCGGCTACGGGACGGTCGCGTTCACCAGCGCGGACGGGAAGCGCCGCGTGGAAGCGTCGCTGACGTTGGGTCGCGGACCCGACAACGCCACTTTTTATTCGCTGATCGACAAGGCGATCTGCTCCTGAGCGAGGCAACGCCTGGGCCCGGCGCGCAGCCAGGCCCAGGCCGTGTCCGGACAGGACACCTTGGAGTGGGTTTGCATCGTTCCCGCTTTTCGCTACCACGCCGCGACGCAGAAAAAGCAGGAGTGGCCACGATTGTCGTGGAGAACAGTCCGGTTGGTGCGGGATCGAAAGCGGAAGCTGCTCGGAATCTTGCGCAGGCGGTGGCCAAAGCGATCAGGGAGTTCGGTGCGTCGGCCGGGCCGGTTCGAGCTGACGCGAATATTGCTGCAGCCGAAGTTTCGATCGATGGCCAGGGTTCGATGAGCTTGACCTCAGTAAGTGGGACGCCTGAGCGGGGTGGGACAGTTCCCAGGCCTGGCGTGGATGGAAACTCGCACAGGTATATGGCTTTTCCGGCCGGTTCAAATGATCGGGAACTGGATACAGGGCTTAAAATCTTGACCTATGTTGCGAACCGATTGGGTCACCCTCGGCCTCGGTTCGCGGTACAGTGAGTTTTTACACGGAGTTGCCCGCTTGTTCGTCGTGTAGGATGGTGATCCATCAATTCAACAAAGAATTTCCGGGGATTAAAGTAGATGTCACATGCGGTGGACAGGGTGTTGTTGTGGTTGAATATATGACGCCTGCGCATATTGCGGTCGAGATGAGTGACCTTCCTGCTCTGCGGAACCTGCTGGACAAAGGCGTCGACGTCGACGAAGAATGCAATGGGATGACGCTTTTGCATCATGCCATCGAGGTTGAAGGCGATGGTCATACGCAAACGAGAAATCCATTGCATGTCGACATTACGACTTACCTTCTCGTTCGTGGTGCTGATCCGCTTCGTCGAACCAATGACGTAGATCGGGAGACGGCGGAGGACATGGCTCGTCGCTACGGTCATTGGCTTGCACTCGCCCTGTTCGAAGCTTGGAAACAGCGAGCGAGTTTGCGGACTGACAGTTGATGTTCAACCGGCGGTGGGCCGGACTATGCGGCCTGCTTCTCGGGATCGTCCGGCCCCACCGCCATGCGCAACGACGTCGTCCACCCCTCTGAGCTTCGACGCGACGCGAGGGTATTGCCCAGCAGCTGGTGAGTGCCGAGTCTTCCTTCCGCTTCGCTGGCATGCGGCGAGCACGCCAAATCGGCGAGAATGAGACCAGTCGTGCCCGTGGCACGACTGGGGTCGCGTCGTCGGGGTTGGTCGGGGCACCGTGGTAGGTGATCCACTGTTTGACGTGGTTTGTTCGCATTCCTCGGGCTCGGCTCGTTCGGAACGCTGACAAACTTCCGGGTTGTGGCTTCCGGCGGTGCGAGCGGTGATCTTTGCCCGATCGACTGGCTCCCCCAGTTCGGGAGCGGTTGTCCATGGGTCGGTCTCGGCTTGGGCGTCGCCGGCCTGGCGGGTGGCCTTGGTGACTTTGGCGGTGGCGTAGCAGAGCGAGGGCCGATGTCGTCGACATACGGTTCTCGCCGTCCCGCGTCTCGAAGGTGCGCTGCCGCAGACGTCCCTGGGCGAGGACGCCGGCTCCCCGCTTGAGGGACTCCGCGATGTGCTCGGCCAGGTGCTTCCACGCCGTGCAGCGCATGAACAGCGCCTCGCCGTCCTCTCATTCGCTGGTCCGCTTGTTGAAAGTGCGGGGCGTGGAGGCGATGGTGAAGTTCGCGACGGACGTGCCGTTCGCGGTGAAACGCAGTTCGGGGTCCGCGGTGAGGTTGCCGCTGATCGTGATGACCGTGTCGCCAGCCATGATGTCCTCCTGCGAGGATCGGTGGCGCGGAACGCGTTCTGTCTGGAGCGCTCCCCACGCGGTGCCGCTACGGCGCGGATCGGCTCGTCCGGCCGGTGTGGACCGGCTGTGCGGGACGGGGCGTCACCTGCGGTCGGGACAGTCGGTTCACACGGAGGCTCCGCGGCGTTCACAGTCCCGTCCGGGGTGTGCTGGGCTGCGTGCGGTCCGCGCCCGTTCCCTCGTGGAGGCCTGGCTGGCGACGCGTCACGCCATCGGCTGATCCACCACTGACCGTGCTGGTGGCTGCGCGCTCTGCGGGCACCGGTTGGCGGACGACAGTGTCGGTGGCTGTCCCTCGCGCCGACCGCGTGTCATTCGGCGGCGGCACCGAGGTTCTGTTTCATGGTGTCGTTCGGTCATGGTCAGACGGGGTTGGAGCGGCCACGGGGTGGATGGATCCGGATGACGTCTCTGGGCCGCGGAGCGGACTTCGTCTTGATGCAGAGCGGCGTTCCGCTGAACTCTTCGCTTTTACCTCTGTATCGCTGGCAGAACGGTGTTAAACGCGAGGTTTTTCTTTGCTGGCTAGGGTTTCCGCGTCTTCGCGGTTGGCGGTCCGACTCGTCCGGAAGCGGTGGGCTAAGGAGGTCCAGTCCACTGCCGCTGCTCCGCAGGAGTGAAGTAAGGGAATTTAACGGTCATTTCGGTCTGTTGTTGTGACGAAGCAAGCGCTCGCGGCGATGAAGCCGTTTGCATGATCGTGTTCTGCCGCGCCGTTCTGGTGTCGTGCATGGCCTGTAGACCTCGGGCCTGGTTGTCCCGGCGCGGTTCGTGCTGCACTCAGTTCGTTCGAGGGGAAGAATATGAGGCACAGATCTGCCTTGGCGGTTTCCGCCGTGACGTTGGGGGCGCTGGTGGTCGCTATACCGCACGCGGCGTCCGCCGCACCGCGTAAGGTGGCGCCGCCGTCGACGGTGTGGACTCCGCCGACGACGGTGAACCACACGCCCACCGGGGGCCAGCCGCCGGCCGCGAACTGGCGGCCGGGTTACAAGCCCGGTGTGAGCGCCGCCGCGGTCGCGCCGTGCGGGGCAAACGAGACGGGGTTGCTGCCGCAGTATCCGTTGGAGAGGTTCAAGATTTCCGACCGAATGGAAGCTTCGGTCAACACTCACGACGGAAACCTGACCATCAGGCAGCGGCAGCTGACGGTCAAAGGCACTGGCGAGAACCTTTCCCTGAGCCAGGTGTACAACAACCAGCGTCCGGGCAACGGCAGCTTCGGCACGGGCTGGACGCTGAGCCACGGCCAGGACGTCGGCCTGACCTTCAACGGTGCCGATGTGGTGCTGCACGGCGATTCGGGCTACTGCGCCACTTTCACGCACAAGTCCGACGGCAGCTACACCGAAGCTCCCGGCGTGCACGCCGAGTTGAGCAAGGGTTCGGACGGCAAGTACAGCCTGATCTTCGACCGTTCCAACGAGCGCTGGACGTTCAGTCCGGCGGGCTGGCTGCTGTCGGAGTCCGACCGCAACGGCAACACCGTCACGCCGCGCTACAACTCCGACGGCACCACCGCGTCGATCACCGACACCCAGGGCCGCGTCACCACGTTCGGCTACAGCAACGGGCTGGTCTCGGCGATCACCGACCCGACCGGCACCACGGCGGCGACCTACCGGTACAACACCGCGTCCCAGTTGACCGATTTCACCGACCGCTCCGGCACCTCGATGCACCTGACCTGGACGCCGACCGGAGACCTGGCATCGATCCAGGACCCCAACGGCACCGCGTACAGCTTCACGTACGACGCCTCGCACCGGGTCACGAAGGTGTCAGTGCCGCGGCAAGCGGGTACAGCGAACACCATGTTCGGTTACGGGAGCGGCCAGACCACCGAGACTGACCCGAATTCGCATTCGGCGACGTACAAGTACGACAGCCAGGGGCGGCAGACTTCGGCCACTGACGCACTCGGCCACGTGCAGGCGGCGAAGTGGACCGCGAACAGCGACGTGGAGACCACGACCGACGGGCTGAACAACACGACGACCAACAGCTACGATCCGCTCAACAACCTCATCGGCACCCAGCTGCCTACTGGCGCGAAAACCAGTGTCGGCTACACCGACGCCGCGCACCCGCACCTGCCGACTACGGTGACGGATCCGGCCGGGGACAGGATCTCCCGCAGCTACGACAACGCTGGCAACGTCACCAAAATCCGCTCCGACGGGCTCAACGCCGACCTGCAGACCCTGACCTACACCCAGCCGTTCGGGCAGGTGTCGACCAGCGTCGACGGCAACGGCCACCTCACAAGCTACGCCTACGACAACGCCGGAAACCTCACCACCGTCACGCCGCCTACGCCGCTCGGGACTACGCGCTATACGTACGACTCCCTGTCGCGGATCTCCTCGGTGACCGACGGGCGCGGAATCCGGCTGGACTACGGCTACGACAAGCTCGACCGCGTCGTGTCCGTCACGAGGCACAGCGACGACACCGTGCTGCAGGCCGCGGCCTACGATCACAACGGCAGCCTCATCCGCCGCGACACAGCCACTGCCACCCACGCCTTCACGTACGACACAGGCGGGCAGGTGCTGTCCGACATTCGCAGCGACGACGCCGGCCCGGACGAGCACGTCGCCTACGGCTACGACCTCGCCGGCAACCTCACCGGCACGACGGACCCGGGTGGCACTACTGCGTACGGCTACGACGCGGCGAACCGGCTCACCTCGCTGGCGGATCCGTTCGGGCAGACCACGACGTTCGGCTACGACAACGCCGACCGTCGCACCAGCACCACCTGGCCCGGAGCGGGCACTCAGACCAACGGGTACGACAACTCCGGCCGCCAGATCAGCCTCACCGTCAAGAACAGCACTGGAACCCAGCTGCTGCAAAGCACCTACAAGTACACCCGAGCCGACGGTTCGGATTCCGACCAGATGCAGTCCGCGACTGACGGCACCGGCACCACCAATTACGCCTACGACAGCCTGCAGCGCCTGAAGACCGCAGGCGCGACCGGCTACGCCTACGACAATGCCGGCAACATGACCAACCTCGGTGCGGCGAGCTTCACGTACAACGCCGCAGATCAGCTCGTCAGCGACGGCCGCGCCCGCAGCTACGACACCGCCGGAAACCTCACCGGGTCGAGCAACCCGACTGAGACCAACAACTACAGCGACACGGGTCAGTTCGTCTCCGGCAGCGACGCCGCGGGCAACAGCTTCACCGCCAGCTACGACACCCTCGACCAAACCCAACCTCATCAGCTCACCTACACCACCAGCGGCGGAACCACCACGGACCGGTTCACCACCACCGCGCTGGGCATGACCCAAGCCGTGCACAACGGGGCCCGCACCAGTCTCGCCCGCGACCCCAAGGGCACCATTGTCACCGAGAAAACCGGCGCCGGGACGCGCTACAACGTCGTCACCGACTACCAGGGCAGCGTCATCGCCCTCATCTCCACTGCCGGGGCCGTGGCTGCGACTTATCGCTATGCCCCCTACGGCGGCAGCACCGCCGCCGGACCCAACGCGGCCGACAACCCGTTCCACTATCTCGGCCAATACCAGTACGGCGTCGACATGCTCTTGGGCTACCGCTGGTACTTCCCCGGCTGGGGCCGCTTCCTCACCCCCGACCCCACCGGACAAGAAGCCAACCACTACGCCTACGCCCACAACGACCCCATCAACAACACCGACCCCACAGGCGATTTCAGCTGGAAGAGTGTGCTGAGCACCGCGGGCAAAGTCCTCAAGGGCGCGTACGGTTGCGTCTCAGGCGCGGTCGGCGCCGAACGTACCTTCGGCGTTTTCGCAACGTATGCGGGCGCGTACGTCCCCGCTGGCGAGGCAATTACTCATACAGTACTTTTGGGGGTAGGCTGCGCCGCAGGAATTGCAGGCGTGTCCCTGTCTCCAACGGGTCCTTGATGTATTCGACGGTGTCAACAGAATAGGAGAACTCGATGAACCACGACGGCACTAAACCGGCACCCCCGCGCGGAATCTTCGTTGCCAGTTTGGCGCTGCTCGTGGGCGCCGTGATCGGCGCGGTAATGGCCGTCAACCACACGACGACCCTTTACCTTGTGCTTGGCATTGTGATCTGTGCGGGTTGCGCTCTTTTGAGTGCATTGTTCGCATATGCGGGCGTCAAGGGCAAGCGAGCGAATCGTGAGTGAGCCGAAGGGCGAGCCAGGTCGAAACAGAACCGTGCCCACCGCGTCGCTGACGCGGTGGGCACGGTCTGACGGCGCGGTCCGGCTGGCGGGTCTCCTGTGGTTGGGCATGACCATCCTTGCGGCTCGGAGCGTGACTGAGCAGGCATCGGCGTGGAGTATTGGCTTCCTGGTCGTCTCTGCCCTCATTTTCGCTTGGTTTGCTTATGTTGCCTCACGGAGAAGGAAAGGGGCTAAAAAGGCTCGGAGAGATACTTAGCGTGACGCGAGCCGAATAGTAGCTATCTTGAAGCGTGCAGAGCGCATCGGTTATGCATAGCCAGATTCGTCTACGGCATGCCACCCATCACCTCTATCGGCGTACTGGGGCGGTGTTCGTTCCGAGTATGAGCATCTCTGGCATCCGATCCGTGACCGGGCTCCTCGGACGTCGGCGTCGCCGCGCTAAGCGTGACGCGGAGGTTGCCTCGATGTGGTAGCTGATCGCCGGTGCCTGCGCACCAGCTGATGCTTGGACTTCAGTCCGTTGCGGCGCGTCGAGCCAGTCGCGTTCGGCACGTGCGATAGCTACGACGGCACTGATCTGGAGCGCTGTCCGTGCCAAGGTCGCTTGCCGGATCGCTTCGGACAGTGGCGAAGGCGGGTCGATGGCGGCCGCGGCGGTGCGGGCTGCGCTGATGTCGCCCTTGGCCAGTTCGCCGAAGGCGACGGCTCCCGCAAGGATCCGCTGCAGCCTGAGGCCATCCCCGCGCTGGTGACTGTGGTGCCGATTGTGACCCCTCGACAGGACGACATCGCCCCTCCGTTGGGCGACGGGGAGACTTTCTTGGCCGAAATTGGGGATGCGCGAGCGGACCAGTAGATCCGGCCAACGGATCGCTGGATTCGTATCAGACGGTACGACTCTCGCTTGAGGACCCGGTGAGTACTGGCAAGGGCAGGGGAGCGGCGCGCTCGTCGACCAGACGGCGGCTTCTCCGATCGCAGGCGATCGCCAGGCCGGCCGTGCGCTCCTCGGATGTCGTCAAGTGCCGGTTTCGACGCCTGCCGTCTCTACATCGAAACCGGCGGGCCAGCAGGTCTGGCGATCGACCTTCGCGCCATGCAGGTCAGCACCGGAGAGATCAGCTCCCGACAAGTCGGTGCTGCGCAAGATGGCTCCACGCAGATCGGCCCCGACAAGCAGCGCGCCGTCGAGTTCGCAGCCGACCAGGCTGCAGTTGCGCATGCTGGCCAGGATGAATGCCGCGAATCTCAGGTCCGACCACGACAGATCGGCTCCGTCGAAGTTCGCGTTGCGGGCCACCGCGCGGACCATGGAGCTGCGCCGCAGATCGGCACCTCGGCCGTCGATGCGGATCAGGTTTGCATCGGTCAGGTCGAGCGCCTCGATCCGCGCGCATTCCAGGGAGGCGTCTGCCAGTTCGGCGCGGGTCAGGTTCAGTGCGCGCAATCGGAGGTACCCGAGGTCCGCGCACGACAGGTCGATCGGTTCGAGACTGCTGTCCCGGCAGTTGAGCCGGTCGAGTGACGAGACCAGGGCCGTCACGTCCGGTTCGGCCCGTCCGTGCCGCGCGGTGTTCCCGCTGCCGCGGTGTTCGCGCAGCAAGGTGGAAAAAATCTGCGAGACGACCTCTCGGTCTTCCGGCGAATCCTCGGCCATGCGGCGCAGAACGTGAATGCCTCCTAGCCGGACCTCGAGCCGGTCTTTGTCTCCCAGACACTCGACGGCCCGCGAGAACCGCTCGATCGACTGCTGCTTGGTGCTGGCCGAAAACGCGCGACGGCTGAGACGAAGGTTCTGCAGGGTGAAGTAGAGCCCGGCGACGAGCGCCATGCCGCCTACGAGTTGGACGATGCTCGTGCGGACCCCGGACATCGACTGCATCCTGGCGTCCGCGGTGAGCCCCGTGGCCGGTACAAGGATGCCGGGCAAGAACAGCACCAGGCACAACAGCAGCAGCGCGAGGGCGGCGACGCCGGCCGCGAGCCGGATGTTCCGGCGTCTGCCGGCCGTTTCGCGAAGGCTGCCCGGTCGTTCGCCCATGCCTCGATGCGGCCCGGCATCCGGTGGGGCGGCGGACAGCGTGATCGGCGGGCCGACGGGCAGTCGCGCCATCTCCGCCGGCGGCAGTTCCACGACGTCGAAGTAGTTCAGCTTCAGCGCTTCGAAGGTGCGCGGATCGGTGAGGTGCCGTGCCTGGCCTCCGGCCACGAGATACACCTCGGGGTGGCCGGTCGAACGGACGAGTTGCCCGTCGCGGTCGGTCACGCGGTTCCTGCCGCGATCGCCCGACTGAGCCGCAGCCTGCGGATTTGAGGAAGAACGGTCAGGACTGCGACGAGGGCTCGCAGGACGACGCTCGTCCGCAATGGTCCGTCGATGTTGCGTCCGGCGAGGCACCCCCTGAAGTCGAGCCACGCCCACCGCGCCAGCAACCGCCGCCGGTCCGCCGGCGAGGTTTCGTGGTCGGTCATGGCATAGATGTACCTGCTTTTCATCCGGTGGTACATCCGGTTGCGGTCGCCGTCTCGCACTCCGCGACCGCGATGTTCGACATAGAGTCCGGTCAGCATCCCGATGCGGAATCCGCCCGCCCGGGCTTTCCTGCAGAAGTCCGCTTCCTCGAAGAAGACTTCGAACAATTCCTCGAAGCCGCCGACCACGCTCACCGCGTCTGCGCTGATGGCCATCGCGGCTCCCTGGACGTAGCGGCACTCGACCAGCGGCGAACCGTCCCACGGCGTCGCCGGCGCGCGACGGGTGGCGGGCAGCCAGTCGTGCAGCA
This sequence comes from Amycolatopsis sp. NPDC104775, assembly GCF_055583325.1. Taxonomy (NCBI): domain Bacteria; kingdom Bacillati; phylum Actinomycetota; class Actinomycetes; order Pseudonocardiales; family Pseudonocardiaceae; genus Amycolatopsis; species Amycolatopsis sp. NPDC104775. The sequence goes on from NZ_JBVJOE010000004.1 coordinate 168,692, forward strand.
CGTCGTGGTGTCCCGCCACCAATACCCGGGTGGACCAGCGGTTGGGCTCGCGGTCTTCCTGGCCGTACCGGATCTGCATCGGCCCGACCGCCGCGAAGTCCGGGTTTTCCTTCAGGAAGGTCGTGCTACCGCCGATGAATCCTTCGCGGCACCGCGTGTCGGGGTTGAGGAGTACCGCGAAGCGCGCGCCGGCCGCGAAGGCCATGAGCAGCGCGTCGTTGCAGCCTCCGGAGAACCCGCGGTTTCCGCTTTCCAGGATCACAGTCACTCGAGGGAATTGGAAACGCACGAGTTCGCTGCTGCCGTCGCCTGACCGGTTGTCGACAAAATAGACGAGAGCGGACTCCGGAATGTCGGCCATGATCGAACTGAAGCACGACACGAGCCATTGCCTGCTGCCGTAGCCGACGACTATTACCGCTATTCGGCTCTCGTCGCCTACGTCCCGCACTCGATCCGGTTCCGGTGACACGACCACTAGTCGAGACCGCATCGCCCGACGTTACAGCCGGCGGACTGTTCGCCGGCTGCGAGCCACCTCGACGTTCGGCCGCTCCGGCTCGGCGGTTGCATCCCGAAATGGTGTTCGGCCGTGCGGCCCTGCGCACCAGGTTCTCAGCACTGCTGATGGCCGTCTCGGCTGGTCGACGATCGACCCTCGACGGCGAGCGGTGGGTGTTCTCGATCAATTGCGTCGTCCTGCACCACAATGGCGTAACGCGCCGAGGCATGCTGGCGACTGGTCGTGCGTGGACTTTTGTCCCCTGGCTCTGGTGAGTGCTACGAGATATCTCTTGGTGACCGGGTCCTCGGCACGGCACGCCGGCCCGGTATGGAGGGCGCTTGATGAGGGACTTCTCCGGAGCCGGGCACAGCACCGTCTTGCGCGCGCGTACGACCTACAAGTTGATCAGGCCGTTCGAAGCGATGGCCCTGCTGCTGCAGGCAACCAACCTGGCGACGTCCGCCATTAACGACCGCTACCGTCCCGGCGGTGTCCCTGTACTCTTCGCATTGGCAGCGGGGCACCTGGTCCTGGCGGCGGCCGTCGTTCGCTGTCGAGGTCCGCTGACTCGCGGCCACGCTTGGACCGGCGTATGGATCGCCGAGATGTTCGTCATGCAGTTGGCGATCGCGAACCTGCTCCTTCCCGGTGATTTCGCCGGCTACGGCTACGGCGTCCAGGTCGGGAACTTCTCGTTGATCCCGTTGGCAGTCCTGGCCTTCTATCCGTGGGGAGGCTTTCGGGGAAGACGCCGCCGGTGGGCGATCGAAACCGGCCTCATCGTGGCGATCGTCGTCCATCCCTTGCTGATCGTCGGCACCATGAATTCCTGGAACCTGACTGGCGCCCACATCAAAAGCCTCGGGCAATACGCGGCCTGGGCGGTGGTCTGGTACCTGGTGGGCAAGGGCCTTGCCAAACTGTGCCGCATCGCCGTGACCGTTCAGTCGGAAGCCCTGGTGCGCAGCTACGAGGCGGCCCTGGGCGATTTGCATACTCACGTCGAGATCGCCGTTCGCGGCATCGCGGCCGGCGAGAACGCCGACGACGCCGCGCAGAAGCTGCGCAACGTCGTCTACGAGCGCAGACGCCAGCTCCTTCTCGGAGATCCGCAAGTCGGTGCCGTCGACATCTTCAAAAACGCGATCCGCCTGTTCGGCGACCGCCTCACATTGCTCAGTTCACCTCGGCTGGGCGGCCTGACTTTGCCGAACGACCGGGCGATGGTGCTGGAACGCGGCCTGGTCGACCTGCTGAAGAACGCTGTTGATCACGGAGGCGGATCGGTCCGCCTCGGCTTTGGCCTGGAGGACGACGTCATGATCCTGACGGTCGGCGACACCGGGCCCGGCTTGTCCGCGGACGAATTCTCCGCACCTGGCACCACGATGCGCCGTATCTGCGATGACGTCAGGCCGCTCGGCGGATCACTCGTCCTCGCCGAGTCCGGCGATCGCGGGACGACAATTCGGCTGATGCTGCCGCTCCGGGGGGATCGATGAACCGCGTACGGGTCCTGATCGTCGAAGACCTCGGCGTCGCGGCCGACATGGCAGCCCACATCCTGCGACAGGTCGGTTCATACGCCGTCGAGGTCGCGCACGCGCCGGAGCAGGCGATAGAGATGCTCACCGCCGGACACTTCGACGTGGTGGTGGCCGACATGCTGTTCCGTTCGGACTCGGACGAGTTCGAAACGCGTCGGCGTCGGGGCTTGGTCACGCTCGACGACCGGCTGCACCTGAGCGGCCTGGCCGTTCTCGATGCAGTGACGCGACCGGACATCCCCGCGAGACCGGTTCTCTGGAGCAGCGGAGAAGCCAACCGTCGGCTGCACATGATCTTCGCGCACGAGATCCTCGGCTGTCGGGTGCTGTGCTCGAAGGAAGCGATCACCGACCTGCCGCACGCGGTGGCGGCGGCGACCGCGGGACAAGCCTACGTGCATCCCGTGCTGGAGATGTATCTCACGCCGAGCTTCGCAAAGCCCTTGCGGGACACGATTCTTTCCTCGCCTTCGCGGTTGCTCATCTGGCGGGCGATGGCACTCGGCCAACATCAGCACAAGACGATCGCGAAGACGGCAGGAGTTCAACCGAACACCGTCAAGAAGCGGATGGACGAGATGCGCAAGATTCTGCTCGAATTCGACCCCGGCTGCGTTGCCGACGGTTCGCCCAGTGCGGAGCTAATCCGCTATGCGAGTCAAAACTGGGAATTTTTCCTCGATGAGACAGTGCGTTCGAGGTTCCCGTGATCCCGGGGGAAAGCGAATCGCGAGGACGGAAACCACCAGATTTCTGGTTGTCGTATTCCTTGTTGTTGATTCTGATCGTCATCTGGGCGGTACTCTTTGTCGTACTGCCGCGTGCGGTTTCCAAGACGTTGACAGTCGATATTTCCTGTCGATCGGGCAGTAGTGTGGTCGGAGCCTGGATCGAGGCATCCGCCGGCGGATCCGGTTGGGCTTCGGCTGCTGGCCGCGGCGGGGCGAATGCGGCACGCTACACCTTCTCGCTCGGCTTCGGCGGCGAATACCAGGTAAGAGCCGGTTGTGGCGGAAGCGTGGACAGCTGGGCAGTGCGCACGGCATCCGACATTCGCGGCAGTCTTTACCGGCGGCTGGATTGCGACGACACCGCATACTTGCCGCCGACTCCTGCCGTGTGCGTCGACCTTCCCGTGAACTGACGTCTATTCGGCGTCGCCGGGTACCAATGTCCCCTGGTGCGGGAACGCTGAGCGTGCAAACATTGAAGTTGTAATTCCGGTACCGCCGGGAATTCTCTGGACAATGCGCCCTGAAAGGGTTCTCTTGCCATGAAAACGAATATTGTGAGCCTGGCACTCGCCGCGCTGAGCTGTGCGGCTGTCTCCCTTGCTTCACCGACAGCTTCCGCGTCCGCGCAAGCTGTCGGCTGCTACGGGGACTACTGCTCCGGACAGGACCCGATGTCCACGAACTGCGCAGCGGACGCCTACACCGTCGCCTCTGCCGGCGTATACGGCACATACGGCCGGCAGTATGTCGAGATCCGCTGGTCGCCCACGTGCAAGACCAATTGGGCGCGAGCCAATTTCCCGACCGGGAACATCAAAGCCGTGCAGCAGACCGGATATACCGCCGGGTACGGCAACTCGAACGGAGCGGTCGCCTGGTCCCGGATGATCTATTCGCCGTCGCTGTGTGTCAAGGCTGTCATCTGGGGTTCGTGGGGAGTAACGGAGACGGCCTGCGTCTGAGCCCGATCAGCCGCGACTCGGCGCAACAAATCCGCGAGGGAAGACATGGACCAAAAGGTTCTCGAAGCTCAGCAGTGGGTCAACGCCACCTATCGCACCGTGCCGGGGTACCAGCCGTGCACGGAAAACGGACTCACCGGGTGGGCCACGATGTTCTCGCTCACCCATGGGTTGCAGCATGAACTGGGCATCACCACCTTGTCGACCAACTTCGGTCCGACCACACTGTCGCTGCTGGCGCAACGCGGTGACGTCCGACCTGGTTACAGCAACGCCAACATCATCCGGATCCTCCAGCACGGCCTGTTCTGCAAGGGTTACTGGGGCGGCGACACCGCCGGTTCCTACGATGGCAGCACCGTGCAGGCGGTCAGCGACCTCAAGAGCGACGCCGGCATCGACTCATCCAACGGCTTCACCCCGCCGAAGGTCTTCAAAGCCATTCTCACCATGGACGCCTATGTCCTGCTTCCCGGTGGCAGCCGAGAGGTGCGGGAGATCCAGCAGTGGCTGAACCGCCGGTACTGGACCAAAGCGTCCTCGTACATCATCCCAAGCGAAGGCTTCTACTCCCGCGACGTGCAGACAGCGCTGATGAGGGCACTGCAATACGAGTTCGGCGTCCCTGAAGACCAGGCAACCGGAAATTTCGGTCCGACGACTCAGAACGGCCTTCGGGCTCACCAGCTCTCGTCCGGCTCGACGGGTGTCTTCGTCCAGCTCTTCAGCGCGGCATGTGTGTTCAACGGGACAGTTCCCAGCGGCGACGGCCCGGTGCACACCAGTTTCAAGGACACCTTCGACGCCCTCCTCGGCACCTATATTCGCGCCTTCCAGGACTTCTCCGCTCTTCCCGTCAACGGCCGCGGCGATTACCAGACCTGGGCACAGCTCCTGATTTCCTGCGGTGACCCCGATCGGCCCGTCTCGGCGTGCGACACGCGCTTTCACATCACGCCGTCCCGAGCGCAGGCTATGCGGGCGGCGGGCTACCTGACTGTCGGCCGCTACCTGGACGAAGACCCGGACAGCACCCTGGACAAGGAGATCCAGCCGGGTGAGCTCGACGCTATCTTCGACGGCGGGCTGCGCGTCGTCCCGATCTCGCAATACGGTGCACGCGACCTCGGCGATTTCACCTACAGCCAAGGCTTTCAGCACGCGCAGCGCGCTCACGATCGCGCTGTCGGCTACGGGTTCAACCCCGGCGTCGTCATTTACTTCGCTGTCGACTACGACGCCATGGACGAGGAGATCACCAGCAACATCGTGCCCTACTTCCACGGCGTCCAGGCGGGGCTGGCAAGCAAAGGAAAGCGATACGTCGCAGGCGTATACGGATCGCGGAATGTGTGTTCCCGCGTAACCGACGAGGCGTACGCGGCGTACTCGTTCGTCTCAGGCATGTCGTGGGGCTTCTCCGGAAACCTCGGCTTCCCGATGCCGGCGAACTGGTCGTTCACCCAGATCAAGGAGTTCCAGTTCTCAGCGGGCGGCGACGTCTTCGACCTAGATCGCAACGTCCAACGGCCCGGCGCCGATGGCGGTGCCGGCCGGAGCGATGTCGGCGGGACGATGTCGCCGGTCGAGTGGTACCTCCGCTATATCGATCAGCTCTACGACACGGCACTGGCCTACGGCCGGAGCGACCCGAGTCTGCGGGTGATGGAATTCCTGCGGTTCCCGAAGTACGTCGATGACTACTATCAAGGTTGGAAGGTGCTGATCGGCGACGTCGACCGCGCGTGGATCGACTACGCTCAGCAACACGGCCCGCAGAAGATGGCGACCTTTAGGGATCCGTTCTACGGGATCCCGGTCGACATCGACCATTTCGGCGCGGCGGCGAACGCGATTTACCTCAAGGACGCCGGTACCGCCGATTCGGTGACGCGAGGGGACTTCGGCGGCTGGGGCGGTGACCTCTGCACCTTCTACCGCGAATGGCAGACCAGCGACCCCCGCTACTCGTCGGGCGAGGCTTTCTGCCACGACCGGCTTGCCAAACTCACCATCCCGTCGACGTTCGCTTTGGACGATTTGATCGACGATGTCGACGGCTATCTGATCGGCATGGCGGTCAGAGGCGGCACCCCGATCAATCAGGCTATGCGTGCCCACTACGGCGGCGGACACCTGACGAGATTCACCAGCTTCTTCCACCGTCGCCACAACGGCCGGCTCGCAGAGGTCGAATCGGCAGCTCGCTCGCTTCTGCTGGCAGACCAAGATCTCGTCGTCGCGGGCTTCCGGACCGGTCTGATCGGTATGGACTGTCCGCAACCGGCGGATATCCTCCGCGACGACCTCGACTCCTTCATCAGCGGCTACGCGAAACTGATCAGCGGATTGGCGGCGTGAACACGATGAGCGGATCCGTGAATCGGCGCCGATTTCTGTCCGGCCTCGCGCTCGCTGGCGGCAGCGCGCTGATCCGACCGGCGGGGTTCGCCGCGGCTCACCCCGCACAGCGCATGAACTGGAACGCGCCAGTCTCCCGAAACGGCTGGTCGGTCGTTTCGCCCAGCGCCGTGCACCGACACCGGATCGAGGGGTCGATGGCTGAGGTCGAACTCGTCGACGGGGACGCCGCTGCCCTTCTCGTCCACGTCGCGCGCCGGTTCCACTACGAAATCCGGCGTCTGGAACGCGGCGATGTCACTGGCTACCGTGTCGATCGCAGCGGAGTAACCCCGCTGGAGTCGGACTATCTGTCCGGAACCGCAGTCGCTCTGCAGCCTCAGCGTTACCCGCTGGGAGCGCAGGGCGGGTTCCTCCCGGCCGAAGTCGCAGTCATCCGGGACATCCTCGCCGAATGCGGCGGTGCCGTTCGCTGGGGCGGCGACGATCCCCGCACTCCGATGGAAAGCCACTTCGCGTTGGACGGCTCACCGAACGACCCCGTCGTGCGTCGACTTGCCGAAACCTTCCGTGCTTGGCGTACCGCGCCCGGCCAGGGCCCTGGAACATCGCCGGACCCGTTCAGTCCAGCACGACTGGATCGCGCACGTGCGCTCGAGGGCAGGCAACGGCACAACCGATGATCAGTCAGCTCACAGCACAACCAGGGAAGAAGGCCACATGAAGAACTCGAAGCCGTTTGTCGCAAGATCTCTGATCGGCGCGCTGCTGCTGACTGGCCTGACCGTAGCGGGCCCGCAGACCGCCCAAGCAGCGCCCTGTTATGGACCTTCGTGCGCAGGCCGGAGCGCATCAGCCACAGGGTGCAGCCAGGGAGCACGTTATCTGGGCACTTGGCGGGCATGGGGCACGAATGGCGACGTTGCCGCCTACGTGGAGGTGTACCACTCCGACGCCTGCGCGTCCGCGTGGTTGCTGGCGGCGGTGCCGTTCAATGCCTACCTCGGCAGCGTGAGCACCATCTGGAACCCTGGCAAGGCCTCACAGCCGACCCGGCCCGGGCCGGGTGCTTACGCGCCGTCACCGATGGTCGACGACCGCCCGGGAATCCGGACCTGCTTCGGCACCCAGGTCTACCGATACGGTGCCTGGTACCAATGGCAGCAGCACGCTTGCTACTGATGTCACCTGTGCCAGCGTTTGCGTGCCACTTAAGCAGTCCGCGAGCTACCACGTGCGACCAAGGAGCGCTCCGCCAGCATCAGCGGCCGTACATCTCGCTGTGTCCCGCCAGTTCACGAGTACCGAAAGCTAACGGCGCAGAACATCAGCTTTTCGGCTATTCGTGAAGGTGGCGGTGCCAGTTTCACGTGTTCGGCGAGTTTGCGGTGGCGGATACCTCGCACATGAATACCGTCTCCGGGGCCGGTTAAACCATCGCGTAGTGCTCAGGCCTCGCTGCGGCTCACGTCGGGAGGACGAATTGGCCGGGAGAGAACGCGCGAAATTCGTCGTGGCCTAGAACGTGCGGGCCTGATCCTGCGGTCGCTCCGGCGTGGCGAGCCTGAATCGGGCGTCTTCTGGTCGTTGGGTATCACGGGACTCTCACCGATTTCGACAGCCCGAATCGTGCTCGCAGAACACAGCACCGACACCACAGGGCCAGCCATTTCCACGCCGTGATACCAGCGGAACTCGGGCACATTCGCCGAGACGGGTCGGATCACGTGAGTTTCCAGGACCCGGTCCCACTCGGAGTGTCCACTTGGGTCAATTACTGGACTTTCCGCGTGTGGTGCGGGTTTTGGCCGGTGTGATGATCCGGTGGTGCTCGCCGACGGCGGGGCTGTCGAGAGCGGCCGGGGTCGCGGCAGCACCGGATCCTCGGGTTCGGCGGGCGGCCGGGTTGGTGGTGGTCTGCGGCATACCGTGAAGCCGCACCAAGCGCAGCCCGGTCCACTCCGTCCCGGCGGCAGCCACCCGATCATGCACCGACGGCAACGTGTCACCGGCTCCGCAGTCGCCGACCGCCGATTCCTGGCTCACCTCGAGCATGATCGCCGCTCTCGGTACTACGAGTGGTTTTGACGCGGCAGCGGAGGGCACGCACGTCGTGGACGTTGTCCGCGGCGTCTCGCAGCGTTGTGGCCATCGCTTGGGCGCTGGTCTGTACCGGGCCAGGCTCACTCTTCGGTAGCGCCACCATGTCGTCCGGTGCTCGCTTCGGCCCGCACTGCGGACATGATTCGGCTGGTCAGGTCGAAGGGCGGCTCAATGTCCTCGGTCGCGAGTTCGCCGGTGAGATTGTGCGGGACCTGCAGGCCTTCCCGTGCGGAACGGCAGTGGGGGCAGGCGGATTCGTGGGCGTCGGCACGACCGGTTCTCTGCTCCCACATCGTCTCGAGATCGCGGCCGCAGGGCAGGGCATAGTCTCGCGTGTTCTGATTCGTCGCCATAGTGCCATCACCTCCGCCAGCATTTCGGTGATCATTCGTCGCTGTCACACCGTTGCAGCGCCTGCGTCGCGCCGGGCGCGACGGCGCAGACGAAATTGCGCGCCACAGGTGTGAAACGAAGTTGTTGAAGTACCCGCTGCTAGACAATTCGGTGCAGAACCATGCGAAACGATGAGCTCTTGATCAAGGCGCGGCGAGAAGATGCGGCGCATCGTGCAGCTCGCCAGGAGCCGATATCCGCTGACACGCTGCGTGCCCGGCTGGGCACCGGTGCCGCTCGGGCTGATCGGCTCGTCAAGGTAGTTCGATCGGAGTTCGAGGTACGCGGGGCTGTCCAGCAACTTGAAGGGCGTTGAGTGAGACGTGCGATCACCGTCGCCGCGTAATCCGCGCCGAGAGAACGAGCTCTAGAGCCGCCGGGTCGGCTCGTTGCACCTTTGCTTAGAGCTGGGGTTTGCTCGGCCGTTTCCGCAGGGGGCGAGCACGCGGCCTGCTGCCGGCAGGACTCAAACCCGAACCCGCTGGCGAACGCCCCCGGAGCGACGATCCCAGCGCGGAGTCTTCGAGCAACAGGACGCGCGGTGAGGGTGGCGAAACGAGCGCGGTTCAAGACTTCTCCTAGCGAGGGGGTCTCACCCGGTCGGCTGCTTGCCGACCCTGTCTGCCCTATGCAGTGGCGGGTTGACGCGTGACCTGCCGCTTTACCGCATCCGAAGCGGCCTGGACAAGAGTGTCGTTGCTCTCGATTCCGCATGTAACGGAACAATACGGACAAAACGATGACTGGTTCGCGGGCTGGAGGAACTGGTTCTCCGGCCTGCCCTCGGCCGTGAGAGGCGAACCCCCTCCGGCCGGTGTCGCGCGGCACTGCCGGTGCCGTGCTTTCGGGTTGGCGTGAGCTGGAGTTCGCGTCGCGGGGAGGGACATTCGTCGTGCGCCGGTTGTCGCGTGCTGCCGAAACGAGCCGTGTGCTCAGAGCTGTGCTGGTGCTGCTGATCGCGGTGTTGCTGGGCAGCACCACGGAAGCGGTCGCCGCTCCGGCGCGACCGGCGGAAGCCCCGGCGAGGGTCGATCCGCACGATGTCCCGTTCCTGTCGTCGCCGTCGCCGCGTGCTCCGGAGTTGGCGAAGCCGTCGACGGCGGACTTTTCCGGGTTGTCGCGGTTGGACGGCGGCGCGGGGACGCATTTCGACCCGCAGCGTTCGAAGCCGGTGTCGCGGTCGATGTTCGCGACCGAGTACGAGAACCCGGACGGCACTCGTTCGGTACGGCAGTCCAATCAGCCGCAGAACTTCCAGGATGACAAGGGCGCGTGGCAGCCGGTCGACACGACCTTGAAAGCCGACCCGGCGACCAAGCGATCCGATGCGGACCAGCATCCGCTGAGCCCCTCGCTGGCGGCCAAGGCGGACGATGCGGCGGTACTGCAGGTCGAGTCGGCCGGGCACACGGCGAGTCTCGCGCTGGATCAGGCCGCTCCCGTACCGGCGGCGGTAAAGGGCGATTCGGTGACCTACCCGGAGGTCGCCGCGGGCACGGATCTGGAGTACGAGGTCACGCCGGGCGCGGTGAAGGAGACCATCAAGCTCAAGCGCCCGCCCGCGGACGGTCGGTCGAGCTGGCGGTTCAAGCTCAACACCGGCGGTTTGACGCCGAAACTCGACGCCAAGGCCGGGTCGGTGTCGCTGCTGGACAAGGACGGCACGGCGAAGATCGTGCTGCCGCCGGTGGAGACCTGGGACTCGGCGGGCAACGGCGACACCGCGCCCGCGATGACCGGCGGCGCCTACAACCTCGAGCAGGCCGGCGACGAGTGGTGGCTGACCGTCTCGGTCGACGCGGGCTGGTTGAAGGACCCGAAGCGGGTCTACCCGGTGTCGATCGACCCGACGTTCACCTACGGCGTGACCGAGTCGCATTCCTACCGTTCCGACGGCACGAACTGCGACGCGTGCGGGCTGCGGATCGGCAACAGCCAGGCCAAAGGCGACACCTACAACCGCAGCGTGTTCCACATGGACTACGCGCCGCTGTTCGGCAAGACCGTCGTCGGCGCGCGGATGGACCTGACCCGCAACACGAGCGTCGTCGGCTCGGTCAAGACCTGGAACGCGAACCTCTACCACGCCTCGGGATTCCATTTCAACGGCGTCGGTGGCTACATGGCCAGCGCGCTGGTCGGCGACGTCGGCAGCTTCGTCGGCGAGGGCTTGACGAGTTTTATCCGCGACCGGGTCAACGCCCGCGACGGCTCAGTGTTCTTCATGATGCTCGGCGCGGAGAACCCGGGCGTCTGGACGTACAAGAACCTCAACGCCACTCTCACTGTCGACACCGGCAGTCCTGCTCCCGCGACGACGCTGGTGGCTCCGGCGGACAACTCGGTGGTCACCACGCTGACGCCGACCTTGTCGGTCAAGCCGGTGACCGACCCGGACGGGGACGCGGTCAAGTACTGCTTCCGCGTCGCGACCGGTTCGGACGCGAAGTCCGGCGTGGTCGTGGAGTCCGGCTGTCTGCCCGCTCCGACCTGGACGATCCCGCCCGGGGTGCTGCAGGACGGTGTCGCCTACACGTGGCAGGCGATGACGTTCAGCGGTTCGACCACGGTCACCCCGACCTGGGTCGGGCACCTGAAAGCCGACCAGCGCATTGGCGAGCGCGGCCCTTCTCCGGCCGACGAGGCGGGTCCGGTGACGGTGAACCTGGCCAACGGCAACGCGTCGCTGTCGCAGCAGTCCCCGTCATTCACGACCGTCGGCGGGAACGCCGGGCTGAGCTTCACGTTCAACTCCCAGCAGCGGGAAACGAAGGGGCTCAAGGCGTCCTACTTTGTCGACCTCTCGCACAACGGCTTGATCAGCGACGCCCAGCAGCCCGTGCTGGTGCGCACTGAACCGCAGGTCAACGTCGACTGGGGGACCGCGTCGCCGTTCCCGCCCGCATTGCCCGCGGATTGGTTCGTCACCCGCTGGGAAGGCTTCTTCCAGGCGCCGGTCGCCGGGACCTACCAGTTCGCCGGCGTGCACGACGACGGCGCGGTCGTGTGGGTCAACGGGGCGAAGGTCTACGACGTCGGCGTCCCCAGCGACGTCAACTGGACCGAATCGACCAACGTGACGCTGGCCGCGGGGCAGCGGGTGCCGATCAAGGTCGAGAACGCCGAGGCCACCGGCGCGGCGAAGATGCGGCTGTTCGTCCGCACGACCGACAACACCACCGTCGCCCCGCAGATCGTTCCGGCGGACTGGTTGTTCACCAACGACCTCCCAGCTTTGCCGCAGGGCTGGACGCTGTCGGCCGATTTGGACGGGGACGGCTCGAGCTACACCGAAGCCAAGATCACCGACCAGAACATCGTGCTCACCGACGCTACCGGTGCCAAGCACACCTGGACCAAGAAGAGCACCGGCGGCTACACCCCGCCCGAGGGCGAAGACGGCGTCCTCGCGCTCGACACCGGCGGTCGCGTCACGCTGCACGACGGCGGCACCGTGTTCACCTTCCGCGCCGACGGCAAACTCGACACTCAGTCCTCGGCGCTGGATTCGCGCAAACCCGCCGCGCTGCAGAACATCTACACCGGCGCACCCGCCCGTCTGACCCAGATCAAGGATCCCGTGTCGGGTCGCGCGCACACGCTGCACTACAACCGCGCGGGCGACGACTGCTACGGCAGCATCAAGGTCCCCGCAGGCGCGGACGCGCTGCCGCCGTCGCAGATGCTGTGCCGGGTCAGCTATTGGGACGGCAGCGACACCGCGCTGTGGTACGTCCAGGGCCGCCTCGCGCGAATCGAAGACCCGGGCGCGGAGAACAACGACTACCTCTACGACGAAGGCGGCCGCGTCACCGCGGTCCGCAGCCCGCTGGCGGCGGACTGGGTCGCGGCCGACCCGGCCAGCCGGAACCTGATCGACTACTACACCACGATCGGCTACGCGGGCCAGAACGGGAAAACCCAGGTCACCAACGTCACCGAACCCGCATCCGCACCCGGGCAACCGCGGCCGAAGACGACCTACCGCTACGACCCGGCCAACCGCACCACCTACACCGACACCGCCGGGCTGACACCGGCCACCGGGTTCGCCAGCAAGGTCACTTACGACGAGGCGGACCGGGCACTGTCCACAACGGACGCGACCGGCAAGGTATCCAGCCAGACCTGGAGCGTCAAAGACCAGCGGCTGACCTCGACCGACCCGGCGGGCCGCAGGTCGACCACCGTCTACGACGCCGCGGATCGACCGGTTGACACTTACGGGCCTGCTCCGGCGTCCTGTTTCGACGGTGCGGCGCCGACCGCGGCGTGTGCTGCCACCGTGCCGCACACCCGGACCGGTTACGACGAGAATGTCAACGGCCTCGCTGCGGCTTACTACGACAACCCGACCCTGTCCGGCGTCCCGAGAGTTCATCGCACCGGTATCGGTCCCGCGGACGGCAGCATCAAGAGCTCCTGGGAGTACAGCAACGATGTCGTCCCCGGAATGAGTGCGGACTCGTTCTCCCTGCGGCTGACCGGCGAAATTGTTTTTCCCGCTGCGGGCGACTACAAGCTGCGGGCCAATGTCGACGACGGCATCCGCATGTGGGTTGACGACCAGCTGGTCATGGACTACTGGCAGGTCAGCAGCCCGGCCTGGCGTGAAGCGACCGTCCACAGCGACGCCGCCGGCCAGGCCAAGAAAATCCGCATTGACTACTACGACAACGGCGGCTACGCCAAACTCGACCTCAACTGGATCGCCCCCGGCAAAGCCGAAGCGCTCGTTCCGGGAACAGCGCTGCGCCCGCGCTACGGCCTCCAAACCTCCACGACCGCTTCGGAATCGGACGGCGTGCCGGACAAAGCAGGGACCACCAGGTACGACGAGAACGGCGTAGATCCCGTCTACGGTCTGGCCACTTCCGGCCTGAGCGACGCGGGCGGCAAAAAGATCAGCGGATCAGTCGGATACGAGCCGCCAGGCACGGGGTATCTGCGCAAGACGAGCAAAACGATGCCTACCGGGGCGAAGTACGGCTACGTGTACTACGGCGACACCGAAGCTCGTGCCGACCCGTGCGTGGCCGGCAGCCCGGCGGTCAACCAAGCCGGGATGCCGAAGGTCGCCACCTCTCCCTCTCCGGCTGCCGGGAGCGCACGCACCGACGAACAGGTTTACGACAGCGCCGGGCGAGTAGTCGCGAAGGCGACCAGCGGCGATTGGATCTGCACCGTCTACGACGCGCGAAGCCGACCTGTTCGAATTACCTACCCCGCAAACACCACCGCCGGACTGCGGACGGTGACCTACGATTACGCGGTGGACGGCGATCCTCTGACCGCTTCGGTGTCCGACGGCGCGGGCACTGTCGTCACCAAGACCGATCTGCTGGGCCGCCCCGTGTCGTACACCGACGTTCATGGCGTCCGGACCGACAGCACCTACGACCAGGCAGGGCGCGTCACCCAAGAGCTGCTCACGCTGCCGAACGCCGCGGACCTGGCGCAAACCAGGACCTTCGCCTACGACGACGCCGGACGCGTCCTCACTACGAAGCTCGGCACGACCGTCCTCGCGACCGTTGCGTACGACAGCGCTGGGGAACTGGCGTCGGCGACCTACTCCAACGGAACCTCCCTGGCCGCGGTAGGAAAGGACCCCGCAGGGCGGTCGACGTCCCTGACGTGGAAGACCGGTGACGGACATCAAGTCGTGTCCGCTGTCTCCCGGACCCGTGCGGGAACGATCTACAAGGAGACCCTCAACGGCGTCGATCCGAATCCCGGCGGTCCCGGCTATCGCTACGACGCGAGCGGCCGGCTGACCGAGGCCTATACGTCCGGCCACCATTTCACCTACGACTTCGGCTCCGCGGCCGACCCCGGCTGCCCGGCGGGAACGCAACCCAACGCGGGCCTGAACACCAACCGGGTCCGGCTGCTCGACCAAGTCGGCACCACGACCACCGCCACGTCGTACTGCTACGACGACGCCGACCGGCTCACCGCCACCACCGGTGCCAACCCGGTTACCGGCATCGCCTACGACTCTCACGGCAACACCATCCGATACACCCAAGGCCCGGTCACGACGAACTTGGGCTTTGACACCGCTGATCGGCACCTCACCGCATCGACCACCGGTGGCGATCCCGCGCATGCGGCCGCCGTCAGCTACGCCCGCGACGCCATCGACCGGATCGTGCGCCGCGACGCCACTGCGGGCGATCCCCAGAACGCCGTCCTTTACGGTTACACCGGCAGCGGCGACGCCGCCGATCTGACTCTCGCCTCGGACAAGCGGCTCCTCACCCGCACCCTTTCGCTGCCCGGCGGGGTGCTGCTGACCTTCACCTACTCCAACGGTGTCGCGACTCCGGAATACGACCACACCACAATCCGCGGCGATGTCTGTTTCTCCACCGGCGGCACCGGCACGCGCACTGGCGACCTCTACAGCTACGACCCGTTCGGGCAGCCTCTGCAAGCCGACGGCACCAGCGACCCGCAGGCCGTCCCGGCCAATCAGCCCGGGAAGATGACCTTCGGCTGGCTCGGCCAGTACCAGCGTCCCTATGAACACGCCGGCGCGCTCTCGCTCGTCGAAATGGGAGCCAGGCCCTACAGTCCCGCCTTCGGCCGCTTCCTCTCCGTGGACCCCGTCGAAGGCGGATCGGCAAACGACTACGACTACGCATCGGCCGACCCTGTCAACAAGACCGACATCGACGGGAAAAGCCCTATCTACGAGTGGTGGAACAGAACGCGGGATACTGGCTGGGTCAAGGACACGGCCAACACGATCTTCACCCTTGTCACCGGGAAGCTCACCGTCCGAGGCTGCCGAGGCGTATTCACCTGCGGGTTGTCGATCCTCGGCGGATTGGCGGCGAACCATGTGGGATCGTGCTTTATTCAAGCAGGCTTCCGCTTCAGCGCGAGGTCGTGCTATCTCAGCCCTGGGCAGATGATCTCTCACTCGGCATCCCTGATTGTCAGCGGAGTCGCCGCGCACGGCTTGACGGCGTTCAAAAACTGGTTGAAGCCTGTGCGGCACGCCGTTTCCCAATCTCGCCTGAAGAAGATCTTTGAGCAACTGGGCCCGGTGCGACGGCTCTTCAAATTCATTCCCCGCTTCTGGCGATACCGAAGGTGATGATGACTGACAAGCTGCGAAAAACGCGCAAGGAGATGAAGATCTACCTCCTGGTGTGCATCTTCGTCGCGATACCCATGATTGTAGTTTCCAGTTTCATGCTTGACAGGTTTCAATACCTCCCGGCGATACTGGACGCGATCGTCATCGCGGGCCTGGTCATCTTTCTGGTGTGCACGAGAGACGGAAAAAGACGTAACTGTGACAAGTGAGGTGCATTGGATGGACCTCTGCGGGTTCGGCAAGTCCGGCACCGGGGTCGCATCAGGGAGGCAAGCGGCAGGAGTCTGCTGATGCCGAGAAATTGGTCCGTCGCGTCGCACGCTGAGAGCGGCCCCCGTTCGCTACGACGAAGCGTCCTCCGGTCCGCGCGGCCCGGGTCGCCTCCGCGATGATACGGACGGCGCTACGGGTGAAGTCGACCGTGCAGCGCCCGCAGCGCGGCCTCGATCGCGTAGGCGACCGAAGACACCGGGTCGGCCATCACGGCGAACGCGAAAGCGAACAGCAGCATCGGCCGCCTGACCGTCCGCCGGGGCGAAGCAGTGGCGCGTGAAGCCACGTTCGGCTACCGCCGTTGGGATCGCTGTCAAGCCGTGGGGGCAGGTCTTGAGGGAAGCTCTTCGCTGCTTCCGGCGGTCACCCTGACAGATCGCTGGTCAGCCCGTTGCGGAGGACGAACCGGATGTGCGCTTTCTTCACGGCTCAGCCGTCGCGAGCGGCCCGCCAGCGGTCGATGACGGCGGGCAGTTCGCGCATCAGGTGGGCGTAGAAGTCGCGCATGTCGGCCAGGCGCCGCCCGGCGACGCTGTCCTCGCCGGTGAACTCGATACCGGCCGCCGCCGCGTCCTGCATTTCCTGGACGACGGCGTTCTGGGCGGACATCAGGGTCGCCCAGCCTTCGTCGGGGAAGCGGAAGTGCTCGCGCCGGCTGCCGGGTGCGGGAACTCGCTCGACAAGCCCGGCCGCGGTGAGGGCTTTGAGCGCGGTGGAGACGGAACTGGGACTGGCGGTCAGGCGGTCGGCGAGTTCGCCGGCGGTGACGGTCTCCTGGTCGCTGAACAACAGCATGGCCAGTACCCGTGCGGTCATCCGCTGCAGGCCGTGGCGGGTCAGGGTGAGGGCCAGTCGCTCGGCGGCCTCGATGTGCTCGGTCATCGTCCTCCAGAGTGCTTGCCGGAATACTAGCTTATCCGAGTCTTCGGAAATTTCCGAAAATTCGATAGGGTCGTGACATGAAGTCTTCGGTTAAACGGTGGGTGTTCGCCCGCCACTGCCATCCGCTCAGTGCGTGGTCCCGATGGGCGAGCACGCCGTTGGTACTGGTTCCGGTGTGGACGCGGAAGTGGTCGCACGCCGCGCTCGTCGGCGCGTGGCTGGCGGCGAACCCGGTGGTGTTCGGCAAGCCCGGGCACACGGACGCGTGGGCGTCGCGGGCCATGCTGGGGGAGGAGCTGTGGATCGGGCGACGGCCCCGGGACGCGGCGATGGCGGTCAACATCGCCGCGACCGCGGCCGGGCTCGCGGCGATGACGGCGGCGCGGCGCCGCAGGCTCGGGCCCGCTGCCGGGGCGACGGCGGTGCAGATGGGATTGTTGCTGGCGTATTGGGAAATGATGGCCCGATACTTGGACCGGCACGGCGCGGCCGGATGAAGGCTGTTGCTGACACTCGGCACCCGAGGCCACGCCCGGCCGATCGTGGCGCTGGGCCGGGCGCGGCGGGCCGGGCATGACGCGGTGCTCGTCGTGCCGCGGATGTTCGGCGCGCGCGAGGCGTCGATCGCCCGCGGACGAAGGCATTGCCGGGAAACAGGTCTCTGGTCAATGCTGTTGCCGACGGCGGGCTGCGGACCGAACCTGTCCTCGCCCCGCCGGATCCCGGAGCCGTTGAGCGAACTGCTGCCGGACCGCCGGACGGCGGCGGTGGAACCGGGCGCTTCACAGCGGACAGGTCATGGACGGCCGCACGTTCAGCGGCCGGTTCCGTTGAGCTTGCCGATGGCTTCTTGCCGTAGGCCGACGAATTGGATCAGGGTGCCGAGGGCCGGGAAGAGGCTGGCGAGAGACCACAGCGCCAGTCCGCCTGCCGCCGCGCCGAGGATCCCGGGAATCCACTGGGGTTGTATCTGTGCCACCGCGCCCCAGGCGATCAACATGGCGATCGCGAGCACGCCGATCAGGGTAGTGCTGAGGAACGGCGTGAGGTACCGCTCGGTCGCGATGCCCAGGTTGTTGAGCTTGCGGAGAAATTCTGTGTCCAGTCCGGCGGCTTGGATCGCCATGCCGGCGATGACGCCGCCGATCACGACGCCTACCAGTGCCGCTCCGATGGCGATCAGGTCCTTCGCTTTGTCGGCGGCGGCAAACGCGACCCAGCAGCCTCCGCCGCTTCCGAGAAGAATGGCGGCCCATTCGCCCCACCACATCTGGCGCGGTCCGAATTTCGCGTATTTCCAGAAGGTCCGGGCAGCCGCGTTGCCCTCCCACTTGACCGGTTGTTCCGCGCGCGGCGATTCCGGGAGTGTCATGGGGCTAGATCGAGGCGGCCGAGCAACGCTGTCAGCACCCGCGCCGCCAACGTGGACAGTGCTGCGTGTCCGTTCGCGAGGCGTTCTTCGTCCGGCATTTCGCGGGTGTCGATCTCCTCGACGTCGCCCTTTTCGGTCTCGCCGCGGGCGCGGACTTGCACGTGCCCGTTGGCGAGGTCGGGGCTGATCGACTCGATCAGTTCGTCGTCGATCTCGAGACTCGACCTTTTCGTGGCGCGCAGGGTGCGCTCCTCTTCGTCCGCGTTGTACGCGGCAAGCAGTTTGCGGTGTTCGGTGAGGTCGACGCCGGGGTTCGTGCGTTTGATCCACAGTGTCAGTT
This sequence comes from Amycolatopsis sp. NPDC104775, assembly GCF_055583325.1. Lineage (NCBI taxonomy): Bacteria > Bacillati > Actinomycetota > Actinomycetes > Pseudonocardiales > Pseudonocardiaceae > Amycolatopsis > Amycolatopsis sp. NPDC104775. The sequence goes on from NZ_JBVJOE010000004.1 coordinate 187,275, forward strand.
CGCTGATGACCTGGTGCGCGGCCAGCCATTCCGCGACGCGGGTGCCGGAGGAGACGAAGTCCAGGTCGTAGAGGCCGGAGAACTCGCTGCTTTGTCCCCATTGGCCGACGACAGCGCGCAACAGCGCTTCGGTCTCGGATCGTGCGTCGCCGACCGACATTCGCTCCGGCGGGCTGAGTGCGAACCAGCGGTCGTGGGTGTCGATCGCGATGATCGGGCCTTCGTCGTCGTCGCTGCGGCGGCGGAAGGTCAGGAGCTGGAAGCGGTCGGCGAGCCAGCCGTAGTCGCCGTCGGGCAGGTCCGCCAAGGTGAAAATGCTGAGATACCAGGGATCATCGTAATCGCCGACGGGGTCGGCGACGACCTCAGTGTGCCGTTTGGCTTCCAGCCGTTCTTCGAAGAGCCGGATCAGGAACCGGTACCGGGCCTGGGCTCGCTCTCCCAGCGGTTCCGCGCCGCGGACGTTGATCCGGCCGAACGCGATGCGTTCGTACGACGCGCCGGTCGGTGTCTCTCGCACCACGTCGTATTGAGTGGTCATCGACGTCCCTCTCGTCGTGGAGGTGCCGTGTGCTTCCCGCCGCGCGGGCCTTGGTGCAGTCGAGGTCGCGGCGGCGTCGCTCGGTGTTACAGGCGGGGCCCCGATTGGCGGTTTAGCTGTCTTCACGACGTTCCGTGGCGAGCGCGGCGGTGACGTCCAGCTCGGGGTTCGGGCCGCAGGCTGGCGTAGCGGGCGGGATACGCCCGTGAAAGGCCATCGCGATGTGGTCCTCGACGAGATCGCCGACCGGCTACCGCGGGGCTGACCGCGACCGGGGCGGGTAGTACACGCCGAGCACGCTGAAGGTCCTCGGGTGCGCGGCCTGGCATCGGCCCCCGGCCCGGCACGAAGTCCGCGGCCACCGGGGCCTCCGGCTCGCCGATCATCACGGACCTCGTCGCCGAGCAGAATCCGGCAGACGGCCCCGTTGCTTTCGCTGTAGATTCCGAGCCGGACGGTCTGTCCGCCCCCGGCCGCTTACCGCCGCTCAACACTCAACTCGACGGCGGGTGTACGAGCGGGGGACTGGCGCGCACTGACGGGGCGCGGTCAGCTCAAGCGTGGGAGTGCGGTTCTGGCCTGTACGATAGATCAGGCGACGCGCGAGATGCCGACGTCGGCGGATTTACGACAGTCTTTCGAGCGGATGGACCAGGAAATGCACGCCTGGATATCAACCCCCGGGCGATGTCGAGATCAAGGGCGGCAATACCTTGTTCCTGAACTTCGGTCAAGAGAGTCGGGCGCTCTCCTGCCTTGAGCGCCGGCTGGAGCAGGGGTTTGAAGGGACACAGATCAAGACGTTCGAGGTGCCGACATCCTACGTCGACGAGTTGCGCGCGGCGGCAGTTCCAGAGTCAATGGCACGGCAGTTTCCCGGAAACCCATTTGTCGTGGGCGTAAACAAGGCGGTCGATCAATTCGGGCTTCGATCGGAACAGTTCGGGAATCTGCTCGGCAATATTGTTCGGGGCGGAGGAGAGTTGTGGTGATTGGTCCAGAGGAGCGACGGCACCTGATGGGCGGCCCGCGTTCTGGCCAGGTGGCCGGCGGGGTCGGCACTGTTGATGTCCTCGCGTGTGGAGGCATCGGCACCGAGATCCTCAGCCGGTCCCGCGCTGTGTTGTTGACGATCCTGGAGCATTCCGGGCCGGAGTGGCCGACCGCGGAGGAATGGAGGGCGCTCATTCCGCCCTGGTTCGTAGCGGCGTGCGGTGAGGAGATGCGGCGTGAGGACGCTGAACGCTGGCTGGCCTGGTGGCGCACTTTGGGGCCTGCTGACAAGGTCAGAGCGGAATCTGAGCGTCGATGGACTTTGGCGGACTGGCTTTATTGGCTTAGTCCGTTGGAGCGCCAATGGTTCTGGTGGGATGCCAAGGTTGAGCATGACGGAACGCTCCGGGTGACCGTCGAGGTTTCGGGCTGGCCGACGGCTCTAGGCGCTCTGGACTGGCTGCTGCGAGCAGCTGGCGCCGTTGAGATCGTTCATGAGGAGAGCGTGCCCGGCTGAGGTTCGCTGGCGCCGATGAGCCCGCGGATAGTCGCAGGCACGGGGTAGACCTGTTCGATAGGCAGTTCTTTCTCAGCGGCGTCGAGATTGCCGGAGCTGACATAGCGGTGGACACGCCGGCGAGCGGAGTGACGTCCGTGATTCTGGTGATCCGCTGGTCGAGGTAGCGGTCGACAGCGTCGCCGGAGAGCCTACGCCTCGGGAGTGGTGGCGACTGTTCTTGTCGTCGCCACCACTCCCAAGGGATTTTCAGTGGGACAGTTGGTTGTCGATGAACGCGAACATCTCGTCATCGGACGCGGTGGTCGTGTCCAGCGCCGCGTTGTCCGGCGAGTCCAGTGTGGACACCAGACGCTGCAGCCTGGCCTTCAGTTCCGCTCGGCCGGCCTCGTCCGCTGTCACGGCTGCCTCGTCCAGCGATGCCAGCAACTTTTCCAGGGACAGCGGTTGCCCGGTCTCCGGTTTCAGTGCCGCGGTGACGGATTCGGCCAACGCTGCCGGGGTCGGATAGTCGAACGCGACCGTGGTCGGCAGCCGCAGGCCGAACACCACACCCAATTCGTTGCGCAGTTCTACGGCGGTCAGCGAGTCCAGACCGAGATCCAGCAGGCCGGTCTCCGCGCCGATCCGGGTGGCGTCCTGATGGCCGAGCACCTTCGCCACGACCGAGCGGACCTTGTCCAGCACCAGCGGCAGCCGTTCGGACTCGGCGGCCGCGGAGACCGTCGCGGCGAACGAGGAGCCGTCTGCCACCGGGGCCCGTTTCGCCGGCGCCTTCACCAGTCCGGCGAACATCGCCGGCAACGTCCCGGCATTCGCCTTTTCCCGCAGCAGAGCTGAATCCAGCGGCGCGGGCACCACCACCGGATGGCCACCGGTGAGTGCGGCGTCGAGCAGCTTCAAGCCGTGGTCCGGCTCGATCGCGGTCAGCCCCAGCGAGGACAGCCGCGCGAGATCGGCCTGCGACAGTGAATCGCCCATCCCGTCGCCGTTCCACAAACCCCACGCGAGGGAAACCGCGGGCAGGCCGTGCTCGACGCGATGCCTGGCGAGCGCGTCGAGGAAGGTGTTCGCCGACGCGTAATTGGCCTGGCCACCGGTGCCCAGCACGCCGGCTACCGAGGAGTACAGCGCGAACACCCGCAGGTCCAGGTGCCGGGTGAGTTCGTGCAGATGCCAAGCCGCGTCGATCTTCGCGCCGGTCACCGAGTCGAACCGCTCCGAGGTGAGCGAGCCGATCGTGCCGTCGTCGAGGATACCCGCGACGTGCACGACGCCGACCAGCGGACGTTCCTCCGGGATGCCGTCGAGCAGCACGCGCACGGCTTCGCGGTCGGCCGCATCGCAGGCCTTCCACGTCGCTTCGGCACCCAGCTCTGTCAGTTCCCGGACCAGTTCGACGGCCGCCGGGGAGTCCGGACCACGCCGGCCGGTCAGCAGCAGGTGACGCGCGCCGTGCGTGGTGAGCAGATGCCGCGCGGTCAACCGGCCGAGCGCACCGCCCGCGCCGGTGATCAGCACGGTGCCGTCGGCCAGGTCGAGAGCTTCGCCCGGCGGAACGCGCAGGCGGGTCAGCCGGGGTGTGGTGGCCGCGCCGTCCCGCAGCGCGGCCTGGAAAACCCGCGTGCCGAGCAACCCGGGCAGGGCCCGCAGCGACTCCGCCGTGGCATCGAGATCCACCAGGCCGAAGTTCCCCGGGTTCTCCGTCTCCGCACTGCGGACGAGTCCCCACAGCGCGGAACCGGCCAGGTCACCGCTGGTCAGCACGACCAGGCGGCCGTCGCCCGGGCCGGCTGCCAGCCACGTCTGGACCGCGGCGAGCATCGCGTGCGTCCCGGCTCGAGTCGCGTCAGGGAGCTGGGATTCCGCCGGTGCGGCGGCCACGTAAAGCAGGTCCCCGGAACGGCTCGGGTCGGTGGCCAGCGCCTCGGTGACGTCGACGTGGGTGCGGACGTCCCAGCCCACTGCGGCGGCCGCGGCGGCGAAGTCCGCCGCGCCGGGCCCGGCCGCCACCAGCGGCGCGGCGGGCGCCTCGGCCAGCGGCTGGGGAGCCCAGTCCAGACCGAGCATGCCCGGCACCGAGGCGTTCAACGCGGAGGCGTCCGGTCCCCGCACGGCCAGCGCGTCGACCACGGCGACCGGCGAGCCGGTCACGTCGGTCATCAGCAGGCGGAACGTGTCCGGGCCGGTGGGCCGCAGCTGTACCCGCAGCGCTGTCGCGCCCTCGGCGAAGACGCGGATTCCGGACCAGGCGAACGGAAGCCGTACGACGCCGGCTGCGGCGGCCGCCCGGGCCAGCGGGTGCAGTGCCGAATCGAGCAGTGCCGGGTGCAGGACGAACCCGTCGGCCGCGGCCGGTGCCTCCTCGGGCAACGTGACCTCGGCGAGCAGGTCGTCACCGTCGGTCCACAGCGCGGTCAGGCCCTGGAACGCCGGGCCGTAGCCGTAACCGTGGTCGGCGAGTTCGCCGTACAAGCCCTCGATGTCGACGGCGGTCGCGGACGGAGACGGCCATTCGGTGAGGGATTCCGCGGTGGGGTCGTCGTCGCCCAGTGCGCCGGTCAAGTGCAGCGTCCACTCGGTCTCGCCGCTCACCGGATCGGTCTGTCCGGAGTGGACGGTGATGGTCCGTGAACCGGACACCGCCAGCCGGAGCGGCACACCGCCGGTTTCCGGCAGCACCAACGGGGTCTGCAGGATCAGTTCGGTCACCGACGGGGCGCCCGACCGAGCCGCGGCCCACGCCGCGAGATCGGCCAGCGCCGCTCCCGGCACCAGCACCGTTCCGCCGATCGCGTGATCCGCGAGCCACGGGTACTGCGCGAGTGAGAGCTCTCCGGTGAAGACCGTGCCGCCGTCGCCGGGAAGTTCGACCGCCGCGCCCAGGAGCGGATGATCCACCGTGCCCAGGCCCATGCCGGTCGGGTCGGCCGGGACCGCCTGGCCGTCGAGCCAGAACCGCTCCCGCTGGAACGCGTAGGCCGGCAGCTCCGCGCCGAGGCGGCGGCCGAGGAACCTGGTCCAGTCCACTGCCGCACCACGCAGGTGCGCTGTGGCGAGGGCGGTCGTCGCGGTGACCGGTTCCGGCCGGTTGCGGCGCAGCGCCGGCACCGCGTGCACCTCGGCGCCGCTCGGCAGGCAAGCGGCGACCGCACCGGTCAGGACCGCGTCGGGCCCGAGTTCCAGGAACCGGCTGACACCCTGGGCGTGCAGCGTCCGCAGCGCGTCGAGCAACCGCACCGGACGGCGGACGTGGCGTACCCAGTGCCCGGGATCGGCCAGTTCTTCGTCCGTGGCCGCGGCTCCGGTCAAAGTGGAGACGATCGGGATCCGCGCCGGCCGGAACGCCAAGCCGGAGACCACCGCTTCGAACTCGGCGAGCATCGGATCCATCAACGGCGAGTGGAACGCGTGGCTCACGCGCAACCGCTTCGTCTTGCGGCCCCGCGCGGCGAGCTGGCCGGCGATGGCGGTGACCACATCGTCCGATCCGGAAAGGACAGTCGCATCAGGACCGTTGAGCGCGCCGATGCCTGCGGCGCCTTCGTGTCCCGCCAGCAGTTCCAGCACTTCGTCCTCTGTGGCCGCGACGGACACCATCGCCCCGCCCGCCGGCAGGGACTGCATCAGCCGGCCGCGGGCACAAACCAGAGCAGCGGCGTCTTCCAGCGACAGCACCCCGGAGACGTGTGCTGCGGCGATTTCGCCGATCGAGTGCCCGGCCAGTACGTCCGGCTGAAGACCGGCGTGCTCGAGCATCCGGAACAGCGCGACCTCGACGGCGAACAACGCCGGCTGCGCGAACTCCGTGCGCGACAGGGTTTCCGCACCGTCGGGATCAGCGATCAGCGCCCGCAGCGAACGGCCGATCAGCGGCTCGACGGTCGCGCAAACCTCGTCGAAAGCGGCGGCGTACTCAGGGCTTGCCGCGGCGAGTTCCAGACCCATTCCCGGACGTTGGCTGCCTTGGCCGGTGAACAGGTACGCCGTCCGTCCGGGTAGTTCGGTGATTCCCGGCGCGCCCCCGTCGGCGATCTCGGCGAGACCCGCCAGCAGTTCCGCCGCCTCGGTGCCGACGGCTACCGCGCGGTGCTCGAAGCGGGACCGGCCCGTCGCAAGCGTGGTCGCCACGGAAACCGGGTCGATGTCCCCGGTGGACAGCCGTGCATGCAGACGAGCGGCCTGCGCGCGCAACGCTTCGGGCGTAGTGCCCGACACGATCCACGGCACAGCGGGAGGCTGCGCGGCCGCCTGTTCCGCGATCGGTTCCGGCTGCTCCAGGATGACGTGCGCGTTCGTGCCGCTGATGCCGTACGACGACACGCCCGCCCGCCTCGGCCGGTCCACCTCCGGCCACGGTTCAGCGGCGGCCAGCAGCCGGACGGCACCCGCCGACCAGTCCACGTGCCGGCTCGGCTCGCCGAGGTGCAAGGAACGCGGCAGCACGCCGTGTTCCATGGCCAGGACCATCTTCGCCACCCCGGCCACGCCGGCGGCGGCCTGGGTGTGCCCGATGTTGGACTTCACCGAACCGAGCAGCAACGGCCGGTCCGGAGTGTGGTCACGGCCGTAGGTGGCCAGCAGCGCCTGCGCCTCGATCGGGTCGCCGAGCCGGGTTCCGGTGCCGTGTGCCTCGACGGCGTCGACGTCCGCTCCGGACAGTCGTGCGCTCGCCAGGGCTTGGCGGACAACGCGTTCCTGGGCGAGGCCGTTGGGCGCGGTAAGGCCGTTGGAGGCGCCGTCCTGGTTGATCGCCGAACCACGCACCAGCGCGAGCACGCGGTGGCCGTTGCGGCGGGCGTCCGACAGGCGCTCGACGAGCAGCATGCCCGCGCCTTCACCCCAGCCGGTGCCGTCCGCGGTGTCGGCGAATGCCTTGCACCGGCCGTCCGGCGACATGGCGCGCTGCCGGCTGAACTCCAGCAACGTCGCGGGGGTCGCCATCACCGTCACGCCGCCGGCGAGCGCCAGATCGCATTCCCGGTTACGCAGTGCTTGTGCCGCGAGGTGAAGTGCCACCAGCGACGACGAGCATGCCGTGTCGACGGTGACTGCGGGTCCTTCGAGGCCCATGGTGTACGCGACACGGCCGGAAGCGACACTGCCGGTGCTGCCGGAAACGAGGTAACCCTCGTAGTTCGGCGCGGCGCCCCGGCCCTGCAGCCGGCCGCCGTAGTCGTCGTACATGACGCCGGCGAACACACCGGTCCTCGAGCCGCGCATCTTTTCCGGATCGATCGCGGCATGCTCGAACGCTTCCCACGCCGTCTCCAGCAACAACCGCTGCTGCGGATCCGTGGTGAGCGCTTCCCGCGGGCTCATCCCGAAGAACGCCGGGTCGAATTCGCCGGCTTGGTGCAGGAATCCGCCCCGGTTGGCGATCGACGTGCCCGGCACGTCCGAATCCGGCTGGTATAGATCCGGCGGCCAGCCACGGTCGTCCGGCAGTTCTGACGTCGCGTCGATCTCCTCGGACACCAGCCGCCACAGGTCCTCCGGCGACGAGACGCCGGGGTAACGCAGACCCATGCCGACGATCGCGATCACGTCGTCGTCGGTGTCCGAAGCGGACTCGGCCGTCGTGGTGACCACGTCGCCGGCCGCTCCGAACATCTGGTCCAGGACGAAGTTGGCGAGCGAACGCACCGTCGGATGGTTGAACGTGACTGTGGTCGGCAGCCGGGTTCCGGTGGCCGCGCCGAGGCGGTTGCGCAGGTCCACCGACGTCAGCGAGTCGAAGCCGAGTTCCCGGAACGCGCGGTCTGGATCGACCGTGCCGGAACCGGCGTAACCGAGGACCTCGGCGGCCTGCGTGCGGACCAGTTCCAGCACTTCCGCGGCCCGCTGTCCTGCCGGAAGGCCGCGCAGCCGGGCGCCGAACTGGGCGTTGTGGGCACGCGGGCGCGGCTTGGCCATCGACCGCAGCACCGCGGGCAGCTCCGGGCCGTCGGTCAGCTTGGCCCGGTCCACGCGCGCGGTGACCAGCGCTGGTGCGGCATGCGCCAGTGCGGCGTCGAACATGGCCAGACCTTCTTCGACGGAGATCGCGGCCACGCCCGTACGGGCAAGCCTCGCGCGGTCGGCTTCGTCGAGTGCGCCGCCCATCCCGTCGCCGGTGTCCCACAAACCCCATGCCAAAGCCGTCGCGGGCAGCCCGGCAGCGTGCCGGTGGCGTGCCAGCGCATCCAGGAAGGAGTTCGCCGCGGCGTATCCGGCCTGGCCCGCGGTGCCGACCGTGCCGGCGATGGAGGAGAACAGCACGAAGGCTTGCAGATCGAGGTTCGCGGTCGCCTCGTGCAGCAGCCACGCGCCCCCGCCCTTGGGCCGGAACACGGCGTCGCACCGGTCCGGCGTGAGCGCGGAGAACGCGCCGTCGTCGAGGATTCCCGCGGTGTGCACGACCGCGATCAGCGGGTGCTCCGCCGGGATGCTCGCGAGCAGTTCGTCCACCGCGGCCCGGTCGGCGGAGTCGCACGCGGCGACGCGGACGTCCGCGCCCAGTTCGGTCAGCTCCGCGACCACGTCGTTCCCCCGGCCGGAACGGTTGGTGAGCAGCAGCTTCCGTGCGCCGTGCCGCTCGACGAGATGCCGCGCGACGAGGCGGCCGAGGGATCCGGTGCCGCCGGTGACCAGGACCGTGCCGCGGGTCCAGTCGACGGTGCTGGATTCGGCTGCCGGCGCGGCCGGGACCAGCCGCGGCACGGTGATGACTTCGCCCTGCACGGCGGCTTGTGGTTCGCCGGACGCGATCGCCCGGCCTATAGCGGCGGCCGAGGCGTCCTCGGCGCGCGCGATCAGCGTGATCCGGCCCGGATTTTCGGTCTGCGCGGACCGCAGCAGACCCCACAACGAGGCCGCGGTCAGGTCGGTGCTCTCCCGCGTGATCACGACCAGCCGGGAGCCGGCGAACCGGTCGTCGGCCAGCCAGCCCTGTACGACGGGCAACGCCGTGCCGACCGCCGTCCGGGCATGCCCGTCGGTCAGCGGAACCACGACGGTGTCCGGGGTTTCGCCGCCCATGAGAGCGGGGTAGGGCAACCACTCCGGCGGTTCGCCGAGCACGGCGACCTGCCCGGCCGGCTCCGCCGCCGGGGCGGTGATCGGCTGCCAGCGCACTTCGAGCAGTGAGTCAGCCGGCGCGCGCAACGCGTCGGCGGCGATCGGACGCAACGTCATCGCGCGGATCCGCGCCACTTCGACGCCGTGCTGGTCGGTCACGGTCAGCGCAACCTGATCCGGCTCGCCGGCCGGCTGGACCCGCACGCGGATCGCGTTCGCCCCGCCGGACAGCCGGACTTCGCTGAACGCGAAGGGCACCAACGGTTTTGCCGGATCCGGCGAGTCGAGCACCACCACGTGCAACGCGGCATCGAGCAGCGCCGGGTGGATGGTGAAAGCGTCCGCGTCGACGCCTTCGGGCAACCGCGCTTCGGCGTAGATGTCTTCGCCGTCGCGCCAGGCGTTGACCACGCACCGGAACGCCGGGCCGTAGTCGTATCCGCGCTCCGCCAGCGCCGGGTAGAGGTCGTCGTAGGCGGTTCCCGAAGGAGACCACGAGAACGGCTGCGCCGCAGGCAGCTCCGCGGCGCTCAGCGATCCGCTCGCGTGCAGGGTCCACTCGGCATCCGGCTCAGCCGCGGGACGGGAGTGCACCTCGATCTCGCGACGGCCGTCCTGTTCGCCGGAGACCGACACCTGCAGCCGGTACGCCGCGTTTTCCGGCAGTACCAACGGCGCGCTCAGCGTGAGTTCTTCGACCACCGGCAGGTCCAGCTGGTCCCCGGCGAAAGCGGCGATTTCCACCCACGCCATCCCGGGCACCAGGACGGCGCCGGCGACGCTGTGGTCCACCAGGAACGGCGCGGTTTCCCGGGACAACACACCGGTGAACACCGCCCCGCCCGCGGCGGCGAGCCGTACGTCCGCGCCCAGCAACGGATGTGCGGCCGCGTCGACTCCGAGCGCGGCGGAATCGGCCGAAGCGACCGGAGCCAGCCAGTACGTCTTCTCCTCGAACGGATAAGTCGGCAACTCGACCCGCGGCGCCTCGGGGAATACCGCGGCGAAGTCGACCTCGGCGCCGGCCGCGTGGGCCGTGCTCAGCGCCCGGAGCCAGTCCGTGGCTTCCGTCTCCGGACCGCGGACGAAGGCCACCGCCGTGGTGTCGAGCGTCCCGGCGACGGCCGGGGTCACCGCCGCGGACGGGCCGATCTCGACGAATATCGTCGCCCCGGCGTCGGCGAGCGCCCGGACGCCATCGGCGAACCGCACGGTCGAGCGGATCTGCCGCGCCCAGTACGCCGGGGAGGACAGTTCTTCCGCCGGCGCACCGGTCACCGAGGAGACGACCGGGATCCGGGGTTCCCGCCAGTCCACTTTGGACGCGACGCGCTCGAACTCGGCGAGCACGCCGTCCATGTGCGCGGAGTGGAACGCGTGGCTGACGCGCAGCCGCTTGGTCCGCCTGCCCATTCCGGCGAACCGCTGCGCGACGGCGTCGACCCGGTCCGGATGCCCGGCGAGCACCGCGGATGCCGGGCCGTTGAGCGCGGCGATGTCCACGCCACCGCCGAGTTCGGCGATGGCCGCGGTCACCTCGGCCTCGGCCGCTTCGACGGCGGCCATCGCGCCGCCCTCGGGAGCCGCCTGCATCAGCCGGCCGCGAACCACCGCCAGTTTTGCCGCATCGGCCAGGCTCACCACGCCGGCGACGTGGGCGGCGGCCAGTTCGCCGATGGAGTGGCCGAGCAGGAGGTCCGGCACGAGTCCCCGTGAGCGGGCGAGCCGGTACAGCGCCACCTCGACGGCGAACAGCGCGGGCTGCGTGAACTCGGTACGGTCCAGCTCCGTGCTGTCGCCGGCGAGAATGATCGGCAGCAGCGGGCGGCCAAGGTGCTCGTCGATCGCGGCACAAATCTGGTGCAGGGCTTCGGCGAAGACCGGCTCCCGGCCGGCCAGCTCACGGCCCATGCCCGCGCGCTGACTGCCCTGGCCGCTGAACAGGAACGCGACCTTCCCCCGGGCCGCGACGCCGGTGACGACGTCCGGCGACGGCCGCCCTTCGGCCAGCGCGGTCAGCCCGGCGGTGAATTCGCCAGCAGTCGTGCCCAGTACGATCGCCCGGTGGCCGAAGCGGGTCCGCCCGGTCGCCAGCGTCCGTCCGACAGCGACCGGATCGAGCGTTGTCGCGGCTCGCAGCCGCGCGGCCTGTTCGGCGAGTGCTTCCGGGGTGCGCGCGGACAGTACCCACGGCACCACGGCCGGAACTGGGCGGGGCGGCTCGGTTTCCGCCGGTTCCGGAGCTTCCAGGATCACGTGCGCGTTGGTCCCGCTGATGCCGAACGACGACACCGCCGCGCGCCGGGCCCGCTCCACAGCGGGCCAGGGGCGGGCTTCGGTCACCAGCTCGACCGAACCCGCCGACCAGTCGACCATGCTGCTCGGCGCGTCGATGTGCAGGGTCTTCGGCACCATGCCGTAACGCATGGCCTGAACCATCTTGATGACCCCGCCGACGCCCGCGGCGGCCTGCGTGTGGCCGATGTTGGACTTCAGCGAACCGAGCAGCAACGGCTCCGTTCGGTCCTGCCCGTACGTCGCGAGCAGCGCCTGCGCCTCGATCGGGTCGCCGAGCGTCGTGCCGGTGCCGTGCGCTTCGACAACGTCCACTTCGGACCCGGACAGGCCGGCGGTGGCGAGCGCGTCGGTGATCACCCGGGTCTGCGACGGTCCGTTCGGCGCGGTGAGGCCGTTCGACGCGCCGTCCTGGTTGATCGCGGATCCCTTGAGCACGGCCAGGATCCGGTGCCCGTGCCGGACCGCGTCGGCCCGCCGTTCGAGCAGCACCAGGCCCGCGCCCTCGGCCCAGCCGGTGCCGTCGGCCGCGTCCGCGAACGACTTGCACCGGCCGTCCGGCGAAAGCGCGTGCTGCCGGCTGAACTCGCGGAAGATGTGCGAGGTCGCCAGCACGGTCACGCCGCCGGCGAGCGCGAGGTCGCTTTCGCCGTCTCGCAGCGAACGGGCGCCCAGATGCAGCGCCACCAGCGAAGACGAGCACGCGGTGTCCACGGTGATCGCCGGGCCCTCGAGGCCGAGTGCGTAGGCGATCCGCCCGGACACCACCCCGGCGGTGTTGCCGGCCAGCAGAAAACCCTCGAAACCGGCCGGTGCCGGGTCCAGCCGTGCGCCGTAGTCGTGATACATCACGCCGGTGAACACGCCGGTCCGGCTCCGGCGCAGCCCGCGCGGATCGATGCCGGCGTGCTCGAAGGTCTCCCACGCGGTGGTGAGCATCAGCCGCTGCTGAGGATCGGTGGCCAGCGCTTCCCTCGGGCTCATCCCGAAGAACTCGGCGTCGAAGCTGCCCGCGTCGGGCAGGAAACCACCATGGCGGGTCGACGACGTGCCGGCGTGGTCGGGATCGGGGTGATACAGCGCGTCGAGGTCCCAGCCGCGGCCGGTGGGGAACTCGGAGATCGCGTCGGTTCCGCCGGCGACGAGCTGCCATAGGCTTTCCGGGCCGCGCACGCCTCCCGGGTACCGGCAGCCCATTCCGACGATGACGATGTCGTCCTCGCCGTCCCGCCGCGCGCGGTGCGCCGCCGCCGGTTCAGCGGCACCGGACAGCCAAGCCGCGACCGCGGCCGGGCTCGGATGGTCGAAGATCAACGTGGCCGGGATCCGCCGGCCGGTCACCGCGGCCAGCTGCTCGCCGAACTCGACGCCGGCCAGGGAGTCGAAGCCCAGTTCACGGAAGGTCGACGCCGGATCCTCGGCGGGCTTGGCCAGCACCGCGCTGACCGCGGACAACACCACGGGCAGGAAATCGCGCTCGGAAGACGTCGCGGAGGGCGCCTTCCCGGACTTGGCTTCCCTCGAGGCGCCTTTCCCGGCAGCGGCCGGCAGTTCGACGGCCGGAGCCGGGGGCAGGACAGCGGACCAGTCGACGGGGGCGCCGTGCGCGTAGGCGGCGGCGACCGAGGTGAGCAGCCGGACGACGCCCTGATTTCGGCGAAGCGTCGGGATCACCGCGGCGTCGTGGCCGCCGTCGATGATCTGCTGCGCGCCGACGGTCAGCACCGGATGCGGGCTGACCTCGACGAACAGCCGGTGCCCGGCGTCGAGCGCGGCGGTGAACGCGGCGTCGAAACGGATGGGGGAGCGTTCGTTGCGGAACCAGTACCCCGCGTCGAGGCCGCTGCCGGCCTGAAGCGCGCCGGTGACCGTGGAATAGAACGGTACATCGGTGTCGAGGCGCACGATGTTCGCGAGATCGGCCAGCAGCCGTTCACGGATCGGCTCCACCTGCGCGCTGTGCGAGGCATAGTCGATGTTCACCGTGCGGGCGCGCACCCCTTTCCCGGCGTAGCTTTCCTTCAGCTCAGCGAGCTGGGCCGAGGATCCTGCCACGACGGTGGCGGACGGTCCGTTGCGGGCGGCGACGGTGATCCCGGCATACCGGGCGAGATCGTGCTCCACGGTCTCCGCGGGCAGCGGCACGGAAAGCATCCCGGTGTCTCCGGCGACCGCGGACAAGGCCTGTGCCCGCAAGGAAACGACACGGGCGGCGTCGGCGAGGGACAACGCGCCGGCGAGGTGCGCCGCGGCGATTTCGCCCTGCGAGGCACCGATGACGCCGGCCGGCCGAAGTCCGGCCGACTCCCAGAACCGGGCCAGCGAGACCATCACCGCGAACAGGACCGGCTGCACCACGGCGACGCCGCCGTCCAGTGGGGGTGCGCCATCGGTGCCACGCAGCACGTCGATCACCGACCAGCCGGTGTACTCGGCCAGCGCGGCGGCGCAGTCCCGCATCGCGACCGCGAAAGCCGGTGTCGTGTCCAGCAGTTCCGCGCCCATGCCGGCCCATTGCGTACCCTGGCCCGGGAACACCAGCACCGGTTGTTGCGCGGGCAAGGCGGTCGCGCGCACGACCGCGGGCGAGGCCTTGCCGGTCACCACGGCGTCGAGTCCGGCCAGCAATTCGGCGCGGTCTCCGCCCATCACGACGGCGCGGTGCTCGAGCGGAGTCCGCGCCGCGAGCGATGCCGCGATCGACGCCGCGGAAAGCTCCGGATGCTCTCGCACGTGCTCGCGCAGCGCCTCGGCCTGTCCGGTCAGTGCTTCCCCGGAGCCGGCCGACATCGGCCAGGCGACCGGCTCGTCCGCGCCTGGAACCCGGTCGGTGTCCATTGCCACCGTGTTTCACCACCTGTAGTCCACGCCACCGGCCCGCCTGATCGAGGGCGCGCCGAAGGACGTCCGGAAAGGGAAAACCGTCGAATCATCGTGCGTGCGCCGGGCAAAGGCGCACTTCACCTGCGTTGAAGTGAGTGCGCGCGGGTCCCGGCCGGGGCGGCCACCGCGGCGAGCACCCGGGCGCGCGAGGCCGGGTTCGCGAGAAAGAAATGCCCGCCGGGCACCACGTCCACGGTGAACCCGGTCGAGGTGTGCGCACCCCAGGCACTCACCGAGGACGCGTCCAGCAGTGGGTCCTCGGCACCGGCGAAGGCATGTATCGGCACCGGCATCGGCACCGCCGGACCGGCGTGGAAACTGTGGCACAGCCCCAGATCCGCCCGGACGAGCGCGAGTGCCGGGCCGGCCCACCGCGGGTAGCGGCGAACCACGTCGGACATCCCGCCCAGCCCGATCAGCCGATCGACCAGTTCGTCGTCGGACATCGACGGCACGATCTCCAGCGGCGGCGGTGCCGCGGGATCGCCGAACGCGCCGGGCACCAGCACTTCGGGCAGCCGTGCGGCCCGGGCGTGGCGATGGCGGGTCAGCGCGAACGCGACCAGCGCACCCATGCTGTGGCCGTAGAACACGTGCGGAGTCTCCAGCCACGGCGCCAGTTCCGCGTCCAGCTCGGCGACGAGTGCGGCCAGATCGTCGGGATACGCGTCGTGCAGCCGCCGTTCGCGGCCGGGCAGCTGGACCGGATGCACGGACACCGCCGGGCCCAGTTCGCGCTGCCAGCCGGCGAACACCGAGGCGGTGCCGCCGGCGTGGTGGAAGCAGAACACCCGGAGCCCGGCGCCCGACGTGGGCGGCGGGTCGACCGCGAGCGAGGACGCGACGGTGTGGTTCGCCGTCATCGAGCCGTGGCTACGTCGTAGAGACCGCGCAGCGACGTGGCCGTGAGCGCATCCGGCAGCGAAACCTCGTGCCCGGTGTGCTGTTCCAGCCGGGTCAGCACACTCAGCAGGTGCAGCGAGTTCCACTCCGGCAGATCGTCGAGGGCCAGGTCGAGGTCGGTGGACGTCCACGCCATGCCCAGCTCGGTGTTGAGCAGGCCGAGGAAGTCCTCGATCGTGGTCACGGGTTGCTCTCCCCCAAGTCGGCGGTCAGTTCGAGGTGCTCCGGTACGGCGGCGATCTCGGCCAGGTCGTGCCGGAAGACGGTGCCGGTGTCGCCTTCGGCGACGACGGTGAACCCGTTGCGCGGGTAGAATTCGGCGACCTTGCCGTTCTTGGCCGTCCGCCGGTAGAACGCGCGGACCTGGTGCGCACCGGTGGCCTTCGCATGCGCCAGCACGGTGGCCAGCGTGGCCTGCTCGATGCCGCGGGAGAACACCCGGCAGCTGAGCAGGAAGTTGTCGAGGTCGAGGCCACCGTCACGGCGGTAGCCGAGCACCGCGCCGACGAGGCCATTGTCACCGAAGCGGTCGGCGCTGTGCACGGCCAGCAGCAGTGCGTCCGGATCGGCGGCCAGCTGGTGCACCCGATCCGGCTGCAGCCGTTCGGTGGTCAGGTTGAACTGGTTGGTACGCAAGGTGATCTGCGAGATCCGGGCGAGTTCGGCCGGCTTCGGCCGGGCCAGCCGGACCCGCACGCCGAGTTCGGCGAGATAGTCGCGCACCGAATCGAACGAGGCGAGAAAGTCCTTGCGCACCAGCTCTTCGCGGTACCGCATGGGGCGGTGGCGGTCCTCGGCGGTCAGCTCCCGGGTGTCGAACCAGCCGTCGGCCAGCAGCCGCTCGACGTGCCGGGCCGGCTCGGCGTCCACCGCAACCACCGCCACCTCGGGCAGTTTCTCCCGCACGACACCGCATTCGTAGGCGCTGTCGTCGACGAACACCACGCTGTCCACGCCGACGTCGAGATCGGCGGCGAGCTCGGCCAGGCGCAGATGCTTGGGCTGCCAATCGGCCGAGACCCGCACGAAATCCTTCTCGCGCAGCACCATTCCCGGGTGCTCGCGCAGCACCTTGCCGACCGGTTCGAGGTCGTTCTTGCTCACCGCGGCCAGCAGAACCCCCTGTCCGCCGAGTTGCCTGGCGACCCGCTGGAACGAGGCGAACGCCTCGCCACGGTGCCCGTCGCCGATCTCGATGCCTTCGATGCCGTCGTCACCGAGGATTCCTCCCCAGAGCGTGTTGTCCAAGTCCAGCGCCAGCACCTTCTTGGTGCGGCCGGTGAGCACCCGGGCCACGTGCGCGGCTCGGTGCGCGTACCGGGCCAGCAGCTCCGCGGAAAGGTGCGCCTTGGCGTACACGCTCATCCGCGCGTCGGACAACGGGACGCCACCGGCGAGCATGGGTTCCAGGTCGAGCACGACGACGGCCTGGTGGTCTTGCGTCATGCGCAGCAGCGCGGCGTTCGCCTCGCGCCACACCGCGCCCAGTTCGGCCCGCGAGCGCAGGTCGACCAGCTGATCCGGGAACTGGGCCGGAAGCGGGATGGTGTTGAACACCAGCACTCCGCGTGCGGCCTCGGCGAACGTGCGGGCGAGCCCGTTCAGCAACGCCAGCTTCGCCTTCAGCACGGCTTCGACGTCTTCGACCCGCCATGGCGTCGGAACCTCGTCGAACACCATCCACGGGTCCAGCACGCACAGCGCGAGATCGGGGTCGCAGCGGTACAGCTCGCTGCCGGAGTCGGACAGTTCGAACAGATAGCTGTCGAAATCAGTCATCGTAGTTTTCGCCAGCAGCCCGTGTCGTGCCAATTCCCCGGTCAGCGGGCCACGGACGGCGTCCAGCGTGGCATGCCCGGTCACCGCCACCCGCACGAGCGGGGTGTCCGGATGGGCGTCGAGCACCCTTTCGGGTTCGACCCGCTGGAGCAGGGTTCCGGCCTGGCGCAGCTCGGCCGGGGTGGCGGTGGTGAGCAGCGAAGCCAGCTCCGGATAGCGGGCGGGCAGGTCGCCGTCGGCGAGCCGCTCGCGCAGCCAGTCCACCGCAGAGCCGGGGGAGCGCGTCGAATCCATGCCGCCGATGCTGGTGGGGCCCGCTGAAATCTCGCTTAGGCGCCGCTTAGGACCTCGTGAGTGGCTGTACCGGCGAGAATCGGCGTCGCCACTCATGGAGTGGGGGGTGGCTTGCGTCACAGCCGGCGGAGTGGCGCTGGGCATCCCGCGCGGGTGAAAAGGCTTGTCCGGCGCGGTGATCGTCGCGCGGCGCGGCGAACGAGTCTCATGATCCGGTACTTGTTGGCAATGAAGCACCGCGGTCCTAGACTCGGGCGAGTATCGATTCGCCGGCGCTGGGGGAGGTGGCCGGAACGTGACCATACCTGGGGGGTCCGTGGATCGGGGGCTTCATCCGCGGCTCGTCGACACAGTCGAACGGGGACGGATTTTCGCGGCGCTTTACCGGCTCGGCGGAGGATTCGTCGAGATCCCGGCCGAACCCGGAATGGGGAAATCGCGGATCGTGGCCGATGTCGACCACGCCGCGCGGGAAATCGGGCTGCAGGTGCGCTGCCTGCGCTTCAACCCCACGAAACAGGTTTACCGGATTGGCGGCGCGCATTCCCGCGGCGATTCGGCGAATCAGCTGTGGTCGGCGGCGACCGGCTGTGCCGCGGTCCCCGATGACGATTCTGGGCGTTCGTCCGGGAACGGCGGCAAACGGGTGCTGCTCATCGACGACGCGCACTACGCCGACCAGCGCACGCTCGATCTGCTCGAGGGGCTGACTGACGAGCAGGACGATCCGCGGGACGGCGACGTGCTGGTCGTGCTCACCCACCGGCCCCGGCAGAGCCCGCGGCAGCTGCGCACCCTGCTGGCGCTCGGGATGGAAAGCGGGAAGGTCGAGCGGATCGAGCTGCCGCCGTTCAGCCTGGCCCAGGCGGCCGAACTGGTCGGGCTGAGCGCTGATGACGAATGGCTCGACCGGCTGCACCGCGAGAGCGCCGGCGTGCCGCTGTACCTGCTCGCGCAGGCCTACACCTACCTCGCGCGCTCGACTACCGAACCCGATCCGTTCGGCGCGCAGATCCCGCGGCAGATCGCAGCGCTGATCTCCGGCGAGCTGGCCACGCTCGGGCCGGCCGAAACGGCTTTGCTGCGTGCGGGTGCGGTGCTGGGCGACCGGTTCGAGCTGGAGGCCGCCACCGACGTGGCCGGGCTGCCCGACGAGCAGGCGCTGGCCGCGGTCACCGAGCTGGTCCGCCGCGACGTGCTGCGTGAGACCGGACGGCAGACCGTGTTCGCCTTCCGGCACCGGTTGCTGCGCCAGGTCGTGTACGTCGACCTGGACGTCGATGCCCGGGCGCAGGTGCACCGCGCCGCGCTCGAAGTGCTGGAAGAACAGGGCGCCGGGGCAGTGCAACGCGCGGTGCACCTGGAACGGCTGGCGCACCGCCGTCGCCCGGAGGACGTGCAGGTGCTGGTCGCCGCCGCGCGCGAACGCATGGCCGGAGATCCGGACGCGGCCGCCCGGTTCCTGGAAGCCGCGCTGCGCGGGCGCAATCAGCCGACCCGGCGGGCCGAGCTGATCCTGTTGCTGGCCAGGGCGCTTGCCGGTACGCGCCCGGCCGAAGCGCGGGACGTGCTGGTGCCGCTGCTCGGCGAGCGCGCGGAGACCCCCGCCGCCATCCGCGCCCAGGCGGTCGCGCTGTGCGCCACGCTCGACGCGCTGTCCGGGCGCGCCACCGAGGCGGACGGGATGATCGCATCCGAACTCGCCGGACTGCCCGCCGATCCGCCGCCCGCGGTCGCCGACCTGCTGCTCGCCCGTGGCCTGATCGCGCTGACCTTCGGGCACACCGTCGCCGCGGCCGACGTGGACACCGCGTTCCGGCTGGCGCGCCGGTACGGCAGCGGCCCGTCGCTGGCGGTCGCGCTGGTGCTGCGGGCCTACCGGGGCGCGGTCGAATGCACCGGCGCCGATGCCGAAGGCGTCGCCGACCGCTCGCTGTACGACCCGCCCGCGGCCGCGCTCGACCGGATGGCCGAGGCCGATCCCGGCGCACTGGTCCTGCTCGGCTGGTCCGAACTGCTGGCCGGCAGGCAGGTGCCGGCCGAACGGCATCTGCGGCGGGCCGCCACGGTAGTCGACAGGCGGGGGCCGCGGCCGCTGGCTCCGCTGGTGAACATCTGCCTCAGCGTGCTGCTGCAGCGCCGAGGCATGTATGCCGAAGGCGGCGAGGCCGCGGCGACCGCGCACCGGATCGCGCTCGATCTGGACGCCGCACCGCTGGCCGAGATCGCCAAGGCGCTGGAGCTGCAGTGCGACGCGCACGAGGACGGCGGCACCGCCGTCGGCGCGATCTCGACGTTGCCGATGGGCCGCAGCTGGCTGGGCGTCAACGCGGCGGCTTTCCTCGCCTCGGCCGGCGAACTGGACAGCGACCTGCGCCGTTCGGTGGCCCTGATCATCCACAACGGCGGCGGGCGGGACCTGCCCGACCTGCCGGCCATCCTGCGGCCCCGCTGTTATGAGGTACTGACGCTGGAAGCGCTGGCGCATAACGAACCGCACGCGGTCGCCGCGGACTGGGCCGACCGGGCGCACAAGGCCGCCGAGGTTCTCGACCTGGCCTGCCAGCGGGCGTACGCGCTGCTCGCCCGGGCCCACCTGACCCGCGCACAGGGCGACCCCGCGGCCGCCGCCGAGCTGTACCGCCGGGCGGGCGGCCTGTTCGGCGCGTCGGCGATGATCGGCGCGCAGGCCCGGGCGTTCAGCCACGCCGCCGAATGCGCCCGCGAGGCCGGGCGGCTCGACTACGCGCGTTCGCTGCTGGTGCTGGCCAAGGCGATGGCCCGGCAATGCGGAGCGGGCAAGGTGTACCTGCGCCTCGACGCGCAGCTGCGGGACCTCGACGCGCCGGCCGCCCCGGCCGCGGCCGAGGGCAGCACGCTCGGCACGCTCACCGACCGCGAACGCGAGATCGCCGGCATCGCCGGACAGGGCAAACGGACCAAGGAAATCGCCGCCCAGCTGTCGCTGAGCCCGCGCACGGTCGATGTGCACCTCGGGCGGATCTACCGCAAGCTCAACATCGAATCCCGCGCCGAACTGGCCCGGATCGTCGCCCATGCGCCCTGACTCGGGCGCGGTCTGCCCATCAGCGGTCGTGAAGAATCTCCTTCACGACCGCTGATCCGTCTCAAGCAGCCCTTGCCCGGTCTCGCCAATTTTCCGCGGATTCGGTGTGCCATTGTTTACATCCTCGAGATTTCGTCGCATCATGGTCGCTACTTCTGCGTAGCCGGTTACGTACTTTCCGATTACGTAATTTTGCAGATGTGGGCGGCAACGGAGCTCTGAAAGAATTTCCTCGTTCGATCCGCTGGGGGACACCCGCGGATGTTCTGGGGTAGGAGGTCAGAAATCTGATGCGATTCGAGCTCCTGGGACCTCTTCGGGTGGTCGAGGTGTCGGACGGGGTTCCCACTGCGTTGACCGCGTTGCCGGGGAAGGTCGCGAATCTGCTCGCGGTGCTGCTCGTGCGTGCCAACCAGGTGGTCTCCGCGGACCAGCTGATCACCGAACTGTGGGGGGAGCACCCGCCGCGGCGGGCGATGGCCACACTGCACGTGTACGTGTCCCAGCTGCGCCGGTACCTGTCGGCCGGCGGGGCCAATCCGATCACCACCCGGGGGCGCAGCTACTGCCTCGCCGTCGAACCCGGCGGCTGCGATCTCGACGAGTTCCGGGCGCTGACCCGAGCCGGCCGCACCCATCTGCAGGCCGGCCGGTACGCGGAGGCCTCGGCCGCGCTGAGCCAGGCCCGCGCGCTGTGGCGCGGTCCGGCGCTCGCCGAGGCCGGCAGCGGCCCGATCCTCACCGGATTCACCGTCTGGCTCGAAGTACTGCGCCAGGAAGGCCAGGAAATGCTCGTCGAGGCCGGGCTGGCGTTGGGCTGCGAACGGGAGCTGATCAGCTCGCTGTACGCGATGATCGCGGAGAATCCGCTGCACGAGGTGTACTACCGGCAGCTGATGACCGCGCTCTACCGCTGCGACCGGCGCGCCGAGGCTCTGGCCGTCTACCGCAAGGCCCGCGCCCGCATCGCCGAGGACCTCGGGCTCGAACCCGGCCGTCCGCTTCAGTTGCTGCAGCAGGAAATCCTGGCCGCGGACATCGATCTGCGGGCACGGCCGATCGCGGTCTGAGCACCCCGGCCCCTTTCCCCTTCGCCGCCCGGCCGGTCCTGCCCGTCGGGCGGCCCCCGCACGCGTTCTGGAGGAAACCCATGCCCGGTAACGAAAGCCCGCCGGTGGCACACATCGTCTCGACCGGGTCGGCACTGCCCGGAGACCCCATCGACAACGCGACGCTCGGCGAACGGCTCGGCATGGACCGGCTGTGGGAGCAGTGGGTCGACACCTTCGTCGGCACCAGGGGCCGGCACCTGTCGTTCGATCTCGACACCGGGAAACCCCTCGGCACGCTGGCCGATCTCGGCGAGCAGGCCGGGCGGGTCGCGCTCGAGTCCGGCGGCATCGCGCCAGGGGAGGTCGACGCGGTCGTGCTCGGCACCGCCACCCCGGACATGCTGATGCCCGCCACGGTGAACATCATCGCCGACCGGCTGGGCATCGACGGCGTGCCGACCTATCAGCTGCAATCCGGCTGCACCGGCGCGGTGCAGGCGTTGTCGCTCGGCGCCAAGCTGGCCGCCGACCCGGGTACCCGCCGGGTGCTCGTGCTCGCCGGGGACAGCTGCACCAAGCACTTCGACCTGGAGACGGACTTCCGCGCGCTGCCGCCGACCCAGCTGATCAACTGCGTGCTGTTCGGCGACGGCGCGGGCGCGGCCGTGCTGTCCGCAGAGCCGGAATCCGGCGCGATCGCGATCCGCCGGATCCTCACCCGGCTGGTCGGCGGCGGCCGCCCGCCGGGGCACGAGCTGGACTGGTTCGGCCCGGCCGACCGGGATGATCCGCGCCCGTCGGTGGCCGAGGACTTCAAGGCGGTCGAGGAGTCGGTGCCCGCCCTGGCCGGGGAAATCGTGACCGAGCTGCTCGACGAGGCCGACTGGACGGCGGGCGAGGTCGACTTCCTGCTGCCTCCGCAGCTGTCCGGCCGGATGACCGAGCGGATCGTCGCCGGTCTCGGCCTGCCCGGCGCCGAGGAAGTGTCCTGCGTGGCCGAAGTCGGCAACTGCGGCAACGCGCTGCCGCTGCTGCAGCTGGACCGGCTGGCCGACCGGATCGCCCCCGGGGACCGCGCGGTCGCAGTGGCCGTCGAGTCCAGCAAATGGCTCAAGGGCGGCCTGACCCTGGAGGCAGTGTGAACCGGCCCGAGATCACGCCGATCGCCCCCCAGCGCCGGCACACGCTGTTTTTCCTGCGGGAGTTCCGGTCGCTCTCCCCAGTGTTCCTGGACACCGAGGTCGACGCGCGGGCATTGCTGGCCCACCGTGCAAAGGCCGCCGCGGAAGGCAGGCGGTACTCGATCGTCAGCTATCTCCTGCAGATCGGCGGACGGGTACTCGCCGCGCATCCGGAAGCGAACGCGGCGATCACCGGTGGCATCCGGCCCAAGGTGGCCCGGTTTCCTTCGGTGGCCGGGAAACTCGCGCTCGACCGGCGGATCGGTGGCAAGCGCGTGGTGCTGGCCGCGGTGCTGCCCGGGCTGGAGGACGCCGGCCTGGACACCATCCAGGCGCAGGTGGAGCACTACCGGGACGGCGATCCGGACACCATGCCGGAGTTCGCCGGCGCGCGGAAGCTGCACCGCCTGCCCGCGCTGATCGGGCGCGTGGCCTACCGGAAGGCAGTCCGCCCGCTGGCCGGCCGCGCCCGGCTGCTGGGCACGTTTTCGGTGACGTCGCTGGGACACCGCCCGGTGGACGGGTTCCATTCGGCCGGGGGAACCACGATCACCCTCGGCGTCGGCCGCATCGCCGAGCGCGCGGTGGTCGTCGGCGGGGAAATCGCGGTGGTGCCGACGTTCCGGCTCAGCCTGGCGTTCGACCACCGGGTGATCGACGGGGCCGAGGCCGCGGACGTGCTCGCCGACCTCGTCGAAGGCCTCGCCCACTACGACGAGCCGGCGAACAGCCGGGCCAACGGGAAGGTCGCTGTCCGATGACCGCGCGGCAGAGCCGGGAAACCAACGACATCGCGCAGCTGCGCCAGTTCATCGGCGTGCACGCGGCCAACCAGAACGTCGAGCCCGCCGTGCTCGACCGGGTGCTCGCCGGGATCGCCAACGACCTCGAAGGCGATCCTGCTTCCTGGGCCGTGCAATGGACCCGCGAGGCGCAAGAAGCCCGTGCCCGCGGGGATCTTCCGGCGGCCGGCGCCCTGGCCGCCATTGCCCGTTTCCCTTTCGTCGACGGTCCGGCGCGGGCCGCGGCCGCACAGGTGGGGATCGACGTGTTCACCCAGAGGGCGGCGCAGACTCCGTTGCGGGAAATGCGGCTTGAGTCCGGACGTGGCGACATTCGCTTGTGGACGGTCGGCCTTTCAGCCGCGGAACGGCGACCGCTTGTCGTGCTGCTTGGCGGAATCGTCGCGCCGAAGGAGCAGTACGCGCCGGTGCTGCTGCAGCTCGACCAGCTGGGACTGGCGGGCGTGGTCGCGGAACTGCCGGGTGTCGGCGAGAACACCTGGTGCTACGACCGGGACAGCTGGCAGATCTTCCCCTCCGTGCTGGACGCGCTTGCCGGCCGGGCGCGAGTGGAGCGGACGCACGTGGTCGCGCTGAGTTTCAGCGGGCACTTGGCATTGCGGGCCGCCGCGCACGACGACCGGATCCGCGGAGTGGTCACCGCCGGCGCACCGATCCGCGAGTTCTTTCACGAGCTGCGGAAGGGAACCACGATTCCGCGGATCACGCGGGACACTCTTTGCCATCTCGTCGGCTGCCTGCCCGGCGAGCTGGCCGAGCGTACGCGTGGCTGGGAACTGACCGACGACGAGCTGTCCGCCCCGGCGATCCCAGTCCGCTACATCGTCAGCTCACGAGACGAGATCGTGCCGCCCGCCGAAGCGGAAGTGCTGCGGACACAGGTGAAAGACCTGGAACTGCTGACTCACGACGACGTGCACGGCTCACCTGCGCACGTGGCCGCTTCGCGAACCTGGTGCGTGCTGTCGGTCCTGCGGCTGCTCGGCGGCTACGAGCCGACAGTGACGCGGCTGGAGACGGCTCTGGCTGGACTTTAGCGCAATCGAAGGCAGTCCTTGGCGCGGCCGGGGAAGGTAGGAAGGCACATTCGCGCCGTCGCCATCGCTCGGCGGAGAGAGGACCCAGCCGGATGACCAGTTCAGGGCCAGTGAACAACGCGGGGCCGAACCCCTCCGGGACGAACCCGGGCAGCAGCACGGAGGACAAGCTCCGCGACTACCTGCGCAAGGTCACCGCCGATCTGCAGACCACCAAGCGGCGGCTGCGGGAGGCGGAATCCGCGGCGCACGAGCCGATCGCGGTGGTCGGCATGGCCTGCCGGTACCCGGGTGGCGTGCGTAACCCGGCCGGGCTCTGGGAGCTGGTCGACCGCGGCGTGGACGCGATCGCCGAGTTCCCGGCCGACCGCGGCTGGAACACCGGCGGGCTCTACGATCCCGACCCGGACCGCGCCGGGCATTCGGTCACCCGCTCCGGCGGATTCCTCTACGACGCGGCCGGATTCGACGCCGGATTCTTCGGCATCGCACCACGCGAAGCGCTGGCGATGGACCCGCAACAGCGCTTGCTGCTCGAAGTCGCCTGGGAGAGCCTGGAATCAGCCCGGATCGACCCGGTCTCGCTGCGCGGCAGCGACACCGGCGTGTTCGTCGGCGTGATGTACCACGACTACGCGTCGCGGTTCGCCACGGTCCCGGACGGTTTCGAGGGCCACCTGGCCAACGGCAGCCTGGGCAGCATCGCCTCCGGCCGGGTTTCCTACGCCTTCGGTTTCCAGGGTCCGACGCTCACTTTGGACACTGCGTGCTCGTCCTCGCTGGTGGCGATTCACTTGGCGGCAAAGGCGTTGCGCGCGGGCGAGTGCTCCGTCGCGCTCGCCGGCGGGGCCACCGTGATGTCGTCGCCGCAGACATTCATCGAGTTCAGCCGTCAGCGCGGGCTTTCGCCGGACGGCCGCTGCAAGGCCTACGCCGAATCCGCGGACGGCACCGGCTGGGGCGAAGGCGTCGGTGTTCTCGCGTTGCGCAAGCTTTCCGATGCTGTGCGGGACGGAAACCAGGTGCTGGCGGTCATTCCCGGCAGCGCGGTCAACTCCGACGGCGCCAGCAGCCGGCTCACCGCGCCGAACGGCGTGGCGCAGCAGCGGGTCATCCGTGCCGCGCTCCGGGACGCAAGGGTCGATCCGGACGCGGTCGACGTCGTCGAGGGCCACGGCACGGGCACGCCGCTGGGTGACCCGATCGAAATCGCCGCGCTGCAGGCGGTCTACGGCCGCGAGCGAGCCGATGATCCGCTGTTCGTCGGCTCGCTCAAGGCCAACATCGGCCACACTCAGGCCGCGGCCGGGGTCGGCGGGGTGATCAAGCTCGTCGAGGCGATCCGGCACGGCCGGCTGCCGCGCAGCCTGCACGCCGATCGACTGTCCACGAAGGTCGACTGGGACGGCGGCGGGGTGGAAGTCCTGACGACGGAACGTGAGTGGCCGCGACGTTCCGGCACCCGTCGCGGCGCGGTGTCCGCCTTCGGAATCAGCGGCACCAACGCCCACGTCGTCGTGGAGGCGCCTCCGGCAGCCGAGCCGGCAGCCGAGGCGGAGGCGCCGAACGGGCCGGTGCCGCTCGTGCTGTCCGCTCGCAGCGTCAACGCGTTGCGAGCACAGGCGGCCCGTCTCGCGGAGGTCGACGCACACCCGGCGGATTTGGCGCACTCGCTGCTCACCACGCGAAGTCAGCATCCACTCAGGACAGTCGTGGCCGGCGCGACCGGCGACGAGCTGGCTGCGGAGCTGACCGCGGTCGCGGAGGGCGTTTTTGCCGCCGAGCCGATCGAGATCGACGCGTCGGCTCCGGCGCCGGCGACCGTGTTCGTCTTTCCTGGACAGGGTTCGCAGTGGCAGGGCATGGCCGAAGAACTCCTCGCGACCGCGCCGGTGTTCGCGGAGCGGATGGCAGAATGCGCGAATGCGCTGGCCCCGCACACCGGCTGGCACTTGCTGGATGTGCTGGCCGAGAAGCCCGGCGCACCGTCGCTCGACCGAGTCGACGTCCTGCAGCCTGCGTTGTTCGCAATGATGGTGTCGCTGGCCGCGTTGTGGCGTGCCCACGGCGTCGAGCCGAGTGCGGTCATCGGGCACTCGCAGGGCGAGATCGCCGCAGCGGTCGTCGCCGGTGCACTGTCTCTTGAGGACGGTGCCAAGGTGGTTGCGTTGCGCAGCGCCGCCATCACGGAGCTGAGCGGCCTCGGCGGCATGGTGTCCATCGCCGCCGCGCGAGCCGACGTCGAAAAGCGGATCGCTGCCTGGGAGGGCCGGATAGGCATCGCCGCGGTCAACGGGCCCGCCTCGATCGTCGTCTCCGGCGATGCCGACGCGCTGGACGAACTCTTCGCCGCCGCGGAAGAAGACACCCGCCGGGTGCCGGTCGACTACGCGTCGCACTCGGCACACGTCGCCCGGCTCGAAGAGCGGCTGCCGGCCGATCTCGCCGGGATCACCCCGCGCGCGTCCCAAGTGCCGGTCTACTCGACGGTGACCGGTGGCGTATTCGACACCGCCGAAATGACTCCGGCTTACTGGTACCGCAATCTCCGTCAGCCGGTCCTTTTGGAACAGTCGGTCATCGCCGCCCTGCGGGACGGCCACACGTTGTTCATCGAATGCAGTCCCCATCCGGTCTTGGCGGCGGGAATCGGGGACACCATCGAACAGGCCGGTGCGCCGGCTGCGTTCGTCGAAACCCTGCGCCGCGAGAAGGGCGGCTGGTCCCGGCTGCTGAGGTCGTTCGGCGCGGCCTACACCCGCGGTGCGCCGGTGGACTGGACCAAGCTCACCGACCACCCGGCCGCGCGTGCTGTCGAGTTGCCCACCTACGCGTTCGACCACTCCGACTACTGGCTGCTCGACACGGCTCGCCCCACCGGAGAGCCGGCTGGGCTGGGCCTGGACGAGGCCACGCATCCGTTGCTGGGAGCGGTGACCACCGTCGCCGGCCGCGAGCAGACCGTGTTCAGCGGCCGGATCTCGACCGGGGAACAGCCGTGGCTGGCCGGGCACCAGGTCGGTTCGCGGGTCCTGTTGCCTGCCACTGCCTTCCTCGAACTCGCCTGGCACGCCGCCGCGTCGTCCGGCTTCCCGCGGCTCGCCGACGTCACCTTTCATCGGCCGCTGATGCTCAGCGATGCCGCGGTCCGGCTTCAGATCACTGTGGACAGAGCCGCACGGACGCTGGAAATCCACTCCGCCGTGCCGGGCGGCCCGTGGACGCAGCACGTGACCGCGGCGCTCGCCGAATCCGGTCCAACCCCCGTGCGCAACAGTGCCTGGCCGCCCGAGGGTGACGAGATCGAGCCGGCCGGCCGTTACGACGAGCTCGCCGAAGCCGGGTACCACTACACCGGCGCGTTCCGTGGCCTGCGCAGGGCGTGGCAGTCCGGCGGCACGCACTACGCCGAAGTCGAACTGCCCGAGGGTGAGGACGGCTTCACCCTTCACCCGGCGTTGCTCGATGCCGCTCTGCATCCGCTGGCGATCGCGTCCGTGGCGGCCGAACCGGGCACGGTGGCGTTGCCGTTCGCCGTCGGCGCGGTGGAGATCTTCGCCGAGGGCGCGACCGCGGTACGCGCGGTGATCGAGCTGGCGGAGGGCGGGCACACCGTGCGGCTCTACGACCCGCAGGACGCCCCGGTGGCCGAGCTGGAAGCACTGGCGACGCGCCCGGTGTCGTTGCGGGAGCTCCTGAACAGTGCCGACGACACGGCCGAAGCCCTGCACCTGCTGCGGTGGCATCCGGTCGACACGGCCGAACTCGATGATGCCCCAGCGGTGACGCTCGACGGTGAAGCCATCCGGCCGGCCGGCAACCTCGCAGACGCGGTCCTCCGTTTCGACGCCCCCGGTACCGAGGCGCAGGCCGCCATCGAGGCGGCTCACCGTGCCTTGACCCTGGTGCAGAACCGGCTTGCCACGGACGAAGGCAGACTCGCGATCGTGACGTCGGCGGCGGTGTCCGCCCGGCCCGGCGAGACGCCCGCGCTCGCGGCAGCGGCCGCGGACGGGTTCCTGCGCTCGGCCCAAGCCGAGCATCCGGACCGGTTCCGGCTGATCGATGTGGACAGTGATCCCCGCTCGCTCGACGCGCTGCCGGCCGCGCTCGCGGTGGCCGGCGCGCCGCGGCTGGCCATTCGCGAAGGCATCGTCCTGCGTCCGGCGCTGACCCCGGTCACGGCGGACCCCGACGTGCTCACCCCGCCGCGGGGGCCGTGGCTGCTGGGCCTGACCGGGCACGGTTCGCTGGACAAGCTCACCTTCGCGCCCGCCCCGCACGTCGACGAAGACCTGGCGCCGGGACAGGTGAAGGTCGCCGTGCGCGCGGTCGGCCTGAACTTCCGGGACGTGATCATCAGCCTCGGCATGTACCCGGGCGACGCGGCAGTCGGCGCCGAGGCGGCCGGCGTCGTGGTCGCCCTCGGTCCGGACGTGCCGGATCTGCGGGTCGGCGACCGGGTGCTCGGCCTGTTCGAACTCGGTGCCACCGGCCCGTTCGCGGTGACCGACCACCGGCTGCTGACCACGTTCCCGGACGACTGGTCGTTCCCCGACGCGGCGACGGTCTGCGTGGCCTACCTGACCGCGTACTACGGACTGGCCGAGCTGGCCGGGGCCCGCGCGGGCGAGTCGCTGCTGCTGCACGCGGCGACCGGCGGGGTCGGCCTGGCCACCCTGCAGCTGGCCGAACACTGGGGTCTGACCGTGTACGCCACGGCGAGCCCGGCCAAGTGGCCGCTGCTGCGCGAGCGCGGCATCCCGGACGAGCGCATCGCCAGCTCCCGGACCACCGAGTTCGAGGAGAAGTTCCGGGACGCGACCGGCGGCCGCGGGGTCGATCTCGTGCTGAACTCGCTGACCGGGGAGTTCGTCGACGCCTCGCTGCGGCTGACCGCGCCCGGCGGCCGATTCCTGGAGATGGGCAAGCAGGACATCCGGAATCCGGAGAAGGTCGCCGCCGACCACGAGGGCGTCGCGTATCTCGCCTACGACGTGCGCGATCCCAGCCACGACCGGACCCGGCAGATGCTGGCCGAGCTGCTGCCGCTGTTCCGTGCCGGCACCCTCGGCCCGCTGCCGGTGACCGCGTGGGCGGCCCCGCGCGCGCCGGAGGCGTTGCGGCACCTGAGCCAGGCCCGGCACGTCGGCAAGATGGTGCTCACCCTGCCCGCTCCGCTCGATCCGGACGGCACCGTGCTGATCACCGGCGGCACGGGTGCGCTGGGCGCCCTGACCGCCGAGCACCTGGTCCGGGAGCACGGTGCGCGCCGGCTCGTGCTGACCAGCCGTCGGGGCCCGGCCGCCGACGGCGCTGCGGACCTGGTCGCCCGCCTGGCGAAGCTCGGCGCGCAAGCTTCCGTGGTCGCCTGTGACGCGGCGGACCGCGCCGATCTCGCCAAAGTCCTGGACGGCCTGGCGCATCCGCTCACCGCGGTCGTGCACGCGGCGGGCGTGATCGACGACGGCATGGTGTCCTCGTTGACGCCCGAGCGGCTCGACGCCGTGCTCCGGCCGAAGGTCGAGGCCGCATGGCACCTGCACGAGCTGACCCGTGACCACGAGCTGGCGGCTTTCGTACTGTTCTCCTCCGCCGCCGCGGTGATGGGCAATCCGGGCCAGTCGGCGTACGCGGCCGCGAACGCGTACCTCGACGCGCTGGCCGAACACCGGCAGGCGCTCGGACTTCCCTCGGTGTCTGTCGCATGGGGACTGTGGTCCCGCGTCAGTGCGATGACCGGGCATTTGGCCGGTGCCGACCGGGAACGGCTGGCACGCGCCGGTTTCGGTGCGCTGTCCGACGAACTCGGGCTGCGCCTGCTGGACAAGTCGCTGACCGCCGGGCCGGCGGCGGTGGTGGCCGTGCCGGTCGATCGCGCCGCACTGTCGCGTTCCGGTACCGCGCATCCGTTGCTGCGCCAGGACGGGCCGCGTCCGGTCCGGCTCGCCGCCGCGGCCGGTGCGCGGACCCCCGAGTCGTTCACCGGCCTGCTGGCCGGAATGTCCACAGTGGAACGCGGCAGGCATTTGCTGAACCTGGTCCGCACCACGGCTGCCGCGGTGCTCGGCCACAGCGGTGCCGATTCGGTGGAGAAAGCCAAGTCGTTCAAGCAGATCGGCTTCGACTCCCTGTCCGCGGTGGAATTCCGCAACCGGCTCAAGGCCGCCACCGGGTTGTCGCTGGCCGCGACGCTGGTGTTCGACCATCCGACGCCCGCGGAACTGGCCGAGTACCTGGGCACCCGGATCGGACCGGCGTCGCGTGCGGCCGAAGCGGTACCCGAGGTGCTGCCCGAGCTGGAGCGGCTGCGAGACGCCGTGACCGGGGTCCCGGAGAACGAACGCGAGGCGGTCGGCCGGCTGCTGCGCGAGCTGCTGAGCGCCGTGGAGACCTCCGCATACGCCGAGGCCGGGGACGACGAGCTGTTCGCCGCGCTCGACGAGGAACTCGGCAGATGACCACCACCCGCCTCACCGGAACAGAAGGTGTGATGACCGTGACCGACCGGCAGGGCAACGCCGGCTCGACCGAGGACCGGCTCCGCGACTACCTGCGCCGGGCCACCGCCGACCTCAAGTCCGCGCGGCAGCAGGTGCGCGAGCACGAGGCCCGGGCGAACGAGCCGATCGCGGTGATCGGCATCGGCTGCCGCTTCCCCGGCGGGGTGCGCGGTCCCGAAGACCTGTGGGAACTGGTGTCGAGCGGGACCGACGCGATCACCCCGTTCCCCGCCGACCGCGGCTGGGACCTGACCGGGCTGGCCTCCGGCAGCGGGCTGGGCAGCGCCGCGGCCCGCAGCGGCGGCTTCCTCACCGGCGCCGGCGGGTTCGACCCGGCGTTCTTCGAGATGAGCCCGCGCGAGGCGATCGCGGCCGATCCGCAGCAGCGGCTGCTGCTGGAAACCGCGTGGGAAGCCGTCGAACGCGCCGGAATCGACGCGAACACGCTGCGGGGCAGCGACACCGGCGTGTTCGTCGGCGTGATCGGCCAGGACTACGCCGCGGGCACCGAGGATCCCGGCGTCGAGGGCTATCGGATGACCGGTACCCAGAACAGCGTGGCGTCCGGCCGGCTGGCCTACCAGTTCGGCTTCCGCGGCCCGGCGATCACCCTCGACACCGCCTGTTCATCGTCACTGGTGGCCACGCACCTGGCCGTGCAGTCGCTGCGGCAGGGCGAATGCTCGCTTGCGCTGGCCGGCGGGGCGACGGTGCTCGCCACGCCCGAGGTGTTCGTCGAGTTCGCCCGGCAGGGCGGGCTGTCCCCCGACGGGCGGTGCCGGTCGTTCTCCAGCGACGCCAACGGAACCGGCCTCGGCGAGGGCGCCGGTCTGCTGCTGCTCGAACGGCTTTCGGACGCCCGCGCGCACGGTCGCCCGGTGCTCGCGGTGATCCGCGGCAGCGCGGTGAACCAGGACGGCGCGTCCAACGGCCTCACCGCGCCGAGCGGGCCGGCCCAGGCCCGGGTCATCCGCTCGGCACTGGCGGCCGCCGGGCTGCGCGCCGGGGACGTCGACGCCGTCGAGGCCCACGGCACGGGCACCGTGCTCGGCGATCCGATCGAAGCCCGGGCACTGCTGGAGGTCTACGGCCAGTCGCGGCCCGCTGGGCCCCTGTGGCTCGGCTCGATCAAGTCGAACATCGGGCACGCGCAGGCGGCGGCTGGTGCCGCCGGGCTGATCAAGATGATCATGGCGATGCGCGCCGGTACGCTGCCGCCGACGTTGCACTTGAACGAGCCGACTCCCGATGTCGACTGGTCCGGTGGCGCGGTGCAGCTGCTCGCGGACGCGATGCCGTGGCCGGAAGCCGAGCGTCCGCGTCGTGCGGCGGTGTCGTCGTTCGGCATCAGCGGGACGAACGCGCACGTGATCGTCGAGCAGGCCGAGGAGACCTCCGTGCCCGCCGACACGCCGGTGTCCCTGCCTGCGGTGCCGTTGCTGCTGTCCGCACGGTCCGTGGCCGCGCTGCGGGATCAGGCCCGGCGGCTGGATGCGTTGCTGCGTTCGGATTCTGCACCTCGGCCGTTGGATGCGGCGTACTCGATGGCGGCCGGACGGTCGTTCTTCGAGTACCGCGCGGGCGTCGTCGCTGCGGATCGCGATCGGCTGCTCGCCACGCTGTCGGAAATCGCCGACGGGCGGATCGCTCCGTCCACGGTGACCGGTGGGCTGGCGTTCCTATTCGCCGGGCAGGGCAGCCAGCGACTGGGCATGGGCCGGGCTTTGCACGCGGCGTTCCCGGTGTTCGCCGAGGCTTTCGACGAGATCACCGAGCGTTTCGACTCGCAGTTGCCGACGCCGTTGCGACAGGTGATGTGGGATGAACCGGACTTGCTCGGCCGGACCGAGTTCACTCAGCCCGCGTTGTTCACCATGGAGATCGCGCTCTACCGGCAGCTGCACGCCTGGGGTTTGCGTCCCGACGTGCTGCTCGGTCACTCGATCGGCGAGCTGGCCGCAGCGCACGCCGCGGGCGTCCTGTCGCTGGAGGACGCCTGCGTATTGGTCGGCGCTCGCGGCCGGTTGATGGCGGCCGCGCCGTCCGGTGGCGCGATGGCGGCGATCCGGGCCTCGGAGAGGGAGGTGCGCGAGACGCTGGCGGACTACCGTTCCGTCGTCGAAGTCGCGGCCGTCAACGGTCCACAAGCGACAGTGTTGTCCGGGGATCGGGAAGCGGTGGACGAACTCGCCGCGCAGTGGACCGCGGCCGGCCGGAAGGTCACCCGGCTGCGGGTCAGCCACGCGTTCCATTCCCCGCACATGGAGGGCATTCTCGACGAGTTCGCCGGGATCGCGGACGCGCTGGAGTTCCACCACCCCTCGATCCCGGTGGTGTCCAATGTGACCGGTCGGCTGCTCACTGCCGAGGACGCCCGGTCGCCGGAGTACTGGGCGCGGCATATCCGCCAGGCTGTCCGGTTCGCCGACGGCGTGCGTACGCTCACTGAGCTCGGAGTCCGGACGGCGGTGGAAATCGCGCCGGACGGTGCGTTGAGTGCGCTGGCCCGCGAATGCACCGATGAGGTCGTGTTCGCCGCCGCGGCGAGGGAAAAGCGAGACGCGGCGGAAACACTGCTCGACGCGGTGGTGACCGCGCAGCTGCGGACTCCGTCTCCGGACCGGGTTTCGCTGTTCGACTGGACCGGTGCCACGCGGACTGACCTTCCGACCTATCCGTTCCAGCGGACCGACCTCTGGCTGAACCCGGCAGCACCGTCCATTAGGGACACCGGTGCGGACTTCTGGACAGCCGTGGAAGCGGACGACATCACGACTTTGGGGGAGAAGCTCGACCTGCCGGAGTCCGGCCGCGCCGCGCTCGCCGAGGTGGTCCCTGCGCTGGCGGCCTGGCGACGGGGACAGGCGCAGCGGGCTGCTGCCGCCGAATTGCAACTGCAGGTCCAGTGGTCTGCTGTGGACACCAGTGCCGCGGTGCCGCGGGGTACCTGGCTTGTCGTCGGCGAAGCGGCGGATCTGGTGGCCGTGCTCGGCACCGACGTGCGCACCGTCACGCCGGAAGCTTTCGCTACGGACCCGATCGGCGATGTCGCCGGTGTGGTCGTCGCGGCCGACGGCTCCGTCACAGCCACGCTTGCCGCGCTTGCCGCCGTGACCGGAGCCGGCATCGAAGTTCCGGTGTGGGTGGTCACTCGGGACGCCGTCGCCGCGGTCCCGAGCGACCACCGCCGGGCCATGCGGCCGGAACAGGCGGCGATATGGGGTTTGCTGCGCACGATCTCGCTCGAGCGACCGGGTTGCCGTGGTGGCCTGGTGGACCTGCCCGGCACCCTCGACCGGCGGAGCGCCGCGCGGCTGCGCGCGGTGCTCGCCGAGCCGGGTGTGGAAGATCAGTTCGCCGTCCGGGCGGCCGGTGTGTTCGTCCCGCGGCTGGTCCGTGCCGAAGACCACGGCGGACAGTGGCGTACCAGCGGTACCGCGCTGATCACCGGTGGTACCGGAGCGCTGGGCGGGCACGTCGCGCGGATGCTCGTCGAACGCGGCGCGACCCGGGTGGTGCTGCTCAGCCGGCGTGGCCCGGCCGCGGACGGCGCCGGCGCGCTGCGTGCCGAATTGACTGAACTCGGCGCCGAGGTCGAGATCCTGGCTTGCGACGTCACCGACGCCGGTGAGCTGGCCTCGGTGGTCTCGGCCGCGAAGGACGCTGACGCGCCGTACCGCGCGGTCGTGCACACTGCGGGTGCGCTGTGGCGCGGCGAAACAGAGTCGATCACCGAGGCCGAAGTCGCCGAGGTGTGCGGTGCGAAGGTCGAAGGCGCCAAAGCCCTCGACGCGATTTTCGCCGATACCGAGCTCGACGCCTTTGTCCTCTACTCCTCGGTTTCGGGCACGTGGGGTGCGGGCGGCCAAGCCTTGTACGCCGCGGCGAACGCCGCGTTGGACGCGATCGCCGGCACCCGCCGGAGCCGCAAGCAGAAAGCCGTGTCGATCGCGTGGGGCCGGTGGGCCGGAGACGGCATGGTCGACGCCGAAGCCGCCGAGTATCTGCGCAAACGCGGTCTACGGGGACTCGACCCGAAGCAGGCCGTCACCGCGCTCGCCGACGTGCTGGCCACCGAGGCCACCACCGCGGTGATCGCGGACATCGACTGGCCAGTGTTCGTCAAGGCGTTCACGTCGAGCCGCCCGACCCGGTTCTTCGACGCACTGCTCACCGCACCGGCCACGGTGGCGGCTACCCCCGTTCCGACCACGGAGCTCGCCGGTTTGCCGGCGAAACAACGGGAACGCGCTCTTCGGGACCTGGTCCGCGAGCAGGTCGCTGTGGTGCTCGGGCACTCCGATCCGTCCGGTTTGGACTCGGCACGCCCGTTCACCGAACTCGGCATCGACTCGCTGACGGCGGTGGAGTTTCGCGACCGCATCGTCGCGGCCACCGGCTTGAGCTTGCCCACGACGGTGGTGTTCGACCAGCCGACCCCGGACGCGCTCGCCACCCACCTGCTCGGCTTGCTCGGCGAGGGCGCCACCGAAGACGGCCGGAGGACCGACGTGGCGGCCGCGGACGACCCGATCGCCATCGTCGCGATGAGCTGCCGGTTCCCCGGCGGGGTGCGGTCGCCGGAGGACCTGTGGCGGCTGGTCGCCGAAGGCGCCGATGCGATCGGCGAGTTTCCTGCCGACCGCGGCTGGGACCCGGACGCGCTCTACGACCCGGACCCCGACGCGGCAGGCAAGTCCACTGTGCGCACCGGCGGATTCCTGCACGACGCAACGATGTTCGATGCCGCGTTCTTCGGCATCTCGCCCCGCGAAGCGTTGTCGATGGACCCGCAGCAGCGCGTCGCGCTGCAGATCGCGTGGGAGCTTTTCGAACGCGCCGGGCTGCGTGCGAGCGACCTGCGTGGCACGTCCACCGGCGTGTTCGTCGGGACCAACGGCCAGGAGTACTCGTCGCTGCTGATGGCCGATCCCGGTGCTAGTGAAGGCTTCGTGGTCACCGGAACGGCGAGCAGTGTCCTTTCCGGACGGCTGGCTTACACCTTCGGCCTGCAGGGCCCGGCGGTCAGTGTCGACACCGCGTGCTCGTCCTCGCTGGTGTCAATGCACTTGGCCGCCAAGGCACTGCGTGCCGGTGAGTGCACGCTGGCGCTCGCCGGTGGCGTCACGGTGTTGTCCAAGCCGAGCCTTTTCGTCGAGTTCAGCCGGCAGCGGGCGCTCGCTGCCGACGGGCGTTGCAAGGCGTTCGCGGACGCCGCGGACGGCACTGGCTGGGGCGAAGGAGCCGGTCTCGTACTGCTGGAACGCCTGTCCGACGCACGCCGCAACGGGCACCCGGTACTCGCGGTCCTCCGTGGGCACGGCCTGAACCAGGACGGCGCCAGCAACGGCCTGTCCGCCCCGAACGGCGCCGCGCAGGAACGGCTGATCCGGGACACGCTCGCCGGTGCGGGGTTGAGTACTGCCGACGTGGACCTGGTGGAGGCACACGGCACCGGCACCCGGCTGGGCGACCCGATCGAGGCCAGTGCTCTGCTGGCGACCTACGGCCGGAACCGGCCTGCCGACCGTCCACTGTGGCTTGGTTCGGTGAAGTCCAACATCGGCCACACGCAGGCCGCCGCGGGCGTCGCCGGCGTGATCAAGGCCGTGCAGGCGCTGCGGCACGGGGTGCTGCCCCCGACCCTGCACGTCGACGCACCCAGCAGCAAGGTCGACTGGAACAGCGGCGCGGTCGCCTTGGTCACCGAAACGACGCCGTGGCCGGAAGCGCACCGCCCTCGGCGCGCGGCGGTCTCGTCGTTCGGAATCAGCGGCACGAACGCGCACGTGATCCTGGAACAGCCCGAGGAGCCGGCCGGTCCCGCTGTGGCCGAGCCGGCAAGGGTCCTTCCGTTCGTGCTCTCGGCCCGATCCGAAGAAGCATTGCACGAGCTCGCGACGCGACTTGCCGCTGACGTTCCGGCCGAGGCCGCTGCGGTCGCGCGGACGCTGGCCCGGCACCGGGACGTCTTCGAGTACCGCACGGTCGTGCTCGCCGAGGACGCCGACGGTCTCCGCGACGGGTTGCGGGAGACGGCCGAACCGCTGGTCGACACCGTGGTCAGCGGCCGCGTCATGCGGGGCGCGGACGGGCCGATCGCCTTCGTTTTCCCCGGTCAGGGCTCGCAGTGGGCCGGCATGGCCGCGGAGTTGTTCGACCACAGCGACACGTTCGCCGATGCGTTCACCGAATGCGCCGAGGCGCTGGCCGAGCACGTCGACTGGTCGCCGCTGGCGGTCCTGCGCAGCGAACCGGGCGCGCCGGGGCTCGACCGGGTCGACGTCGTGCAGCCGATGCTGTTCGCGGTGATGGTTTCCCTGGCCCGGCTGTGGCAGTCCTTCGGCGTCTACCCGGACGCGGTGATCGGGCATTCCCAAGGCGAGATCGCGGCGGCCTGCGTGGCCGGGGCCCTCACCCTGCGGGACGCGGCGCTGGTCGTCGCCCGGCGCAGCATCGCGATCGGCGAACTGGCCGGACAGGGCGGCATGGTCTCGATGGTCGCGACGACCGCCGAAGCGGCCGCCCGGATCGAACGCTGGAACGGGCGGATCGCCATCGCCGCCGTCAACGGTCCTACCGCGACAGTCGTCGCCGGGGAACCCGAAGCACTCGACGAGTTGCTGACCGAATGCGCCGAAGCCGGGGTCACCGCACGCCGCATCCCGGTGGACTACGCGTCGCACACCCGGCAGGTCGAACAGCTGCGGGAACGGCTGGCGCGCGACCTCGCCGGCATCCGGCCGCGGCCGACCACGGTGGTCGTGCAGTCCACTGTGACCGGTACCGCGATCGATCCGTCCACTATGGACGCCGAGTACTGGTACACGAACCTGCGGCGGACGGTCCGGCTGCGGGATGCGGTGAGCGGGCTGGCCGAACAGGGTTACCGGGTGTTCCTCGAACCGAGTCCGCATCCGACGTTGCGGCTTCCGGTCGAGGAGACCGTGGAAGCCGCAACGGGCGGCGCGGCCTCGGTCGTCGCCGGCACGCTGGTCCGCGAACGCGGCGGCTGGCGGCGCTGGCTGGCCGCGGTGGCGGAACTGGCCACCGCCGGGGTGCCGGTCGACTGGACCCCCGCGGTGGGCAGCGCCGGGCCGCTCGCGGACCTGCCGACGTATCCGTTCCAGGGCGAATGCTTCTGGCCCGAGCCGGCCCGCGGCACCGGCGATCCGGCCGCACTCGGCCTCGTACCGGCGATGCACCCGGTGCTCGGCGCCGGGATGGACCTGCCCGACGGCAGCACCGTCTTCACCGGGCGGATCTCGGTCGCGGCCGATCCGTGGGTCGCCGACCACGCCGTCTCCGGCAGCACGCTGGTGCCCGCCACGGCGATCGCGGACCTGGCTCTGCACGTCGCCGACGTGCTGCGGACCGGGTGCGGACTGGCCGAACTCGCCGTCGTCGCACCGCTCGTGCTGCCGCGGGACGGCGGTGCTGAGCTGCGCGTCACGGTAGGAGCGTCCGATGCGGCCGGTCGCCGCGCGGTCACTGTGCATTCCCGGGTCAACAGTCCGGAGTGGACTCGGAACGCCACTGCCGCGCTGGTTCCCGACGTGGCTCCGGTGACCGACGACCTGACGGCCTGGCCCCCGGCCGGGGCGCAGCCGATCGCCGTGGACGGGCTCTATCCGGACCTGGCCGTGCAGGGTTACCAGTACGGTCCCGCGTTGCAGGGCTTGCGCGCCGCGTGGCAGGCGGGGGACACCTGGTATGTCGAGGTGGAACCGCTGGAGGCGGCCGGTTACCACGTCCATCCGGCCACTGTGGACGCCGCCTTGCACGTGCTCGGGCTGCTCCCGGCCGGCGATCTGCCCGCCGGGCACATCCGGTTGCCGTTCGCCTGGTCCGGCGTCCGCCGGTACGGGGGCAGCGCGGCCGACGGGCCGTTGCGTGCCCGGATCGAGCCGCGGGGTGACGAACTCGCGGTCGTGCTCGCCGACAGCACCGGCCGGGTCCTGCTGAGCATTGCCTCGCTCTCGCTGCGTGCGGTTCCTGCGGACGTCCTCGCCGCGGCTGCCGTCGTCGACGACGCGTTGTTCGTGTCGCGCTGGATTCCGGCGGACCCCGCGGAGCCGGCCGGCTGGCCGGATTCGATGGCCGCGCTCGCCGGTCCGGCGGAACGGCTGGCCGCCGAGCTGATCGCGGCCGGCGGCGGGGTCTGTGTGGTACCCGATTTCGGTTCAGTGACCGGGGAATCCGTGCTCACCGCTTTGCCGGCGTCCGGCACCGACGCGTCGGCCGCCGAAACCGCCGCACGCGACGCGCTGAGCCTGGTCCACCGCTGGCGGCAAGACGCACCGGAAGCCCGGCTCGTCGTGGTCACCACCGGCGCGACCGCCACGGTGCCCGATCCGGCGGCGGCGACCGCGTGGGGTCTGCTGCGGACCGTCCAAAGCGAACACCCGGACCGAGTCGTGCTGCTCGACCT
Source organism: Amycolatopsis sp. NPDC104775 (assembly GCF_055583325.1). Lineage (NCBI taxonomy): Bacteria > Bacillati > Actinomycetota > Actinomycetes > Pseudonocardiales > Pseudonocardiaceae > Amycolatopsis > Amycolatopsis sp. NPDC104775. The sequence goes on from NZ_JBVJOE010000004.1 coordinate 226,613, forward strand.
CGCCGACGAAACCGCCGCGCAGGACGGCGCGGCGGTGCTGTCCGCACTCCGGAGCGGACACTCACAGCTGTCGGTGAACTCGTCGGGAACCCTTGTCCCGAGGCTGATGCCGCTCAGTGTGCCGGACGGCCGCGGCTGGAGCGCCGGCGAAGGCACCGTGGTCGTCACCGGGGGCTCGGGCACGCTCGGCCGGACCATCGCCCGGCACCTGGTCACCCGGCACGGCGTCCGTGCCCTTCTGTTGCTCAGCCGGCAAGGCGCTGCCGCGCCCGGTGCCGGGGAATTCGCCACGGAGCTGGCCGAGGCGGGCGCCAAGGTGGACACGGTGGCCTGCGACATCGGGGACCGCGACGCGGTGGCCGCGGCGCTGGCCGGCCGATCGGTCAGCCTGGTGCTGCACACCGCGGGGGTGCTCGACGACGGCCTGGTGGACACGCTCACGCCGGAGCGGCTGGACGCGGTGCTGCGGCCGAAGGTGCGGGGTGCCTGGCACCTGCACGAGATCGTGCCCGACGCGCAGCTGGTGCTGTTCTCCGCGGCGGCCGGGACGTTCGGCAGCGCCGGGCAGGCCAGTTACGCGGCGGCCAACGCCTACCTCGACGCTCTCGCCCGGCACCGCCGTGCGCTGGGCCTGCCGGGTGCCGCGCTGGCGTGGGGCCTGTGGGCGACCGCGAGCGGCATGACCGGCGCGCTGACCGCGAACGACCTCGACCGGCTGGCCGCCGCCGGTATCCAGCCGATCACCGACGCGCTCGGCCGCGACCTGTTCGACGCGGCGCTCGCCACCGAGGAGCCGGTCACCGTGCCGATTCGGCTGGATCTCGCGGGCCTGCGGGCCCGCGGTAGCAGTGCGCACCCGCTGCTGGCCGGCCTCATCGCGCCCGCCACGCCGGCGATTTCCCGGCGGGCCGGGCTGGCGGCTCGGCTGGCGGCCGCCGGACCGGACGAACGGCCGGCGCTGGTGACGACGTTCGTCCGAGGCCACGTCGCCGCGGTGCTCGGCCACGAGGACGTCGGCGCGGTCCCTCTCGACCAGCCGTTCACCGAACTGGGCTTCACCTCGTTGAGCGCGGTCGAGCTGCGCAACCGGATCACCCGTGCCGCGGACGTCCGGCTCGCCACTACGGTCGTGTTCGACTACCCGACGGTGTCCGCGCTGGCCGGGCATCTGCTCGAACTCACGCAAGCGCGCCCGGCCGAACCGGCCGTGGACCTGGTCTCCGAGGTGGACCGGCTGGAACGCGTACTGCTGGCGGCCACCGTGGACGCGGCGACCCGGGAGCGGCTGGCCGGCCGGTTGCACCGGTTGCTCGGAGAGCTGCGCCCGCCCGCCGAAAGCGTCGCGGAAGCCGAATCCGACCTGCTCGAAGGCGATGCCGAGGCCTTGCTGCGGTTCATCGACAGCACCGTCGACGGTTGAGCCGAATCCCGTCCCGTCGTCCTGGAGGAGGAAGCCGATGCCCAGCGAGCAGGAGCTGGTGGAGTACCTGCGCAAGGTCACGATCGACTTGCAGGCGACCAAACGCAGGCTGCGTGCGGCCGAGGCGGTCGGCCGCGAGCCGATCGCGGTGATCGGCGCTGGCTGCCGCTATCCCGGCGGCGCCGATTCGGCCGCCGCGCTGTGGCGGCTGGTCGCCGGCGGGGTCGACGCGATCTCCGGCTTCCCGGACAACCGGGGCTGGGCGCTGCACGGCCTGGTCGACCCGGATCCGGCCAGCACCGGGCATTCGGTGACCGGATCCGGCGGCTTCCTGCACGACGCGGCCGGATTCGACGCCGCGTTCTTCGGCATCGCGCCGCGGGAAGCGCTCGCGATGGACCCGCAGCAGCGGCTGCTGCTGGAGGTCGGCTGGGAAAGCCTCGAAGACGCCGGGCTCGACCCGAACTCCTTGCACGGCAGCGACACCGGGGTGTTCGTCGGCCTCATGTACAGCGACTACGGGACCCGGCTCGGGGCCGCGCCGCCGGAGCTGGAGGCGTTCCTCGGGCAGGGCAGCTCTCCGAGCGTCGCCTCCGGTCGCATCGCTTACACGTTCGGCTTCCACGGGCCGGCGATCACCGTTGACACCGCGTGTTCGTCCTCGCTGGTGTCGCTGCACTTGGCGATGAACTCCCTGCGGGCCGGCGAATGCTCGCTGGCGCTGGCCGGCGGGGCGACCGTCATGTCGAATCCGGGCCCGTTCATCGAGTTCAGCCGCCAGCGCGGCCTTTCACCGGACGGCCGCTGCCGTTCGTACGCCGACGACGCGGACGGCACCGGATTCGCCGAGGGCGTGGGGATCGTGGTGCTCAAGCGGCTGTCCGACGCGCAGCGCGACGGCGACCGCGTCCTGGCGGTACTCGCCGGGTCCGCGGTCAACCAGGACGGGCAGTCCAACGGCCTCACCGCACCGAACGGCCTTGCCCAGCAACGAGTCATCCGCGCGGCGCTCGGCGACGCGGGCCTGGGCCCCGAGGCGATCGACGTGGTCGAAGGCCACGGAACCGGCACGACGCTGGGTGACCCGATCGAGATCACCGCACTCCAGGCGGTCTATGGAAAGGGCCGGGCCGCCGGCGACGAGGTGCTGCTCGGCTCACTCAAGTCGAATCTGGGCCACACCCAGGCAGCGGCCGGGGTCGGCGGCGTGATCAAGATGGTCCAGGCGGTGCGGCACGGGGTCGTACCGGCCACCCTGCATGCCGAGACCCCGTCCTCGCGGGTCGAATGGGAAGACGGTGGGGTGCGGCTCGCCGGCCGGGCGATGGCATGGCCCGAACGCGGACCCGTGCGCCGGGCCGCGGTCTCGTCCTTCGGGATCAGCGGGACCAACGCGCACCTGATCGTCGAGTCGGCTCCGGTTGCCGAACCGGCCGAGGTCGCGGGGCCGGCGCCCAGCGGTCCGGTGCCGTGGGTCTTCTCCGCGCGGTCCGCCGGGGCGCTGCGGGAACAGGCCGCCCGGCTGGCCGAGCTGGCCGCGGATCCGGCAGTGGACCTGTGGTCGGCCGGGCGCGCGCTGGTCACGAACCGCACCGGGCATCCGCTGCGGGCAGTGGTGATCGGCGCCGACCGGGCCGACCTCCGGCACGGTCTCAGCTCACTCGCCGCCGGCCGGACCGCCCGCGGAAGCGCTACCGGATCGGCCGAATCCCTTGGGGCACTGGGCTTCCTGTTCACCGGTCAGGGCAGCCAGCGCGCGGGGATGGGCACCGAACTGCGATCCCCGAACGGAGTGTTCGGCAGTGCTTACGCGGACACCTTCGCCCGCGTTGCCGCGGTAGTCGATCCGGTGCTGCCGAAGCCGCTCGCCGACGTGGTCTACGGCGGTCAAGGCGACCTCATCGACCATACGGTGTATGCGCAGACGTCGCTGTTCGCCTTGCAGGTGTCTCTCGTGGAGGTCTGCCGTTCGCTGGGCGTCGTTCCCGCGCACGTGTGCGGGCATTCGGTGGGCGAGATCGCGGCCGCGGTCACCGCAGGCGTGTTGGACCTCGAAGACGGTGCCCGGCTCGTGGCCGCGCGGGCCAGGTTGATGGGCGCGTTGCCGCCCGGCGGCGCGATGCTCTCGGTCGCCGCCGCGGAGAGCGAGGTGCTCGACGCGCTCGCTTCCGGCCCGGCCGGTGAGGTCGGCATCGCCGCGGTGAACGCACTGCAGGCGTCGACGCTGTCCGGCACCGAAGAAGGCGTTGCCGCGGTGGAAGCCGTGCTCCGCGGCCGCGGCGTCAAATGCGTGCGGCTGCGGGTGAGTCACGCTTTCCACTCGGCGCTGATGGAACCGATGCTTGAGGAATTCGGCGAAGCCATCAGTGGACTGGACTTCCGCGAAGCCCGGATCCCGTTGTACTCGACGGTCACCGGCGCCCTGGCCGGGGACGAGCTGCGCGATCCGTCGTATTGGGTACGTCAGGTGCGGATGCCGGTCCGTTTCGCCGACGCGGTGCGGGCAATGCACGACGGCGGGGCGCGGCTGCTGCTCGAAGCCGGCCCGGACGGAGTGCTGAGCACGCTCGCCCAGACGACGCTGTCCGGCCAGGACGTCACCGCGCTGCCCATGTTGCGGCGGAAGCGGTCGGCTGAGGTCTCCCTGATGACGGCTTTGGCCCAGGCCTCCGTGCGCGGGGCCGGCGTCGACTGGTCGAGGCTGTTCGCGGCCGTCCCCGCCCGCCACGTGGAACTGCCGAAGTATCCATTCCAGCACAACGACTACTGGCTCACCGGGCCGTCCGGCGGACGGGGTGACGCGGCGTTCTGGTCCGCAGTGGACGACGCGGACGTCGAAGCCCTGGCCGCGCGGTTGACCCTGACCCCGGAGCAGCGGGACGCACTCACCGTCGTGCTGCCCGCGCTGGCCACCTGGCGGGCCCCGGCATCCGAACCGATCCCGGCCGCCGAGGCGAGCGAGGAGTCCGACGAGCTGCGCCGGCTGCTGGCCGCCGCGGATCCCGAGGGCCAGATCCAGCTGCTGCTGGACCTCGCGCGCAGCCAGGCCGCCGAGGTTCTCGGGCACAGTTCGATGGACGCGGTCGACGCACGCACTCCGTTCACCGACGCGGGGTTCACCTCGTTCACCGCGCTGGAGCTGCGCAACCGGCTCTGCGAGTCGACCGGGCTGCTGCTGCCGCCGGTCGTGGTGTTCGAGAACCCGACGCCGCACGATCTCGTCCGGTATCTGCATGCCGAACTGACCAAGGGCCTCGCGCCCCGCTGACCGATCAACGCCGTCCGCACCTCGCGGAACGGTTCTTACAATGAGGTGAGAGTAGTGGTAATCGCCCTTCCGGACCCGAGTGTTCTCATCGTCGGCGGCGGTCCGACCGGTTTGACGTTGGCCTGCGAGCTCGGGCTGGTCGGGATCCCGGCCGTGCTGATCGACCGGAACCCCAGGCCGCGCGAGGACGCGCCCGGCATCGCGATCAACATCGGTACCGCCGAGCTGCTAGCACAGCGCAACTGGCTCGACCCGATCCGGGCGATCGGCACGGTGCTGCCCGCCGCGCATTTCGCGCTGGTCGGTCTCGACCCGGCGGTGCGGGCAGCGGAACGGGAAAACGCCTATCTCATTCCGCAAAGCGCGGTCGAACGGGTCCTCGCCGAGCGTGCCGGGTCGCTCGGGGCGGACCTTCGCCGCGGCACCGAACTGCTCGACCTCGCTCAGGACGCCGACGGCGTGACCGCACGGCTGCGGGGCCCGGAGGGCGAATACGAACTGCGAGTGTCCTATTTGGTCGGTGCGGACGGCCCGGACGGTCCGGTCGGCGGGCTGGCCGGAATCGGTTCCAGCGAAACGGAAATTCCGTCGTACGGACTCGTCGGCGACCTCCGTGCCGACTTCGCCGCGTTGCCGGCGGAACTGTTCGGCGTCCACCGGCACCCGGGCAACGGCGGTTTCTACACCGGCGCCCCGGCGGGGCACGGCCTGTTGCGGTTCATGACCGCCGAGTTCGGCGCCCGGCCGGGCACCGGAACCGGCCCGCTCGGCTCGCAAGAGCTGACCGCGGGCCTGCGCCGCGTCACCGGAGCCGAGCTGCCGTCGGCTGCCGAAGTGGTGTGGGCACAGCGATACCGGCAGCGCACGAGAATGGCCGAACGATACCGCGCGGGCCGGGTGTTCCTCGCCGGCGACGCGGCCCATGTGTTCCCTGCCCTCGGCGGAGCCCGGATCAACACCGGCGTCGAGGACGCGGTGAATCTCGGCTGGAAACTGTCCGCGGTGCTGCGCGGCACGCTGCCGGAGACCATTTTGGACACTTACCAGCAGGAACGGCAGCCGGTCGCGATCGCCGCCGCGAACAGCACCGCCGCGCAGCTGGCCCTCGGCGCCCCCTCGCCGGGAGTGCCGCAGCTGCGGGACCTGTTCGCCACGCTGGTGCGTCTGCCCCAGGTCAACGACTACCTCGTGGACCTGGTCACCGGACTGGACGCGCGCTATCCGGAACCGGACGGCACCGATCCGGACGGCATCGTGGGCACCATGCTCAGCCCGGCCCGGCTGAAAACCCTCGGTGGTGGCGAAGTGGCGGAAGCCCTGCGGCAGGGCCGCGGCGCGTTGACCTACACCGAACCGGAGTGGCTTGACGCGGTCGGCGCGCCCGGCGCCTGCGGACTGGCCTTGGTACAAGTGTCCGATGTGGACTCGCCGGGCACCCGTCTGCTCATCCGCCCGGACGGCCGGGTGGCCGCCGTCGACCCGGACGGCACCGAGCCCTACCGCGTCGGCGACGCGCTGCGCGCCTGCTTCGGCCGCACCTGCCGCTGACGCTCGTGAGTGGCTGCCCCAGTGTGCACCGGAGTAGCCACTCACGAGACCTTTCGTACCTCAGGAAGCCGAGCTGGACGGCTCGGCCTGAGCCTCTTCCGGAACGGCGGCCGCCGGAGCCGGACGTGCCGGGGTTTTCAGAATCAGCAGCGTGATCAGCAGCGCCAGGACGGCGAAGACGGTGCTGGCCACGAAGCCGTGCCGCATGCCCAGTGCGATGGAATCGGGGCTGATCCGCACCGCCGAATCGGAGTGCACGGTGCTCGCGTAGATCGCCGACAGGATCGCAATACCCAGCGCTGAGCCGGTCATCATCGTCGTCTGGAGAACGCCGGAGGCGGCGCCCGCGTCCGAGGGCTCCACTGTGGACATGATGGTCATGTTGATCGGCACGATGATCAACCCCAGCCCGAGGCCGACCAGCAACATCGGCCCGAAGATCCCGCCGAAGTAACCGGTCGTCGCGCTGATCGTGATGAGCCAGCCGGCGGCGGCCGCGAGCAGCACCAGCCCGCCCGCCGCGGTCGGCTTGGCGCCGAACCGGCTGAGCACCTTGATCGCGCTGCGCGAGGTGATCAGCAGCCCGACCGCCATCGGCAGGAACGCCAGTCCTGCTTGCAGCGGCGAGAAGCCCAGCACCAGCTGCAAGAACTGGATGATCAGGAACTGGAAGCTCATGGTCACCATCGGCACCAGCAGCATGTTCGTGAACCCGGCCGCTCGGGCGCGGTCGGCGAACAGCCCGAGCGGCATGATCGGCTGCTCGGCGCGGCGTTCGACGGCCACGAAAACCGCCAGCAGGACCACGCCGGCGGCGAGGATCACCAGCGAGACCGGGTCGCCCCAGCCGTGGTCGGCCGCACGCACGAGCCCGAAGACGACCGCCAGCACGCCGATCGCCGACGTCAGTGCGCCGGAGAGATCGAACCGGCCGCTGTGCCGCGGCGACTCGGTCACGTGCTTCGGCGCGAGCAGCAGCACGAGCGCCCCGATCGGCACGTTGATCAGCAGCACCCAGCGCCAGGACACCAGCGTGGTGATGATGCCGCCGAGGATGAGACCGAGCGTCATCGCCGAGGCGGTCACCGAGGAGTACGCGCTCAGCGCCTTGCCCTGGCGTTCGCCGGTGAAGTTCGTGGTGAGCAGCGCGAGCGTGCTCGGTCCGGCCAGGGCCGCGCCCGCGCCCTGCAGCGCGCGGGTGGCGATCAGCCACGCCGGGTTCTGCGCGAGCCCGGCCAGCAGCGACGCCGTGGTGAACATCGCGACGCCGACGAGGAACACCCGGCGGCGCCCGAGGATGTCCCCGGCGCGTCCGCCCAGCAGGAGCAGGCCGCCGAAGGCGAGCAGGAACGAGTTGGTCACCCAGGACAGGCCGCTCGGACTGAAGCCGAGTCCTTCGCCGATCATCGGCAGCGCGACGTTCATGATCGTGCTGTCGAGCATCAGCATGAGTTCGCAGGACACGATGATCGCCAGGGTGAGCGCGGTGACGCGGGTGGTCGCCTCCGTTCCCTGCTCGGCGGGTGGCTGCGGCGAGCTTGACATGGGTTCTCCTCGGGTACGGTGGGGCGGGACGCGGCCGGGGGCGGCGCGGAACGGCCCCGGCGGGGGAAGGTCCCGCCGGGAGAGTGGTTCGGGCGGTATAGTGAACGGCACCGTACACTATACAAGCCGGTCGGCGCGTGGGCAACGGTCGCCCGGTGGCGCGCCGGGTGACGAGGGCCGAGATGGGCGCCCCGGTGGCGAATCCGGGAAACCCCGCGGGAAGACGGAGGAGAGACCAATGACGGAGGCGGCCCCGCCGCGCAAGACCCGCCGCCGGGGCGAGGACCTCGTGCACGCCGTCTACACCGCGACCGTGGAGCAGCTGTGCTCGGTGGGCTACGCCCGGCTGAGCATGGACGGCATCGCCGCGGCGGCGAGCACCGGCAAGGCCGCGCTGTACCGGCGGTGGAGCTCGCTGGACGAGCTGGTCCGTGACACCCTCGGCGACATGCTGCCCCCGCCGCCGGAGGTGTCCGAGAGCACGACGCTGCGGGCCGGGATGATCGAGCTGGTGTCCTATCTGAACGCGGCGCTGTTCGACTCCAAGCGCGCGGCCTTCCAGGCGGTGGCGGCGCACAGTGGCGAGGACACTTCGATGCTGCGCGAGCTGTTCCGGGAACGGGTGCTCGACCCGTGCCAGGAACGCCTGCTGGAACTGATGAAACGCTGCGGTGTGGACGCCGGTCCGCGCAACGCGCTGATCGCGTCGGTCGCGCCGGCGATGGTGATGTACGACTGCACGCTGGGCAGGCCGATGCTCACCGCTGCGCAGCTGGAGTCCATAGTGGACGATGTGCTGCTGCCGCTGACCGGCTCCTGATCCCGGCCCGCGAACAGCGGTGAAGGGGACCTTGCGGGGGATCGGAGCCCGGCAAGGTTCCCTTCACCGTCCGCAGTGGTTACTGCGCGAGGATCTCGTACGCGTGCACCCGCGCCGCGTGTTCGGCGATCGGGGCGACGGCCATCACCTCGTCGGCGCCGCTGCGTTCGACCAGCTCCGCCAGCCGGGTGCGCACGGTGTCCGTCGAGCCGATCAGCTGACCGGCGAACGAGGCCTGCACGATGTGCCGGTCGGCTGCCGACAGCGGGCGCCGCGCGGCCTCGTCCGGCTGCGGGAACAACGCGAACGGGTTGCTGCGCCCGGCAACCAGCGCGTGCGCCAGCGGCCCCGACTGGTAGGCGGCCTCCTCCTCGGTGTCGGCGGCGACGAGGAACGCGGTGACGATCACGTACGGCTCGGGGAACGCCGCACTCGGCCGGAAATTCTCCCGGTAGGCCTTGGTGGCCGCCTCCGCCGCGTCCGGCCGCAGGTGGTTGGCGTAGGCATACGGCATGCCGCGTTCGGCGGCGAGCAGCCCGCTGGACGGGCTCGACCCGAGCATCCACACCGGCGGCCGGACCGCGATCTCCGGCACCGCGCGGATCTCCATGCCCTGCCCGCGCGGGGTCTTCCCGCCGTCCAGGTAGTACTCGAGTTCCTTGACCTGCTCGGGGAAATCCTGCGCGGACAACGGGTCCGACGAACGGCGCAGCGCACCCGCGGTGAGCGGATCGGTGCCCGGCGCGCGGCCGACGCCCAGATCGATCCGGCCCGGATGGAAGATCTCCAGCGTGGCGAACTGCTCGGCGACCACCAGCGGCGGGTGGTTGGGCAGCATCACCCCGCCCGAGCCGACGCGGATCCGCTCGGTCGCCGCGGCCACCCGGCCGATCAGCACGGTCGGCGCGGAAGAGGCGAGCCCCGGGGTGTTGTGGTGCTCGGCGACCCAGTAACGGTGGTAGCCGAGCCGTTCGGCGGCACGGGCCAGCTCGAGGCCGTTGCGGATCGAGGTCTGCGCGGGAACGCCCTCGAAGACCGGATGGGTGTCCAAGACGCTCAGGACGGGAGATGCGGACATGGCAGTGGTTTCCCAATCTGGTTCGTAGAACAGGATTCGTGTCCGGGCCACACCGCCGGGACCACCCATGCCGCGCGCGGGAAGATGCCGTTCGTCCCGAGCGCGGGGTTGCCGTCCGCGACCCATTATCGGGTACGGACGCCGACCTTGTCACCAGGTGATCGGCAGCCGGAAGACGCCCTGCGGCCCGGCCGGCCCCTTCGGCTGGATCTCTTCGGCGGGCACGGCGAGCCGCACCGTTTCCGGCAACCGGGCGACCAGCGCGCGGAACACGATCTCCAGCTCCGCCCGGGCGAGGTTGCCGCCCACGCATTGGTGCGTGCCGAACCCGAAGCCGGTGTGCGTGCGCGGGGCCCGGCGCACGTCGAACCGGCCGGCGCCGGGGAAGGCCCGCTCGTCACGGTTGATCGCGGAGTTGGCCAGCAGCACCGGCTCGCCCGCGCGGATCAGCACGCCCTCGACCTCGACGTCGGCCGCGGCCACCCGGGGGATGGTCTCGGCGACCGACAGGAAGCGCATCAGCTCCTCGACCGCGCCCGGCACCAGATCCGGCTCGGCCCGCAGGGCGGCGAACTCGGCGGGATGCTCCAGCAGCGTCAGCAGGCCGAGGAGGATGACGTTCGCGGTGGTCTCGTGCCCGGCCATCAGCATCAGCGTGCACATCTGCACCATCGTCGGCCGGTCGATCCGGCCCTCGGCGTACGGCCCGCCGATCAGGTCGTCGATCAGGCCTTCGCCGGGCTCGGCGAGCTTGCGCCCGATCAGCCCGTCGAGGAACTCCTGCAGGTTGCCGAGCGCCGCCCCGGCCTCCTCGGCCGAGGTGCGCAGGACCAGCTTGCGCGTCTCGGTCTCGAAGAACTCGTGGTCGGCATACGGCACGCCGAGCAGCCCGCAGATCGCGACGGAGGGCACGGCCACCGCGAACTCCACCAGATCCGCCGGGGTCTCGCCGGCCAGCAGCTCGGTCAGCCGCTCGTCGACGATCCGCTCGAGCGTCTCGCGCAGGCTTTTGATCCGGCGTGCGGTGAACGCCGGGATCACCATCCGCCGGTACCGGGTGTGCTCCGGCGCGTCCATCCCGATCATCACGGTCTGCTTCTGGATCACCCCGCGCACCGGGCTGAGCACCGGGAACGCCGGATCGGTCCAGTCCGAGCTGATCCGCGGGTCGGTGAGCAGCTCGCGGGCCACCGCGTGCGAGGTCACCAGCCACGCGGGCCGCCCGTCGAACAGCGCGACCCGGGTCAGCGGGCCGTGCGCCCGCAGCGCCGCGTAGCCCGGCGGGGGCTGGAAGGGGCAGGTGCGCTGCATCGGGAACTCGGGCAGTTCGGTTTCCCTCGGCGGTGCCGGATTCAGACTGGTCATGGTTGCGCACTCTAAGAACGGACCCCCGGCCGCGGAATCCTGCCTTGGCACGGCTTTAGCGCAGCCTTATCGGCGCTTCGGAGAATTGGCTCCGGCCGCGAAACACGATCCGACCGTTGTGGAGGACGCCAGGTGACCACCGAGAACCTCCGGTTCGCCGCGAGCCTCTTGCTCACTCCGCCGGAGGAATGGGAGTCCGCGGCCAGAGCCGTGCTGGCGGCGGGCTATGACACCGTCGTGACCGGCGATCACCTCGGCATGGGCGCGCCGTTCCAGGCGCTCGCGGTCGCGGCCGGCGCAGGCGCGGCCACCGGCACCTACCTCGTCGATCCCACCCAGTGGTCCCCCGCGCTGCTGGCGCGCGAGGTCGACACCGCGGTCACGCTCAGCGGCGGCCGGTTCGAACTCGGCCTGGGAGTGCCGCGGCCCTCCGGGCCGGGGGCCGGTCCCATGGCGGTGGCGGCCGCGCTGGACGCCGTCGAGGCGCGGATCGATCCCGGCCGCCGGCCGCGGTTGCTGCTCGCGGTCTTCGCCGACGACGACCTCCCGCTGGCCGCCGAACGCGCCGACATCGTGTCGATCGTCGGCGCGGATCTCGTGCCCGGCGGCGGGCTGCACCTGCACAGCCGCGCCCGGATCGCCGAACAGATCGGCCGGGTGCGCGAGCTGGCGGACCGGCCGGTGGAGATCGACCTCGGCATCAAGCACCTCGTGCCTACCCACGACCGGTCCGCGGCCGCGGCCGAGTTGCGGCCGGAAGCCGCGCCCACGCTCACCGAGAAGCAGCTGCTGGATCTGCCGCACGCACTCTTTGGCACGACCGACGAGATCGCCGGGCAGATCCGCGCCGACGCCCGTGAGCTCGGCGTCGGTTCCTTTTCCATGCACCACCGGATGGTGGCCGACTTCGCGCCGGTGATCACCGCCTTGCGGGCCCGATGAAGCCCGCACGAGCCGATCGTTCTCGCCGGAGCTTCCTCGCGCTCTCCGGCGGTGCGGTACTGGGCCTGGCGCTGGCCGGCTGCGAGGGGACCCGGCTGCTGAACACCGCGGGACCACCGCGGAAAGGCGGCACGCTCCGGCTGGCGGTCGCCACCCAGGCCGACTCGTGGGATCCGCACACTGCCGCCACCGACATTTCCGCGGTGTTGCTTCGCCCGGTCTTCGATTCCCTGGTCTCCGCCGGCCAGGACGGCACCTTCCAGCCGTGGCTGGCGACAAAGTGGACAGTCACGCCGGACCGGCTGGACTACACCTTCCAGCTCCGCGACGACGTGACGTTCTCCGACGGTGAACCGTTCAACGCTGCCGCGGTGCGGGACAATCTCGCGCACATCGTCGACCCGGCCACGAAATCCAGCTTCCCCTTGGCGTTGCTCGGTCCGCTTGCGAAAGTGGAGGTGGCCGGCGAGCACACCGTCGTGCTCCGGATGCGCGAGCCGTACTCCTCCCTGCTGCCCGCGTTGAGCACGACGTTCCTGGGCTTTCACTCGCCACGCGCGCTGCGGGAGCACGGCACGGAACTGGCCTCGGGCAAGTACCTGGCCGGCACCGGGCCGTTCATCCTGGAATCGGTGGTGCCCAACCAGGAAGCCGTGTTCCGCCGCCGGCCGGGTTACCACTGGCCGCCGCCCGGAACGGGCAACCGCGGCGAGTCCTATCTGGACGGTTGTCGGGTGTCGTTCCTGCCGGAGGACCAGACCCGCGTCGGCGCGGTCAGCTCGGGCCAGGTCGACGTGGCCGACGAGATGCCCTCGGCGCGGTTGTCCACCTTGCGCAGACAGGCCGGGATGCGGATCGAGGAGAACCCGGCGCCCGGTTCGCCTTATTGCTGCTACCTGAACGTCTCGCGGCCTCCGTTCGATGATCCGGCGGTGCGCCGTGCGGTGCAGTCGTCGATCGATCTGGACGCCATCGTCAAGGGCGTCTTCCGCGGCGAGTACCAGCGTGCCTGGTCGGTGCTGACGCCCAAGACCCGGGACTATGCCCCGGATCTGGCCGGCACTTGGGGATATGACCCGGAGAAGGCCGCCCGGTTGCTGGACGAGGCCGGTTACTCCGAACGCGACAGTGCCGGCTACCGCGTTCGTGGCGGGGTGCGCTTGCGCGCGGAATTTCCGTTCGCCGCCGACTACAGCACCGCCGATCGGCGGACTTTCGACGTGGCGTTGCAGGATTCGCTGCGGAAGGCCGGGATCGAGGTGGTGCTGTCTGCAGTGGACACCGCCGAGTTCGCCAGCCGGGTGATCGCCGGCGAGTACGACCTGAAGTCGGTCGCCTGGGCGTCGGCCGACCCGGGGGTACTGCGGGAGCTGTTCCACTCCAAGCGGTTCCTTTCCGAAGGCGGCAGCAACCAGAGCCGCGTACGGGATCCGCAACTCGACGCGTGGCTGGACGCCGCCCGTGCCACGCTCGACCCGCAGGAGCAGAGCCTGCTCTACGGCAAGGTCCAGCATCGGGTGATCGAGCAGGCCTACGTCGTTCCGGCTTACACCTCGCTGCGGTCGCTCGCGTTGGCGGACCGGGTTCGCGGAGTCCGCTACGAGAATTCCGGCACGCCCGCGCTCATCGATCTCTGGCTGGCCGACGCATGAGCCGGGGATTCGCACGGCACGTCGTGAGCCGGCTGGCCTCCGGCGTGTTCGTGCTGTGGGGCGCGGCGACGCTGTGTTTCCTCGTGCTTTCCGTGCGCGGTGACACCGTGTCCGCGATCCTGGGCGCCGGTCCGCCGCCGACGCCGGAGCTGCGGGCCCGCATCGTCGCCGAGTACGGTTTGAACGATCCACTGTGGACACGGTATCTGCGCTGGCTGGGCTCGCTGCTGCACGGAGACCTCGGCTGGTCGTATCAGCGCGACGAACCGGTGACGCGTCTGCTGGCGTCGCAGGTCGGCCCCACGCTGCAGCTCGCGATCACCGCGGCGGTGCTGGGCGCGGGTATTGCCGTGCTGGTGACGGCGTTCCTGACCGGCCGGGGGAAGGTGGCCGACACCGTGCTCGCCGGAATCAGCGTGTTGTCGGTCTCGGTGCCGACGTTCTGGGTAGGCGCGTTGCTGCTCGGGTTGTTCTCGTTCGCGATCCCGCTCTTCCCGGCGATCGGCGACACTGGCCCGGCCGGTTTGGTGCTGCCCGCGCTCACTCTGGCGTTCCCGATCGCGGGCGCGCTGACGCAGGTGATGGCCCAGGAAGTGCGCACGGCGGAGGCAATGCCGTTCGCGCTGACCGTGCGTGCGCGCGGAGCGACGGACCGGCGGTTGCGGCTGAACCACACGCTGCGGCATTCCCTGCTGCCCGCGTTGACGCTCACCGGCTGGATCCTCGGCATGCTGATCGGCGGGGCGGTGCTGATCGAGAACGTGTTCGCCCGTCCGGGACTCGGCCGGGTGCTGGTCGCCGCGGCGGCAGGCCGGGACCTGCCGGTGGTGACCGCGGTGGTGCTCCTTTCCGCCACCGCGTTCGTGGTGATCAACCTGGGGGTCGACCTGCTGCTGCCGTTCGTCGATCCGCGGTTGCGAGCGGAGGCCGACCGGTGACGTCCATCGCGGTCTCGGTGCGCGGAAAGCCCAAGAACCGCACCGTCGTGGTCTGCCTGGCGATTCTCGCCCTGTTGCTGCTGGCAGTGCTGGCCCCCGCGGTGTTCGCCACCCAGTCGCCGTCCGATACGGACTTCCTGCACACCTTCGAGGGCCCGAGCATCTCGCACGTCTTCGGCACCGACCAGCTCGGCCGTGACGTCTACTCGCGAGTGGTCTACGGCGCCGGCGCGTCGTTGACGATCGCGATGTCCGCCACCATGATCGGCGTTCTGGGCGGGCTGGTGATCGGCGCGCTCGCGGTGGCCGGCGGGCGGTTCGCGGCCGGTCCGCTGATGCGGCTGGTCGACGTGCTGCTGGCGTTCCCGGAAATTGTGCTCGCGCTGCTGGTGGTGGCGGTGATCGGCGGCGACGCCGGTGGGGTCGCGATCGCGATCGGCATGGCCGCGGTGCCGAACTACGCCCGGCTGGTGTATTCCCAGGCGCGGCTGGTCGTGCTCGCCGAATACGTGGAGGCGGCGAAGGTGCTCGGCACCCGCCGTTCGGTCGCGCTGATCCGGCACGTGGTGCCCAACATCGCCGGCCCGCTCGTCGTGCTCGCCACGATGGGCACCGGGACCACCATCATCTCCGCGGCCGGGCTGAGCCTGCTGGGGCTCGGCCCGGCGCCGCCGGCCCCGGAGTGGGGCCTGATGATCGCCGACGGCAAGGACTTTCTCGGCATCGCGTGGTGGCTGACCGTGTTCCCCGGACTGAGTGTGGTGCTCGTGGTCGTCACTTTCACGGTACTGGGCAGGAATCTGAGGGCGCGGGCAGCGCGATGACCACTGTGGACGAACGTCTCGTCGACGTCGCCGGCCTGACGGTGCGGTTCGACGGCCATCCCGCCCCCGTGGTCCACGGCGTCGATTTCACCGTGTCGGCGGGCGAATGCGTTGCCCTGGTGGGGGAGTCCGGTTCGGGCAAGAGCGTGACCGCCCGGACTTTGCTGGGCCTCGCCGGGAAAACCGCGCACGTGCGTGCCGAGCGGCTGCTCGTCGAAGGCCGCGACGCGCTCGCCTTCGACGAGGCGGAATGGCGGAAGGTCCGCGGCGCACGCGTCGGCCTGGTTTCGCAGGATGCGCTGAGCAGCCTCGATCCGTTACGCCGCGTGCGCGCCGAGGTCGCCGAACCGCTGGTCGTGCACGAGCCGAAGCAGACCGCCGCGGCACGCTCGGCGACCGTGCTGGATCTCCTGGCCCGGGCCGGGATCGACGATCCCGCCACGCGCGCCGAGCAGTACCCGCACGAGCTCTCCGGGGGGCTGCGCCAGCGTGCGCTGATCGCCTCGGCGCTCGCGACCGGTCCGCGGCTGCTGATTGCCGACGAGCCCACGACCGCACTCGACGTCGTGGTGCAGGAACGGATTCTCGGTCTGCTCGGGCACTACCGCGATCAGGGCTGGGGCATCCTGCTGATCAGCCACGATCTCGCGGCGGTGTCCCAGCTGGCCGACCGGGTGCTGGTGATGCGCGGCGGCCGGCTGGTGGAGTCCGGCCCGGCCGGTCGCGTGCTCGGCCGGCCCGAGCATCCCTACACCCGGCAGCTGATCGACGCAATCCCCAAGGGCGAGGCGCGCCCGGCGCCCGTCGAGCCCGCCACCGCCGTGCTTTCCGCGAGCGGCCTGGGCAAGACCTACCGCGGCGGCCGGATCGCCCTCCGCGACGTGTCGTTCCGCCTCGGCGCGGGGGAGGCGCTCGGCGTGGTGGGCGAATCCGGCTCCGGCAAGAGCACCCTCGCTCGCGTCGTGCTCGGCCTGACCCGTCCCGGTTCCGGCTCCGTCCTGCTCGACGGACAACCGTGGTCGGCCGAACCGGAACGGCGCCGACGTGCACGAAGGCGGGAAATCCAGTTCGTCCAGCAGAATCCGTCCGCTGCGTTCGATCCACGGTGGACAGTCGGCCGGATCGTCGGAGGGGCGGTGCCCGGTCCCCGCTCGGCTCGCCGCCCGCGCGTCGCCGAACTGCTCGATCAGGTCGGCTTGCACCCGGAGCTGGCGGACCGGCGCCCGCACCAGCTCTCCGGCGGGCAACGGCAGCGCGTGGCCATCGCCCGCGCGCTGGCCACCGGTCCCCGGATCCTCGTCTGCGACGAACCGGTGTCGGCGCTGGACGTCTCGGTCCAGGCGCAGGTGCTGCAGCTGCTGGCCCGGCTGCGCGAGGAAACCGGAGTGGCGCTGTTGTTCATCACGCACGACCTCGGCGTGGTGGCCGACGTCTGCGAACGCGTGATGATCATGCGTTCCGGCGAGGTGGTAGAAGCCGGACCGACCGCCGCGGTCTTCGCCGAACCGGCCCACCCCTACACGAAGGAACTGCTGGCCACGATCCCCCGATTGGCAGCTCCTGCCGCGCGAAAGCGATAGCCGGGCTGTCTTCAGATCGGCCGCGTGCCGCGCAGCTGCGGTCCAGAAGGCGAGCTTCAGGAAACCGGCCGCTGGAACGGCGCGCTGGTGCCGCGCCCAGGTACGTCGACTATCCGGAGATGCCGAAACCCGTGGTGACGGTAGTAATCCTGGAGGCCGGTGTTGCTCTTCCAGACGTCCGGACCCAGGCACCGCTTGCCCTGTCCGGCGGCCTGCCGCCGGCGCTTGGCCGAGCATCCAGGTGCCGACGCCCGGCTTGCTGCGCGCCCGGTCCACCCCGAAGCGGGTGAGATACAGCGCGTCCCGCCGACCACGCCGACAACGAAGGGGAGGGCTGAACGGTGATCGACCCGCGGTGCCTGACCGCTCCCGGTCGAGCGCGGTCCCGGTCGGGGTGCCAAACCCAAGAAATTTTGGCCCAACGTTCGCCGATGACTCGCCTTTTCGCTTGCGGACACTGACCCGGGTCGGGAGCGCGAGCCCGTGCCTTTGGTTCATAGTGCGTCGCCAACCCGGATTTTGCGGCGGATTCGTGGGCTCGTTCGGTGGCGGCGCTGGCTCCGTATCTCCGGGCCATCTGTGCGGTAGTCCATCCGTTGAGGAGCATCAGGTCGCCTTCGCTGCCGCCGGATTTAAGGAAGGTGTGCGACTGGAAGTGCCGTCCGAGGTGTGCGTGGAGGTTGCGGCCGAGCGCGCCGTGGGCGTCGGCGTCGTTGCCGCGTCGGCGGAGCATGATTTTGATGCCGTTCGGCGAGAGCGGTGTGCTGCGGCGGTGGTCGCTGAGCCACAGCCTGGTGGTGGTGTCGGCGTAGGGGTGGCGTGCGCGGACGCGGAGGTAGCGGCCGAGGGCTTTGCCGGTGGCGGCACCAAAGGGGAGGGCGCGCCACTTGCTGCCTTTGCCGAGGACGTTGACGACGCGGCGGGACAGGTCGAGGTCGCGTTCCAGATCGATGTTGGCGATCTCGGACAGTCGGCCGCCGGTGTCCCAGATAAGCCGGATGATCGCTTCGTCGCGGCGGCTGTGGAAATCGCGGCCCTGGCAGTCCCGGAGCACCTCCTTGATGAACTCCACCGGGGTGATGGGGATCGGCTTGTCCGGGATGTGCGGAGGGTTCATCCGGGCCATCGGGTGGTGTTCGATCTCCTCCTCAGCCACAAGCCAGTTGAACCAGGCGTTCAGCGCCCGGTAGTTGTTGTTTGCGTTGCCCGGGCTGGTGGTCGCGAGGCGGTAGGCGATCCACCGCTTGACGTGGTTCGGCTCGTAGTCCTCTGGTTCGGCCGGTTCGGGTGGAACCGATGCCAGCCACGTGTCGGGGTCGTCGGCTTCGGCGGCGCGACCGGGTCGGCGAGCCAGAGATGGAGGAAGCGCACGGCATCGCAATAGCAGCGGCTTGTGCGCGGGGATCAGGGCTCGGGTGCGCGTGTGAAAATCCTCAAATAGGAGTGTCACTAAGCGCTGTGCTAGCTCCCGCACCGCGTCCGGCGGCACGAAAAAGGGGCTGAACCCGCAGGTCCAGCCCCTCCGAAGCCGAGTCGGGATGACAGGATTTGAACCTGCGACCCTCCGCTCCCAAAGCGGATGCGCTACCAAGCTGCGCCACATCCCGGCACCCCCGCCAAGCCTCCGAACAAGCCTCCGCGAACCTCCGGAAACCCATGTACCCGGGGGGTGTACGACCCACCCTAGCGGGCACGCTAAGCTGGCTTCGCTCCCGGGTCACCGAGGGCGCTGCGGGTGTAGCTCAATGGTAGAGCCCTAGTCTTCCAAACTAGCTACGCGGGTTCGATTCCCGTCACCCGCTCCAATGCTTCTACCTCGGACGACGCCGCGTCCGCCTCCAGGCGGGCGGCGATCACGTCCAGCAGCAGATCCGTGTCGACCGGCTTCGTGATGTAGTCGTCCGCTCCCGAGGCCAGGGTTCGTTCGCGGTCTTCTGCCGTCGCTTTCGCTGTGACGGCAATCACTGGCAGGTCCTCGTGGGCCGCTTCGGCGCGGATGGCGGCGATGGTCGCGTTGCCGTCCAACTCCGGCATCATGACGTCCATCAGCACCAGTGCGGTGTCCTCGTGGCGTTCCAGGGCCCGGATTCCGGCCACGCCGGTGTCGGCGTAGATGACTTCCAGTCCGGCTTGCTCCAGGACCGCCGCGAGGGCGAAGACGTTGCGCAGGTCGTCGTCGACGATCAGGACCTTTTCGCCGTTGAAGCGTTTCGGGGCGCTGTTCGGTTCGGCCACGGTGATGGTGCTCGGCAGGACCGGCAGCTTCGGGGTCGGGCGCACGGGGGTCGTGGGGGCGATGAGGTTCGCGGCGCCGACCGGCAGGTACAGCGTGAAGGTGCTGCCCTTGCCGGGGACGCTGCTGACGCGCAGTTCGCCGCTCAGCAGCTCGGTCAGCTGCTGGCTGATCGACAGGCCCAGGCCCGTCCCGCCGTACTTGCGGCTGGTCGTTCCGTCGGCTTGGCGGAAGGCGTCGAAGATGACCTCCAGCTTCTCCTCCGGGATGCCGATGCCGGTGTCCTCGACAGCGAACGCGATGATCCCGGCCGCGGAGCGCAGGGACTCCTGTTCGACCTCGGACGGGTCGGCCATCCGGATGTGCAGGCGCACGCCGCCCTCGTCGGTGAACTTCGCGGCGTTCGACAGCAGGTTCCGCAGCACCTGCTGCAAGCGGTGCTCGTCGGTGTGCACGCTGCCGGGCACCGGCGGGTCGATCAGGACCGCGAACTCCAGGCCCTTGTCCGCGGTCAGCGGGCGGCACAGGGATTCGACGTAGTTCACCAGCTCCGGCAGCGTCACATCCGACATCTGCAGGTCCAGCTTCCCGGCCTCGACCTTCGCCAGGTCCAGGATGTCGTTGATCAATTGCTGGAGGTCGCTGCCCGCCGCCCAGATCGTCTTCGCGAACTGGATCTGCTTCTCGGTGAGGTTGCCCTCCGGGTTCTCCGACAGCAGTTTCGCCAGGATCAGCGCGCTGTTGAGCGGAGTCCGCAGCTCGTGCGACATGTTCGCCATGAACTCGTTCTTGTACTGCGAGGCGACCGTCAGCTGGCCGGCCCGTTCCTCGAGTTCCTGGCGCGCCTGCTCGATCTCGATGTTCTTGACCTCGATGTCGCGGTTTTGCTGGGCGAGCAGCGCCGCCTTCTCGGCCAGTTCGGTGTTCGACCGGCGCAGTTCGCCCTGCTGGGCCTGCAGCTGCTCGGACCGGGCGCGAAGTTCCTGGGCCAGCCGCTGGGATTCGGTCAGCAGCGCCTCGGTGCGCGAGTTCGACAGGATCGTGTTCACGTTGACGCCGATGGTGTGCCGCAGCTGCTCCAGCAGGTCCAGGTGCACCGCGGAGAACTCGTTGACCGACGCCAGTTCCAGCACGCCGAGCACCTCGCCCTGGAACAGCACCGGCAGCACGATCACGTTCACCGGCGGGGCCGAGCCGAGCCCGGACGACACCAGCGCGTACTCCGGGGGAGCGCCGTTGACGAGTATCGTCCTGCGGTCCACCGCGGCCTGGCCGATCAGCGATTCGCCGAGCCGGAACCGCAGGCCGGTGCGGGCCTGGGCGAGGCCGTAGGCGGCGATGCAGTCGAGCAGCTTGTCCGCGTCGGCGGAGTCCTCGTCGTCGTGCGCGATGAAGAACGCGCCCTGCTGCGCGCTCACCAGCGGGGCCAGCTCGGACAGGATCAGCGTCGCCACCGACGCGAGGTCGCGGTGGCCCTGCATCCGCCCGGACAGCCGCGCCAGGTTCGTTTTCAGCCAGTCCTGCTCGCGGTTCGCGGAGGTGGTCTCCTTGAGGTTCGCGATCATCTGGTTGATGTTGTCCTTGAGGTCCGCCAGCTCGCCGGACGCGTCCACGGTGATGTGCCGGGTCAGATCGCCCGCGGTCACCGCCGTGGCGACCTGGCCGATCGCGCGGACCTGCGTGGTCAGGTTGCCCGCCAGCTGGTTCACGCTCTCGGTCAGCCGCTTCCAGGTGCCGGACACGCCCTCGACCTCGGCCTGGCCGCCCAGCTTGCCCTCGGTGCCGACCTCCCGGGCGACCCGGGTGACCTCCGCGGCGAACGCGGACAGCTGGTCGACCATCGTGTTCATCGTGGTCTTGAGCTCCAGGATCTCGCCCCGGGCGTCGACGTCGATCTTGCGCGACAGGTCGCCGCGCGCGACCGCCGTGGTGACCTGCGAGATGTTCCGCACCTGGCTGGTCAGGTTGTGCGCCATGAAGTTGACGTTCTCGGTCAGGTCCTTCCAGGTCCCGGCCACGCCGGGCACCCGCGCCTGACCGCCGAGGATGCCTTCGGTGCCGACCTCGCGGGCCACGCGGGTGACCTCGTCGGCGAACGCGCGCAGCGTCTCGACCATGTCGTTCAGCGTCCCGGCGAGCGCCGCGACCTCGCCCGCCGCGTCGATCGAGATCTTCTTCGACAGGTCGCCGTTCGCCACCGCGCTCGCCATCGTGGCGATGCTCCGGACCTGCACGGTCAGGTTGTCGGCCATGACGTTCACGTTGTCGGTGAGGTCTTTCCAGATCCCCGCGACGCCCGGAACGCGCGCCTGACCGCCTAGCCGGCCCTCGGTGCCGACCTCGCGGGCAACACGGGTGACTTCGTCCGCGAAGGCGGACAGCTGGTCGACCATCGTGTTGAGGATGTTCTTGAGTTCGAGGATCTCGCCGCGCGCGTCGACGGTGATCTTCTGCGTCAGGTCGCCGCGCGCCACGGCGGAGGTGACCTGGGAGATGTTCCGCACCTGGTCGGTGAGGTTGTTGGCCATGAAGTTGACGTTGTCGGTGAGGTCCTTCCAGGTCCCCGCCACGCCCGGCACGGTCGCCTGGCCGCCGAGTTTCCCTTCCGTGCCCACCTCTCGCGACACCCGGGTGACCTCGTCGGCGAAGGACGATAGCTGGTCGACCATCGTGTTCAGCGTCGTTTTGAGCTCAAGGATTTCGCCACGCGCGTCGACCGCGATCTTCTTTGTCAGGTCGCCGCGCGCGACCGCCGTCGCGACCTGCGCGATGTTGCGGACCTGCGCGGTGAGGTTGTTGGCCATGAAGTTCACCGAGCCGGTCAGATCCCGCCAGATGCCGGCGACCCCGGGCACGGTGGCCTGGCCGCCCAGTTGCCCTTCCGTACCCACTTCGCGGGCGACTCGGGTGACCTCGTCGGCGAAGGACGAGAGCTGGTCGACCATCGTGTTCATCGTGGTCTTGAGCTCGAGAATCTCGCCTCGCGCGTCCACGGTGATCTTCTGCGTCAGGTCGCCCTTCGCGACCGCCGTGGTCACGTGCGAAATGTTGCGGACCTGGTCGGTGAGGTTGTCGGCCATCTGGTTGACCGAGTCGGTCAGGCCGCGCCACGTTCCGGCCGCGCCGGGAACCTCCGCCTGACCGCCGAGGCGGCCTTCCGAGCCGACCTCGCGGGCGACCCGGGTGACCTCGTCGGCGAAGGACGAGAGCTGGTCGACCATCGTGTTCAGCGTCGTCTTGAGCTGCAGGATCTCGCCGCGCGCGTCGACGTCGATCTTCTTCGTCAGATCGCCCGCCGCGACCGCGGTGGCGACCTGGGCGATGTTGCGGACCTGGTCGGTCAGGTTGTCCGCCATCAGGTTCACCGAATCGGTGAGGTCGCGCCAGGTGCCCGCCACGCCCGGTACGCGCGCCTGGCCGCCGAGGCGCCCTTCGGAACCGACTTCCCGGGAGACCCGGGTGACCTCGTCGGCGAACGACGAGAGCTGGTCGACCATCGTGTTGATGGTGTTCTTGAGCTCGAGGATCTCGCCCCGGGCGTCGACGTTGATTTTCTGCGTGAGGTCGCCGCGGGCCACCGCGGTGGTGACCGAGGCGATGTTGCGGACCTGCTCGGTGAGGTTGTCGGCGAGGAAGTTGACCGAGTCGGTGAGGTCGCGCCACGTCCCGGCCACGCCGGGGACCTCGGCCTGGCCGCCGAGGCGGCCCTCCCCGGCGATCTCGCGGGAAAGCCGGATCACTTCGGCGGCGAACCGCGACAGCTGCGCGTTGAGGCCGTTCACCGTCTTCGCCAGCTCGGCGTACTGCCCGCGCAGCGGACGGCCGTCCAGCTGCAGCGCCATCGGCTGCGACAGATCGCCCTCGGCGACCGCGCCGAGCACCCGGTCCAGCTCCACGACCGGGCGGCTGACGTCCTCGATCAGCCCGTTCACCGTGTCGACCGCGGCGCTCCAGCCGCCGGGGCCGATCTCGGCGCGCACGCGCTCGGTGAGCTTGCCTTCCTGGCCCACCGCGGTGCGCACGCGCATGAGTTCCGTCACCAGCCGCTGGTTGCGCTCGGCGATGTCGTTGAACGCCGAGGCGAGCCGGGCGGTGATCCCGTCGCCGTGCGCCACGAAGCGGCGGCGGAAGTTGCCGTCCCCGAGGTCGTGGACCGCGGCGAGCAGCCGTTCCAGCGCCGCGGCCTCGCTCGCCGGGACGGATTCCGGTTCCTGGGCCCCGGCGTTCCGGGAGCGCCCGGAAGTCTGGGGGGACTCTGTCATCTCTGCCGACCTTCCCACCACGCGTGTGCCAGCCATGGTCGTCGACCCAGCCTGCCACGGTTCGCCCTACACTTCGACCCAGTCCGCCCGCGCACACTGTGCCAACCTGGAAGGACCAGGACCGTCAGGTCGACCCGGAGGCAGGAGGTTCGTGCATGGTGTCACGGCCCGCTCCGGCGTCGGCCCTGCCACCCGGCTCCGAGCTGCCCGGGCACGCGGGATTCTGGCGCTCGGTGCTCGACGACGTCCGGGAGCCGGTCTTCCTGCAGGACCCGGAAGGCTCCCTGCGCTGGGCCAACGCGGCCGCCGAACGGTTAGGCCCGGCCGAATTGGTCAGCGTGACCGAGACCACCGGCAAGGTCGGCCACCGGCCGGCCAAGGTCCGCGCGCTGCCCGGCGGCTGGCGAGCCTGGACCGTGGTGGACGACGGCCGCCGCCGTCCCGAAGAGTTCCTCGCCGAGGCCGGTCCGAAACTGGCGCTGGCCCGGGGACGGCACGGCACGGCGCGGGTGATCGCCGAGCTGGCGGCGTCCGCTTTGGGCGATTGCGCCTTCGTGCTGCTGCCGACGACCCGCGGCCGCTGGGAGTGGTGGAGCTGCACCGAGCACGGCGCGGCGGGCCACGGCCGGATCCGGCGGGTTCCGGCGCAGCTCGCGCCGGTGGTCTCCGACGCGGTCACCGACATCGCCCGGCCGGAGGTCCGCGCGGTGCCCGCGACCGAAGTCGCCGCGCTGCCCGCGGCGGTCGCCGAGCCGTTCGAGGGGCATCTCGAGGTGTCGGTGGTCTCGTTCGGCTCCGGCATGGCGGGCGCGGTGCTGCTCGGCAGGCGCGGCGAGCCCGCGTTCGGGCTGGCGCAGGACGAGGCGGTCGAGGCGTTCGCGGACGCGGCCGGGACGGCGCTGGCCAACGCCCAGCGCTACGCCCGCCAGGAGGAAGCCACGCGCGGGCTCGAATCGACGTTGCTGCCGACGCCGCCCGCGCACGTCGACGGCGCGAATTTCGAACTCTGGTACGAGCCGGCCGGCGGAGTGCTGGGCGTCGGCGGCGATTTCTACGACGTCCTGCCTCGCGACGACGGCAGCGCGTTCGTGGTCGTCGGCGACATCTGCGGGAAGGGCGCCGAGGCGGCCGCGCTGACCGGCCGGGTGCGGCATTCGCTGGCCGCGCTGCATCTGGTCGAACGGGACGGCCGGACGATGCTGCGGCTGCTCAACGAACTCCTGATCTCCGGCGGCAGCAACCGGTTCGCGACGCTCGTGCTCGGTTCGGTCACGGCCGCGGAGTCCGGGCTCGACCTCACCCTCGCCTCCGGCGGCCATCCCGCCCCGCTCGTGCTGCGGCGCGGGGGAAGGGTCGAGGAGATCAGCGTGCCCGGCACGCTGGTCGGCGTGTCGCCGCAGGCTCGGTTCGCCGAGGCGACGGCGCATCTGGACGAGGGCGACGTCTGCCTGCTCTACACCGACGGCGTCACCGAAGCCCGCAACCGCACGGAATCCACCGAACTGTTCGGCGACGAACGGCTTTACACGGTGCTGGAGGACTGCGTCGGGCAACCGGCGCGCGAGGTCGTGCGCCGGTTGCGCGCGGCGGTGCGGGAATGGCTCGGGAATTCCGGCCACGACGACATCGCGGTGCTGGCGATCGAGGCCGCGGCGCGCGCGGAGTAAGCCGGAATCGCCCGCCCGGCAAGGGAAATCACTTCCCGGGCTGGACTTCCGGCTCCGGTTCGGCCTTCGCCGCGCTCTCCGGAGCCGGAACGGCTTCGGCTTCCGGTCGCGGCTCGGCCGCGCGGGCGGGCTGCGGGCGCTCGAAGTGCTCGCGGCACTGCCGTCCGAATCGACGTGCGTGTGCGGTCATCGCCTGCCACCTCCCCGGCTCGCCACCAGGATCGCGCGCCGGGCCGGACTTCGCCACCGAATTGCGCGGGGTCAGCCGACCGGGTGGCCCGGTCTGTCTAATGTGGATGCTTGTCGCTCGGCGGGCCGGTGCTGGGGTTCCGGGGCTGCCTGGTCTGTCCCGGCGGGGTTTTCCGCGGGGCCTGGGACGGCTGGCTCGCTTGGCTGGGCGGATCCGGCGGCGCGGCCACTGTCTGAGTCGTCGTGCCCGGCGGCGCCGTCGTGGTCAGCGCGGGCTTGTCCGGGTTAGCCGAACGGACCGGCGGAGCGGACGAGGAATGCCGCGGACTCGGATCCGGTGAATCGGACGGAGCGGAAGAGGGCGGAGAAACCGGAAGCGGCGCGGGGCCGGGCTCCGGCGCGGACCCGGTGCTCGGCCGGAGCGGAGTGGCGAGCAGCAGCGTCCCCGCCGCGACCAGCGCGACCGGCAGACCCGCCGCGAGCACCGCGCGCCGCCGCGAGACCCGGTGGCGGCGGCGGAAGACCGCGAACCGCGTTCTGATGGGGAACCGTAGCGGTTCCGTACCGCGCAACGCACGGGCCACGGCGGTCGCGGACGGCCGTTCTTCCGGATCGCGCATGGTCATCGCGCGCAGCGTTCTGGCCAGCGGCTCCGGCGTGCCCGCCGGAATCCTCGGCGACCGGTGCAGCCGCACCACCGCGGTTTCCGCCGCTGTGCCCGGGTATTCGCGGACGCCGGTGAGGCATTCCAGGAGAACCAGCCCGAGCGCGTACACGTCCGAAGCCGGGCCGGGCGGTTCGCCGAGCACCTGCTCCGGCGAGAGGTAAGCCGCCGTCCCGACGACCGCGCCGGTGTCGGTCACCCGGGTCGCGTCCACGATGCGCGCGACGCCGAAGTCGGCGATCCGCGGGCCGTCGCCGGACATGAGGATGTTGGCGGGCTTGAGATCCCGGTGGGTCACGTCGTGCGCGTGCACGTGAGCGAGCGCCTCGGCCAGTTGCGCGCCCAGCTCCGCGACGCGGTCGGCGGGCAGCGGTCCCGAGCGCAGCCATTCGGACAGGTTCGGCCCCGGCACGAAGTCCATGACGAGGTAGGCGTGCCCCTCGTCGACACCGGCGTCCACGAAGCCCACCAGCCCCGGATGCCGCACCGCGCGCAGGGCCGCGATTTCCTGGTCCCGGCGGCTGTGGCCCAGTTCGACCGCTCCGGCGTGGAAGAGCTTCACCGCGACCTCGGCACCCGATTCGAGGTCCTCGGCGCGGTGCACGGAGGCCGTCGCGCCTTCGCCGATCCGCTCGCGCAGCTCGTACCGGCCGGCCAGGACCAGCGGGGCGGGCCCGTACCGGCCCAGCGCGAACCGTCTCGCGGTCGTGGCCGCGTCCGAATCGCCAGTGCCGGTCATCGCCGATCGCCTTTCCCCGGGGCAGCGGGGACAATTTACTCGCCGCCGGGCGAGGGCGAAAGCTGAGCCGCGGCTCAGGAGACGACGGCCGAGGCCGCGTGCTCGTCGCGGGTACAGTGGCAGGTGGGTACTACCGGCGCGCGCAATACTTGCAGCGGCATCGAGACCGGCGCCGGTCAGGCCCGGGGCCGCGGCCGCCCGCAACCGGGGCCGTCTGGAGGAGGTGCACCATGTCGGTGTCGGACGACGCCGTCGAGGCGCGCGCGCAAGGCTGGCGGACGTTGGCGGCGCTGCACGCGCGGATCGAAGACCGGCTGAACCGCGCGCTGGAAAGCGAGCACGAGCTGTCGGTGAGCGAGTACACGGTGCTCGACGTGCTCGGCCGCCAGGACGGCTTCCACCTGCGGATGAGCCAGCTGGCCAACGCCGTGGTGCTGAGCCAGTCGGCGACGACCCGGCTGGTCACGCGGCTGGAGGAGCGCGGCCTGCTCTCGCGGTACCTGTGCCAGGACGACCGGCGCGGCATCTACACCGAGGTCACCCCGTCCGGGCGGAAGCTGCTCGCCGCCGCCCGCCCGACGCACGACGCGGCGCTGTCCGCCGCGCTCGCCGAGGCGGAGGAGCTTCCGGAGCTCGCGCCGCTGGTGACCGCGCTGGGGTCGCTCACCTTCGCCGCCAAGTGACGTGCCGTGAGGGGAACCCTGTTTCCCGCAGGGTTCCCCTCACGGACTTCTCAGGGGCGCAGGCGATGCAGGTCTCGCGGGAAGAGCGTCGCCCCGCGCACGTTGGCCACGCCGAGCACTCGGGCGACCCACCGTTCCAGCCCGATCGCGAACCCGCCGTGCGGCGGCATTCCGTAGGCGAACGCGTCGAGGTAGTCCGAGTACTGCCCGGCCGCCTCGCCGAGCACGGCCAGGTAGTCCGCGTAGCGATGGAGCCGCTGGCCGCCGGTGACCAGTTCGAGGCCGCGGAAGAGCAGGTCGAAGCTGTTCGACCGCGCCGGGTCCGCCGGGTCCGGATGGGTGTAGAACGGCCGTTTCGCCATCGGGTACCCGGTCACGAACAGAAATTCCGACCCGTGTTCCCGCTCGGCCCACTCGCACAGCCACCGTTCGTGCGCGGGCGCGAGGTCCGGTTCGCCGTGCGGGTCCTCGCCGGTGTGCCGGGCCAGAAGTTCTTGCGCCGCGGCGAAATCGATCGACGGGATCTCTTCCGGCACGAACGGTGCGTCCGGACCGGCGGCAGCGGCCATCTCCGCTACGACGTCGCGCAGCACCGCCATCACGTCGCGATGGTCGGCGATGAAGCCCAGTTCCGCGTCGAGGCTCGTGTATTGGGCTAGATGCCGCGCGGTGTCGTGGGGTTCGGCGCGGAAAACCGGGCCCACTTCGTAAACCCGCTCGAACACTCCGACCATGGCCTGCTTGAAAAACTGCGGCGACTGCGCGAGGTAAGCCGGACGGCCGAAGTAATCGAGCCGGAACACATTCGCCCCGGATTCCGTCGCGGTAGCCACGATCTTCGGCGTATGAATCTCAGTGAACCCTTGACCGTCCAACACGCGCCGAAACGCCGCGACACTGGCCGCGGCCACCTCGAAACGCCGACGCAGCAACGGATGCCGCAACGCGACCGCCGCATTGTCCAGCACCACAGGCAAACCAGCGGCCACCTCCGGCCGATACAGATCGAACGGCGGCCGTTTCTCCGGCGCGGACAACACCTCCACGACCGGCTCTCGCAGCTCGACCCCTTGCGGTGCTTGGGGATTCGCGACCACCGGCCCGGTAAGCCGGACGACAGTCTCCTCGGCGACGTCCGGCGGCTCGGCGAACACCGCCTGCGCGGTCCCGGACCGGTCGCGAACGACCAGGAAAGCCACGGATTTCAGCACTCGCCGGCGGTGCACCCAGCCGGCGATAGTTGCGGTGGAGCCCACGCGGTCACGCAGGCAGGCCACCGGGGTGCGGGTACTCATTCCTTCTCCTGAGCGCACTCGGCGACCCCTTGGGGGTGCGGGCGAGAAGGGACACTCGCGGTGCCACCGCACCTTCGCCGCCGGAGGGCGGCCTCGTTCTGGCCGGATGACGGCGGCCGGGCCGGCGGGGCATTTCCTCCCCGCACTCAGGAGTGTCTTCGCGCAGGGCCGCGACGCTGCCTTCTCACCGGCGGCAGCTCTCTGTCCCTCGCGGGCACCTGCGCTACTTGTCTCCGTCAACGCGTTGCCGCAACGGTAAAACACCATCGCGGCCCGTGTCGCCTGATTTATCGGACGCCGAGCAGATGCTCCAGCGCCAGCTGGTTGAGCCGGGTGAAGTGGTAGCCGCGCCGTCCGGCGGCTTCGACGTCGAATTCGTCGGCGGCCAGGTCGTCCAGCGTTTCGCCCTCCGCCAGCGTCGGCGTGGCCAGTTCCGGCACCCGCGACGCGGCGAGTGCTTCCGCGACTTCCGGATCGGCGCGGAACGCGCGGGCTTTCTCGCGCAGGATCAGGTAAGTGCGCATGTTCGCCGCCGCGGAAACCCAGACGTCCTCGGGATCCTCGGTGCGCAGCGGCTTGTAGTCGAAATGCCGCGGGCCGTCGTAGCCGCCGTGCTCCAGAAGGTCGACGAGGAAGAACGCGCTGGTGAGGTCGCCGTGGCCGAAGATCAGGTCCTGGTCGTACTTCGGCCCGTGCTGGCCGTTGAGGTCGAGGTGGAAAAGCTTGCCCTGCCACAGCGCCTGCGCGATGCCGTGCACGAAGTTCAGCCCGGCCATCTGCTCGTGGCCGACCTCCGGGTTGAGCCCGAACAACTCGGGCCGCTCCAGCTGCGAGATGAACCCGAGTGCGTGGCCGATCGTCGGCAGGAGGATGTCGCCGCGCGGTTCGTTGGGCTTCGGCTCCAGTGCGAACCGCAGGTCGTAGCCCTGCGAAACGGCGTAGTCGGCGAGGACGTCGAGTCCTTCCTTGTACCGGGCGAGCGCGGCGCGGACGTCTTTCGCCGCGTCGGATTCCGCGCCCTCGCGGCCGCCCCACAGGACGTAAGTCTGCGCGCCGAGTTCGGCGGCGAGGTCGAGATTGCGCCGGACCTTGGTGAGCGCGTACCGCCGGATGTCGCGGTCGTTGCTGGTCAGGCCGCCGTCCTTGAAGACCGGGTGGCTGAACAGGTTCGTCGTCGCCATCGGCACGCGCAGGCCGGTTTCCGCCAGCGCGCGCTTGAACTTGGCGATCGCGGTGTCGCGGTCCGGTTCGGTGGCGAGGAGGTCGTCGTCGTGGAAGGTGACGCCGTACGCGCCGAGTTCGGCCAGCCGGTGCACGCTCTCGACCGGGTCGAGCGGCAGGCGCGTGGCGACGCCGAACGGGTCGGCCGCGGGCCAGCCGACGGTCCACAACCCGAACGAGAATTTGTCCTCCGGCGCGGGGGCGTAGTCGGCCATGCCCGTCCTTTCATTTAGTTCACGTTGTAGACTAAATACTGCGCTACGGTCGTCCCGGCCGTCAAGAGCGGAGGTCTGCATGGAACCGGTCCGGCACGACGCGATGCGGGCGCGGAACCTGGAGCTGGTGCTCGGCGAGATCGGCCGCGGCGGCCCGCTGACCCGCGCCGCGCTGGCGGAGCTGACCGGGCTGACCAAATCGACTGTGTCCACTTTGGTCGGCTCGCTGCTGGACGCGGGTTTCCTGGCCGAGACCGCCGCGGTGCGCGCGGGGGAACGCGGGCGTCCCGGAGTCGAGGTTTCGCTGAGCGGGGCCCGGATCGCGTCGCTGGGCCTCGAGGCCAATGTGGACTATCTCGCCGCGTGCGTCCTGGACCTCACCGGCACGGTCCGCCGGTCGGTCCGGATCGAGCGCGACAACCGCGCGGCACCGGCGGAAACCGTGCTGGAGGCGGTGCGGGAGCTGGCTTCCGCCGAACTGAAGGAAGCGCGCGAGCTGGGCTTGACGGTCGCCGGTGCGGTGCTCGCGGTATCCGGTCCGGTGCGCGACGGCGTGGTGCTGAGCGCGCCGAACCTCGGCTGGCGGAACGTGCCCGTTGCGCTGGAGCTGCCGGTGCGGGTTTCGGTGGACAACGAGGCGAACCTCGGTGCGCTGGGCGAGCTGTGGTTCGGCGCGGGCGGGGCGGATTTCCTTTACGTATCAGGCGAGATCGGCATCGGCGCGGGACTTGTCGTGGACTCGCGGTTGTTCCGCGGCACTGGCGGGGAGTTAGGGCACGTACTGGTTTCCCCGTCCGGCCCGCCGTGCCGTTGTGGTGCGGTGGGCTGCCTGGAAACCTACGCCGGGCAGGAGGCGATGCTGGCCGCGGCCGGAGTATCCACAGTGGACTCTCTGGTCAAGGCCTTGACCGCGGGCGACGACGCGGCGTTGTCGGCCGTCTCGGCGGCGGGGGAGGCTTTGGGGCTGGCGCTGGCTTCGGCGGTCAACCTGGTCGATGTGGACCGCGTGGTGCTTGGCGGAATCTTCGGGCCGTTGTTTCCCTGGCTGGCTCCCGCCGCGGAAACGGTGCTGCGGACGCGCTTGACCGGCTTGCGTGGCTCGGTGCCGGTGCTGAGCCCGTCGGCCCTCGGGGATTCCGCCGCGACACTGGGCGCCGCGGGCCGCACCATCCATGGCGTTTTGGCTGACCCTGGGCTGTTTCTCGTCCGCTAGCCGAGGTTCTCCGCGAGCAGGGCCACGACGTCGCGCCAGGCCCGCTCGGCGTGCTTCGCGTGGTAGCCGACGCCGGGGAGCAGCCTCTGCTCCGGCCCGATCGGCGGATGGTGGAACGCGTGCTGGGCGCCGCCGTAGACCGTGAGCCGCCAATCGACGCCCGCTTCCTGCATTTCCGCAGCGAACGCTTCCCGTTGCGCGGGCGGCATGATCGGGTCCTCCGAGCCGACGCCCGCCCACACCGGGCAGCGGATGTTCGCCGCCTCGCCCGGCCGTCCGGTGACCAGCCCGTTGATCGTGCCGATCGCGCGCAGGTCGACGCCCGCGCGGCCGAGTTCCAGGACGACCGCGCCGCCAGTGCCGTAGCCGATCCCGGCGATCCGGGCGGGATCGGTCCGCGGTTCGGCGAGCAGCACGTCGAGCGCCGCGCGGCCGATGTCGCGCAGCCGGTCGGGGTCGTCGAGCAGCGGAAGGCAGCGGGCCAGCATCTCGTCGGGGTCGGTGAACCAGCGGCCGCCGTGGATGTCGAAGGCCAGTGCGACGTAGCCCAGTTCGGCCAGTGCGTTGGCTCGTTCGCGTTGGAAGTCGTTGAGGCCGGTGCCTTCGGGGCCGATCAGGACCGCGGGCCTGCGACCGGTGCCTGCCGGGAGCGCGAGACGCCCGACCATGGTGAGGCCGTCGGCCGGGTATTCGACGGTGCGCGTCGTGACGGTCTCCATGCGTCCCACCGTAGTGAGCGCCGGGTCCCGGCGGGGCACTGTTCACCGTCGGCGGACACGGCCATTCAGGTGACCCTCTCGCGGTGACTCCGGGAAACATGTTAGGAAAGCTTCCTAACTAAAGGAGGATCCGGATGCGCAAGACGATGGTGCTCGCCGCGGCCGTGCTCGCGGCGGCCGGAGCGGTCCCGGCGGTCGCGATGGCCGGGGACGATCCGGTCGCGGACTCCGGCTGGCATCCGAAGGCACGCAACATCGTCTACATCCAGGGCGACGGCATGGGCGCGGCGCAGCGGGAGTTCGTCCGGCTCGCGACGACCGGCCGCGCGGGCGACCTGTTCATGAACCGGCTCCCGGTCACCGGCATGGTGCACACCGATCCGGACGACCCGGAAGAACTCGTCACCGACTCGGCCGCGGCGGCGACCGCGCTGGCGACCGGGCACAAGACCCGCAACGGCGCGGTCGGGCAGGACGCGCAGGGCCGTCGTCTGCTGACCGTCCTCGAGCAGGCGAAACGCGCAGGCAAATCGACCGGCCTGGTCACCACCGCGCAGGTCACCGGCGCGTCGCCGGCCGCGTTCGCGTCGCACGTGCCTTCGCGGGACCTGCAGAGCGACATCGCGAAGCAGTACATCACCGAAAGCCGCCCGGAAGTCCTGCTCGGCGGCGGTGAGGACTGGTGGCTGCCGAAGGGCGATCCCGGCGCGTGGCCGGACAAGCCGGGCGAGGAAAGCCGCAGTACGCACGGAAATCTCATCGAGCAGGCGAAGCGCTCCGGCTACACCTATGTCCGCAACGCCAGCGAACTCGCCGCCACTCGCGCGCCGCGGCTGCTCGGGCTGTTCGCGAACGAGGACATGGTCGACTACGGCCCGGACGGCAAGGGCGCGTACCAGCCGAAGGTCGCGCTGCCGGTGATGGCGAAGAAGGCGCTCGACACGCTTTCCGCCAACCCGCGTGGTTTCTTCCTGTTCCTGGAAGAAGAAGGCATCGACGGAATGTCCCACGAGAACAACGCGCACGGCGTCCTCGACGCGGGCCGGGCCCTCGACGCGGCGGTCGCCGAGGTGCTTCGCTTCACCCGCTCGCACCCCGACACCCTGGTGATCATCGGCGGCGACCACGAGACTGGCGGACTCGCCATCGAGGACACCGATGGCGCTCTCGAAGGCAACGAAGACGGCCCGTTCCCCGTGCCGGGCACCAAACTGTCGCTGACCGTCGACTGGACGACCGGCGACCACAGCGGCGTCCCGGCCCCGGTCACCGCGACCGGGCCCGGTTCGGACCGGCTCGACGGGACGTTGGACAACACCGACGTCTATCGGGCGATGGTTTCCGCCGCCCGCCTGTGAAGCTCAAGACGCCAAGTTCGTCACGCCGTCGTAGTCGCCGACCGCGGCTTCTCCGGTGACGTCGTACTCCAGCAGCACCAAGCCGCTGGGCGTGGCTTCGTGGTGGGTCAGCCGCAACCCGGTCGCCGACGCCGGATGCGGAAACTGGAGTCGTCCCGCCCCCAGCACCGTCGGCGTCACGACCAAGCGAACCTTGTCCACGACTCCCGCGGACAGCAGGGCGTTTCCGAGCCGGGCGCTGCCGTGGATCTGCAGCTCCCGGCCCGGCTGCGCTTTGAGCTTTCGGACTGCGGCCGCGGGATCGCCGCGCAGCACGGTGGTCGGCGCCCAGCCGCCGGTTCCGATCGTGTTCGACACGACGTACTTCGGCAGCGCATTCATCCGCTCGGCGAACGGATCGCCGGGATCGTCGACGGCGGGCCAGTCCCGAGCGAACGAGCTGTAGGTACGGCGGCCGAACAATAGGCCGTCGGCGCGGTCCAGCCACTCGGAGGCACGCTGGACGAAGCTCTGGTCGAGATGCGGGACGAACCAGCCGCCGCGGGAGAATCCGTCGCTGGTGTCCTCTGTGGACGATCCCGGTCCTTGGCTGACGCCGTCCAGGGTGACGAACGCCGTGATCGTCACCTGCATCAGGAACCGCTTTCCGCTATGCGCGCGAGCTGGGCGGTGACCGCGCCCCACCCGTCCGCGAACCCGAGATCAGCGTGCCGTTGCCTCGATGCCGGATCCCCGTGCCGGACGATGACGCGGTAATCCGTGCCCTCCGGGTGATCGCGAAGGACGACCTCCGCCGTCATCGCGACCGGCTGCGGCTTCGCCGGCCGCCAGCCGCTGTCGAGCGCGTTCGTGAAAACGATCCGCTCGTAGTCCTCTACGACGAGGAAACACGCGTCGAGGTGCGGGAGGAAGGTGTCGCCGTCCTCGCTCATCCGCGTGACGAACGCACCCCCAGCGCGCACGTCCAGTTCGTCGACGCGACACCGCAGCGGCGCGGGAATCCACCACCGCGCGAGGCTGGCCGGGTCGGTCCAGGCGTCCCAGACGCGCTTGCGGGGCGCGCGGATGACGCGGTCGAGGGAGAGATCGAGGTCGGGGTTCACGGCTGGTCCTCCTGGCCGGTGACGAATTGCTCGAGCCGGTCGGTGCGCTCGGCCCAGACGCGCCGCTGCTCGGCGAGCCAGTCCTCGACGAGCGCGAACCGGTCGCGATTGAGCTGGCACGTCCGCACCCGCCCCGACTTCACGGTGCGGATCAGCCCGTGCGACTCGAGCATCCGCACGTGCTTCATGAAGGAGGGCAACGTCATCGGCGCCTCGTCCGCCAGGTCCCCGACGCTCGCTGGACCCTGCCCGAGCCGCCGCACGACGGCCCGGCGGGTCGGATCGGCGAGGGCGGCGAAGACCCCGTCGAGCGTGGTCGAATACTGAGCCATGAGGCTAAGTATCGCGGGCCAGAATGGTTAGCGCAAGGGCTAAGTGTTCGGGGCGGGCCGACGGGACGGGGAGGCAGAAAAGAGGGCGTGCTGACCGAAACGTGCTAGCTCACAGGGCAGAGCAGATGGCACGCACCTCGCAACCGGAGGTCGAAGCTTCCCCGACGGCTGAGTCGGCCTCAGCCCAGTCCGGCCCGTTCGACCGCGGGCCAGCAAGCCGCCGATCAAAGCAGTCCACGCGCGACCGCGTGGTTCAGCGAAAGCGTAGCGGCAACCGAGGGAGTCGAACCCTGCGCGGCTTGTGAAGGCGGCGCTCCTGACCGGCCCTGACCCTTCGGCGGGCGACGGCTGCCATGTTTTCCGGATACCCGTTTCAACGCCGGACTCAGCACCCGAATTCCCGCTTCACCCGAACGGGGCGGCCTGGCAGGGTGGGCGCATGGACGATCTTCTGCTCCGTCGCGTCCGGGCCGGGCTGCGGGGACCGCTCGCTGACGTGCGGGTTCGCGACGGTGTCGTGACGGCGGTCGAGGAACCGGGTGCTGGCACCGGGTTCGCCGCTCGCGTGCTCGACGGGCACGGCGGCACGCTCCTGCCGGGCCTGGTCGACGCGCACGCGCACCTTGTCCAGTGGGCCGCTTTCCGCAGGCGCATCCCGCTGGACGGCGCGCAATCCGCGGTGGGCGCGGTCGAGCTGCTGATGGAGAAGCTGCTTGACGCCCCGGCGGGGGAACTCGTCGTCGGGGTCGGGTTCCGGGACGGGCTGTGGCCGGATCGGCCGCACAAGGATCTGCTGCAGCGGGCGCTTCCGGGCCGCGCGGTGGCGTTGTTCAGCGCGGATCTGCACACGTTGTGGCTCAGTCCCGCCGCGTTGAAGCTGATCGGCCGCGAGCATCCGACCGGTGTGCTGCTGGAGAACGACTGCATGAGCGCCACGGCCGCGTTGCCGACCGCGCCGGTCGACGTCCAGGACGGCTGGGTCGCCGACGCGCTGGCTGCCGCGGCGAAGCGGGGCGTGACGGCGGTGGTCGATTACGAATACGCGGACACGGTCGCGGATTGGACTCGCCGGGCCGCCGCCGCGAAACCAGCGACCCGGGTTTCCTGTGTCGTCGCCCGGTATTTGCTGGACGAGACCATCCAAAGAGGACACCGCACCGGGGATGTGCTGGAAGCGGGAGACGGGCTGCTCACGGTCGGTCCGTTCAAGCTGTTCGTCGACGGCTCGCTCAACACCCGCACCGCGTACTGCCACGAGCCGTACCCGGGGTCCGGCGAGAAGGGGTTGCTGGAGCTGCCGCCGGAGGAACTGGTGCCGTTGCTGCGCCGCGCGCACGAACACGGGTTGACCCCGGCGGTGCACGCGATCGGCGACCACGCCAACACCATCGCGCTGGACGCGTTCGCCGAGGTCGGCTGTCCGGGCCGGATCGAGCACGCGCAGTTGTTGCGGCCCGAGGATGTGCCGAGGTTCGCCGCGCTGGGGCTGGTCGCGAGCGTGCAGCCCGCGCACCAGCCCGACGACCGCGACGTCGCCGACCGGCATTGGCACGACCGCACCGATCGCGCGTACGCCTACCGCGCCTTGCTGGAATCGGGCGCCCGGCTGGAATTCGGCTCGGACGCGCCGGTCGCGCCGCTCGATCCGTGGGACGGGATCGCCGCCGCGGTCGGGCGCACCGACGACGAGCGGCCGCCGTGGCATCCGGAGCAGGCCATTCCGCTCGCCGACGCGCTGGCGGCGTCCTCGGGCGGCCGTCGCGGCGTCCAGGTCGGCGACGTGGCCGATCTGGTGCTGACGGCGGCCGACCCGAGCGGACTGTCCGCGAAGGAGCTCCGGGAAATGCCGGTGTCCGCGACGATCGTGGCGGGACGGACGACTTACCTGGCGTAGCTCACTTGCCGTGCGGGTCCGCGGCGTTGAGTGTCGCCACCACTTGGTGGTAGTCGCCGCGAGCCTCGCCGTGGCGGAGGAATTTGACGTTCTCGACCTGGATTTCGTGCGCGTCCGGCTGCGTTTCGAGCAGCGTCATGACCTCGCTGACGAAGGCGTCCAGCGGCATCGCGAACTCGCTTTCCTCCTGGCCGGGCAGGAGCGCGGTGCGCACGGACGGCGGCACCAGTTCGGTGACCTTGACCGACGTGTCGGCCAGCTGCAGCCGCAGCGATTCGCTGAGCATGTGGACGGCGGCCTTGGACGCGTTGTAGCTCGGGGTCGCTTTCAGCGGCGCGAAGGCGAGGCCGGAAGAAACCGTGAGAATGGTGGCGTCCGGACGGGTCTGGAGGTGCTCGACAAACGCGGCGATCAGCCGGATCGGACCGAGGACGTTGGTGGTCACGGTCGCTTCCGCACTGTCCAGAAAGGACTCAGGCCGGTGCCAGTCCTCGACGCGCATGATGCCCGCCATCGGCACGAGCACGTTCAGGTCCGGATGCTTGGCGAGCACCTCCTTGGCCGCGGCTTCGATGCTCGCCGGGTCGGCGGTGTCGATCCGCACGGTGTCGAGACCGGGGTTCTCGGCGGCGATCCGCGCGAGCAGTTCGGTGCGCCGCCCGCCGACGATGACGGTGTTGCCCTTCGCCCGCAGCTCGCGGGCCAGAGCGAGGCCGATGCCGCTGGTCGAGCCGGGGATGAAGACGGTGTTTCCGGTGATGTTCATGCCACTGAGTTTCGGCGGCCGGAAGCGGCGGCGGCAGAGACCGCGCATCGGGGGATCGGCGATCCCTGGCTGACGCGCCGGGCCCGCCCGATACTGGAGCCATGGATCGAGCTGAGCTGGCTGTCTTCCTGCGCAGCCGTCGCGAGGGATTGCGGCCGGAGGACGTCGGGCTGCCCGCGGGCGCGCGGCGGCGGGCAGCCGGACTGCGGCGCGAAGAGGTCGCGGCACTGGCGGCGATGTCCACCGACTACTACACGCGGCTGGAGCAGCAACGCGGCCCGCAGCCGAGCGAGCAGATGCTTGCCGCGCTGGCCAGGGCGTTGCGGCTGACCGACGACGAGCGGGACTACCTGTTCCACCTCGCGGGCCGCAACGCCCCGTCACCGATCGTCGCGGCGACGCACGTCGCGCCGGCGTTGCTGCGGGTGCTCGACCGGCTGTCGGACACCCCCGCGCTCATCCTGTCGAACCTCGGCGAGGTGTTGGTGCAGAACCGCTTCGCGGAGGCGCTGTACGGCGACCGCTCGCACTACACTGGACTGGCGCGCAGCGAGATCTACCGGTGGTTCACCGACCCGGACGAACGGCTCGTCTATCCCGAGCACGACCGGGACCGGCAGAGCCGCGCGCTGGTGGCGAACCTGCGGGTGGTGCACGGGTCGATGGGCCCGCGCTCGCGGGCGGGCGAACTGGTGCGCGCGCTGAGGCGGGAGAGCCCGGAGTTCGCGCGGCTGTGGGAAGAACACCAAGTGGCCAAACGGTTTGAGGACCACAAGGTGCTCGTGCATCCGCAGCTCGGCGAGATCGAGGTGGACTGCCAGGTGTTGTTCACCGAGGACCAGTCGCAGGCGTTGCTGGTGCTGACCGCGCCGCCGCGCAGCGAGGCGTTCGAGAAGATCCAGCTGCTAGGTGTGCTGGGGAACGAGCAGTTCGCCGGTTAGCCGAGGGCGTCAGCGCGGAAGCGGGCCAGTGTAGGCGTCGCGGGCCTTCTCGACGGCGGGCAAATGCTCGTCGGTCCACTCCGCGAGCGCGGCGAACACCGGCGACAGGCTGCGGCCGAGTTCGGTGATCTCGTACTCGACGCGGGGCGGCACCTCGGCGTAGTAGCGCCGCTGCACCAAACCGTCCCGTTCGAGCTGGCGGAGCCGCTGCGTGAGGACCTTCCCGGTCGCGCCGAGCCGTCGTTCCAGTTCGCTGAACCGCACCGGCCCGGACTGGCTGAGCGTCCACAGGATGGGGGTCGTCCATCGGCTGAACAGCAGGTCGACGGCCGGGCTGATCCGGCACGCGGCCAGCGGATCGGCCCCGGTCTGCGCGGTGGCGGTCATGCGGCTCCAATACTTTCCCTGGGGAACCTACTGTACGGCGGCTTTTAGCCTCGCAGGGTCGCTTACGACCCCTAGCTGAGGAGCAAGTCTTGATCGTCGTCACTGGTGCCACGGGCAACGTCGGCCGCCTGCTTGTCGAGTCCCTGACGGAATCCGGTCACGCCGTGACCGCCGTTTCCCGCGGGGTGTCCTCTCCGCCGCCGTCGCTGCCCGGGGTCACCCCGATGGTCGTGGATCTGGCTGACGCCGGCAGCCTGGCCCCGGCCTTGAAGGGCGCGGACGCCCTGTATCTGCTGGTCTCCGGCGCGGGAGCGCACGTCGACGGGGCAGCCGTCGTTCAAGCGGCGGCCGACGCCGGTGTCTCGCGGATCGTTGTGCAGTCGTCACAGGCCGCGGGGACCCGGCCGGAGGCGGTTTCGTACGCGCCGCTGGCCGCGCTGGAGGCAGCGGTGCGCGAGTCCGGTCTGGAATGGACAGTCCTTCGCCCTGGCGGATTCACGACCAACACCTTCGCGTGGATCCCGTCGATTCGCGCTCAGCGCAAGGTTTTCTCGCCGTTCGGCGAGGTCGCGCTTCCTGCCGTGGACCCGCTCGACATCGCCGAGGTCGCCGCGGCGGCGCTGACCGGGTCTGGCCATGCCGGACAGACGTATGTCCTCACCGGACCGGCGGCGACGAGCCCGCGAGAGCGCACGGAGATCCTCGGCGCCGCGCTCGGCGAGCCGCTGGAATTCGTCGAGCTGAGCCGAGAGCAGGCCCGCGACCAGATGCTGCAGCAAATGCCGGAGCCGGTCGCCGACGGGACGCTCGACATCCTCGGCCAGCCGGTTCCGGACGAGCTTCGCCTCAGCCCCGACGTGGAGCGCGTTCTGGGCCGTCCGGCGACGTCGTTCGCTTCGTGGGCCAGCCGTAACGCCGATGCGTTCCGGTGATCAGAAGTCGCGGGAGTGCAGAAGGGACCGCACGCGAAGCTGCCGGCGGGGCTCGTGGCGGCGAAGCCCGTCGACAATCACCGCGGCCCCGATCCAGGTCGCCCCGGCGTCGGCGACCAGGGCTTGCGCGGCGAAGGCCTGGCCGCCGGTGTCGATCCAGTCGTCCACCAGCAGCGCGCGGTCGCCCGCTCGCAGCAGCCGCCGGCCGAACCCGAGCCGGAGGTGGCGGTCCTGGTAGTCCGGCGGCGAGGTGCGCTGGAGCCACCGGTCGGAATCACCGGCCGGGTACCGGTTTTTGCGCACCTCGACGAAGCCCGCGCCGAGCGCCACCGCGACCAGCGGACCGAGCAGCGAGCCGCGGGATTCGAGGCCCAGCACGACATTCGGCTGCTCGTCGGCGAACAGCCCGGCCAGCGCCGGTCCCAGATCCCGCAGCAGTTCGGGCGTGCGCCACCATCCCGTCGGGTCGGGGAAGCGGTGGCGATCCGGTCCGTCCCCGAGCAGGACGGTGGCCTCGCGGATCCGGTCCGCCACGGTGCTCGTGCGCATGCGCCGATGGTCGCAGCGGTTCCGGCCCGGAGCGAGCGAATTACGGTTTCCGCGCGGCTCCGGCGAGGATCACCGAATGCGCCGGGGTCTGGAACTCCACCTGCGGCGCGCCCTCGCCGGATTCCTCCGGATGCCACGACGGCGTCCAGGTGAGCCCCGGTTCGAGCATCTCGAACGACCCGAACAGCGCCTGGATCTCCTCGCGCGACCGCCAGATCACTGGGCTGCTCGACCGGTCGTACAGCTGTTTCAGCTCGACCAGGCCGGATTCCACGTCCGACGGCACGCCCTGGTCGGTGATGTGCGAGATGCCGAGGAACGAGCCGGGCGCGAGGAGATCGCGGTACTGCGCGACGATCGCCGGACCGAGGTCCTCGGTGCTGCCGCTGTCCTCGGCGGGCGGCTGCTGGACGTGCAGCACCGCGATCAGCAGCAGCGCGAGCGGCTTCTCGACGTCGATCACGCCGGTGTCGGCGATCTGCTGCCACAGCCGTCGCGGGTCGCGCATGTCGGCGTGGATCACCGCGTGCCGGCCGAGGTCGCCCGATTCGCGCAGGAGGGTTTCCGAATGCGCGACGGCGACCGGTTCGTAGTCGACGTAGCAGACGCGGCTCTCGCCCGGCGCGAGCTCGTCGGCGACCTGGTGCGCGTGGCCCATGGTCGGCACGCCGGAGCCGATGTCGACGAACTGCCGCACGCCCTTTTTGACGAGGTGCCGCACGAGCCGGTGCAGGAACAGCCGGTTGGCCTTCGCGATCGGGCGGATCAGCGGGAACTCGCGGATCACCTCGTCGGCGAAATCCCGGTCGATCGTCCAGTTCGTGGTGCCGCCGAGGTAGTAGTCGTACACCCGCGCGACGCTCGGGTGGTCGAGGTCGACCCCGGGAGGCGGGAAGGGTTCGTCGGCCACCGGTGGCTGTTCCTTTCGTCCGGGACCCGCGGTCAGCGGGCGGGCGGCGCGCAGCGGCTCGCCCATTCCTTGAGGTACTGCAGGGACTCCTCGCGCGGCAGGGTGGCGGCGAGCTGGGCTTCCCACGACTCCTCGTAGGAGGCGAACTCGTCCTGGCCCTCCGGCACGGTGATGAGCTTGACCTTGCTTTCCTGGTAAGCGAAATCGGCGAGGTCGGGCTGGGCGAAGCGGAGGATGGTGAAGTCCTCGTCCGGGTAGGCGGCCGCGTCGCGCGGGAGGATCCGGACCTCGGCGCGCGGATGCGTCTCGACGATCCGGATCATGTGCTCGAGCTGGTCGATGGCGATGCTGGTCCTGGTGCCGTAGACGAGTTTCTCCACGCAGCTGTACTCCAGCATGAAGACCGCCCGCGGACCCGGGCAGGCGTCGAAAAGCCGTTGCCGCGCCTTGCGTTCGGCGACCCGCTCGGTCACCCGCTCCTGGCGGCTGGCCTGGAACTGCGCGAGCATGTAGTACTCCGACTGGAGCAGTCCCGGGATGCGGTTGCCGGTCCAGCTCAGGATTTCCGCCGCGGCCTGCTCCCGTTCGAGAATCTCGCGGAACCACTGCGGCGTGATCATCCTCCGCTCGGCACGGCGCGCGGAAGGATCGTTGGCCTGGTTGAGTTCCCGCAGCTGGTCGGCCTCGGCGGGCGGGATGCCCAGCACCTCGATGATCCGCTCGAGGTCGTCCGGCCGGGTGCCCGCCTTGCCGGATTCGATTTTCTGGATCTTGGGCTGCTTGCAGCCGACCCCTTCGGCGAGCTCGACCTGGGTCAGCCCGCGCGCGGTGCGCCACTTGAGGATCCGGGAGCCCAGCCGGGAACGCTGGGTCCGCAGGGAGGGCGGCGGCTGCCGGATCGGCGTGGTCACCAGGGGCTCCGTCATTTCGTCCAGGGGCCGATGGGGGAACGTCCGATAATAATGCGCCGACCCGGCACTGTGCGCGCCGGGTCGGCGCCGTTTTCGCAAGGTTCGCCGCGCCACGGCGGGGTTTTCGGCGGCCGATCGTGCGGTCGTGCCTGGTCAGCCGTCGAATTCCCCGCGCCGCACGGCGTCGACGAAACTCGCCCATTCGCCCCGGTCGAAGACCAGGACGGGGGAGCTGTCGATCTTGCTGTCGCGCACTCCGACGAGCCCGTCCGCGGCCAGGTTGACCTCGACGCAATTGCCCGAATTCGGCCCGCAGGCGGAAGGTTTCCGCCAGGCGCCGTCCGGGAAGCGCGCGCCGGGGCCGGCCGCCGGGATGTGCCGCGCCGGGTGCGCGTGCTGCTGCTCGTGCGGGTCGTAGGTGTCCACTGCAACCCCTCGTTTTCTCGTTATCGGATGGGGAATGGAATATTCCGCAGGGAACGGAATGTGTTCGGAATATTCCTGAGGGTAGTGGGCTGGTGGATCAATCGCGCCGTGCGCCGGGGATTTCACCTGAATGGACACTTCGCGTGCATTGGGGGGTGCTTTCGCACGTGCAATTCCGGAATTGGTGGTGCGGATTTCGCTGTTGTTTGGGGGTGGGGGTGCTTTTTTCGTGGTTTTGCGGAGTTGGATTTCAGGTGCCTCGCCCAGGCCACGATCCACAGTGGGACTGCACCGCTCGGCCGCGACAACCCAACCACTCCACCCGCAGGACAATTCAGGCACCGCATCCCGAAGCACCGCACCAAAGCGGCTCCCAAAACGCCGCCCAGTCCGCCGCCCGCAGAGCGTCACCATCTGCAGACGCTCCACCGGCCCAGGCCGAGCGGACGTAGCGCGCCCGCGCTGACCTGCCCTCGTGCGCCGTCGTCGGCGCCCGGCGGGAACTCGGAAGCGAACCTGGACCAAGCATCCCTCGTCTCCCGGTGCCCGGCCCTGCCCGACCGGGCACCGGGAGCGCAGAACGCGGGCGGCCGTGAGCCGCCGCCGGCGTCCGCTTCGAGGGTGGTCAGAGGTTCCGGCTCGCTGTCTGCCGCCTGCGGAGAACAGCGCCGGTGACGTGCACGAGAACTACGCCGCCCGCGGTGGCGAGACCGGCGAGGACGCCAGCGGTCGCGAAGACGATCGCGGTCGCCCCGACGAGCAGGACCAGCAGGAGAGCGATCAGCTGCCACGGCCGAGTGCCGCCGTCCGGCTGCTGGGCGGCCAGTTCGACCGACGTCCGCGTGGTTTTCCACGACGGATAGGCCGGGCGCCTGCTCGGCCGCGGCGCGGGCAGGGGTGGCACCGGATGGGGCATGCCCGGTTCGTGAAAGGTCACGGTCACCCGGCTGGGGCGTTGACGTACGGCGACGGCATACGGTCTGTCGTCGCCGTTGTCCGGTTCTTCTGTCCGACGGTATGCCTGGCCTGCATTTTCCGCGCCAGGAACGGTCATTGCGCATCCTTTCTTGTCCGCCGGAAAAGTGCCGGAACACAGTTCCCAGCCCGCCCCCGAGGGGAACTGGTTCCGGCCGCCGCGGCGGGCGTCCGAGGAATGGAATATTCCACCCCGTTAACCCCTCCTGCCTGCGGCAACGCTATCTTTGCATGCCCGCCGCCGGTCGCGCTAACCCGGGGCGGAAAATTCTTCGGCGAACCCGTCCGAAGTGGAGTTTCCGGAACGGGTATTCACGATCTGCCGGGCTATTCCGGACGTTATCAATGCGCACATCTTCAACCCGATCGGGTGAAGGTTTGCAGTCTTCCACTGTGGAGTTCGCGATTTTGATCAACCCGGCGAACGGGGCCGCGTCGCTGCTACTGTGAGTGTTCGCCGCCGATGGGGAGAGCATGGACGCACGGACGCTGGCACGCGAGGAGCGCGCCGATTTCGCGGACTTCCTGGAAACGCTGACGCCGGAGCAGTGGGACGAGCCCACGCTGTGTGCCGGTTGGAACGTGCGCTCGGTCATCGCGCATGTCGTGAGCTACGACGAACTCGGCGGACTCCAACTGGCCCAACGGTTCTTCCGTGCGGGGCTGTCGCTGAAACGGTGCAACGAGATCGGCCTCGCGGAGTACCGGGTGCGCCCGCCGGAGGAACTGATCGAAGTGATGCGGCGAAACCCGCAGCCGGGCAGGATCCTGGGCAAGTTCGGCGGGATGGTCGGGTTCCTCGACGGCCTGATCCATCAGCAGGACATCCGCCGTCCGCTCGGGCTGCCGCGGACGATCCCGGCGACGCGGTTGCGCCGGGCGCTGGAATTGTCGCTGCGCGCGCCTCCGCTCGGGGTGTCGCGCCGGCTGACCGGTTTGCGCGCGGTCGCGACCGACGTCGACTGGGCGGCCGGGAACGGCATCGAAGTCCGCGGCCCGGCGGAGGCTTTGCTGCTCGCCCTGGCCGGCCGCCGCGCGGCAGCGGACGATCTGACCGGGCCGGGCCTCGACGTGCTGATCAGCCGCACGATGGTGGCTTGATCCTGCTGGGCGAGCCGCCTATCCGGTCCACGGTCGTGTGACAACCCGCGCGCGGGGGTTGCGTATGCGCTTGGCGACAGCAGTCATTGCGGCGACCGCACTCCGGAAAGCGAGGTGATGCCGAACGGACGCCCGCCGCCTTCCCCCTCGCTGCGCCCGTGTCTGCCGCCGCGCCTCGCATCGCTGAGGCAGCACGAGCACCGCACCAGCCGCGGCGGCGTCCGTCTGCCGGGGGTGTCACCATCTGGTGACATCTAACCCGCCGGTAACCCGCGCTCGGAACCCGGTGCGCGCGGAAAGTGCTTGTGGCCGCAGGG
This sequence comes from Amycolatopsis sp. NPDC104775, assembly GCF_055583325.1. NCBI lineage: Bacteria > Bacillati > Actinomycetota > Actinomycetes > Pseudonocardiales > Pseudonocardiaceae > Amycolatopsis > Amycolatopsis sp. NPDC104775. The sequence goes on from NZ_JBVJOE010000004.1 coordinate 271,595, forward strand.
AAATCCGGTCCCCGATGATCACCCGGGCCGGGGGCTTGCGTTACGCGGCGGCGACATCCCAAATGGGACTCCAAGCAGCACAAGGGGAGGAGTCCGGTGTTCAGATGGCAGCAGGCGGAAGGAAAACGGCACGCACTGGACGGGCCGTTCGCGCCGCGACCCGGGGAAACGTTCACCGCACTATGCGGGGCCGAAGTCACGGTCGCCCGCCGGGACGTCCCGCAGCTCGGCGGCCACTGGTTCGATCCGACGTGTTCCGGGTGCGCGGAGGAATGGCTCCGCCAGGAGGGGCAGGCCCGCGCGGGCGAAGAACGGTGCCCGGCGTGAGCGCTGCGGTGACGGCCTTGCGCGCGGGGAACGCCGCGAGACCGGATTCGGCGACAAATGCTGTGGAGAGCCAGAAGCTCAGAGCGAAATCTGGGTCCATGCCGCCGGTGCCTGAGACGGCGGGAACGCCCACGCTGGCATCGGGACGGTCGCCCGGCGCGGGGTCGCGATGGGCGGCCCCCACAGTGGGACTCCGGAGCGCAGGCGGCTCGGCATTCGCTGGGAGCAGCGCATGACCGGGCACTGGAGCAGGCTGCCGGAACAACGCAGTTCGGCCGTGGGACTCACCGGCCCCGAACTGGTCACCTGGATCCGCGACCTGCAAGCCACCCTGGCCCTGGACCTCACTTTCCTGACCCGCGCCCTCGACGAACGATGCCCCCGCCCCGACGCGGTACGCGACCTCGGCGAGCGGCTCCTCGACCTCGGCCGGGCCCTGATCCGCCGGGCCGATCACCTGAACGAGACCGTCCTGGCGAGCTTGCCCGCGCACGGCTGGCTGCCCCAGGCGGGCGCACCGGAGAAAGCGACCCGGCTGGCCCATCAAGTCGGACGCCGGCCACTGCGCTGCGGACCGGTGTACCTGGGACTGTGCGGCGCGGCGTGTTTTCCGGTGTTCGGGCAGGATCCGCACAATCACACCAAACGGTACGCGCGGTGCCCGGAATGCCAGCGCAAGGGCGGTGTGGCGATGCAGCGCGAGTGAGGGGGGCCGGGGAACGGCCCGGGCGTGCTGGGAATGCTGGAACGAGGTTGGGGGCAGGGGGGCAGTTGTGGTCGCGCCAGAGCCATGGCCCGAGCCGCGGCGCGCATCCGATCAACGGTTCCCAAGCTTGTCAACTGGAGCGAGAGCAACGACCCCAGCGGTGGGCCGCGTGGACCGGATCGCTCGCCGAGCATGGCCGCACGTCGCCGCGAACTCGTCAGGCGCGCGAACGAGATGGCCGGTCCAAACGGGCCGGAGGTCGTGTGAATCGGATCGCTCGCGCGGAGCTGGCTGCGGGTCGCTGCGGGCCCGGTCGCCAGCTCGCAACCAGGCCATGAGGCGTGCGCACCAGATCGCCGGTCCACACGGGCCGGAGGTCGCGTGAACCGGATCGCTCGCCCGGACCTGACCGCAGGTTGCTGCGAGTCCGATCGCCAGCCCGCAGCCAGGCCTTAAGGCGTGCGAACCAGATCACCATCCCCAACCCACGCCGCAGGCCGTGCAAACCGGATCACCCGGCCGAAACCGGCCTTCAACCCAGCACCCCGCGCCCTTTTCCGGTTTCCTGGACCGATGAGCGAGGAGACCTCCACCCGTTCCACCGAGCGGCTGTTCAAGATCGCGATCACGCTGAAAGGCCTCGACGGGGCCCTTCAGCTGATCGGGGCGCTGATCCTGGCGTTCATCCCCGCGACGGTGGTCACCGGGTTCGTCAACGCGATCATCACCCGCGACCTGCTCGGCGACCCCTCCGGCACGCTCGCGCGGCATCTCGAAACCGCGGCCGAGCATTTCGCCGGAGGGGGCACCAAGACGTTCGCGGTCGCGTACCTGCTGGCGCACGGGCTGCTCAAGCTCGGCCTCGTCTGGGCGCTCGCGCGCAAGTGGGTGCGCGCCTATCCGGTCGCGATGATCGTGCTCGCCGCGTTCGTCGTGTACGAGATCTACCGCGCCTTCGAAACGCACTCCATCGCGCTGCCGTTCTTCGCCGCGCTCGACGCGATCATCATCGTGCTCGTCTATCGCGAGTACCGGAACCTCAAACGCGAGCGTGCTTAAGCCGCGGTGGTAAACCTTTCGGTGGTCAGCGCGGCCACATCCGGAGCTTCCACGAACAGCGCCGTCGCGTTGTCGCGGCCGCCCAGTGCGATGGCGGTCGCGACCAAAGCCGAGGCGCCGCGGGCCGGGTCGGCGAGGATTTCGTCGATGGTGGCGGGCGTCAGGACCTTGTGCACGCCGTCGCTGGTGAGCAGGAGACCGCCGTTCGGGGCTTCCGTCGTGCCGATTTCCTCTGGCTTCGTCGTGCGGACGCTCGTGGTCACCAGGTGTTCCATCCGCGGCGAGTACGGCTGGTGCCGCGAACGGAAGTACTCCGCCATCGTGTGGTCCCGGGTCAGCTTGTGGATCATCGACCCGTCCCACGAGTACGCCCGCGCGTCGCCGACCCACGCAATCCGGTACCCGCCGGCGAAGGGCATGGCCACCACGAGGACCGCGTCTCCGGTGCCGCCCAGCCGCCGGACCGCTTGCTGTGCGGCCAGAATCGCCTTCACCGGGCCGGACTCCAGCGGGGTGCGCGCGGCGGCCGCGGCGGCGACCTGGGCGGCTCGCCCGGCGCCGGGGTCGTCCCCGACGCCGTCGGCGAGTGCGAAGGTGATTCCGCGCGCCCCGGCGGCCGCGCAGGCGCTCACCGCGTCGGCGTTGCGCTCGCGCGGACCCTGCTCGCTCGCGGTGTGCCAGCGTGGATATCCGGCCATCGTGACCTCCCGGACGTTCGCGGCGGGTGACTCCCCGTGTGTTCCAGAATGCGCCTCGTTCCTGGGAAGAGGCTGAGGATTCCCCGGCCTACCGGGTGAGCTGGTAGACAGTTTGGCCACCGACCGCGGTCGCGGGGAAGTTCGCCGCCACCCACTCGGAGATGTCGCTCGACCCGCCGCCCCGGCCGCCCTCGACGTAGTACGCCACTTCGCCCGCCGCGACGTACTGCTTGAACTCCTCCAGCGTCGGTGCCGGATCGCTGCCGTCCCACCCGCCGATGCCGATCACGGACTTGCCGCTCGCCAGCTCCAGGCTCGCGGCCGACTGCGAACCGGTCGTCGCGGCGGCCCATTTCGTCGTCGTTCCGCCCAGCAACTGCCCGACGGACCCGTTCGCCTCGTCCATCATCCCGAAACCCATGCCGCTGGTACGCGGTCCCGAGGTTGGGATAGAACCGCTGTGCGGCAAGGAAACCGTCTCCACTGCGTACCCGGCAGTGCCGACGCCTAGCGTGATGACGATCGCGACGGCGAGCCCGGCCACCACTGTCCGCAGCCGCGGCACGCCGACCACCACCGTCGTGCTGACGAGCAACCCCAGCACCACGATCACCCAACGCAGCGCGGGAAACCAGTCCGGCGTGCGGTCGAGCAGGATGAAGTCCCACACCGCGGTCGCCGCGATCATCCCGCCCAGCACCATTCGCGGCGCGGGATGCGCCCGGCCGCGCCACAGCGCGTGGCCGGAAATCGCGACCAGCGCGGCGATCGCGGGCGCGAGCTGCACCGCGTAATACGGGTGCACGGTGCCGCTCATGAAGCTGAACACCAGCGCGGTCATGAAAAGCCAGCCGCCCCAGACCACCAGCGACGCCCGGGTCCGGTCGGTGCGCGCGGCCCGCCGGGTGAACCACAACCCGGCCACCAGGCCGATCAGCGCGGCGGGCAGCAGCCACGAGACCTCGGTGCCGAAGCTCGCGCCGAACATCCGCCCCAGGCCGGAGCTGCCGCCGAACGCGGTGTTCCCGCCGCCGCCCGGACCTCCGCCCATGCCACCGCCGTTGCCCTGCCCGCCGAAGATCCGGCCGAGCCCGTTGTACCCGAGCGCCAGCTCCAGCAGGCTGTTCCCGGTCGACCCGCCGATGTACGGCCGCGAAGCCGAAGGCCAGATCTCCACTAAAGCCACGAACCAACCGGCCGATACGAGCACCGCGACCCCGGCGTAAACCAAGTGCAGCAACCGTTTGCTCAACGCGACAGGTGCGGCGATCAGGTACGCCAGCGCGAACGCGGGCAGCACGAGAAAAGCTTGCAGCATCTTCGTCAAGAACCCGAAACCGATGGCCACGCCAGCGAAAACGAGCCATCGAGGGCTGGCCTTCTCGATCGCTCGCACCGTGCAGTACGCACCAGCGATCAGCAGCAGCGTGAGCAACGCGTCCGGGTTGTTGAAGCGGAACATCAGCGCGGCGACCGGCGTCAGCGCGAGCATCGCTCCGGCCAGCAACCCAGGCAGCGGCCCGGAAACCCGGCGCACAGTCAGGTACAGCAACCCCACCGACGCGACGCCCATCAGCGCCTGCGGAGCGAGCACGGTGAAGCTGGAGAACCCGAAGACCCGCGCGAAAGCCGTCCCGACCCACAGTGCGGCAGGCGGTTTGTCGACAGTGATCACGTTCCCGGCGTCCAGCGAACCGAACAGCCACGCCTTCAGGCTTTGCGTTCCCGATTGCACGGCCGCGGCGTAGAACGAGTTCCCGAACCCGGAAGCGGTCAGGTTCCAGAAGTACAGGACAGCGGTGAGCGCCAGCAGGCCGGACACCGACGGACGGATCCAACGCGGCTGCGCGCGGTCCGGCGTCTCCGAGGCGGCAGGCCGGGCGGACAGGACAGTGCTCAAGACGACTCCTCGGTAGCGGTCCGGCGCGGATTGAAGACCCAGCCCCGCAGCAGCAGGAAACGGAGCACGGTGGCGGCGAGGTTCGCCAGCACGAGCACGGTTGTCTCCAGGGCGAGCCCGGGATGGGTGGTGTGGTTGAGCAGGGCGAGTGAACCGCTGGTCAGCGCCAGTCCGAGGCCGAACACGAGCAGTCCCTCGAACTGGTGCCGCCCGGCACCGGCGCGGCCGCGGACGCCGAACGTCACCCGCCGGTTCACCGCGGTGTTCGCGATCGCGGTGACGAGCAGCGCGGTGAAGTTGGCCGCCTGCGCGCCGACCATGGTTCGCAGCAGCAGGAAAAGCAGCAGGTACGCGACCGTGCTGGCGACGCCGACCGCGGCGAACCGCACGAGTTGCTTGACCAGGCTCGGGGACACTCCGGGGGCCTCCACGCCGATCGGTTCGCGGCCGAGCTGCTCGCGCAGCCGGTGCACGGGGATTTCGCCGGTGAGGGTCGCACGGGTGACCCTGGCGATGCCTTTGAGGTCGGCGGCGGCGGTCGCGAGGAGGTCGACCGACGAGTCCGGGTCGTCGACCCAGTCGACCGGCACCTCGTGGATCCGCAACCCGGCGCGCTGGGCGAGCACGAGCAGTTCGGTGTCGAAGAACCAGCCGGTGTCGCGCACGTGGGGGAGCAGCGCGCGGGCGACGTCGGCGCGGATCGCCTTGAACCCGCATTGCGCGTCGGAGAACCTGGCGGCGAGCGTGCCGCGAAGAATCAGGTTGTAGCAGCGGGAGATGAACTCGCGTTTCGGCCCGCGCACCACGCGGGCGCCCCGGGCGAGCCTGCTGCCGATCGCGACGTCCGAGTGTCCGGACAGCAGCGGCGCGACGAGCGGGTCCAGCGCGGCCAGGTCTGTGGAGAGGTCCACGTCCATGTAGGCCAGTACGGCGGCGTCCGAGGCGGACCAGGCGGCCCGCAGCGCGCGCCCGCGGCCCTTCTCGTCCAGGTGGCACACCTCGACCTCGGGGAACTCCCGGGCGAGTTTCTCCGCTACGGCAAGGGTTTCGTCGGTGCTCGCGTTGTCCGCGACGGTGATCCGGTACGGGTAGCCGGCGCGTTCGGCGAGATGCGCCCGCAGTCTGCGGATGCACGGTTCGAGGTCGGTTTCCTCGTTGTAAACCGGGATGACGACGTCCAGCACGGGATGCGGGCCGCCGAGGCCGACCGGAGTCGTCCCGGGCCGCGGGGCGCCGCTGCGGGAGGGGGCGGTGGCGTTCATGGGTTCACCGTCGTCCGCCGGGCTTTGGCCACGTTGTGGTGTTCCTGTGCCAGCGCTGTGCGACGTACGCCCGCTCGGGTGATCTTGGCTGCACGGCGAGGAATCAGGCAGTCAGGTCGTAAACGGAGACACCGTCCACTGTGGTCATTCGGTAGTTCTCGGCCACCCACTGGACGATCCGGGCGGCGGCGTCGCTTCCGCTGCTGGAGCCGCTGGAGCCGCGCATCGTCATGCCGTCGCCGAGGAAGTAGCGGATCTGCCCTTGCCGGACGTACTGCTCGAACTGCGCGAGCGTCGGATACGGGTCGGTGCCGTTGAATCCGCCCACCGCGAGCACTGGTTTGCCGCTGCCGAGCTGGTATCCGGCGGCGTTGTTGGACCCGACGGTCGCGGCGGCCCACCGGTAGTCGCCGGAGTTCCGCAGCAAGGCGGTCAGGTTCGCGCCGGGCATCGTGGTGCCGAGCAGTCCGCCGCCGCCGAACATCTGCCGCGTGTTCGGTCCGGCGGATGGAATCGCGCCGCTGTGCGGAGTCGCCGCGGTAGCGAGGCTGTACGCCCCGGAGCCAGTGAGCAGAACGGCCAGCCCCAGCACCGCGGCGGTCCGGCCGAAGTGCTGGACGAAAAACAGCGCGAGAGCCGCCAGAATGCCGAGGACGAGGACCGTCGGCGCGAGCCACGGTTGCCAAGAACCGTTCAGCAGCAAGTAGCTCGCCACGGTCGTCACCGCGACGCCGCCGCTGAGCAGCCCGACAGCGGCCGGATTGCCGCGGATCCGCCACAACTGGACGGCGGCGGTCCCGACGAGCGCGGCGATCGCCGGGGCGAGCGCGACGGTGTAATACGGGTGGATGATCCCGCCCATGAAGCTGAACACCGCGGCGGTCACGATCAGCCAGCCGCCCCAGAGCAGCAGCGAAGCCCGGCCGCGGTCGGTGCGGGGCGCGTACCGGGTGAACCACAGGCCAGCGCCCAGCCCGAGCACCACCGCGGGCAGCAGCCACGCGATGCCGCCCGCCATTTCGCCGCCGAACAACCGGAACAGCCCGGTGCTGCCCCAGCCGCCGCCCGGGCTTCCGCCGACGCTGCCGGTCTCGTCGCCGGTGATGCGGCCGAAACCGTTGTAGCCCAAGGTAAGTTCGAGCAGGCTGTTGTTTTGCGACCCGCCGATGTACGGCCGGTCGGCGACCGGCCACAACGCCACGACCGCGAGGTACCAGCCCGCGGAAACCACAACTGCGGCGAGCCCGGCGAGCAAGTGCAGGAGACGCTTGCTCAGCGCGACCGGCGCGGCTACGAAGTAGGCGAGTGCGAAGGCGGGCAGGACGAGAAACGCTTGCAGCATTTTGGCGATAAAGCCGAATCCGATTGCCACGCCGGCGAAAACGATCCATCGGGGGCTGGCTTTTTCGATCGCCCGAACCACGCAGTAGGCGGCGGCGATCAGGAGCAGGACCAGCAAGGCGTCCGGGTTGTTGAAGCGGAAGATCAGTGCCGCTGCCGGGGTGAGGGTAAGGACCACACCGGCAAGCAATCCCGCCGCCGCGCCCGAAGGGCGCCGGACAGTCGCGTAAAGCAGCCACGTCGAGCCGACACCCATCAACGCTTGGGGCACCAGGATGCTCCACGCGTTCACGCCAAACAGCCGCGCGGACAGGCTCATCACCCAGAGCGCGGCGGGCGTCTTGTCGACGGTGATGCCGTTGGCGGCGTCGGTGGAGCCGAAGAGCAACGCCTTCCAGCTCTGCGATCCGGCTTGCGCGGCGGCGGAGTAGAACGCGTTGGCCCAGCCAGACGCGCTGAGATCCCACAGGTACAGCACAGCCGTGGCGACGAGCAGCGACACCAGGGCCGGACGCACCCACCTCGGCTCGGCGCGCTGTACCGGCGCGGCGGGAACGGCTGAGGAGGTCGCGACTGCGGTCATGCGGCCAGCCTCGCGGCGTGAGCTGGGGCCGGGATGTGCCTACCCTGTGTGCCCGCTGTGGGACTTGCGGTCATTGGCTGCTGGCGTGCGCTGAGCCGGGACCGCGATCGGCAGCCGCACCGCGAATTCCGTCCGGCCGGGACGGCTGCGCATGGCGATGGCGCCGTGGTGCGCGGTCAGCACGGCCGACGCGATCGCCAGGCCCAGCCCGGTCGAACCGGCTGCCCGCGACCGGGACGAATCGCCGCGCGCGAAGCGTTCGAACACCGCTGGCTGCAGGTCCGGCGGGATGCCCGGGCCGTCGTCGGTCACGGTCACCATGGCACTGCCGTCCGCGGCCCGGCTCAGGGCGGTGACCACCGTCGTGCCGGGCGGCGTGTGGACGCGGGCGTTCGCGAGCAGGTTCGCCAAAACCTGGTGCAGCCGTTGGACATCGCCCAGCACGAGGATCGGTTCGTCCGGCATCGAGAGCTGCCAGACGTGGTGCGGGCCGGCTACGTGCGCGTCGCCGACCGCGTCCGCGACCAGGCGAGTCAGGTCGACTTCCGCGACGTCCAGCGGACGGCCCGCGTCGAGGCGGGCGAGCAGGAGGAGGTCCTCGACGAGCGCGGTCATCCGGTCGGCCTCGGACTCGATCCGGGCCATCGAACGCGCGACGTCCGGCGGCGCGTGGCTGTCGGACCGCCCGGCGAGTTCGGCGTAACCGCGGATGGCGGCGAGCGGGGTGCGCAACTCGTGGCTGGCGTCGGCGACGAACCGGCGGACGCGCAGTTCGCTGGCGTGCCGGGCTTCGAGCGCGGACGAGATGTGGCCGAGCATGTGGTTCAGTGCCGCGCCGACCTGGCCGACTTCGGTGCGGGGGTCGGTGTCTTGAGCGGGGACGCGGACGGAGAGGTCTACGTCGCCTCGGTCCAGCGGGAGTTCGGAGACCCGGGAGGCGGTTTCCGCGACTCGGTCCAGCGGGCGGAGGGTGCGGCGGACGGCGAAGGCGCCTAGGAACGCAGCGCCGGTTACTCCGGCGGCGGCTACGCCGAAGAGGATCAGGCCGACGGTCAGCAGGGTTTGCTGCATAGGGGCCAGGGGGACGCCGGTGATGACGATGCCGTTGGGGACGGGGAACGCGGTGAGGCGGTAGTCGCCGAGGGGGCCGATGGTGCGGGTGTAGGGGCGGCCGGTGGTGGGGAGGTCTCGGAGGGCGGTCAGTTCGTCGGGGGTGAGGGTGATGCGCTGGCCGTGGGGGGAGAGCCAGCCGCCGGTGCCGGTTGTGCCGTCGGGGGAGAAGAGGGCGGTGACGGTGCCTGCGGCTTGGCCGGGGGCGTCGAGGGGGGTGCGTTCGTTGTCGTTGTCGTTGTCGGAGGGAGGGGCTGGGTGGGTGGAGAAGTCGAGGGCTCGGGCGGTGGCGGCGGAGAGCTGGGTGTCGGTTTGGGCGAGGAGGAAGGCTCGGAGGGCGAATTCGCTGATGACGCCGATGGCGAGGCAGACCAGGGAGAGGAGGGTGATCGTGGAGAGGGTGAGTTTCGTGCGCAGGGATCGCCTGCCCGGGTGGGCGGTCGGTCTCGCGCGGGAGTTCATGTGTCGAGCGTGCGGTTTGCGGGTGTGGGGGCGATGTGTGCTCGCTGTGAGTGCGCTGTGGGCGGCGGCTCGTCGCCCTGGGGGCGACATTGCGCCGGGGGTGGTTGCGTGGGGCACCCCGAAGGTTGATTGTGCTGACGGTTCGGGGGTGCTTGTCAAGGCGGGAAAGATGCCTTGACAAGCACCCCCGAACCGCAGAGAAGGCTTCGTATCGGGGTGTGGGGGAGGGGCTGGGTGCCTCGATGAGGTGGGTGTGTGGGCTGCGGTTTTGTGGTGGGGCTTGGGCTCGAATGTGGCGTTGGGTGCGTGGGGTGGCTGGTCGTGAGGGGAACCCTGAGGGAATCAGAGTCTGTGAAGGTGGCCCTCACGGATCGTGAGTCGCGGGGGTCAGCCCAGCGAGCGTGCGGCGGTGGTCGCTTGTTCGGCGTAGGAGCGTCCGAAAAGGACTGTGTGGACCAGGAGTGGGAAGAGTTGATGCAGGGCGATTCGGTCGCGGTAGCCGTCTGCCAGGGGTGCGAACTCGTCGTAGGCGGCGACGATTCGGTCTAGGTGCGGGCAGCCGAATAGGTGCAGCATCGCTAGATCCGTTTCCCGGTGACCGCCGTGGGCTGCTGGGTCGATCAGTACTGCGCCGTCTTCGTCCCACAGGACGTTGCCGTTCCACAGGTCTCCGTGCAGGCGGGCGGGTGGTTCGGGTGGGCCAGCTATCGACGGGATTCGTGTGCAGGCTCGTTCGAATACTGCGGGATCCAGGATGTGGGAGGCCATTCGGACGTACGGGAGGATTCGGTGTTCGGCGTACCACTCCGGCCATGAGTCGCCTGGGGAGTTGCGCATCGGGGCGGTTCCGATCCAGGCGTCGGTCGGGCCGTCTGGGGGAGGGGCGCCGAAGGCTGGGGCTCCGGCCGCGTGCAGGTGGGCGAGGTTTCGGCCGAACTCTTCCGCGTGTGAGGGGGTGGACTCGGCCACTCGGTCCAGTACCAGCCAGGTGTCGTCGGCGCCGTGCACCCGGGGGATGCGTACCGCGTCTGCTTCGGCGAGCCAGCGGAGTCCGGCTGCCTCGGCGCGGGTCGCGCCTGGGGCGTGGCCGCGTTTCACTATCGCCTCGAAACGGTGGTCGCCGTCGGTCAGTGTGACCTTACTGAGCGTGCCTGGGGTGCCGTGCGGGACTGCCTTGAGACCGGTGAGGCGCGTCGCCGCGGCGGCTGGTCCTTCGTTCTGTTGCCCGGAAACCACGTACCCGACGCTACGGGTGCGCGGCGGCGTCCGCTGATCGGTGCGGGTGTGGCAGGTGCCCCGCAGGCCGTCTTGTCAACCCTCTGGCCTAGACTCGGATGTCCCGGTCAGCAGGTGACCGGGGCGGTCCTGAGGGACTGTCCGCCCCCATCGTTTACCGCTCGAGGAGAAGACCTTGAAGAGCACCGTCGAGCAGCTCAGCCCGACGCGAGTGAAGATCAATGTCGAGGTGCCGTTCGACGAGCTCAAGCCGAACTTCGACGCCGCGTACCGGAAGATCGCCCAGCAGGTGCGCGTTCCCGGTTTCCGTCCCGGCAAGGTCCCCGCTCGCGTCCTGGAAAGCCGGATCGGCCGCGCGCCGGTGCTCGACGAGGTCGTCAACGAGGCCATTCCGGCCAAGTACATCGAGGCCGTCCGCGCGGGCGAGGTCCGGACGCTCGGCCAGCCCGAGTTCGAGGTGACCAAGCTCGAGGACCGCGAGGTGCTGGAGTTCAGCGCCGAGGTCGACGTGCGGCCGGAGATCGAGCTGCCCGACCTCGCCGGCCTCGAGATCAGCGTCGACGACGTCGAGACCACCGACGAAGAGGTCGCCGAGCAGCTCGACGAGCTGCGCGCCCGCTTCGGCACCCTGACCGGCGTCGAGCGCCCGGCCCAGAACGGCGACTTCGTGTCGATCGACCTCTCGGCCACCGTCGACGGCAAGGCCGTCGAGGAGGCCTCCACCACCGGCCTGTCCTACGAGATCGGCTCCGGCCAGCTCGTGGACGGCATCGACGAGGCGATCGTCGGCGCGACCGCGGGCGAGACCAAGGTGTTCACCACCAAGCTGGTCGCGGGCGAGTTCGCCGGCCAGGACGCCGAGGTCACCGTCACCGTGCAGTCGGTCAAGGAGCGCGAGCTGCCCGAGGCCGACGACGAGTTCGCGCAGCTGGCGAGCGAGTTCGACACGATCGACGAGCTGCGCGAGGACCTGCGCACCCGGCTCGGCCGCGTCAAGAAGATGCAGCAGGGCGTCCAGGCACGCGACAAGGTCCTCGAGATCCTGCTCGAGCGCACCGAGGTGCCGCTGCCGGAGAAGGTCGTCGAGGCCGAGATCGAGAACCGCAAGCACGACGCGGTCCACCCGTTCGACCACGACGAGGAGCAGTTCGCCAAGGCGCTGGAGGCCGAGGGCCGCACCCTCGACGAGTTCAACGCCGAGGTCAAGGAGGAGTCGGAGAAGGCCGTCCGCACGCAGCTGCTGCTGGACACCATCGCCGACAAGGAGAAGACGTCGGTCAACGACGGCGAGCTGACCGAGCGCATCATCTACCAGGCGCAGCGCTTCGGCGTCAGCCCGGACGAGTACGTGCAGCGGGCCCAGCAGTCCGGCCAGCTGACCGCGATCTACGCCGACGTCCGCCGCGGCAAGGCGCTCGCCTCGGTCGTGCGCGGCACCACGGTGAAGGACGCGTCCGGGTCCGAGGTCGACCTGAGCGAGCTGTTCGGCACGGACGAAGAAGCCCCGGCCGAAGAGACTCAGGTCACCGAAGAAGCGGCGGCGACCCCGGCCGAGTAAAGCTGTAAGCGAACTTGGGCGGTGTCAGGCATTCTGCACCGCCCAAGTTCGTTAGGGTCGGTTGCAAGATCTCAAGCATCTGAACACGACAGCGGCGGCGCGGCTCTTCCAGGCGGCCCGCCGCCGGTGAAAAGGCAGGCAGACGTGAAGCAGCACATGCCCGAGGGGCGGACCGGCACCGCGGGGCTCAACCTCACCGACTCGGTGTTCGAGCGGTTGCTCCAGGAGCGCATCGTCGTTCTCGGCTCCGAGGTCAACGACGAGGTCGCCAACCGGCTCACCGCGCAGCTCCTGCTGCTCGACGCGGACGACGCGGAGTCGGACATCCGGTTCTACATCAACTCGCCGGGCGGGTCCGTGACCGCGGGGTTCGCGATCTACGACACCATGCAGCTGATCCGCCCGGACGTGGCGACCTACGCGATGGGCATGGCGGCCTCGATGGGGCAGTTCCTGCTCTCCTCGGGCACCCCCGGCAAGCGCTACGCGCTCCCGCACGCGCGCATCCTGATGCACCAGCCGTCCGCGGGCGTCGGCGGCACCGCCTCCGACATCGCGATCCAGGCGGACCTGTTCAACAAGTGGAAGCAGGAGCTGGCGAAGATCACCGCCGAGCAGACCGGGCAGACCACCGAGCAGATCATCAAGGACGGCGACCGCGACCGCTGGTTCACCGCGCAGGAGGCGAAGGACTACGGCTTCGTCGACCACGTGCTGACCCGCGACAGCGGCCTGACCTCGAGCAACTGAGCCCGCAAGCACACAGGAGAGCGTCATGAGCAACTTCCGGCTCCCGGGTGACTTCCGGGCCCCGCAGACTCCGCAGTCGCGGTACATCCTCCCGTCCTACGTCGAGCGCACCAGCTACGGCGTGAAGGAGTCCAACCCGTACAACAAGCTGTACGAGGAGCGGACGATCTTCCTCGGCGTGCAGGTGGACGACGCGTCGGCCAACGACGTGATGGCCCAGCTGCTGCACCTCGAGCATGAGGACCCGGACCGCGACATCAGCATCTACATCAACTCCCCGGGCGGGTCGTTCACGTCGCTGATGGCGATCTACGACACCATGCAGTACATCCGCCCGGACATCTCGACCGTGTGCCTCGGCCAGGCCGCCTCGGCCGCCGCGGTCCTGCTGGCGGCGGGCACGCCGGGCAAGCGCATGGCGCTGCCGAACGCGCGCGTGCTGATCCACCAGCCGGCCACCGAGGGCACCTACGGGCAGGTCTCGGACCTGGAGATCCAGGCCAACGAGATCCAGCGCGTGCGCCGCCAGATGGAGGTCATCCTGGCCAAGCACACGAACAAGCAACCGGACGAGATCAAGGCCGACATCGAGCGGGACAAGATCCTCACCGCCGAGGAGGCCAAGGCCTACGGCCTGATCGACGAGGTGCTCCCGTACCGGAAGGCCTCGGCGAACTGACCGCGACGGGCCGGTGCGCGGCGAATCCGCGACGCGCACCGGCCCGCTGGTCTACTGTCGGTCGTCGACGTGCCCTATGGGGGTCGGGTGTTCCCGCCCGCGCCTCCGGGCGGGTACCGTCGGTGGCAATGCGTGTGGGTTCCGGGAACGCCTGGCAGTCCCGGGGCCGCCATCCAGTTGTGCAGGTGCGCTCGCGCACCGGAGGGGACGAGGTCAACGGCCATGGCACGGATCGGTGACGGCGGCGACCTGCTGAAGTGTTCTTTCTGCGGCAAGAGCCAGAAGCAGGTGAAGAAGCTCATTGCCGGGCCAGGGGTCTACATCTGCGATGAGTGCATCGACCTCTGCAACGAGATCATCGAAGAGGAGCTCGCCGAAGCCGGCGACGTGAAGCTCGACGAGCTGCCCAAGCCCGCCGACATCCACGAGTTCCTCGAGCAGTACATCATCGGCCAGGACGACGCGAAGAAGACGCTCGCGGTCGCGGTGTACAACCACTACAAGCGGATCCAGGCCGACGACAAGTCCGGCCCGAAGGACTCCAAGGACGAGCCGGTCGAGCTGGCCAAGTCGAACATCCTGATGCTCGGCCCCACCGGCTGCGGCAAGACCTACCTCGCGCAGACGCTGGCGAAGCTGCTGAACGTCCCGTTCGCCATCGCCGACGCCACCGCGCTCACCGAGGCGGGCTACGTCGGCGAGGACGTCGAGAACATCCTGCTCAAGCTGATCCAGGCGGCCGACTACGACGTCAAGCGCGCCGAGACCGGCATCATCTACATCGACGAGGTCGACAAGATCGCCCGCAAGAGCGAGAACCCGTCGATCACCCGCGACGTGTCCGGCGAGGGCGTGCAGCAGGCGCTGCTGAAAATCCTCGAGGGCACCACCGCGTCGGTGCCGCCGCAGGGCGGGCGCAAGCACCCGCACCAGGAATTCATCCAGATCGACACCACGAACGTGCTGTTCATCGTGGCGGGCGCGTTCGCCGGGCTGGAAAAGATCATCAACGAGCGGGTCGGCAAGCGCGGCCTCGGCTTCGGCGCGGAGATCCGCACCAAGGCCGAGATCGAGGGCAGCGACGTGTTCTCCGAGACCATGCCGGAGGACCTGATCAAGTTCGGGCTGATCCCGGAGTTCATCGGCCGGCTCCCGGTCGTGGCGACGGTGAACCACCTGGACAAGGAATCGCTCGTCTCGATCCTGACGCAGCCGCGCAACGCGCTGGTGAAGCAGTACAAGAAACTTTTCGAGATGGACAACGTCGAGCTGGAGTTCACCAAGACCGCGCTCGAGGCCATCGCCGACCAGGCCGTGCTGCGCGGCACCGGAGCCCGGGGCCTGCGCGCGATCATGGAGGAAGTCCTCCAGCCGGTCATGTACGACATCCCGAGCCGCGAGGACGTGGCGAAGGTCGTGATCACCGAGCAGACCGTGCGGGAGAACGTCAACCCGACGATCGTGGCTCGCCAGCCGTCGCGCCGCACCCGCAGCGAGCGCGGCGAGAAGTCGGCCTGACCCGGCCCTCGCCGGGCGTTAGCAGGAGTCGGCTGTCCGGGTGTCCTCGGCAGGCGCGATAATGGACAGGATGACAACCGTGCCGCTGACCGCACCCCGGGGGGACGAGACTGCCGACCCCGGCGAAGCGGTACCCGCCGAAACCGAGCCGTCCGCCGCGCCGGTCGGCCTCGTGGAGCTGAGCGAACGGGTCGCCGCGTCCGTGCTGACGCGGTTCCCGTGGCTGCTCCGCGCCTCCGAGATCCTGCTCGCGCTGTTCACCCTGGTATGCCTGGTCGCGGTCGGCACCCGGCTGTCGGCGCTGCCGCTGCTGCCGATCCCGCTGTTCGTGGTGTCGTGGCTGTTCCTGCGCCGCCTGCGCGGATCGGAGACGCGGGCGCAGCAGTTGCGCTGGTCGCTGCTGATGGCGCTGGCGGCGATGGTCGGATTCTGGGTGATGTCGGTCGTGGCCCGCTGGGTCTCGTAATTCCCTCGCGGGAAGTCCTTTTCACGTAGTGCGGATGTCCGAAGGCTGATTTCGCGCCCCGCAATCCGATGGCGGGGAGGGCGGACGTGAGAAAGCGCTAGCGTCGCTGCATTTCGACGGTTCGTCTCAAAAGGTAGACGGTTCGGCTGCGGGTGAAAACTGGAAACGACTCCGCACGGGAATCCTCGCCGCTGGCACCCCGACGCACGTGATCGACGAACTGGCGAGCCTCTTCTGACCTCAGCGAACCAAGCTCACGCCTTCTGCCGCAAATGCTTCCCCAAGAATCCCACCATGCTGGGCACCGTGGTCCGGAAAAACGTGTCGCTGTGCTTTCCGTGTGCCGTATACCCAATGGCCGGACGCGTTTCCGCGATATACCGCCGCACTCCGGTGATGAACGGATCCTCGGTCCCGCAGTAAACCGCCGTCGGAATGCCTTGCAGGGCGGACTGGTGGCGCAGCGGGTCGAGCGAAGTCCAGTCGGTCATGCCGGTGAAAATGCGCCGCTTCGCCATTTCCGGCCACGACGTGATCAGCGCGGGCGCGATCGCGGCGACCGCGGCGGGCGGCTGGCGGCGTTCGGCTCGGCGGCGGGCGTACAGCAGCGCTCCGAAGCCGCCCATCGACACTCCGGCGCACGCGAACGGCAGGCCGTCCGTGCCGCCGAAGCCGCGGGCGCGCAGCCATTGCGGGACTTCTTCCAGCAGCATCGCCATCGGGTCGTCGCCGGGGCGGACCTGGTGCCAGTAGTTGTCGCCGCCGTCGACGGCGAGGAAGCCGTAGGCGGGCACGGCCTTGCGGGCGACGTCGCTGCCCAATTGTTTCAGCAGGCCGCTCGGCGAAGCGGAGCGTGCGGAACCGTGCAGGCCGTGCAGCATCAGCGAGATCGGCAGTCCGGCCGGCGGCTTCTTGCTCGGCAGCAAAAACACGAGATCGACTTCCCGGCCGCGGGCGTGCGAGTAGACGCGTTCCACCCGCATGCTGCCCAGCTGGGTCACCGGCGTCGACGACGTCACGCCGAGTGCTCGCTGCATGGCCTGGTTGTACGGCACTACGCCGGTCGCGCTGCCCACCGCGAGCCCGGCGATGCCGAGGCCCGAAGCGCCCGCGATCAGCAGGGACCGGCGGCTCACCCGCCTTCGGCCCTCAGTCTCCTCGTTCACCCGATCCCCCTCACCCATATAGCGTAAGACGTGAGGAACGGGCGAAACGTTGCCCTCGGCGGATCTTCACTCGGTTGTTGTGATCAGACCCACGGACGCCCGGGCGGCGGCAGGACGGTCTCCGAGGCCGACGATCAGCGTCACGCAGAGTGGCGCGAGCACCTCGGTCACGCCGCGGTCGCCCCGGCCGAAGTGGCCCAGCAGTTCGAGGGTGACGTAGCCGTGCACCGCGCTCCACACCTGCGAGGCGACGGCTAGCGGGTCGCCCTTGAGGCGTCCGGCGTCGATGGTGCGCGCGACGGTGGCGACCATGCCCCGGAACGACGCCGCGGCTTCGGTGTCCGAGTTCTCTTTGAACAGATCGCTCACCGCTTGGCCCTGCGCGCCGGCCTCGCGGAACATCAGCGCGAACAGTTCCGGGTGCTCCACCGCGGTGCGGCGGTAGGCGAGGGCGAGCTGATACAGATCGGCCACCGGATCGTCGCTCTGGCCGACCGTCGCCATGTTCGCGATCAGCCGCCGGAACCCTTCTCGCGCAACGGCCTCGGTGAGCGCGGCCATCCCGCCGAAGTGGGTGTAGACGGCCATCGTGGAGGCACCGATTTCGGCCGCCAGCTTGCGGGCCTGCAGGGCTTCCGCGCCGCCGTCGGCCAGCAGCCGGATCGCCGCCTCGACCAGTTCCGTCCGCGCGTGTTCGCCCCGAGTCCGCTCGCTCATGCTTGCCAGTATCCCATAACCCTGTTATACCGGTGCTCATAACCACGTTATGGGCGGGAGCGGGTCATGAACAATCACTTCCTCGAAGGCAACTTCGCGCCGGTCGAGCGCGAATACACGAGCACCCGGCTGACGGTGACCGGACGGCTGCCGGACTACCTCGACGGCCGTTACCTGCGCAACGGGCCGAATCCGGCCGATCCGGATCCCGAAACGCACCACTGGTTCCTCGGCCGCGGCATGGTGCACGGCGTACGGCTGCGCGACGGCCGGGCCGAGTGGTACCGCAGCCGCCGGGTCGGGACTGACGAAGCCGGGGCCAACACCAACGTCATCGGGCACGCCGGGCGCACCATCGCGCTCGTCGAGGGCGGGCTGCCGCAGTGGGAGCTCAGCGAGGAGCTGGACACCCTCGGCGTCTGCGATTTCGACGGCACCCTCTTCGGCTACACGGCACACCCGAAGCGCGATCCGCGGACCGGCGAGCTGCACGCGGTCTCCTACCAATTCGGACTCGGGAACCGGGTGCAGTATTCGGTGATCGGCACCGACGGCCGGGCGCGGCGCACGGTCGACGTCGAGGTCACCGGCGCGCCGATGATGCATGATTTCTCGCTCACCGAACGGTATGTCGTGTTCTACGACCTGCCGGTCACCTTCGATCCGGACCAGGCCCCGGCGCCGGTCGACGTGCCCGACCCGCTGACCGCGCGCACCGGACGCGGCGTGAGTTCCTTGCCCTACCGATGGAATCCGGACTACCCGGCGCGCGTCGGCGTGATGCCGCGCGAAGGGGACAACAGCGACGTCCGCTGGTTCGACGTCGGCCAGTGCTACGTGTTCCACCCGCTCAACGCCTACGACGAGGACGACCGGATCGTGCTCGACGTGGTCCGGCATCCGAAGATGTTCGACCGCGCGCTGCACGGTCCGGCCGAAGGCGAGCCGACGCTCGACCGCTGGACCGTCGATCTCGCGCTCGGGAAAGTGGTCGAGGACCGGATCGACGAGCACGGCCAGGAGTTCCCGCGGGTGGACGAGCGGCTGGTCGGCCTGCCGCATCGCTACGGCTACTCGACGGCGGTCGACGACCGGGCGCGCAGCGCCGGCGCGGTGTACAAACACGACCTGCGCAAGGGAACCGTGGACGTGCACCGGTTCGGTCCCGGACGCGAGCCGGGCGAATTCGTGTTCGTTCCGTCCGGCGCGGACGCGGGCGAGGACGAGGGGGTGCTGATGGGCTATGTCTACGACGCCGCCGAGGCGCGCAGCGATCTTGTCCTGCTCGACGCGGGCACCCTCGAAACCGTCGCCGCCGTGCAGTTGCCGGACCGGGTCCCGCACGGCTTCCACGGCAACTGGGTGCCCGCCGGGGCGTGATCAGGTGAGCAGGCGCTGGTCCCCGGTGTAGAGGTTCATGCTGTCGCCGCGCAGGAAACCGATCAGCGTCATGCCGTTCTCCTCGGCCAGTTCGACCGCGAGCGAGGACGGCGCGGACACCGCGGCGAGCAGGCCGATACCGGCCATCGCGGCCTTCTGCACGAGTTCGAACGAGGCGCGGCCTGAGACCAGCAAGCCCAGATCGGGCGCTGGGATCCGGCCCGCCTGCAGAGCCCAGCCGAGCACCTTGTCCACCGCGTTGTGCCGTCCGACGTCCTCGCGCACGACGACGAGCTGACCGTCCGAAGTGAACAGTCCGGCGGCGTGCAGGCCACCGGTCGAGGCGAACACTTTCTGCTCTTCCCGCAACCGATCCGGCAGCTGGGTGAGGACGTCGGTCTTCACCGTGAACTCGGACGCGGCGGGGGAGAACCGGCTGCGCAGCTTCACCGCGTCGAGCGCGGCCTTGCCGCAGACGCCGCACGACGAGGTGGTGTAGAAGTTCCGCTCGACACCGGTGTCCGGCGGGGCGACGCCCTCGGCGAGTGCGATGTCGAGCACGTTGTAGGTGTTGCGGCCCTGGTCGTCGACCCCGTCGCAGTAGCGCGCCACGGCCACGTCCTCACGAGACCCCAGCACGCCCTCGGACAGCAGGAATCCGTGCGCCAGTTCGACGTCGTGACCCGGCGTGCGCATGGTCACCGCCAGTGCCTTGCCGCCGACCCGCAGTTCGAGCGGTTCTTCGGCGGCCAGCGAGTCCGGCCGGCTCCGCTGCCCGGTCGCGGAGATCCGCCGTACCGGCCGCCGCACCGTCACTCTGCCCATCGCCCGCTCCCGCTCGTTTTGTCGTCTTTGGCGCTGTCGGTTGTCGTCATCGACAAGACAGCCTCAGGTCATTCGACAGTCATCCGGCGCAACGCCGAGGATCTGGTAAACCATTCCCAGCACCTCGTCACTGTTGGGAGGAGACCGCCGATGGCTGTCCCCGGCTTTCTTGCCCGTTCCCGCATCGTCGCACCGCCCGGCTGGACCCGCTGGCTCGTGCCGCCCGCGGCGCTGTCCATCCACCTGTCGATCGGCCAAGCCTACGCGTGGAGTGTTTTCAAGACGCCGCTGGAGAAGACCCTGGGACTGTCCGGCACGCAGTCCGGCCTGCCGTTCCAGCTCGGCATCGTGATGCTGGGGCTGTCCGCCGCGTTCGGCGGCACCCTGGTCGAGCGCAACGGGCCGCGCTGGGCGATGGCCGTCGCGACAGTCTGTTTCTCGACCGGGTTCCTGCTCGCCGCGCTCGGCGTCGCGACCGGGCAGTTCTGGCTCGTGGTGGCCGGCTACGGCGGGGTCGGCGGGATCGGCCTCGGCATCGGCTACATCTCGCCGGTGTCGACATTGATCAAATGGTTCCCGGACCGGCCGGGCATGGCCACCGGGATCGCGATCATGGGCTTCGGCGGCGGCGCGCTGATCGCGTCGCCGTGGTCGTCGGCGATGCTCGGCACCTCGCCCACGACCGGCGACATCGCGACGGCGTTCCTGATCCACGGGATCGTGTACGCGGTCTTCATGACGATGGGCGTGCTGATCGTCCGCGTCCCGGCCGACGACTGGCGTCCGGCTGGCGAGGTGAAGCAGGCCGCGGCGAAGCCAATGATCTCCACGGCGAACGTCTCGGCGGCGAACGCGTTGAAGACGCCGCAGTTCTGGTGTCTCTGGATTGTCTTGTGCCTCAACGTGACCGCGGGCATCGGCATCCTGGAGAAGGCCGCGCCGATGATCACCGACTTCTTCAAGGGCACCTCGGCCCCGGTCGGCGCCGCGTCCGCCGCGGGGTTCGTCGCGCTGCTCTCGCTGACCAACATGCTGGGCCGGTTCGTCTGGTCGTCGGCCTCGGATCTGGTGGGGCGCAAGAACATCTACCGGTTCTACCTCGGCGTCGGCGCGCTGCTGTACCTCGTGATCGCGCTGACCACGAACGGCTCGAAGCTCGTGTTCGTGCTGTGCGCGATGCTGATCCTGTCCTTCTACGGCGGCGGGTTCGCGACGCTGCCGGCGTACCTCAAGGACCTGTTCGGCACCTATCAGGTGGGCGCGATCCACGGCAGGCTGCTGACCGCGTGGTCGGCGGCGGGCGTGCTCGGGCCGCTGATCGTGGACGGGATCGCCGACAGCCAGAAGGCCGCCGGCAAGGCCGGTCCGGACCTTTACCAGCTGTCGTTCTGGATCATGATCGGCCTGCTGGTGGTCGGGTTCGTCGCGAACGAATGCGTGCGCCCGGTGAAGGAGAAATTCCACGAACCGGCCGGTGCGGCCGCGGTGGGGAGTGAAGCCTGATGACGAGTGCCGAGGGCCGCTCCGGCGGCCGGACCCTCCTGCTGGTGATCGCCTGGCTGTGGGTGCTCGCCCCGTTCGGCTACGGCGTGGTCGAGCTGATCCGGAAGGTGGTCGGGCTGTTCGGCGGCTGAGCACCGCCAGGGAAAAATAAAGGCTGGACAAATGGTCAAGAGTCGTTGACCATTGTCCCCGTGACTGGGGACGACCAGGCGGG
This sequence comes from Amycolatopsis sp. NPDC104775, assembly GCF_055583325.1. Taxonomy (NCBI): domain Bacteria; kingdom Bacillati; phylum Actinomycetota; class Actinomycetes; order Pseudonocardiales; family Pseudonocardiaceae; genus Amycolatopsis; species Amycolatopsis sp. NPDC104775. The sequence goes on from NZ_JBVJOE010000004.1 coordinate 293,055, forward strand.
CTACGTCCCGCCCCAAGAATCTGTCCAGGTGGAGACCACCGATCAGCTGCGCGCCGTGAGCAACGTCGTGCGGCACCGCGTGCTCGCGGTGCTGCGCGACGGGCCCGCGACGATCACGCAGGTGGCCGAGAAGCTGGACATCGCGAAAGGCAGTTCCAGCTACCACATGCGGGTGCTGGAGCGCGCCGGGATCGTGCACGTCGTGCGCACGCGGAAGGTCCGCGGCGTGCAGGAGCGCTACTACGCGCACGTCGGGAAAAGCATCGAACTGCCCGAACCGGCCGCGGGGCAGCGGGACGTGCTGCTGCGGCACGCGCTCGACGACCTTTCGACCGCGCCCGAGGGCTCGCGCCGGTTCGTCCGGATGCAGCACACGCGCATCAGCGAGGAGCGGTTCGAGGAATTCGAGCGCCGGCTGGCCGAACTGCTCGACGAGGTGCGGGACGCCCGCGACGCCGACGAGGCCGCCGCCACCGTCGCGGTCGCGTTCTTCCGTCCGGGGCCGGGTGCTGCCCGATGACCAAGACGAAGATGCCTCCCGCGTTCAGTCGCTTGTGGACAGCCGCGACGGTCAGTTCTCTCGGAGACGGCGCGTATGCCGCGGCCTTGCCCTTGCTAGCAGTGGTGCTGGACAGCGATCCGCTGGTGGTCAGTCTGGTGACGGTCGCGGTGCTCGCGCCCTATCCGGTGGCCGGGCTGTTCGCTGGCGCGCTGGTCGACCGCTGGGACCGGCGGCGCACGATGTGGATCGCGGACCTGGTGCGGGCCGCGCTGCTGGTGCTGACGGTGGCCGCGGGCGCGTTGGGATGGCTCAGCATTCCCGTTCTGCTCGGGGTTGCGTTCCTGCTCGGCACCGGCACGCTGTTCTTCGACACCGCCGCGCAGGCGTACCTGCCGGATCTGCTGGCGCGGGACCAGACGTTGCTCCGCCGGGCCAACGGCTACCTGCGCGGGGCGTCCACCGCCGCCGGGCAGTTCGCCGGGCCGCCGGTCGGGAGTTTCCTTTTCGCCGTGGGAAGAACTCTGCCGTTCGCGGTGAACGCGCTGACCTACGCGACCAGTGCGGTGCTGATCCGGACGTTGCCGCCGACACCGGTGCCGGAGCGTGCGCCGGGCCGGTCGGTGTGGGCGGATTCGAAGGAGGGTTTCGCTTACGTAGTCAAGGAACGGCTGCTGCTGGGCCTCGCGCTGCGGCCCGCGGTGGGGAACCTGGCGTTCGGTGCTTTCGGAGCGGTGCTGGTGGTATTCGCGAAGGACGCCCTCGGGTTGGAGTCCGCCGGATACGGCTTCCTGCTCGCCGCCGAAGCCGCCGGGGGATTGGTAGGCGCGATGGTGCTCGCCGGACCGCTGGAGAAATGGCTCGGGACCGGAACCGCGCTCACCGTCACCGCGGTGATCGAGGGCGGCGCCGTGCTGGCGTTCGGCCTCGCCCGAAACCCGTGGTTCGCCGGAGCGATGTTCGCCCTGTGCGGCTGCGCGATGGCGACGACCATGGTGCTCGGCGCTTCTCTGCGCCAGGTCATCGTCCCGGCCCGGCTGATGGGCCGGGTCGCCGCGGCGTCGCGCCTGGTCTCGGCCTCGGCCGCTCCATCGGGTGCCGTGCTGGGCGGCTGGCTCGCCGCGACAGCCGGGGTGCGAGTGCCGTACGTGGCGGCGGCGGGGGTGCTCGTGTCGATGACTTTGGTGACGATGAGCATGACGAGCAACAAGCGGATCGAAGAGGCGCTCACGCGGGCGAAAGCGGCTACGCCTGTTGCATAGTCGCCGTGGCGAGGAAAACGATCGGGAACAGCAAGGTGAGCGGGAAAACCGTGAGCCATGCGCGGCGCGCTGCTCGCTTCGGCTGACCCAGCGAGGCGACCAGCGCGCCGATTCCGACGGCGATCGGCAGCGCGAAAATTCCGAAGTGCTGGAATGAGAAGAGCACGAGGATCGCGAAGACGGCAGGCAGGCTCAGCCCCTTCGAACCGGCCGCCAGCCCCACGGCGAGCGCGCACAGCACCAGGGCGCAAGCCAGGAAGGCGCCGAGACCGTGCATCGCGCCGGTGAGCGCGACGCGCGTCCGGCTCGGCTCGGCGGTTTCGGTGGCCATTCCGCGATCCTGTCAGGTCGAGAGGATCGGCGGATGCGGGGAACTACTCGGTTCGGATGCGCTTGAGCAGGCTTTCCCGGGCGGACTCCACGTGCTGCTCGGCCACTCGGGCCAACCGGTCCCGGTCCCCGTTCCGGATCAGCTGCGCCAGTTCGCGATGTTCGTCGACCACCCGGGCCCGGTAACGCTCATGCCCGAGCGAAACCCGTTGCAGCTGAAACAGAAACACCTGCGACCGCACCGCTTGCCACGCCTCGGTCAATCGGCTGTTGCCCGCGGCGGCGTACACGCGGTCGTGGAAGGCGATGTCCAGCGCTAGCAAGTGCGGCCCGTCGGCCTTTGACCGGATTGCCTGTTCCAGGTCGGTGACCAGCGCATCCAGTGCGTCCAAATCCTCAGCGGACGCGTTTGTGCGCGCCGTAACCGCAGCCAGCCGGTCGAGGGCGGCGCGGACCGAGTAGACCTCTTCGACGTCCTCGACGGTCACGTCGACCACCGTGGTCGGGCGGTGCCAGTCGCAGCGGACCAGGCCTTCCCGCGCCAGTTGCGCGATGCCCTCGCGCACTGAACCGCGGCTGATCTCCAGCGAGGCGGCGAGTTCGACCTCGCGCAACGGGGCGCCGGGCCGGAAATGCCCGGCGAAGATCGCTTCGCGCACCCGGTCGGCGGCCTCGTCGGCGAGCCCGCGGCGCGCCGCCTTCCTCAGGGGGGGTGACTTCCACGTCCTAATGTTGACATTCAGACATCTGCCGGTCAACGTGAAGAGACCGATCCCCGCGCCGAAGGAGTGCCGCATGGCTGTCCGTCCCGCCTTCCACCTGGCCATACCGGTCGACGACCTGCCGAAAGCCCGCGAGTTCTACGGCGACGTGCTCGGGCTGGCGGAAGGCCGCTCGGCGGACGCGTGGGTCGACTGGAACTTCCACGGCCACCAGGTCGTCACGCACGTCGTCCCGGGCGCTCGCGCGGAGGCGGGCCGCAACCCGGTCGACGGGCACGACGTGCCGGTGCCGCACTTCGGGCTGGTGCTCGACGTCGACGGGTTCCACGAGCTGGCCGGGCGGCTGCGGGCCGCGGGCACCGAATTCGTGATCGAGCCGTATCAGCGGTTCGCCGGCGAAGCGGGGGAGCAGTGGACGATGTTCCTGCACGACCCGGCCGGAAACGCGCTGGAGTTCAAGGCTTTCCGCGACGAGACGCAGCTGTTCGCGAAATGAACGTCCTCGTCACCGGAGCCTCGCGCGGAATCGGCCGCGCCATCGCCGTCGCCTTCGCCACCCGGGGCGACCGGATCGCCGTCCACTGCGGATCCAACCGGGAGGCCGCGCGCGAAACGCTCGAGGCGCTGCCCGGATCCGGGCACGTGCTCGTGTCCGGCGACCTGGGCAACCCCGACGCCGCGCAGTGGATCGCCGACGTGGCCGAGGAACAGCTCGGCGGGGTCGACGTCCTGGTCAACAACGCCGCGGTCGGCACGACCCCGGCCACCCGCACGCCGATCGGCGAAATGTCCTATGCGGACTGGCAGGAGGCGTGGCGGCACACGCTGGACGTCAACCTGCTCGGCGCGGCCAACGTTTCCTTCCACGTCGCGCGCCACCTCATCGCGCGCGGCGTGCCCGGCCGGATCGTGAACATCGGCTCGCGCGGGGCGTTCCGCGGCGAACCCGAGTACCTGCCGTACGGCGCGAGCAAGGCCGCGCTGCACGCGTTCGGCCAGTCGCTGGCGGTCCAGCTGGCCCCGCACGGCATTTCGGTCACCTCGGTCGCCCCGGGCTTCACCGCGACCGAGCGCGTCGCCGACCGGCTCACCGACACCGTGCGGGAGCAGAGCCCGTTCGGCCGGGTCGCCGAGCCGGAGGAGATCGCCGAAGCGGTGGTGTTCCTGGCCTCGGCGGAGACGCCCTGGGCGTCCGGCGCGATCCTGGACATGAACGGGGCCTCGCACCTGCGCTGAGCTGTGAGCTGTGTCACGAATGCAGCAAGCCGGGTTCGCCGGACGTCCAGAGGGGCGTGCGGATCGCAGGAAAAGTTATCGCCGGAGCGCTGTCGACGGTGGTGTTCGCCGGAACGGCGTACGGGTTCTCGACCCTGAGCGCGCTCGACGACATCACCCGCAGCGACGTCATCGGCGGCGGCGGATCGGTGGACGAAGGCCAGAAGCACGCCGACGGGGCGCTGGACATCCTGCTGGTCGGCCGGGACGCGCGGAAGGACCCGCAGGGGAACCCGCTGCCGCAGAGCGTGCTGGACGAACTGCGCGCAGGCGCGAACGGCGACGACCTCACCGACACGCTGATCGTGCTGCGGATCCCGGACGGGCAGCAGGAGGTCAAGGCGTTCTCCATCCCGCGCGACTCGTACGTCTCGATGCCCGGCGGGAAAGGCAAGATCAACGCCGCGTTCGGCCGCGGCAAGGCAGCGGAGGCGTCGAAGCTGCGCGCGGCCGGGGAGACCGACAAGGACAAGATCGAGCAGGAGTCGATGACCGCGGCGCGCAAGGCGACGCGGCAGGCGGTGGAGGACCTCACCGGCGTCACCATCGACCACTACGCCGAGGTCAACCTGCTGAGCTTCTCCGAGATCAGCAAGGCTGTCGGCGGGGTCGAGGTGTGCCTGAAAAAGGCCACCAAGGACGAGAACTCGGGGGCGGACTTCCCGGCGGGCAAACAGCGGCTCTCCGGCGGAGCCGCGCTCGCCTTCGTGCGCCAGCGCGACAACCTGCCCGGCACCGACTTCGGCCGGATGCGGCGGCAGCAGGTGTTCCTCGCGTCGATGGCGCACCAGGTGCTCTCGGCCGGGACGCTCGCCGACCCGGGCAAGCTGAGCGACCTCATCGACGCGGTGAAGCGCTCGGTGGTGCTGGACCAGTCGTGGAACATCCTGGACTTCGTCGGCAAGATGCGCGGGGTTTCCGGCGGCGGCATCCAGTTCACGACGATCCCGGTGGAGAACCAGGACTACCGGTACGACAAGTCCCATCCCACGGCGACCGCGGTGCAGGTGGATCCCGCGAAGGTGAAAGCGTTCGCGGCCGGGCTGATCGGGGCCGCGCCGCCCGCCGCGCCGGATGGTGCGGCGAAAGCAGCGGTCGAGGTGTCCAACGCCGGGGGTGCCTCCGGCCTCGCGGCGCGGGTCGCGGATGTGTTGAAGGGCAAGGGATTCGCCGCGACGGCCGCGGGCAACGCGCCTGCCCAGCGGACGTCGATCGTGCGGTATCCGGCCGCGCTCGCCGCCGAGGGCGCGGAGGTGGCGAAGGAGCTGGGTGGACTGTCCACTAAGGAATCAGCGGACGTTCCGGCCGGGCATATCCAGGTGGTGCTGGGGAAGGTCTACTCCGGACCGGGGGTGTCGGACGGCGGGGCTGGCGCTGGCGGGCCGGTGAAGACGGATCAGCCGCCGCCGGTGACGTCGGAGGGGGACAACTGCATCGACTGAGGCGTCGTGAGGGGCGGCCCAGTGAGAACCTGGGCCGCTCCTCACGACCGCAGTGGCCATCCGGCCGTCGGCGGCGCTTTCCACCCCGTGCGGCTAGACGTCTGCCGAGGTCCATGCCGCGAAGTCGGCCAGCGCGCACAGCAGTTCGGCCTAAGAGTCGCTCTCCGCCCCCTCACGCGTGGCGGTGCGGCTCCATCCGGATCACCACTGCCTTCGACACCGGCGTGTTCGACTTCTCCGCGACAGAATCCAACGGCACCAACGCGTTCGCCTCCGGGAAGTACGCCGCCGCGCACCCCCGCGCCGTCGGATACGCCACCGCGCGGAAGCTCGGCGCCCGTCGTTCCCCGTCCCGCCATTCCGAGACCAGATCGACGATCTCGCCGTCCGCGACGCCCAGTTCGGCCAGGTCGTCCGGGTGCACGAACACCACCCGGCGGCCGTCCTCGATGCCGCGATAACGGTCCGACAGCCCGTAAATCGTCGTGTTGTACTGGTCGTGGCTGCGCAGCGTCTGCAGCAGCAACCGGCCCTCCGGCACCTCCGGGTACTCCAGATCCGACACCGTGAACGTGCCCTTGCCGGTAGCCGTGCCGGTGAATTCGCGCGAGTCGCGCGGCGCGTGCGGCAGGACGAAACCGTCCGGTTCGCGGACGCGGCGGTTGTAGTCGTGGCAGCCCGGCACCACGGCGGCGATGCGGTCGCGGATCAGGTGGTAGTCCTTTTCGAACGACCGCCACGGCACCGGGTGGTCCGCTCCGAGCAGCCGCTCCGCGAGCCGGCACACGATGGCGACCTCGGACAGCAGTTCGTCGCTCGCCGGGGCCAGCCGTCCGCGCGAGGCGTGCACCTGCGACATCGAGTCCTCGACCGTCACGAACTGCCGGCCGGATTCCTGCTCGTCGCGTTCGGTGCGGCCGAGCGTCGGCAGGATCAGCGCGGTGCGGCCGGGAACGACGTGCGAACGGTTGAGCTTCGTCGACACGTGCACGGTCAGCGAGCACGACCGCAGCGCGTCCGCGGTCCGGTCCGAATCCGGGGTGGCGGAGGCGAAATTGCCGCCCATCGCGAAGAACACCTTGCCGCGGCCGTCGAGCATCGCGCGGATCGAGTCGACGGTGTCCCAGCCGTGCTCGCGCGGCACGGTGATGCCGAACTCGCGGTCCAGCGCGTCCATGAAGGACTCGGGCATCTTCTCCCATACGCCCATGGACCGGTCGCCTTGCACGTTCGAGTGGCCGCGCACCGGGCACAGGCCCGCACCCGGTTTGCCGATCATCCCGCGCACCAGCGCGAGGTTCACGACCTCGGCGATCGTCGGCACCGCGTGTTTGTGCTGGGTCAGCCCCATCGCCCAGCAGTAGATGGTGCGCTCCGACGTCGCGATCATCCGCGCGACGTGCTCGATCTGCTCGCGCGCCAAGCCGGTCGCCTTCTCCGTCTCCGGCCAGTCGACCTCGCTCCGCTGCTTGGCCCAGTCCTCGAAGCCGTGCGTGGACTTCTCCACGAACTCGCGGTCCACAATGGACCCCGGCGCGGCGTCCTCCCACTGCAGCAGCAGATGCCCGACCGCCTGGAACAGCGCGAGGTCGCCGCCGAGCCGGATCTGCGCGAACTCGTCGGCCAGCGGCGTGCCCTTGCCGACCACGCCGCGCACGTTCTGCGGGTTCTTGAACCGCATCAGCCCGGCCTCGGGCAGCGGGTTGACCGCGATGACCTTCGCGCCGCGGCCCTTCGCCTGCTCCAGCGCGGACAGCATGCGCGGGTGGTTCGTGCCGGGATTCTGCCCGACGACCACGATCAGGTCGGCCTGGTGGATGTCGGCCAGCGACACCGATCCCTTGCCGATGCCGGTGGTGGCCGACAGCGCCGCGCCGGACGATTCGTGGCACATGTTCGAGCAGTCCGGCAGGTTGTTCGTGCCGAACGAGCGAACCAGCAGCTGGTACACGAAAGCGGCTTCGTTGCTGGTGCGGCCGGAGGTGTAGAAGATCGCTTCGTCCGGGCTCGCCAGGCCGCGCAGTTCGCCGGCGATCAAGCCGAACGCGTCGTCCCAGGAGATCGGCTCGTAGTGCGACGCGCCTTCGCGCAGCACCATCGGTTCGGTGAGCCGGCCCTGCTGGCCCAGCCAGTAGTCGGTGCGCTCGTTCAGTTCGGACACCGGATGCGCGGCGAAGAACTCGCGGCCGACCCGGCGTTTCGTCGCTTCCTCGGCGACCGCCTTCGCGCCGTTTTCGCAGAACTCAGCCAGTTTTCGCTTCTCGCCGTCGCTTTGCCGCGGCTCGGGCCAGGCGCACCCCGGGCAGTCGAAGCCGTCCCGCTGGTTCAGCAGCCGCAGCGTGCGCGCGGTGCGGACCGGGCCCATCTGCTCCACTCCGCGCGCGAGCGAAACCGCGACTCCCGGAATCCCGGCCGCCCAGCCTTTCGGCTTGCCTGCTTCGAGGCGGGCTTCGTCCACGTCACCAGTCGGAGCTTCGCGAGTCATGGGCACATCGTCCGCCTTCGCGGTGCGGAACCCAAGACGGGGGTCGTCACACCTTCTCGCGCTCGTCCCGTGCGCGGCGTTCGGCCCGCGCCAGCGCACGGTCCGCGGCGGTCACGATCAGCAGCAAGCCGCTGGTCACGATCAGCACGACGGCCAGCCGGTGCAGCCCGCCGGAGTCGGCGTGCCCGCCGTAGCACTGGGCGATGATCGTGGCCGCGACGATCGCGCCAAGGTATTGCGCGGTCCGGAAAAGACCGCTCGCGGTGCCCATCGTCTCGGCCGGGGTTTCGCGGTAGAGCGTGGTCTGGTTGGCGACGCTGGTGAGTCCTTGGGCCAGCCCGAACAATGCGGCGAGCACGAGCAGCCAGATCAGCGCGGTGCCGTCGTTCACGAACAACAGCGCGACGGATCCGGCTAGGAGCGCGGCGCCGACCAGCACCAGCCGCAGCCGAACGCCGGTCGGCCGCCCGGACAGCGCCGCCGCGGCCACGGCGGTCCCGGACATCGGCAGGAGCAGCAGTCCCGCGGCGGATTCGGCGAACCCGCGAGCCTCTTCGAGCCATTGCACGTAGCCGAACATGATCGTGTAGATCGCCAGGAAACTCAGTGCCTGGCGTGAATACGTGCGCAGGACGGGTCCGTTCGCGGCGAGCATCCGCAGGTCGATGAACGGCTTCCGGGCGCGCAGTTCCACCCTCGCGAACAGGGCGCCGAGCACGATCGCCGCGGCCAGCAGCCACAGATCGCCGACGCTGGGCGCCATCAGGTAGCACAGCAACACCAGCAGCGCGGCGGAAAACAGCACGATCCCGGCGACGTCGATCCGCTCGGCCGGTTTCTCCGCGGGAGCGTCCTTGGGCACCCACAGCAAAGTCAGCACGAGGGAAATCCCGGCCAGCGGCAGGTTCACCGCGAAGATCGCGGGCCAGCCGAAGAGCGCGATCAGCACGCCGCCGAGGGTCGGGCCGATCACCATGATCGTCTGCGAGGACATCGCCAGCACCGACAGCACCCGCGCGGGCACGCCTTCGCCGTTCTGGTCGGCGCGCCTTCGCAGCACCGCCATCGCCGCCGGGAATCCGGCGCAGGTCCCGATGCCGAGCACGGCCCGAACCCCGGTGAGCCATTCGACGGAGATCGGGATCATCCCGCCGATCCCGGCGATCATCACCACCGACGCGCCGCCGAGCAGCACGCGCCGCGCGCCGTAGCGGTCCACGAGCAGTCCGACGACCGGCTGCCCGACCGCGGTGGCCAGGTACAACGAGGAAATCAGCCAGGCCGTGCGGCCCGGTCCGACGCCGAAGGCCTGTCCGATCGGGACGAGCGCGACGGCGATGAGCGTGGAGTTGATCGGATTCAATACGGCGCTCGCGACCAGCGGGGTCACCAGGCGCGCGCCGAAACGGGATTTCGCGGGGGCGGTCGCGGTATTCGTCAGTGCTCCTCGGGTTCCGTGCGGTCAGCGCTGGGCGATCCGCTGCAGCAAGGGCAGCGCGCGCCGGACCGTTTCGAGTTCGTCTTCGGTCAGCTCGTCGGCCAGCGCGGCGGCGAGCCATTCGTCGCGGTGCTGGCGGATCCCGACGACGGTCTTGTCGCCGAGATCGGAGAGCGAGATCACGACGCGCCTGCCGTCGGCGGGGTCGCGCGTGCGGTTCAGGTAGCCGAGCGAATCGAGCACGCCGAGCGTGGCCGCCATGGACTGCTGCCGGACGTGCTCCGCGGCGGCCAGTTCGGCCTGGGTCGCCGGGCCTTCGCGGTGCAGCCGGTTGAGCACCGCGGTCTGGGTCGGCGTGAGGATCTCGGCGTTGTCGACCTGCCGCAGCCTGCGGTGCAGCTGGCCGACGACGCCGCGGATCCATCCGGCGGATTCGGCGACGTGCGGCGGGACGGTCGGGTCGTCGGGCATAAGCACAGTTTAGCCTGTTGAGTTCAGGCTGTGCACCTTGGCCGGAAAACAGCGAAGGGCTCCTCGCGGGAATCTGATTCCCGCGAGGAGCCCTTCACGGACTTCGGGCTAGAGCGGCTGGCTGCTGGTCTCCGCGGCGGAACCGAGCCCGAGGATGTACCCGATCTTCCCGTCGTTCACCCCGACCGGCTGCACCTGATGCACCACGACAGCCGCGGCCAGCAGCAGCACGAGGCCGACGATCGCCGCGATGCCGGGCCAGCGGCTGGGCGCCGCGCCGCCGCGGCCGTAGACCGGGGCGGGAGCGTTGCGGCGTTCGCGCTTGCGCCGCTTCTTCATGTCCTTCTTCGCGCCGAGCCAGGCGTCCCGCTGGGCGTGCTTGCGCCATTCGGGGTCCATGAGGTCGGGATGGGTTTCCATCCGGTCGTCCGGATCCTCCGGCCGAGTCATCGGCGCACCGCCTTTCCCCCTGCGTAACCCCGCCGCGGCGGGTTCGTAGACTTGTCCATTGTGACCGAGAACGCTCCGCAGCAGAAAACCGACCTTCCGGGTGCCTGGGACCCGGCCGCCGAGGAAGCCCCGATGTACGACCGCTGGGTAGCGGCCGGGTACTTCACGGCTGACGCTTCGTCGGAGAAGCCGCCGTTCTCGATCGTACTGCCGCCGCCGAACGTCACCGGCAGCCTGCACATGGGCCACGCGCTCAACCACACCCTGATGGACGCGATGAGCCGCCGCCGCCGGATGCAGGGCTACGAGGTGCTGTGGCTGCCGGGCATGGACCACGCGGGCATCGCGACGCAGAACGTCGTCGAGCGCCAGCTGGCCGGCGAGGGCCTGTCGCGGCACGACCTGGGCCGGGAGAAGTTCGTCGAGCGCGTCTGGGAGTGGAAGGCCGAGTACGGCGGCAAGATCCTCGGCCAGATGAAACGCCTCGGCGACGGCGTCGACTGGTCGCGCGAGCGCTTCACCATGGACGAGAACCTGTCCAAGGCCGTCCAGACGGTGTTCAAGAACTTCTACGACGCGGGCCTGATCTACCGCGCCGAGCGCATCATCAACTGGTGCCCGCGCTGCCAGACGGCGCTGTCGGACATCGAGGTCGACCACAGCGACGACGACGGCGAACTCGTGTCGATCCGCTACGGCGACGGCGACGCCTCGATCGTCGTGGCCACCACGCGCGCGGAGACGATGCTGGGCGACACCGCGGTGGCCGTGCACCCGGACGACGAGCGCTACACGCACCTGGTCGGCACCGAGATCGAGCTGCCGCTCACCGGCCGGAAGATCCCGGTGGTCGCGGACCGGCACGTCGACCCGGAATTCGGCACCGGCGCGGTCAAGGTGACCCCGGCGCACGACCCGAACGACTTCGAGATCGGCCGCCGCCACGACCTGCCGATGCTGACCGTGATGAACGAGCGCGCCGAGGTCACCGTGCCCGGTCCGTTCGAGGGCCTCGACCGGTTCGAGGCGCGGCCCGCGGTGGTCGCCGCGCTGCGCGAGCAGGGCCGGATCGTCGCGGAGAAGCGGCCGTACGTGCACGCGGTCGGGCACTGCTCCCGCTGCGACACGGTCGTGGAGCCGCGGCTGTCGCTGCAGTGGTGGGTCAAGGTCGCCGAGCTGGCCAAGGCCGCCGGCGACGCGGTGCGCGACGGGCGCACGAAGATCCACCCGGCGGAGCTGGAGAAGCGGTACTTCGACTGGGTCGACAACATGCACGACTGGACGATTTCGCGCCAGCTGTGGTGGGGGCACCGGATCCCGGTCTGGTACGGCCCGGACGGCGAGGTCGTGTGCGTGGGCCCGGACGAGCAGCCCCCGTCCGGCGAGGGCTGGACGCAGGATCCGGACGTGCTCGACACGTGGTTCTCGTCCGGTCTCTGGCCGATGTCGACCATGGGCTGGCCGGACGAGACCGCCGACCTGGCGAAGTTCTATCCGACCAGCGTGCTGTCGACCGGGTACGACATTCTGTTCTTCTGGGTCGTTCGGATGATGATGTTCGGGGTGCAGGAGATGGCCGGGCGGCAGCCGTTCGACCACGTCTATCTGCACGGGCTGATCCGCGACGCCAACGGCAAGAAGATGTCGAAGTCGCGGGGGAACGTCATCGATCCGCTGGAGTGGATGGACGCTTACGGGGCGGACGCCACCCGGTTCACGCTCGCCCGCGGGGCCAATCCGGGTGCGGACATGGCTTTGGCGGACGAGTGGGCCGCGGGGTCGCGCAACTTCTGCACGAAGCTGTGGAACGCCAGCAAGTTCGCGATGATGAACGGTGCTACTGCCGACGGGTCGCTTCCCGCTGCGTCCGAGTTGACCGAGTCCGATCGGTGGATTCTCGGGCGGCTCGCGGCGTTGGTGTCCGAAGTGGACGGACTGTTCGAGGACTTCCAGTTCGCGAAGGTCGCCAATGCGTTGTATCAGTTCACGTGGAATGAGTTGTGCGACTGGTACTTGGAATTGGCCAAGGTTCAGTTGTACCAAGGGGATTCCGCGCGGGTTGAGGCTACGCGGAAGGTCTTGGGGCATGTGCTGGACACGGTGCTGCGGTTGCTGCATCCGTTCATTCCGTTTGTGACGGAGAAGTTGTGGACGGCGTTGACTGGTGGCGAGTCGTTGGTGATCGCGGATTGGCCGTCGGCGGTTGAGGGGTATGGGGATCCTGTTGCGGATGCTCGGATCGCTGATGTGCAGAAGCTGGTTACCGAGATTCGGCGGTTCCGGGCGGATCAGGGGTTGAAGCCGGGGCAGAAGGTTGCTGCGCGGTTGATCGGGGAGGCGTTCCCGGAGGGGCATTCCGGGGCGATTCGGTCGTTGGTGCGGCTTACTGAGCCGGAGGACGGGTTCTCGGCCAGTGCTTCGCTGGAGGTCGCGTTGGCTGGGGGCGTGGTGACGGTGGAGGTGGATACTTCCGGGACCATTGACGTCGCTGCCGAGCGGAAACGGTTGGAGAAGGACCTCGGGGTTGCGCGGAAGGAATTGGCGCAGACTGAGGGGAAGCTGGGGAATGAGGCGTTTATCGCGAAGGCGCCGGAGCAGGTGATCGAGAAGATCAAGGTGCGGCGGGAGACCGCGGTGGCGGATATTGGGCGGATTGAGGCTCGGTTGGCTGCGTTGCCTGGGTCCTGAGCCGCGCTCGGCTCGTCGCCTGGCGGCGACATTGCGGGTGGGGCCTCGTGGGGGCACCCCGAAGCTGATTGTGATGACGGGCGGGGGGGGGGGGGGGGGGGGGGGGGGGGGGGGGGGGGGGGGGAACACCCAACCCACCCCCCCCCCCCCCCCTCCGCGAGAGAAGGTGGTTGTCTCTTCCCCGGCTCCG
>NZ_JBVJOE010000004.1:306316-357653 GCF_055583325.1 Amycolatopsis sp. NPDC104775
CTGGTGTTCGTTAGACCGCCTGGCTGCGTTGTTAGGCGCCCCCCTCCCTCCCCCCCCCCCCCCCCCCCCCCCCCCCCCCCCCCCCCCCCCCCCCGCCCGCATTTTTGGCTTCGTATCGGGGTGCGGGGGAGTGTGGATGCCTTTTTGCTGGTGGGGTGTGGGGGTGGCGGTTTAGGGACGTGAGGGGAACCCTGAGGGAATGTGATTCCCTCAGGGTTCCCCTCACGGACGATTGGGGCGACTTAGCGGAGTTGCTGGCGGATTACCTTTGCTTCGCCTGCCATTCCGGCGTACAGGGGGTGGTAGGGGGCGGCGGCCAGGAGGTTCAGGTCTTTGCCGTTGATCCAGGCGACGCCGGGGGCTTTGCAGGCGTCGTGGCCAAGGGACGGGGTGTAGGTGTCCACATAGGACGACTGGCCGTCCGCGGCTACCGCGTTGCTTACTGCTTTGTTCAGGGCTTCTTCGACGCTGGAGAGCCAGGCGTAGTCGCCGTTCGCGAAGGGCAGGACGTCGGGGCAGTAGCCCGTCACGGGGGCAATGCGCGGGTAGCCGATTGCCAGCACCTTCGCGTGCGGTGAGCGGGCGTGGATTCCGGCCAGTACTTGCTGGATGCTGGCTTGCGTCTTCGGGAGCAGGGCCTTGATCGTGTCCACGCCGTCGACGGTGAAGTGCTGCTGGCACGGGTTGCCGGTCGGGTCCGAGCTGCGCAGGGGCGGGCAGGTGTCGACGAGTTTGCCGAACAGGCCCGAATCGTTGCCGCCGATGCCGACGGTCACCAGGTCGGTGTCCGGGCGCAGGGCGGAGAACTGCGGGGCGTTCTGGCCGAGCGGGACGTTTTGCGGGTTCGTCATGTGGGACGTGTCCGCGCCGCCGCAGCTGACGTCTGTGAAGCGGTCCACGTCCAGCGAAGCCGCGACCAGCGACGGGTAGTTGGACGTCGAGCGGAAGCAGCCGAACGGATCCAGCCTCGGCAGCGGGATGAGCGGCCCGGACGTGTACGAGTCGCCCAAGGCGACGTAGTGGCGGTAGTGCCGGGGCGCGGCGCTCGCGGCCGCTGCCGTCGACAGAAGCAGTGCGACTGCCGCGATTGCGGCCAGCACGATTCGGATGATGCGCATGCGAAACCCGTCCTCCCTAGCGGTCGACCCGCTTTACCTTTCGGCACCGGCGGCGCGAGCGCTCTCCGCCGATCGGGTGGTCGGGGCGAGTTTCACCCGGCTGCGGGGTGATCCGCGGGTTTCCGCCAGGTCAGCAGGTACCGCCAGAAGACGAGCGGGCGGACGGTGCTGCCGGGAAGCAGGCGGGCGGCGTCCCGGCGGACGTCGTTCAGCGGCGGGAATTTCATGTGCACCGGGGCCTTGGCGACCGGGTCCGGGCCGCCGTTGAGCTGGTCTCCGGCGAAGACGACAAGCCGGGCCAGTGCGTTCGCGGGCGCGGCGACGAGTTCTCGGGCGTAGTCGGCCGGACGGCTGGGGCGGGCACAGCCGAGCACCGCGAGCACGCCGCCGGGGGCGAGGGCGTCGCGCAGTCTCGTGACGGTTTCGAACGGGACGTGGTGCAGGGAGGCCAGGCAGGAGATGTAGGCGTACGCGTCGAGGTCCAGCGGTTCGGTTGTCACGTCCGCGCGGCGGTATTCCACTGTGCCTGGTCCGGGCGAACCGGCGGCGGCTGCTCGCGTGACCATGTCGGCCGAGGTGTCGATGCCTTCGACGGTCATTCCGGCGGCGGCCAGCTTGCGGGCGAACCGGCCGTCGCCGCAGCCGACGTCCAGGGCGCGGCCGGGGCCGGGCGGCAGGAGCCGCAGCAGTGCCGGGTGATAGTGGTGGTTGTGGTCGAAGGGCATGCGCCGACCTTGCCACGGATCGCCGAGGGCGTGATCGCGCCGACGCCCCGGGGCCGTCGGGCGCGAGGTGGCCCCGGGTACGCTCGACGGTGTGCCAGGCCGAACCTTTCGCCTGGTCTTCCCGGTCGCGCGACCGCGCCGGGAGAGCGACTTCAAGGAGTGCACGAGTGCCGCGCGGTGACGAGCCCGAGGAGATCCGGCGGCCGGATCTCGCCGATCCGGACAGTTTCGCGGGGGTCGACGAACTGGGCGCGCTGGCGCACAGCGAGGACGAGGACGGCGACGAGCTGGAGCCGGACCTCGACGCGCCGGACGCGGCCTACACCGTCGGCGGCGGAGCGCGCGGCGGGATCGGCGGCATCGGCCAGCTCGGCGACAACCTGGCGCTCGGCCCGGTCCCCGACCTCCGCCCCGAAGAGGGCGCCGAGCTGCACGAACTCGACGACGAGGGCGCGCCCGCCGAATTCGGCGACGAGAACGGCCCCGAGGCCCGCCGCGATCTGATGGCCGCCGAGGCCGAGCTGAACCAGCGCTGGCCGGAGACCAAGCTCGAACCGTCGCTCGCCCGGATCCAGGCGCTGATGACGCTGCTCGGCGAGCCGAACCGCGGCTACCCGGTGGTGCACGTCGCGGGCACCAACGGCAAGGGCTCGGTCGCCCGGATGGTCGATTCGCTGCTGACCCGCATGGGCTTGCGCTCGGGCCGCTACACCAGCCCGCATCTGCAACTCGTCACCGAGCGGATCGCGCTCGACGGCCGCCCGGTCTCCGCCGCCCGCTACGCCGAGCTGTACCAGGACATCGCGCCGTACGTGGCGATGGTGGACGGCGCCAGCGAGGACGGCGTGCCGATGAGCAAGTTCGAGGTGCTCACCGGGATGGCGTTCGCGGCGTTCTCCGACGCGCCGGTCGAGGCCGCGGTGGTCGAGGCGGGCATGGGCGGTGCGTGGGACGCGACGAACGTGGCCGACGCCCAGGTCGCGGTCATCACGCCGATCGGGCTGGACCACACCGAATACCTCGGCCCGGCCGCGGTCGACGCGGCCGCGGAGAAGGCCGGGATCATCAAGCCCGGGTCGGTCGCGGTGATCGGCGAGCAGGACCCCGAGGTGCTGAACGTCCTGCTCAAGCGCACGGTCGAGGTCGACGCCGCGGTGGCGCGCGCGGGCAGCGAGTTCGGGGTGCTCGAACGCGAGGTCGCGGTCGGCGGGCAGCTGCTGAAACTGCAGGGCCTCGGCGGCGTCTACGACGAGATCTTCCTGCCGCTGCACGGCGCGCACCAGGCGGCGAACGCGGCGCTCGCGCTGGCCGCGGTCGAGGCGTTTTTCGGGGCGGGCAAAGACAAACAGCTCGTGGTCGAGGCGGTGCGCGAGGCGTTCGCCGAGGTCGAGAACCCGGGCAGGCTCGAACGCGTGCGGGCCGCCCCGGCGGTGCTGGTCGACGCCGCGCACAACCCGATGGGCGCGCGGGCGCTCGCCGCGACGATCACCGACGAGTTCAACTTCCGCCGGCTCGTCGCGGTCGTCGGCGTGCTGTCCGGCAAGGACGCGCGCGGCATCCTGGACGCGCTGGAGCCGGTGGTCTCCGACGTCGTGGTCACGCGCAGCTCGTCGCCGCGGTCGCTGCCGGTCGAGGACCTGGCCGAGCTGGCCGCGTCGATCTTCGGCGAGGACCGCGTGCTGGCCGAAGGCGACCTGGAGACCGCGATCGAGACCGCGATCGGCCTCGTGGAGCAGAACGACGACCCGGAGGAACCGCTCGCGGGCGGCGGCGTGCTGGTGACCGGATCAGTGGTCACCGCGGGCGACGCGCGCACGCTGTTCGGGAAGGAGCCAGCGTGAGCGAGACCCCGGAAACGCCCGATACGCCGGTCACGCCGGTCAAGCCGCCCGCGAAAGACCCGATGAAGGGCTTCCGCGGCGTCATGGCGGGCACGCTGATCATGGAAGCGATCACCGTCGCGCTGGCGCTGCCGGTCGTCGCCAAGCTCGGCGGCGGCATCACCAGCTTCACCGGCTGGACGGTCATCGCGCTGGCCGTGGTGCTGATCGTGCTGTGCGGCATGCTCAAGCACGTCTGGGCGGTGCCGGTGATCCTGCTGCTGCAGCTGGCGATCATCGGGATCGGGGTCACCCAGCCCGCCATCGCGATCATCGGCATCATCTTCCTGGCCGCGTTCCTGTGGTTCCTCTGGCTGCGCCGGGACGTCGCGCGGCGGATGGCCGCCGGGACGCTGCCGAGCCAGCAGCAGCCGCAGGCTTGAGCCCAGGGCGTTATTGGCAGCCGTACTGGTGGCGGCTGTCGTTCCGGACGGACGGCGATCCGGGCTGGATGCCGATGGGGCCGGGCGAGTTCAGCCGGGTCCCGGACGACGTGCTGAAAACCGGATCGCTCGAGGCCTGGGCCGGCGCTCTGATCGAGGAAGCGCCGGACGAACTCGACGACCTCCGCGGCGACCTGCTCCTCGAATGCTTTCCGGAACCAGGCACCGCTCCGGTGTACTCCCGCGAGGTGCGGCTCAGCGGTAGACGCTGACCTCGATCAGGTTCCGGTCCGGGTCGCGGAAGTAGACGCTGCGGATCGGCCCGGTCGCGCCGGTGCGGTCGACTGGGCCTTCCTCGATCGGCACCCCGTGCTCGGCCAGGTCTCGCACGACCTGCTCCAGCGAATCGGCGGTGATCAGGCACAGGTCCGCGCTGCCCGGCGTCGGCCGCTCCGCCTTGGGCTCGAACTCGCGTCCGGCCTCGTGCAGGTTGATCTTGCTGGCTCCGAACGCCAGCGCCTTACGGCCGGACCCGAACGTCACCTCGGTCATGCCGAGGACACGGGTGTAGAAATCGACCGTCGCGCCGAGGTCGGCGACAGTCAGGACGAGGTGGTCGAGCCGGTCGATGCGCATGGTTTCACCCTATTCCGCTGTAACGACCCGGCCGCCACGGCGACGGTGCAAGTGTGATCGTGGTGCGCGAGCTGAGCGGGGACGACTGGGCGGAGTGGCGCGACCTCCGGCTGGCGGCGCTGCGCGAAGACCCGGGGGCATTCAGCTCGAAACTCGCCGACTGGCAAGGCGAAGGCGACGCCGAACCGCGCTGGCGGGCCCGGCTGCGCGACGTTTCGCTCAACGTGCTGGCCGATCTCGACGGCGTACCGGCGGGAATGGTCAGCGGGCACCTCTCCGAACGCGGCGACCGAGCCGAGCTGATGTCGATGTGGGTCGCTCCCTCGGCGCGCGGCAAGGGAGTCGGGGACGCGCTCGTCCGGGCCGTGGTGCGCTGGAGCGAAGGGCGCGGCGCGGGCGAACTGATGTTGCGCGTCGCGGGCGGCAACGAGCACGCGCTGGCCTTGTATCAGCGGCACGGGTTCGTGGAGCGTCCGCTGTCCTCCAGCGAAAGCCCCTGCGAGCACGAGATGGTTCGGGAAGCGCACCGAGCGTGACGTCCGGCTGTGAGCTTCCTCCTGACGAGTGAGCCGTTCACCCGGCGGTCAGCCCGAGTTGGCCGCGTGGCCGTGGTCGCCGGATAGAACGACCGCCATGACCGAAACGACCCCTTCCCGGCGCTCCGTGCTCAAAGCCGGGATCGCCGTCCCCGCGCTCGCCGCGGCAGGCGGGCTGCTGCTGCCCGGTTCCGCCACGGCCGCCCCGCTCGTCCGCCGCGACCGCCCGGTCCTCGCCCACGGCGTCGCGTCCGGGGACGTGACCACCGGCTCCGGCATCGTGTGGTCGCGGGCCGACCGCCCGGCGCGGCTGACGGTCGAGATCGCGCGCGACCCGTCGTTCCGGCACGCCCGCCGGGTGCCCGGCCCGTTCGTCACGCCCGCCACCGGCGGCACCGGCAAGGTGCGCGTCGCCGGGCTGGCCCCGGGCACCGAGTACCACTACCGCGTGACCGCGGTGGACCTCGACGGCCGCAGCGCGAGCGAACCGGTCGCCGGCCGCTTCGCCACGGCGCCGATCGGCCGCGCGAACACCCGGATCCTGTGGAGCGGCGACGTCGTCGGCCAGAACTACGGCATCAACCCGGCGCTGGGCGGCATGACGATCTTCTCCGCGATGGCCGACCGCCGTCCGGACCTCTTCCTGCACAGCGGGGACACGGTGTACGCCGACGGCCCGCTCACCGAAACCGTCACGCTGCCCGGCGGCGCGGGCACCTGGCACAACGTCGTGACGCCGGAAAAGTCGAAGGTCGCCGAAACCCTCGACGAATACCGCGGCCAGCACGCGTACAACCGGCTCGACGCCCATTTCCGCCGGTTCGCCGCGGAGGTGCCCGCTTATGTCCAGTGGGATGACCATGAAGTAGTCAATAACTGGTACCCCGGCGAAATCCTCAACGACCGCCCCGAATACACCGAAAAACGGGCCGACGTCCTCGCCCAGCGCGCGTTCCAGGCATTCCACGAATGGCATCCGATCGACCGCCGCCAGGCCGTCGACGGCCGGGTGTACCGCAATTTCCGCTACGGCAGCCGGGTCGAGGTGTTCGTGCTCGACATGCGCACCTACCGCGACGCCAACACCTCGGACCAGACCAAGCCCGGCCACATCCTCGGCGAGGCGCAGGCCCGCTGGCTGGCCGACGCGCTGCGGCGCAGCACCGCGACCTGGAAGATCGTCCAGGCGGACATGCCGATCGGCCTGGTCGTGCCGGACGGCAAGGACATCGAGGCGGTCGCCAACGGCCTGCCCGGCGCGCCCGGCGGACGCGAGACCGAACTGGCCTGGGTGCTGCGGCAGATCTCGCGCCACCGCGTGCGCAATGTCGTGTGGCTGACCGCCGACGTGCACTACACCGCCGCGCACCATTATTCGCCCGAGCGCGCCGCGTTCCAGGACTTCGACCCGTTCTGGGAGTTCGTGTCCGGACCGCTCAACGCCGGAGCCTTCGGCCCGAACAAACTCGACCCGACGTTCGGCCCGGAAGCGGTGTTCGTGCACGCCCCGCCGGTGCCGAATTCCTCGCCGGTGCAAGGTTTCCAGCATTTCGGCGAGGTGAATGTGGACGGTGCGAGCGGGACGCTGACGGTCGACCTGCGCGACGCGACCGGGGCCTCGCTGTGGTCGAAGACGCTGGAGCCGCAGCGTCGCTGACCGGCCCGGCCGGGGCGTCGGATAGGCTCACCGCCGAATAACACGAATCCGCACAAGGAGAAATACCGTCGTGACTGAACGCACGCTGGTCCTCGTCAAGCCCGATGGCGTCGCGCGCGGCCTCGTCGGCGAGGTCGTCTCGCGCATCGAGCGCAAGGGCCTGAAGCTGGCCGCGCTGGAACTGCGCACCGTCGAGCGCTCCGTCGCCGAGGAGCACTACGCGGAGCACAAGGAGCGCCCGTTCTTCGGCGACCTGCTGGAGTTCATCACGTCCGGTCCGCTCGTCGCGATCGCCGTCGAGGGCCCGCGCGCGATCGCCGCGTTCCGCCAGCTGGCCGGCGGCACCGACCCGGTCGAGAAGGCCACCCCGGGCACCCTGCGCGGCGACTTCGCGCTGGAGACCCAGTACAACCTGGTGCACGGCTCGGACTCGCCGGAGTCGGCCGAGCGCGAGCTCAAGCTGTGGTTCCCGGACCTGTGATCCGGCTGATCCGCCGCTGAACCGGCACTGAACTTCGCGAACGCCGGGCAGGGACTTCGGTTCCGGCCCGGCGTTCGTGCTTTCCCGGCCCCGGCTGCCGCCGACGACGCACAGGACCACATCCGTCCCGCAAGACGCCCAGCCGCTGGTCCGCGGGCGACCGCCGAGGAAGCACTGCGGTTATTGCCGGTGCTCGAAACCCAGCGGATCGGTTAGCCTCCACCGGTGACTGCTCTGCCGCTGCCGCCCCGCGACTACCTTCCGCACCTCCGCTCGCTCACCGAGGCGTTCGCCGCGGAAGCGCCGGGAGACCTCGACAACCCGGTCCCGTACTGCGGCGATTGGACCAAGCGCGACCTCGTCACGCATCTCGGCAACGTGCACCGGTGGGCCGCCGGGATCGTCCGCACCGGTGAGCTGAGCAAGCAGGAATTCGACGTCTCGCCGAGCGGCGATCTCGCGCGCTGGTACGCCGAGAGCGCGGCCGAGCTGCTCGCCGCGCTGGAAGACGCCGATCCCGCCGCTTCGTGCTGGATTTTCGGCGCCGCGGAGAAGACGAAAGCGTTCTGGTTCCGCCGTCAGGTGCACGAGACCGCCGTGCATCTGGTCGATCTGTTCGCGGCTCGTGGCGGGACGGCGCAGCTCGACCCGGTGGTCGCCGCCGACGGCGTTCTCGAGGTTCTCGGCACCATGCTGCCGCGAGTCGCGCGCTGGAAGCACGAGGTTCCGCTGGCCGCGCCGATCACTTTGCGCACCACCGACACCGGGCACGCGTGGACCGTCGTGCCCGGCGAACCACCCGAGCTGGGCGAGGGCGAAGCGGTGGCGACCGTCGCGGCGCCCGCGCGGGATTTGCTGTTGCTGCTGTGGAAGCGCACCGACATCCAGCCGCGGATCGCTGGCGACGAGGCCGTCGCGAAGGAGTTCCTGGCCGCGCGCATGACCCCCTGAGCGGATAATCCTGCGCCATTCAGGTCCCGTTCACCGCGGGGACTTCCGGCGGTCGCGCCGATGGCTTTGGCTGGTCTGAGCCATTTTCGCGATCGTGGGGTATCTGGTGAAAAGATCAAGATCCGTGCTGCTCAGCGCCCTGCTGGCGCTGTCGTTCGCTACACCGGCGCAGGCCGACCCGCTCTCCGCTCCGCTCGGCTCGCCGCCGGTCGAGAGCGCGTCCGTTTTCTCCTCGGCCCGGGAGGCTCCGGCGGTCGCCGCGGCCCCCGCCGCCGACGACGGCCTCGAAACCAGCAGTGCCACCAACGCGGTGGCGCCTGGTCTGAACCTCACCCAGTTCGACCGCTTCGACCCGAAGGGCTGGATCCGCGGCGACGCGCTGAGCGTCGACCTCACCAGCAAGGTCTTGAAGCCGACTTACCTCAGCCCCGGCACCGTGTCCGCGCGCACCCCGCTGTCTCAGCAGGTCGCTCGCGCCGGAGCGGTCGCGGGTGTCAACGGCGATTTCTTCGACATCAACGCCTCCGGTGCGCCGCTCGGCGTCGGCATCGACAACGGCGAGCTGCACAACGCGCCCGCCTCGGGGCACAACACCACCGCGGCGATCACCGAGCAGGGGCGCGCGAAACTGGCCGACATCTTCCTCGAAGCGTCGGTCACTCTGCCGGACGGCCGAGCCGTCCCGGCCACGAACTTCAACAGCCCGGTGCTCGGCAACGACGCTCTCGGCGTCTACACCCCGCTCTGGGGCGCTTCGGCGCGCGCGACGTCGGTCGCCGGTGCGCAGCGGGTCGTCGAGGTCGAGATCCGCGACGGCGTCGTGACGCAGGTGCGGCCGAAGCCCGCGGACGGCCCGATTCCGGCTGGCAGCACGCTGTTGCTCGGCCGTGAAGCTGGTGCGGATGCGTTGTCGGCGCTGCACGTCGGCGACCGCGTTGGCGTTTCGTACGCGCCGCGGACCGACGCGGGCAAGATCGCGGTCGCGGTCGGCGGGAACAAGACGCTGCTGAAAGACGGACAGCTCCAGCAACTCGACGACGTCACCCTCGCCCCGCGCACCGGCGTCGGTTTTTCCGTTGACGGCAAGCGGATGTGGCTCGTCACGGTGGACGGCCGTCAGGCCGACAGCCGCGGGATGACCGAGCTGGAAATGGCCCGGCAGCTCAAGCGGCTCGGCGCCTACGACGCGATCAACCTCGACGGCGGCGGCTCGTCGACGCTGCTCGCCCGCGGCGAGGGAGAAGCCGCTCCGTCGGTGCGAAACTCGCCTTCGGACGGCGGGGAACGCTTGGTGCCCAACGGCATCGGAATCGCGACGGTACCCGGCAGCGGACGGCTGGCCGGCTTCGCACCCGCCCCCGCGCAGGAGGGCGACAACTCGACCCGAGTGCTGTCCGGCCTGAGCCGCGCGCTTGTGCCGAACGGCCACGACGAGACCGGTGCCGCAGTGGCGGCCAAACCGTTCTGGACCACGTCGAACCCGTTCCGCGGCACTGTCACGAAGAACGTTTTCACCGCGCAGCCCGATTTCCTGCACCCGGACGTGCGAGCCGACGTGACTGTCACCGCGCACCAGAACTTCGTGAGCGGCCGCACGAAGCTGACCGTGCTGGGCAAGCCGGTCCGCCTCGGCGCGAGCACCAAGCAGGTCGCGCTGTCCGGTGCCGACGCGCGCGGCGAGTTCCAGGTCTACGGCTACGACGCGGACGGTTACGGCACCTGGATCGAACCATCGGACGTGAAGCTCGAATACGACCCCGCTGTGGTGAAGATCGAGCCGTCGGGCAAGGGGTTCGCAGTCACCGCGAAGACCGCTTCCGGGGCTACCGCGGTCACCGTGCACGCGGGCGGGCAGATCATGCATTTGGCGGCTTCGGTGGGCACCGAAGCCCGGGTCGCGGCTCCGCTGGCCGGTCCGGAGGGCTGGTCCGCGACCGTGTACCCGGCGGTGGTCGGCGCCGCGCTGTCGTCGGCGGACGGACGCAACGGCGGCAAGGGCCTCGCGCTCGACTACCGGCTCACCGGAACCACCGCTACCCGCGCCGCGTATGTCAACGCCGCCAATCCGATCCCGGTTCCGGCAGGCACGCAGAAGATCGGCATGTGGATCAACGGCGACGGCAAGGGAGCCTGGATCCGCGCGGAACTCCGCGACGGAGCCAACACGGCGTCCATTGTGGACCTTTCGCTGAGCGTCACCTGGACCGGCTGGCGCTACGTGACCGCCGCGGTGCCCGCCGGATTGCCGGACGGCCAGCGGCTCACCAAGTTCTACGCCGTGGAAACCGCGGCAGGCAAGCAATACGAGGGCAAGCTGGTCTTCAACGACCTCACCTTCGAGGTCGCGCCGACCACGACGGTGCCGCGCGATCCGGCCGTTCCCGACCCGGCGCTCGTCGCCAACGGCACGCTCGGCAAGGGCGGCTTGAAGATCGCGGTCGTCAGCGACGCCCAGTTCACCGCCGACGCCCCGGACGGCCCGCTGGTCGCCCAAGCACGCCGGGCGTTGCGCGAGGCCGTCGCCGCGAAACCGGATCTCGTCCTGATCAACGGCGACTTCGTGGACCGCGGCACCGCGCCGGACTTCGTGCTGGCCCGCAAGATCATCACGGAGGAACTGGACGGCCGCGTCCCCTGGTACTACGTCCCCGGCAACCACGAAGCCGAGGCCGGTGACGGGTTGAAGAACTTCCAGGCCGCCTTCGGGGAAACGCACCGCGTGGTCGACGTCCACGGCGTGCGGCTGATCCTGATGGATTCCTCGCGCGGCTCGCTGCGCGCGGGCGGATTCGACCAGGTGCGCATGATGCGCGAGGCCCTCGACAACGCCGCCCAAGACCGTTCGGTGCGGGGCGTGGTCGTCGCGATGCATCATCCGGTGAAGGACCCGAGCCCGACCGGCAATTCGCAGCTGGGCGACCGGAAGGAAGCCGCGTTGCTGCAGACGTGGCTGACCGGTTTCGAAGAGAAATCCGGGAAACCGGCCGCTTCGCTGGCTTCGCACGCCGGGGTGTTCGGCCTGTCGCGCACGGACGGCGTGCCGTATCTGGTGAACGGCAACTCCGGCAAGACTCCCGCCGCGGCCCCCGGCGACGGCGGTTTCGTCGGCTGGACCCTGGTGCGGGTCGACCCTTCCGACCGCAGCCAGCCGGTGCGATTCGAAACGCGCCCGAACGTCGACGAGCTGACGGTGACCGGCCCGGGCACTCTTTCGTGGGGCGGAACCGGGAAGGTGACCGCCGTGGTGACGCAGGAGGGCCGGTCGGTTCCGGTGGCCTACCCAGTGAGCGCCGCGTGGGGCGGTCGCGGGGTCCACGTCGGCAGCTGGCCGCCTGCCCCGTGGGACGTGGTTTCGCTCGACCCGGCCACTGGGACGGTGCGGGGACTGCGCCCGGGCACGGCGGAGATTTCGGTGACGGTGAACGGGGTGACCCGCTCGGTGCCGGTGACGGTGCGCTGAGCCGGGTTTGGTGGTGATAGGCGGGGCGGTCTTCGGGTCGCCCCGCCTGTCTTTGGTTGGCCGGTGTCGCCGGGCAGGATGCCGTCGAACGAAGCGGCGATTCGAGCGCCCGGCCCGCTGATCCACCCGGATGCCGTACGCCGCCCCCCGGGAAACCGGTCGAGAATTGTCGGTCCCTCCCTCTACTGTCGTTCCTCGTGGGAGAGTCGGCAACGGAACCCGCGCTCGTGCAAGCGAAGGCGCTGGTCAAACGGTTCGGAGAATTCGAGGCTGTCCGCGGCGTCGACGTCGAGGTGCGGCGAGGGGAGGCGTTCGGCTTCCTCGGGCCCAACGGCGCCGGGAAGTCGTCGACGATGCGGATGATCGCGTGCGTGTCCCCGCGCAGCGACGGCGATCTGCGCGTCCTCGGCATGGACCCGGACGTCGACGGGCCGCGGATCCGCGCGCGCCTGGGCGTGGTGCCGCAGGAGGACAACCTCGACGTGGAGCTGACCGTCCGGCAGAACCTGCACGTCTACGGCCGCTACTTCGGCCTTTCCCGCGCGCACGTCCGGCGCAAGGCGGTCGAGCTGATGGAGTTCGCGCAGCTGTCCGACCGCGCCGAGAAACCGGTCGATTCGCTGTCCGGCGGCATGAAGCGGCGGCTCACCATCGCCCGCTCCCTGGTCAACGACCCGGAGCTGCTGCTGCTCGACGAACCGACCACCGGGCTCGACCCGCAGGCGCGGCATCTGTTGTGGGACCGGCTTTTCCGGCTCAAAGCCCGCGGCACCACGCTCATCATCACCACGCATTACATGGATGAAGCCGAGCAGCTGTGCGACCGGCTCGTCGTCATGGACGGCGGCCGGATCGCCGCGGAAGGCTCGCCCGCCGACCTGATCGCCCGGCATTCCACCCGCGAAGTGGTCGAGCTGCGGTTCGCGCCGGGGGAGCAGCAGGGCGCGGCCGACCGGCTCGACGGGCTGGCCGAACGCGTCGAGGTGCTCCCGGACCGGGTGCTGCTGTACACGATGACCGGCGAGGCCACCCTCGAACGCGCGCACGAGCGCGGTCTGCGCCCGTTGTCGAGCCTGGTGCGGCGCAGTTCCCTGGAGGACGTCTTCCTCCGCCTCACCGGCCGGACGCTGGTGGACTGATGAGCACTCCCGCCACCGGCCGCGTGGTCGGCCGCTTCCACGGCGCCTGGCTGCGCGTCGAGGGCTACTGGACCTGGTACCGCAGGCACTGGCTCAGCACGCTCTACTCCACCGGCCTGCAACCGGTGCTGTTCCTGGCCGCGATGGGGCTCGGCTTCGGCTCGCAGGTGCAAGCCGGTCCGGCGACCGGCGGCGTGTCGTACCTGATGTACGTCGCCCCGGCGCTGCTCGTGGCGGGCGCGGCGCAACAAGGGGTCAGCGAGTCGAGTTATCCCGTGCTCAGCGGATTCAAATGGCAGAAGGACTATCTCGCCGTCACCGCGACTCCGGTGTCCCCGGGCCAGGTCCTCGGCGGGCACCAGATCTGGACCATTCTGCGGCTGGCGCTTTCCGGCGCGGTATACGCGCTCATAGCGTGGCTGTTCGGCGCGTGGGCCAACGCGGGAGCACTGCTGGTGATCCTCGTCGGCGTCCTGACCGGGCTCGCCTGCGGATCGCTGATAGCCGCGCTGGCGGCGTGGACTTTCGACGAGGGACAGCGGTTCGGGCTGATCTTCCGCTTCGTCGTCATCCCGATGACCCTGTTCTCCGGCACGTTCTTCCCCATCACCCAGCTGCCGCTCTACCTGCGCTGGCTGGCGTGGATTTCCCCGCTGTGGCACGGCACCGAGCTCTCCCGCGCCGCCACGCTCGGCGGGCGCGAGCCGCTCCCGGTGCTCGGGCATCTCGCGTACCTGGCCGCGCTGGTCGCGATCGGCTGGGCGATCGCGCACCGCGGCTTCTATCGAAGGCTGGTGGCGTGATGACCGACCTGCGAAGCGCCCCGATTCTCCCGCAGCGGCGCGGAATTCTGCTCCGCGTGCTGCCCGCGGGCATGTACAGCGGCCGCGCGAGCGCCTTGATCGAACGCGCGCTGACCGTTTACGGCCGGTCGTGGACGATCCTCGTGTCCGGCGCGCTCGAGCCGCTGTTCTACCTGCTCGCGTTCCAGGTCGGATTCGGCAAGCTGGTCACCACCGTGGCGGGGCCGGACGGGCGGCCGATGAGCTACGTCGCGTTCGTCGCTCCCGCGCTGCTGGCGTCGTCGGCGATGAACGGCGCGGTCTTCGAGTGCACGTACAACCTGTTCTTCAAACTGCGCTACGCCAAGACGTACGACGCGATGCTGGCCACCCCGGTCGGCCCGCTCGACGTCGCGCTCGGCGAGATCGCGTGGGCGATGATGCGCGGCGGCCTCTACTCGGTCGCGTTCCTGGCGGTCACCGGCGTCATGGGCCTGCTCACGTCGTGGTGGGCGCTGCTGCTCCTGCCCGCCGCGCTGCTCGTTTCGTTCGCGTTCGCGGCCATCAGCATCGCGCTCGTCAGCTTCCTGAAATCGACGTCGCAGTTCGACTACATCCAGCTCGTCCTGATGCCGATGTTCCTGTTCTCCACCACGTTCTTCCCGATCACGGTCTACCCGGAGGCGCTGCAGTGGCTGGTCCGCTGCTTCCCGCTCTACCACGGGATCGAGCTGATGCGCGGGCTCTCGACCGGCATCTTCTCCTGGAGCATGCTCGGCAACCTGGCGTACCTGCTGGTGCTCGCCGGGATCGGGATCTGGGGCGCGACAAGGAGGATCGCGAAACTGCTGCTGACGTGAGGGCGAGGCTCAGCGGGCCGGGCTGGGCAGTCCGGCCCGCGCGGGCGCGACCGCGGACCGGGCGTCGACGAGCCCGTGGCCGTAGAAGCCGTTGTATCCGTCGTAACCGGAGCAGTAGGCGTCCTGGACGCCGTCGCCGGTCAGGTCGTAGGTGTCCGGGCACGGCATCGGCATCGCGCGGGAGTCCAGCGCGCGGCGCAGTTCGGCGGCCGACCACGCCGGGTGCATCGACTTGAGCAGCGCCAGCACCCCGGCGACGTGCGGCGCGGCCATCGACGTCCCGCACATCGGCGCGTAGCCGCCCGGCACGGTCGACACCACGCACCGGTCGTCGTCGCCGCCCGGGGCCGTGACGTCGACCACACCGAGCCCGTACGAGCTGTAGCCCGCCTTCACCCGGTCCGCGCTGATCGCCGACGCGGTCACCACTTCCCGCAGACCGGCGGGCAGCGCCTCGCACTTCCCGGCGGCGGACGGCGAACCCGAGCGGGCCGACGGCGTGAGGCCGACCGCCTCGTTGGTGGCGGCGGCGACGTTCAGCGTGCCGTGGGAAGTCGCGTACTCGACGGCCCGCGCCAGCACCTCGTGCACCACGCCGCGGTCGTTGCCGCGCACGCAGGACAGAGACCACGGGTTCACGAACCAGCTGCTGTTGGCGATCGGCAGCCGCCGGGCCGCCGACCACATGATCCCGCAGACCGCGGCCTCGGGATCGGCGTAGCCGCGGTCGTTGATGACCTTCACCGAAGCGATCCGCACGCCCGGCGCGACCCCGGTGACGCCCTTGCCGTCGTCGGCCGCGGCGATGATGCCCGCGACGTGCGTGCCGTGCGCCGAGGTCGTCGGCTGCCACGCGGCCGGGCTCGGGTCCGCGACGCCGGTGAGGCAGCCCGCCGAATCGTCCGGGTCGATCGCGGCGGCGAGGTCGGGATGCTTCGGGTCGACGCCGGAGTCCAGCACGCCGACGACCACCGAGCGGCTGCCGCCGGTGACCTGGTGCGCGGCCGGGGCTCCGATCAGGTTCATGTCCCATTGCCGGGCGGACAGGTCCGCGGAGGGCACCCGGGCCGGATCGCTGAGCGGGAGCGCGGCCCGCGCGGGCTGGGCGGCGGCTCCCGGCTGTTCGGCGGCCGTCCGGGTGGCTTGCGCGCTGAACGTCCGCTCCGGGCCGAGCCGGTCGGCGAACGCCTGGTCGGCCGACGTGACGACCGCCACGGAAATCTGCGGGTAGTAGCCGGCGAGCTGCCCGCAGGCCGCGGCCGTCTGCTGGCGGGCGGAAGATTCCGGGGTACCGGGGTCGAACGCGACGACGTAGCGCACCGCCCGCACGCCCGAGGCGCATCCCGGACTCGCGGACGCGGCGGGGGACACCGCGGCGCATCCGGCGAGGACCAGGAGGGAGCACACGGCCGCCCGCAGCGGCCGCGCCAGCACAGACACCGGACCTCCCACCGCGCGCGGGGCTCTGCCGGGCGCCCGCGCGAGCGCCCGAGCCCGCACGCTAACCACCCCGGGCCCGGCGCGACAAGCGAAGCGCGGAAGTTCGCCCGGGTGCATGATCGCGGCACGCCCGGGCGCCTGCCGCGGGACACCGACTACACCGGGTGTCCCCCCGGGTGTGGGATACTCGCGTTGGCCGCTGCGCCGACGGGCATCCCGCCCGCGTCGTGAGCGGCCCGGAGGAGTGCCGGACCGGCACCACGCGCGTCGCCCCCGGGAGGCCGGGCCAAGGTCGATGTCGTGGCGGGTGGCCCGGGGGTCGCGAGCAGGCCGGCACCCCGCCGAGCAGACCAGGAACCGAGCGGCCGCCGACCCGGCGGACCGCACGGCTGCCAGCAGGATTCCCGCCGCTGGTCACCACCACGGCGGGCACGGAACAGAAAGGGCCCCTGCGCGGCCGCGTCACCACCGGTGCGAACCGGCTGACGCGCCCGGGGGCGGAGGAGACACATGTCGAACGCGGACACACCCGCCGATCAGGCCGGCGGGAATACCGTCGCACCCACGACCAGCAGGCTGGGGGAACTGCCGCCGCGCATCCGCGTGCACGCGCTGGCCAAGCTGCTCGGCCTGAGCAGCCGCGACCTGCTCGGCAAGCTCGCCGAGCTGGGGGAGAGCCCTCGCAGCGCCCAGTCGAGCGTGACCAAGGAGGTCGCGCACCGCGTCGCGGTGATCCTCGACGCGGAGGCCTCCGGCGAAACCGCCGAAGCAGCCGTCGAATCAGGCGAGACTGCTGAGGCCGCCGAACCCGGCGAGACCGCCGAAGCGGCCGCGCCCGCCGCCGCGCCCGCCCCGGAGACCGGCGGCCAGCCGGTCGCCGGAGCCCAGGACGACGAGCCCGCCCAGACCGCTGAGGAAACCGCCGCGCACGAGCCCGGCACCCCGGAAGCCGCGCCGGAGACCGCCGCCGCGGAAACCGCTGCTCCGGAAGCCGCTGCCGAGCAGGCCGCCGCCTCGGACGAGACCGGCGAAACCAGCGCCCCGGCCCGCCCGTTCTCCGCGGAAGCCGCCGAGCCGGAAAGCGAAAAGCCCGCCCGCGGCCGCACCCGGCGCGCCCGCCGGGCCGTCGCCCCCGCGATCCCGGCCGAACAGCAGGAAACCGAGCAGGCCACCCCGGCCCGCGGCCCGGTGCACGTGCCCGTCTTCGCCGCGCCGTCGCCGGTCTTCCTGCCGCCCGAGCCCGCGCAGCCGGCGCGTTCCAAGCCGGAGCCGGTTTTCGGCGTCGGCGAGGCTCCCGAGCAGGCGGAACGTCCCGCCCGTACCGACGAAACCGCCGAGGAAGACACCTCCGGCGAAGCCCGCGACGAGCGGTCCGACGACGACAGCGACGACGCGGGCGGCCGTCGCCGGCGCCGTCGCGGACGTCGCGGCCGCGGCCGGGGCAAGGGCGGCGACGAGGCCCAGTCCGAGAACGACGACGAAACCTCCGAAGACTCGCAGGCCGCGCAGGTCAAGGACGCCAAAGACACCAAGGACAAGACCGAGAAGCCGGACGAGGCTGGCGAAGCCGAGTCCGACTCCGACGACGACGCCGAGTCCGACAGCGGCACCAAGCGCCGTCGCCGTCGCCGCCGTCGCAAGGGCGGGGACGACGACGGGGCCGAGACGACCGGCACCGACGACCCGCCGAACACCGTCACCCACGTCCGCCAGGCCAAGGCCGCCGAGACCGAGCGCCCGGCGCGCGACGAGGTGCGCAGCGTTCGCGGCTCCACGCGGCTGGAGGCCAAGCGCCAGCGCCGCCGCGACGGCCGCGAGGCGGGCCGTCGCCGCGCCCCGATCCTGTCCGAGGCCGAGTTCCTGGCCCGCCGCGAATCGGTCGAGCGCACCATGGTCGTCGCCGAGAAGGGCGACTCGACGCAGATCGCCGTGCTCGAGGACGGCGTGCTGGTCGAGCACTTCCTGACGTCGTCGGGCACCGGCTCGATCGTCGGCAACGTCTACCTTGGCCGCGTCCAGAACGTGCTGCCCAGCATGGAGGCGGCGTTCATCGACATCGGCCGCGGCCGCAACGCGGTGCTCTACGCCGGCGAGGTCGACTGGGATTCGGCCGGGCTGGAGGGCAAGGCGCGCAAGATCGAGCAGGCGCTCTCCACCGGCGACAGCGTCCTGGTGCAGGTCACCAAGGACCCGGTCGGGCACAAGGGCGCCCGGCTCACCACGCAGATCTCGCTGCCCGGCCGCTTCCTCGTCTACGTCCCCGCGGGCGGGGCCACCGGCATCTCCCGCAAGCTGCCGGAGAACGAGCGCCGCCGGCTCAAGGACATCCTCAAGCGGATCGTCCCGGAGGACGCGGGCGTCATCATCCGCACCGCGTCGGAGGGCATCGGCGAGGAGGAATTGGGCCGCGACGTCGACCGGCTCAAGGCGCAGTGGGACGTCATCAAGGAGAAGGCCGCCGCCGCGTCCGGCAAGAAGGGCAACGCGCCGACCATGCTCTACGAAGAGCCGGACCTGCTGGTCAAGGTCGTGCGCGATCTCTTCACCGAGGACTTCGCCACGCTGGAGATCCAGGGCAACCGGCCCTGGGACACCATCAACGACTACGTCCGGCACGTCGCGCCCGACCTGGCCGACCGGCTCAAGCGCTACACCGGCACCGGCGACGTGTTCGCCGACCACCGGATCGACGAGCAGATCACGAAGGCGCTCGACCGCAAGGTCTGGCTGCCCTCGGGCGGCTACCTGGTCATCGACCGCACCGAGGCGATGACCGTGATCGACGTCAACACCGGCAAGTTCACCGGCTCGGGCGGCAACCTCGAGGAGACGGTGACCCGCAACAACCTGGAGTCGGCAGAGGAGATCGTCCGCCAGCTGCGGCTGCGCGACATCGGCGGCATCATCGTCATCGACTTCATCGACATGGTGCTCGAGTCCAACCGCGAGCTCGTGCTGCGCAGGCTGACCGAATGCCTCGGCCGCGACCGCACGCGCCACCAGGTGGCCGAAGTCACGTCGCTGGGCCTCGTGCAGATGACCCGCAAGAAGATCGGCACCGGGCTGCTCGAGGCGTTCTCCACGCCGTGCGAGCACTGCAAGGGCCGCGGCGTCGTCGTGTCCACCGAACCGCAGCGCGTCTCGGGCGGCGGCAACGGGCACAACGGCGGCAACGGGCACAACGGCCACAACCACGGCGGCGACACCAAGAGCTCGCGGCGGTCCCGCGGCCGCGGCAAGGGCGAGGAGCAGCACCACGAGCCCAAGCCGGAGCAGGCCGCCGCGGCCCCGAACCCGGTGCAGCGCGAGTCGGTGGTGTCGGCGGTGCAGGCCATGGCCAACGCGTCCAAGGCGAAGCACGAGCACCACGCTCCGGAAGGCTCGCCGGACACCGATTCCGGGAAGCCGGCGGAGCAGGAAACGGTCAAGCAGCCTGAGCAGGCCGCCGCGCCGGAGAAGGCCGAGGACAAGACGGAGGCTCCGGCCGCCGTCTCGCAGCCCGAAGCCCAGCAGCCGGAGCCCGCGACCGCCCAGGCCGCGCCGGAGGCGGAGAACCGGCAGCCCGAGACCGCCGAGGCGGACGCGGGAGAAGAACCCGAGGTCGACGTTCCGGCCCCGGCCGTGCGCAGCACCCGGCGCCGTCCGCGCCGCGCCGCTTCGCGTCCGGCAGGGCCTCCGGTGAAGGCTTCGGACCAGAGCTGATCCACCACGGGTACCCCGGGTGCAGCAGCGCCCGGGGCCTCCCGTAACCTGTAGTACGGCTCATCGCAAGCATGAGCCGCTTGCGCGAGCACCTGGACCGCCTTCCGGCGGGCCGGCCGCGTCAGCCCCCTAACCCATTGTCGAGTAATGCAGGAGACATCCGTGTCGGCGTACGCGATCGTCAAGACCGGCGGCAAGCAGTACAAGGTTGCCGTTGGCGACGTCGTCGAGGTCGAGAAGCTCGAGGGCGAGCCGGGCACCGAGCACACCTTCCCCGCCGTGCTGTTCGTGGACGGTGGCGAGGTCACCACGGACGCCGACGCGTTGGCGAAGGTCTCGGTCACCGGCAAGGTCGTCGAGCAGACCAAGGGTCCGAAGATCCGGATCCACAAGTTCAAGAACAAGACCGGCTACCACAAGCGCCAGGGTCACCGGCAGAAGCTGACCCGCGTCGAGGTTACCGGCATCTCCAAGTAGTTCTCCGGATCTTTCGGTACAGAAACTTTCCAAGAAGGGGCTTGAGCGATGGCTCACAAGAAGGGTGCGTCCAGCTCCCGCAACGGTCGTGATTCCAACGCCCAGCGACTGGGCGTGAAGCGCTTCGGCGGCCAGGAGGTGAACGCGGGCGAGATCCTGATCCGCCAGCGTGGCACCAAGTTCCACCCCGGCGTGAACGTCGGCCGCGGCGGCGACGACACGCTGTTCGCGCTCGCCGCCGGTGCGGTCGAGTTCGGCTCGAAGCGCGGCCGCAAGACGGTCAACATCGTGCCGGTAGAAGCGTAACGAGCGTTTTACGGGCGACGTGTGTCCGCGGAATACGCGGACCACGTCGCTCGTTACATATCACCCGGGGGCCCGAGCCCCCGGACCCCCACGGTGCGGCCGCTGGCAGACCCAGCGTGGTCCGCACCGTTTTTGTTTCTTATGGCTTTCAGGTGAAGTGAGGCAATTCCATGGCGTCCCGGTTCGTGGACCGCGCGGTCATCCATCTGACCGCCGGCGACGGGGGAAACGGCTGTGCCTCGGTGCACCGCGAAAAGTTCAAGCCGCTCGGCGGCCCGGACGGCGGCAACGGCGGCAACGGCGGTGACGTCACCCTCGTCGTCGACGCCAACGTGCACACCCTCCTCGACTTCCACTTCCGCCCGCACGCCCGCGCCGGCAACGGCAAAATGGGCATGGGCAGCAACCGCAACGGCGCCCAGGGCGAAGGCCTGGAGATGAAGGTCCCGCCGGGCACCGTGGTGTTCACCGAGGACGGCGAACTCGTCGCGGACCTCACCACCCCCGGCACCCGGTTCATCGCCGCGCAGGGCGGCCGCGGCGGGCTCGGCAACGCCGCGCTCGCGTCGAGGGCCCGCAAGGCTCCCGGATTCGCGTTGCTCGGCGAGCCCGGCGAAAGCCGCAACCTCGTGCTGGAGCTGCGTTCGGTCGCCGACGTCGGCCTGCTCGGCTTCCCGTCCGCGGGCAAGTCGTCGCTGATCTCCGTGCTGTCCGCGGCGAAGCCGAAGATCGCCGACTACCCGTTCACCACGCTGGTGCCGAACCTCGGCGTGATCACCGCCGGTTCGTCGGTGTTCACGATGGCCGACGTGCCGGGCCTGATCCCGGGTGCCTCCGAGGGCCGCGGCCTCGGCCTCGATTTCCTGCGCCACATCGAACGCTGCGCCGTGCTGGTGCACGTGGTCGACTGCGCGACGCTGGAGCCGGGCCGCGATCCGCTGTCCGATGTGGACGCTCTCGAGGAGGAACTCGCCCGCTACACGCCGGGGCTGGGCGGCAAGCTCGAGGAACGCCCGCGCGTGGTGGTGCTGAACAAGATCGACATCCCGGAAGCGGCCGAGCTGGCCGAGTTCGTGCGCCCTGAGCTGGAGGCGCGCGGGCTGCGCGTGTTCGAGGTGTCCACCGCGTCGCGGAAGGGATTGAAGGAGCTGAGCTTCGCGCTGGCGGAGGTCGTCGAGGCCTACCGCGAGGCGCAGCCGGTGCTGGAGCCGGAGAAGATCGTGCTGCACCCGCTCGCGATCGACGACAGCGGGTTCACCGTCGAGCGCGATCCGGAGGAAGAAGGCGGGTTCATCGTCCGCGGTTCGCGCCCGGAGCGCTGGATCCGGCAGACGAACTTCGCCAACGACGAGGCCGTCGGCTACCTCGCGGACCGGCTCAACCGGCTCGGCGTCGAGGAAGCGCTGGCGAAGAACGGCGCGCGGCCGGGAAGTCCGGTCACCATCGGCGACATCCAGTTCGAATGGCAGCCCTCCACCCCGGGCGTCGCGGTGCATCTTTCGGGCCGCGGCACGGACGTCCGGCTGGAGCGCAACGACCGCGTCGGCGCGGCCGAGCGCAAGGAAGCCCGCCGGATCCGCCGCGACGGCACCGGCGAAGAGGACGAGCCAGGCGAAGAGCGGCTCGACGAGGAGAGCCCGTCCGTCGACGCCGAACTGGACGACGTGTGGGAGGACGAGGAACAGGCGGAGCACGACCGGTGAGCGGTACGCGGCAGGAGATCGCGGAAGCCCGGCGCCTGGTCGTCAAGGTCGGTTCCTCGGCGCTGACCACCGCGGGCAGCGGGCTCGACGTCTCGCGGCTCGACGCCCTGGTCGACGCCATCGCGGACCGCGTTTCCCGCGACGCGCAGATCGTGCTCGTGTCCTCGGGTGCGATCGGCGCCGGGCTCGCGCCGTTGAAGCTGGGCAAGCGTCCGCGTGACCTGGCCACGCAGCAGGCCGCGGCGAGTGTCGGGCAGCTCGCTCTGGCGCACGCGTACGCGGAATCGTTCGGCCGCTACTCGCTGACCGTCGGCCAGGTGCTGCTCACTTCGGACGATGTCGTCCGCCGCTCGCATTACCGCAACGCCCAGCGCACGTTCTCGCGGCTGCTCGCGCTCGGCGCGGTGCCGGTCGTGAACGAGAACGACACCGTTGCCACGCAAGAGATCCGCTTCGGCGACAACGACCGGCTGGCCGCGCTCGTGGCCCACCTCGTCGGCGCCGACGCGCTGGTCCTGCTGTCCGATGTGGACGGTCTGTACGACGGCGACCCGCGCGACGGCGCGACCCGCAAGATCACCGAGGTGCGCGGCGAGTCCGATGTGGAGGGCATCGCGGTCGGGATGTCGTCCTCGGGGCTGGGCACCGGCGGCATGGTCTCGAAGCTTTCCGCGGCGCGCACCGCGGCCGGGGCCGGAATCCCGGTGCTGCTGGCCGCTGCCGCCGACGCCGGGCAAGCGTTGCGCGCGGCCGACGTCGGCACCGCGTTCGCGCCCGCCGACACCCGGCTGTCCGCCCGCCGGTTCTGGCTCGGGTACGCCGCCGACACGTCCGGCCGCCTCCGCCTCGACGACGGAGCGGTGCGCGCGATCCTGCGCCGCCGGTCGCTGCTGGCGGCCGGGATCACCGGGCTGGAGGGGGAGTTCGAGGCCGGCGACGTGGTCGATCTGGTGGATTCGGCGGACGTTCCGGTGGCCCGCGGCGTGGTCGGGTTCGACGCGGGGGAGCTGCCCGCGTTGATCGGCCGGTCGAGTCACGAGGTGCCGGTGGAACACCGGCGCGAGGTCGTGCACGCAGACGACCTCGTTCCGTTGCGCCGCTAAGAACCCGCCAGATGCCTCGCGACGCGGGCGAGCTGTTCCGCGTAATACTCCACAAAGGACTCTGACGACGGGTCCTCCCCGGTGAGCGCTTCCGCGACCCGGGGCAGCGACATCGGCGCGCTGGCCGCTGCCATCAGCATCAGCAGCAATATCTTCGGGTCCACATCGGCCGGGAAATCGCCCGCTTCCTGCCGCGCCCGCATGTACTCGAGCTGCCCCCGTAGGAACTCGCGCTGCGACTCCGCCCCCGCCTCGTTCGGGGTGCCGTCGGCCATGTTCTCCCGCAGGAACAACCGCGCCTGGTCCTGATCGGCGAGCCCGCCCTTGGCGAAGTCCGCGAGCACGTCGGCGAGCGGCCGCTCCGGCGTGGTCATCGCGGCGAACCCGGAGAACGGTTCGCTCGCGACCTTGACGTACAGGCCTTCCTTGCCGCCGAAGTAGTACGAGATCAGCTGTTTGTTCACGCCCGCGCGTTGCGCGATGTCGCTGACCCGCGCGGCCGCGTACCCCTTGCTGCCGAACTCGGCCTTCGCCGCCTCGAAGATGCGGGCCTTCGTGCGTTCGGCATCGCGCTGACGCTCACCGGAGCGCGGGGCGCGGCGCGGAGTCGGTTCGGGCACCCGGGCAGCCTAACCGACGCATTAGTCATCCTCTTGGTTGACACAATCATCCGTCTGGATAATTATGGACGTGAGCGACCGAGAGGGGAATGACCGTGAAGAAGATCAAGGTGGCGGTAGTGGGCGGCGGCACCGGGGGGTTGTGCCTGGCGCACGGCTTGGCGCGAGCCGGAGTCGAGGTGGCGGTGTACGAGCGAAGCCGCACGCGCACCGAACGTCTGCAGGGCTACCGCGTGCACATCGCGCCGATGGGGTCCGCCGCGCTGCACGAGTGCCTTCCGCCGGAGGCGTGGGACCAGTTTCTGGCCACCACGGGAGTCGCCGGGGACACGTTCGGTTTCGTCACCGAGCAGATGCGCGAGCTGGCGACCTTCGACGCTCCTCCCAATGCTGACCCGGCCGCCGCGCATCATTCGGTCAGCCGGATCTCGCTGCACCAGGTGCTGTCGTCCGGACTGGACGGGATTCTGTGGTACGACAAGGAATTCGTGCGTTACGAGACTGACGGCAAGGGCGTCGTCCTGCACTTCGCCGACGGCGCCACCGCCGAGGCGGATCTGGTCGTCGGCGCGGACGGGGCGAGCTCCCGGGTTCGTGGGCAGCTATTGCCGCACGCGAAGCGAGTGGACACCGGAATCCGCACTGTCATCGGCAAATTCCCGTTGACCGAAGAAGCCCGCGCCCAGCTTCCGCGGCGGCTGGCGACAGCCCCGACGCTCGTGCTGCCTCCGCCGGGCTGCGGGATGTTCACCGCACCGCACGAGTTTCCGGCGGCGTCGGCGAACGACGAGACCGCGGCCGTCGACCCGGTGCTGTTCGACAACACCAGCAGCTACGTGATGTGGTCCTACGGCGCGAAAGCCGAGCGCTTCCCGGCCGACCTCGCCGAGCTGGACGCTCCCGCACTCCGTTCGCTGATGCTGGACCGTATGCGCGACTGGCATCCGGCGTTCAGCCAGCTGGTGCGGGACTCGCCAGACGCCACGGTGGCCATGCTGCCGATCCGCACGTCGGTGCCCGCCCGCTCGTGGGAGACCGGCCCGGTCACCCTGCTCGGCGACGCCGTGCACAGCATGACGCCGTTCCGCGGCATCGGCGCGAACATCGCCCTGCGCGACGCACAAGTGTTGTGCCGCAACCTTTCCCGCGGCGGCGACGTAACTGCCGCGGTCGCCGACTACGAGCGGCAGATGCGGAAGTACGCGTACCGGCAGGTGCGTGGTTCCCTGCGCAGCGCCGAGCAGTTCGTGACGGCGAGCCGATTCAGCCGCGGGGCGATGCGCGCGTCGATGGCCGCGCTCGGGGCAGGACTTTCGCTGCGGCGGAAGCTGCGCGGCTGAGGTCAGCCCGCGCTGTACCAGCGCCCGCCCGGCGGCATGGCGTACTCCGTGTACAGAAGAGCGGCCAGCGTTTGCCAGCCGGTCTCGTCCGCGGCGAACGCCCGGCCGCCCGGCGCGATCAGCACGGCCTGGCCGCTCGCGTCGGCGACGAGCGAGATCGGCACGCGGAACTCGTCGTAGTCGTGCCGCACGAGCCAGCGCCACCCGACAGTAAACCGGCGGCGCGCGGTCACCGGATAACGCGCGTCGACGTCGGTGACCCCGGTCGTCCACAAAGGAGTGACGCGGAGCCCGGCCAGGTGTACCAGCTGCGGTTTCTTGCCGTCCGGTTCGAAACGGTAGTACGGACGCCTGCGCCACCGCTCCCAGCGCAGCCGCAGCCGCTCGCGGCGGATCGGGCCGCGCAGCCGGGAAAGCGCGTCGTCGACCAGCGCGAGCGCACGGGCGTAGTCAGCATCATCGCGGGACACGAGATTCTCCCCTCTCTCGCGCCCGAAACTAATGAAGCCGTTGGGGACCGGTCCCGCGCTGATTTACGCCTGCGCGCCGCCGCCACGCTGACGACGCTCGTCCACCTCGGACGGTGGCTCAGAGACGGTTCGGGGCCTCGATGCCGAGCAACGCCAAGCCCTGCACGAGCGTGCGCGACGTGAGCGTCGCCAGCTGTACCCGCGAAGCGCGCAGCTCCGGCGTTTCCGCGGTCAGCACCGGGCACTGTTCGTAGAAGCGCGAGAACGTGACTGCGGTGTCGTACAGGTACGTACACAGCTTGTGCGGCGCGTACGCGGACGTCGCCGCGCTGATCGCTTCGCTGAACCGCAGCAGCGTCAGCGCGAGCGCGCGTTCCGCTGGTTCTTTCAGCAGGACCGGAGCGTCCTTGTCAGTGTCCCCAACCTTGTCTCCGGCCTTGGCGAGGATCGACTCGATCCGCGCGTGCGCATACTGCAGGTAGACGGACGTGTTGCCGTCCTTGGCGAGCATGCGGTCCCAGTCGAACACGTAGTCGCGCTCGCGGTCGCTGGAAAGGTCGGCGTACTTCACCGCGCCGATTCCGACTGCGCGCGCGACTTCCTGCTGTTCTTCCTTGCTGAGTTCACTGCGCTCGGCAACGACTTCCGCGGCCTGCGCCACCGCTTCGTCGAGCAGGCTGGCGAGCTTGATCGTCTCGCCGGCGCGC
This sequence comes from Amycolatopsis sp. NPDC104775, assembly GCF_055583325.1. Lineage (NCBI taxonomy): Bacteria > Bacillati > Actinomycetota > Actinomycetes > Pseudonocardiales > Pseudonocardiaceae > Amycolatopsis > Amycolatopsis sp. NPDC104775. The sequence continues at coordinate 332,793 of NZ_JBVJOE010000004.1, forward strand.
GTGCGCATGACCTTGCCGTCCGCACCGAGGATTGAGCCGAAGCCGATGTGCTCGGCGTGCACACCGTCGAGCCAGCCGGCCGCGCGGGCCACCGCGAAGATCATCGCGAAGTGCTGCGCCTGCGGGGTGCCGACGACGTACAGCAGATCGGTCGCGCCGCGTTCGGCGGTCCAGTACCGGATGGTCGCGAGATCCGTGGCCGCGTAGCCGTAGCCGCCGTCTCGCTTGCGGACGATCAGCGGGAGCCGGTCGCCTTCGCGGTTGGTGAAGCCTTCGGGGAACACGCAGACCGCGCCGTCGCTGATCTCGGTGAGCCCGTCGGCTTCGAGTTCGTCGACGACATCGCCCAGGTACGGGTTGTAGAAGCTTTCGCCGTAGATGTCGTCGTCGGTGAGGGTGATGCCGAGCTTGCGGTAGGCCGCGTTGAAATGCCGGGTCGACTCGTCGACGAGTTCCTGCCAGAAGGCGAGCGTCTCCGGGTCGCCGCCCTGGAGTTTCACGACGCGCTCGCGGGAACGGGTCGCGAAAGCCTCGTCGGCGTCGAACTTCCGGCGCGCGGCCTGGTAGAACGCGTTGAGGTCGCTGCGGTCCCCGGACGGTTCGTCGAGATGGTGCTCGATGAGCATGCCGAACGGCGTGCCCCAGTCGCCGAGATGGTTGTGCGGCAGCACTTCGTGCCCGACGAAGCGCAGCAGCCTGCTGATCGCGTCGCCGATCACGGTGGAACGCACGTGCCCGACGTGCATTTCCTTGGCGACGTTGGGACTGCTGTAGTCGAGCGCGACCCGGCGCGGCTGCTCGGCTTCGGGAACGCCGAGCCGGTCGTCTTGGGCTTGCTCGGCGACGCGCTGCTCCAGCCATTCGCGGCGCAGCACGAAGTTCAGGAAGCCGGGCCCGGCGATCTCGGGTTTCTCGGCGACGCCGTCTAGCTCCAGGTTCTCGACGATCCCGGCCGCGACCTCGCGCGGCGGTTTCCCGAGCCGTTTGCCGAGGCTCATCGCCAGGTTGCACTGGTAGTCGACACCGTCGCGAGTGGACACCGCGACGAGCGCCGCGGACGGGTCGAGGTCGACGTCGAACGCGCGGCGGAGCGCGGCCACCACGCGTCGGGCCAGTTCCTCACTAACCTCGGGCTTGCGCACGGTGTCCCTCCTTCGCGTAGTCGATCGGTGAAGCCTACCGACCTCGCGCGAGCGGGTTCACCGCAGTTCGCTGCCGTTCGTTTCGGGCATCCGGAGGATCACGACGAACGCGATCGCCGCCCCGCCTGCGACGTACCAGAAGAAAGCGGTGGCCGCGCCCGCCGCGGACAGCGCGCTGAGCACGAGCGGCGCGGTCCCGCCGAACACCGCGACGGTCAGGTTGTACCAAGCGCCGATGCCGAGCCCGCGGAGCTCGGTGGGGAAGAGCTCGCTCATGATCGCCGGGGCGAGCGAGGTCATCGCGGTGTAGAGCGCGAGCCCGACACAGAACACGACGAGCAGATTCCCGAGCCCGGGCCGCACGAGGTAGGACAGCGGCACGATCACCAGCGCGGTCGCCGCGGACCAGACGAGCAGCTGAGGCCGCCGCCCGTAGCGGTCGGTGAGCGCGCCCATCGGGTACTGGAGGAGAACGAAAAGGGCAGTCGCCACGGAAAGCGCGAGGAAGGTGTCGACATCGTTCGCGCCGCGCCCCTTGACCGCGAACGACGGGAGGGCGCTGAAAAAGGTGTAGTAGCACAGCGTATTGAGCATCGAGAGCCCGATGAGCTGCCCGACCGCCCGCGGATGCCGGGTGAGCGTGGTGAGCAGTGGCCGCCGCACCTGTCGCGCGGTTTCCTTTTTCTCGTGGTACAGCTCGGTTTCCGCGAGACTGCGCCGCAGCCACAGCCCGACCAGTCCGAGCACCCCGCCGAGCAGGAACGGAATCCGCCAGCCGAACGAGGTGAGGTGCGCCTTGTCCATCGTGCGGGCGAGCACGAACCCGAGCACCGTCGCGAGCAGCACCGCGGACCCGGTGGAGATGTAGAAGAACGAGGAGTACCGCCCCCGCCGTTCCTTGGGCGCGACCTCGCCGAGGTACGCCGACGCGTTGGACACCTCGCCGCCGAGCGAAAGCCCCTGCGCGATCCGCGCGAGCAGCAGGAGAATCGGAGCCAGCCACCCGACCTGCGCGAACGTGGGCAGCACCCCGATCGCGACCGACCCGCCCGCCATCAGCGAAATGGTGAGCAGCATGGCGGGCTTGCGCCCGTGCACGTCGGCGAACCGTCCCAGCAGCACGCCGCCGAGCGGCCGGAAGAAGAACGCCAGCGCGTACGTGGCGAACGTGTTGATGAGGGCGAGCGTTTCGTTGCCAGGAGGGAAGAACGCGCCGGCGAAGTAGATGCTGAAGGTCGCATAGATCGTCCAGTCGAACCACTCGAGCGCGTTGCCCGCACTGGCCGCGAACAACCTCCGCACCGGCAACCGATGCCGGGCGACGCCTTCGGTCGTAGGACCGGCCATCGGCAACCTCCACACGTCCGCACGGGTGGAACGGGACTTTGCCAGAAACGCCCCGAGATCGGTAGATCCCTCCCAAGGATGGCAGTTGGTGCTTGTCCCACTGCGGTCTGTGACGCGGGATTGCCTTTCGCTGCAGGGGGATCGCGCGGGTTCCGGGGTGGTTTCCCGGTGGGGATGCGAGAGGTGGTGGGGATGGCGGTCTGCAAGTCGCGTCGGGGTGGCTGTCGCCGGGGTTGTGCGGCGACGCGGGTGGTCGCCGCGCGGAGACCGCGTGGGCACGAGCGGGCGCTGGGCGGCAGCGTAGGTGGGTGCTGTGCGGTGTGGGTGTTCTCGCACGCGGAGCGTGCGCACAGTCTGGGTGGGCGGTGTGCGGCAGCGTGGGCGGGTGGTGTCCGGTGGCTGCGGGCGGGTGGTGGTTGTGCGGTGGCTGGGCGTCAGCATGGCCGGGCTGCGGTGGGGGCGAGCGGTCGTTGCGTGCAGGTTGTGTGGCGGTGCGGATCGTCGCCGGATGGAGACCGGGCGAAGACCGCGTAGCGGCGCGGACGCGCACGCGACCCGCTCCGGCTGAGGCTGGCCGCGCCGGGCTGCTTGGCCGATGCTCGTCCCCGCCCCGCCCCGCCCCGCCCCGCCCCGCCCCGCTTCGTTCGTGCGGCACCCCGTCGTCGCGCGGCATGCGCCGGTTGCCTCGCCGCGCCGGTTCCGCAGGGCATCACTGATGCGGCGATCAGGCCAGATCAGCTTGGATCCACCCGGCCCCGGCTCTCGCCAAGGCGCTCCGTCTGCGCCGATCCGGCCCTGTGCGCTCACTGATCGGCGGCCGCAGCCGCCCCGCCAACTGCAGCTCCCGGCCACCCAAGCCGCTCCAGCCCAGCCAGCCCTCTGCTCGGCCACCGCCAGTCGAAGCCTCGGCCGCCCAAGCAGCGGCCCACCTAGCCGCCCAAGCTGCCCCAGCCCAGCCCAGCCCAGCCCAGCCCAGCCCAGCCAGCCCTGCCCGGCCAGACCTGCCCTGCTCAGCCCAGCCCGCCCAGCACCCCAGGCCCAGCGCCCCTCAAGCAGTGGTGGCCAACGCGAACGGCAACACCCCCTCCGCCCCGGCCTTGCGCAGCAGCCGAGCCGCCAGCGTCATCGTCCAGCCGGTGTCGATCAGATCGTCCACCAGCAGCACCGGCCCCCGAGTCTGCGCGACGCTCGCCGCCACGTCCTCCGGCAGGCTCAGCCTCCGCCACAGATCGGCCAGCCGTTGTGCGCTGTTCGCCTGCCGCGGCGGCGGCCCGGCCGACGCCAGCTCTCCCAGGTAGTCCAGGCGGCCGATCGCCGACAGCCGCAGCGCGAGGCTGTCCACCAGTTGCGGCCGGGTTGCCGAAGGGATCGCCACTACCGCCACCGGGCGTTGCGCCCATTGCCATCCGGCGAGCACCTTCACGCACGCGTCGAAAACCGAGTCGGGGACCTCGGTGTCCGCCGCGCCCGGGCCGAGCAGTTCGCGCAGCCGGCCGCCCCAGCCCACGTCAGTGAGCCGGCCCAGCACCTGTCCTGGCTCGGCCTGCTCCTCCGTCTTGATCCGGCCCGACAGCGGCACGTCGAGCCCTTTCATCCCGCTCGGCCACTGTTTGCGCGGTGCCACCTCGACCCCGGGCCGGTCCAGCCGTTCCCGCGTCGCACCAGCGATTTCCTCGGACACCGACGTGCTCCAGTGCTCCCCGGTGCAGTTGTCGCACCGGCCGCACGGCGCTGCTTCCGGGTCGTCGAGCTGCCGCCGCAGGTACTCCATCCGGCATCCGGCGGTACGGATGTACCCGAGCATCGCCTCCTGTTCGGCCGCCCGTGCGACGCTGACGCGTTCGTACCGTTCCCGGTCGTACTCCCACGGCTGCCCGGTGCTTTCCCAGCCGCCGCGCACCCGGCGCACCGCACCGTCCACATCGAGCACTTTCAGCACCATCTCCAGCCGCGAGCGGGAAAGCTCGACCGACGGCTCCAGCGCGGCTGTCGAAAGTGGACGGTCGGAGTACGCGAGCGCGTTGAGTACCTGCGTGACGCGCAGCTCGTCCGGGAACGCCAGCGACCCGAAGTAAGCCCAGATCGCCTTGTCCTCCCGCCCGGGAAGAAGCACCACCTCGGCCCGCTCGACGCCTCGACCGGCACGGCCGACCTGCTGGTAGTAGGCGATCGGCGACGACGGCGCGCCCAGGTGCACCACGAACCCGAGGTCCGGCTTGTCGAATCCCATGCCGAGCGCCGATGTCGCCACGAGCGCCTTGACCCGGTTCGCCAGCAGGTCGTCCTCCGCGGCCTGGCGGTCGGCCGGATCGGTCTTCCCGGTGTAGGCGGCCACCGGATACCCGCGGTCGGACAACAGCGCGGTGACGTCGTGCGCGGCGGCGACGGTGAGCGTGTAGATGATGCCTGACCCCGGCAGCTCGGCAAGGTGCTCGGCGAGCCAGGCCAGCCGCGCTTCGTCGCTCGGCAGCTCGGCCACGGCCAGCCGCAGGCTTTCCCGGTCGAGTGGACCGCGCAGCACGAGCGTGTCCGTCTCGCCGCCGATGCCGAGCTGCTCGGCGACGTCTGTGGCCACCCGGTCGTTCGCGGTCGCGGTGGTGGCCAGCACCGGAACGCCTTCCGGCAGGTCGCCCAGCAGCGTGCGCAGCCGCCGGTAGTCCGGCCGGAAGTCGTGGCCCCAGTCGGAAATGCAGTGCGCCTCGTCCACCACCAGCAGGCCGGCTCCGGCGGTGAGCTTCGGCAGCACGCTGTCACGGAAATCCGGATTGTTCAGCCGTTCCGGGCTGACCAGCAGCACGTCCACCTCGCCCGCGGCCACCGACGCCTGGACCTGGTCCCACTCCTGCGCGTTCGCCGAGTTGATCGTCGCCGCGTGGATCCCCGCACGCGCGGCGGCGGAGATCTGGTTGCGCATCAGGGCGAGCAGCGGCGACACGATGACCGTCGGGCCCGCTCCCTGTTCCCGCAGCAGCGCCGTGGCCAGGAAGTAGACAGCCGACTTTCCCCAGCCGGTGCGCTGCACGACGAGCGCGCGCCGGTGGTGCGCGACCAGTGCCTCGATGGCGGTCCACTGGTCCTCTCGGAGGGCTGCGTTGTCTCCGGCGAGCGCGCGGAGCAGGGCCTCGGCGCGGGTCCGCAAAGCTTCGGTGGTGTCCACGCCTCCCGGTCTACCCCATGCCCCCGACAATCCCGGAGCCGCCCGGGCGCGAACGGACAGTTTCCAGCCGAAAACGCAGAGTTATGTGACTCAAGTCACAACAGTAACCTAGGTCGCAGCCGCGAGAGGGAGCCCTCGCGCGCCCGCGCGTATAGGCTCACCGGCTATGTCACCACGCCGGATCGGGGTCATGGGCGGCACCTTCGACCCCGTGCACCACGGCCACCTCGTCGCGGCCAGCGAGGTCCAGTCGAGGTTCGCGCTCGACGAGGTCATCTTCGTGCCGACCGGGCAGCCGTGGCAGAAGTCCGGCCGCCGGGTCACCCGCGCCGAGGACCGCTACCTGATGACGGTCATCGCCACCGCGTCCAACCCGGTCTTCTCGGTGAGCCGGGTCGACATCGACCGCGGCGGCCAGACCTACACCGTCGACACGCTGCGGGACCTGCACGAGGAGTACCCGGACGACGAGCTGTTCTTCATCACCGGGGCCGACGCCCTCGAGCAGATCCTCACCTGGCACAAGGCCGACGAGCTGTTCGACTTCGCGCATTTCATCGGCGTCACCCGGCCGGGCTACCGGCTCAATTCGCACCATCTGCCCAGCGGCAAGGTCAGCCTGGTCGAGGTCACCGCCATGTCGATCTCGTCCACCGGCTGCCGCGAACGCGTCGAGCGCGGGGAGCCGGTCTGGTACCTCGTGCCCGACGGCGTTGTGCGCTACATCGCCAAGAAGGACCTCTACCGCAAGGACGCCGAGGCCTGACCAGGTACCCTCGTCCGGGCGTACCCCGAATCTGAAGGAGCACTGTGGCAGCGACGTCCGAGGCACGGGACCTGGCGGTGGCGGCCGCGCACGCGGCGGCGGACAAGCTGGCCAGCGACGTGGTCGTACTGGACGTGTCCGAGCAGCTCGTGATCACCGACGCGTTCGTGATCGCGTCCGCCGCGAACGAGCGGCAGGTCGGCGCGATCGTCGACAACGTGGAGGAGAAGCTCCGCCTGGAAGGGCACAAGCCTGTCCGGCGCGAGGGCGCGCGCGAGGGCCGCTGGGTGCTGCTCGACTACGTCGACGTCGTCGTGCACGTCCAGCACGCGGACGAGCGCTCGTTCTACGGTCTCGAGCGGCTGTGGAAGGACTGCCCGCGGATCGAGGTCGAAGGGCTGGCCACGGTCCCCGCCACCGACAGCGACGACGCGGACGGCCCGGAGGCGTGAGCCCGCGGCGGCTGCTGCTCTGGCGGCACGGCGAGACGGACTACAACGCCGCCGGCCGCATGCAGGGACACCTCGATTCGGCGCTGACCCCGGTCGGCTGGAACCAGGCGCGCTTCGCCGTGCCCGCGCTCGCGCGGTTCGCACCGGACCTGGTGATCGCCTCCGACCTGCGCCGCGCCACCGACACCGCGACGGTGCTCACCGAGGCGATCGGCGTGCCGCTGCAGATCGACAAGCGGCTGCGCGAGACACACCTTGGCGAGTGGCAGGGCCTGACCGGGGCCGAGGTCGACGAGAGCTATCCCGGAGACCGCGAGCTGTGGCGCGCCAACGCCGCGTGGGCCCCGCCCGGCGGCGAATCCCGGGTCGAGGTCGCCGAACGCGCCGCCGAGGTGGTCGACGACCTCATGCAGCCGAACTCCGACGCCGGGGAATCGGTCCTGCTCGCCTCGCACGGCGGGCTGATCCTCGCACTGACCGCGAAGCTGCTCGGCCTTCCGGTCGAGGTCTGGCCGTCGCTCGGCGGGATCATGAACTGCCACTGGGTCGACCTCGGCCATCGCGACGGGAAGTGGCGGCTGCACGCGTACAACGCGGGCATCACCGGCTGATTCGATGAGCCCGCAGCTGCTCGTCTTCGGCGATTCACTCTGTTTCCACGGCCCCGAAGGCCCCTGTGCGGCCGACGATCCGCGCCTGTGGCCGAACGTCGCCGCGAACGCGCTGTCCGGAAAAGCCGATCTTGTCGCGGGCATCGGCTGGACCGCGCGCGACCTGTGGTGGTCTCTCACCGGCGACCCGCGCGTGTGGGCGGATCTGCGCCGCGTCGACGCTGTCGTGCTCGCTGTCGGCCACATGGACACACTGCCGTCGCCGCTGCCGACCTATTTGCGTCAGGGACTTCGCTACCTTCGCCCCGACGGCGTGCGTCGCGTCGTGCGCGGTGCCTATCTCGCGGCGCAGCCACGGTTGTCTGTCGTGATGCGCGGACGTCCTCGCGTGCTTCCCGCGCGGCTGAGCGTGAGCTATCTGGACCAGTCCGTCGAAGCGTTGCGTGCGTTGCGGCCTGAGTTGCCTATTTTCGGAATGCTGCCTTCGGTACACCGCGCTGATGCGTACGGGCGCGTACACACGGGGCGCGCTGAAGCGGCCGCTGCGCTCGCTTCGTGGGCCGCGCGCCGCGAAGTGCCGTTGTTCGACACGCCCGGCGTGGTTGGCGAACATGTCTTGAGCGGCGCGGGAAATCCCGACGGCATGCACTGGGGATGGGCCGGACACGAAGCTGTCGGCACTGCGATGGCGAAGCTTGTCGCCCCGCACCTAGGCTCCGGCAACGTAGGCTGACGACGTGTCGGTCGCCGTGGTCACGGACTCCACCGCGCACCTGCCCGAAGGCTTCGCCGAGCGGCACTCGGTGCGGGTGGTGCCCCTGCACGTCCTCGTGGAAGGTGTGTGCTCCCTCGACGGCGTCGAAATGGGGCCCGCCGCGCTCGCGGAAGCGCTGGGGGAGCGCAAAATCGTCACGACTTCCCGGCCCACGCCGGCCGAGTTCGCCGCGGAATTCCGGGCCGCGCTCGACGCGGGCGCGGACGCGGTCGTCTCGGTGCACCTGTCGAGCGAGCTGTCCGGCACCTGGGAAGCCGCCGTTCTGGCTGCGGAGGAAGTCGGCTCGGATCGGGTCCGCGTCGTCGATTCCCGCACCACAGCGATGGGTTTGGGGTTCGCCGCCTTGCACGCCGCGGCCGCCGCTGAGTCCGGAGCCGGTCCCGCCGAGGTCGAAGCGGTTGCGGCGGAAGCGGCTGAACGGTCGTCCACGCTGTTCGTGGTCGAGACGCTGGAACACCTGCGGCGCGGCGGCCGGATCGGTTCGGCGGCGGCCTTGTTCGGCACCGCGCTCGCGGTGAAACCGGTGCTGCACATGTCCGACGGCCGGATCCTGCCGCTGGAGAAAGTGCGCACGATGAACCGGGCGATCAGCCGTTTGGTCGAGTTGTCCGTGCAGGCGGCGGGCACCGGACCGGTCGAATTGGCGGTGCACCATCTCGCCTCTCCGGAGCGCGCCGTCGAATTGGCGAACCGGCTGGAGGAAGCGATCCCGGGGTGCGCCGGGGGATGCGTGGTGTCGGAGATCGGCGCGGTCATCGGCGCGCACACTGGCCCTGGCGTGCTCGGCGTGGTCGTGCAGCGCGCTAGCTGAGTTCCTGGTTGCCGAACCGCGCGAGCAGATGCCAGACCCGTTTGAGGTCTTGCTCGTCGTGGCCAGTGGCGTTTCCGAGTATCCGGGGATCGAGGCGTCCGTCCTCGGCGAGTTCGGCGCCGAGCGCGGTGAACTCGGGGCCGCGGTAATCGGAGTGCTGGAGCAGTTCTTCAGTGGCGAGGCAGAACCCCTCGTGCCATTCGACTTCGCCCAGTTTCCGGGCTGCTGCCTCGATTTCCGTTCCCCGGTAAGAGGGATCGAGAACCAGAGCTTCGACGTCCCGGGCCAGGTCCACCACTCCGTGCACCTGCGCCTCGATGTAGTCGTCCAGCAGGTCTCTGCTGTCTGCTTCGGCGATCGCGACCAGGTCGGACAGCCGCTTCTCGACGCCGAAAGACGTCGGCTCGAAGACGCTGTCCGGATAGGTGAAAGTGGCGCGGGACATCGTGTGCCGGGCCAGTCGCAGATACGCAGAGCCGAATCTCGGCGAACCGCCGGTCTTCCGGCCGCGAAAATTCAGCGATCCGTATTTCGGCCGGTGCGTCGGCGCGGCCCCGTCGTAGGCACCAGCGAACAACCGGCTTTCCCAGCGCCAGCGGTCTCCTCCGGGGTGGGCGGTCAGCCCGCCGTTGCTGACCCCGGTCTCGAACTGCGAGCGATACCGGCCGTCTCGAGCCATGCGTTCCAGGATCGGTACCCCGTTGACGAGCCGGTCCGGGTGGAAATGCAGCGTGACCCGCCACGACGGATCCGCCGGCCCGCCGGTCGCAAGCTCGGTGACGTGGGCGACCGCGAGTTCCCCGGGCTCCATGCGGATCACGGCCAAGCCATCGTGATCGTGCGCTCGAAATTGACGTACCCGGCGCGCCGGAACGCGTTCGCCATGGGGACATTGCCGAGGTCCGTCGCCGCCCGGATGCGCGGAACATCTTGTTCGACAAGGATTCTGGTGCCCTCGGCGAGAATTTCGTCGATGTAGCCGGTGCCGCGATGCTCGGGCAGGACCGCGAGATACCCGATGATCGGGTTGTAGTCGTTGCGGGCCGGAGTGACGAACCCGACCGGCTCGCCGTCGGGCAGCGTGGCGACTCGCCACCATTCGCGGGGACTGCGGTAGTGCGCCAGTTCGTCCTCGTAATGCCGGATCGCCGCTTCGCGGGCGGACATCCGGGTCAGGTCGGCGCGACTGTGCGCGTCGAGCGTCCCGTCCAGGACCCGGGTCATGAGGTCGAGGATCTCGTCCTCGTCGCGGATCTTCCGGAAGAGCAGCCGTTTTCGAGGCGGGGCGCCCGGTGTCCCTGGCCGCCATTCGAAACGCAGCCGCTCCGCGAGCAGGTGGGCGCCGGTCTGGCGCAGCGCGGTCATCCGGTCTTCGACCACGCTTCGGGTCTCAGCTTTTTCGCGCCACTCAACGGGGACTATCCGGTGGTAGACCGGAGGTCGAGTGCCTGCGGGCAGGATCTCCGCCATCGCGGTCCGGAGCAGCCGCGCGCCGACGGCCGCGTCCTCGAGATCGAAAAAGTCCAGCAGGAACGGGACCGGTTCCTCGGCCCGGCCCCACCATGCGGCCCTGGCGACGAGTTCGCCGCCGCGGAGCGCGACCCACATCCAGTCCGGCCTGCGACGGCCGGTGGCGAGGTCGTCGGCGAGTTCGTGGTCGAGGGCGTAGGCGAGCTGGCAGAAGAGATCGAGTTCTTCGGCCCCGGTGATCGGACGCAAGGTCAGGTCGGTGTGGTTCACAGGTGCGCAAGCTCCGTTCGACGGCTGACTGCCAGGTCTAGCGGATGACCGCGGCGGCCGCGAACGCTTTTCGCGCACCGGTTCCAGCGGCCGAACCCGCCAGTATGACCGCGCACCCCGACAGTTTCCGGCGCGTCGCCCGCGGCGACGGCCGAGTTGTCCCCAAGGGGCGGGTTGTCCACAGATCGCGCGGAACCCTCTCGCCGCCGGACCGGCCGACGCCTAGCGTCGATCGTGTGTTCGAGCAGTCCGCCCGAGACCAGGGCACTCCCGTCAACGTCAGGCTCACCTGGCTGGCCGACCAGCTGGCCGCGGTCCCGCACGCCGCCGGACCCGGCAGCGGGCCGGTGCGCCGCTGGCTGCCCGTGGGCCGGTTCGGGCGCAGCCGCCGCGAGGAGGATCGATCGCTGGCAAGCACCGAGAGCCAGCTGCTGGCGGACCCCGGCGGCCCGGCATCCGGCTTGCCGCACGCACCCACGACGGGTGTGTCTGCAATTGCCGACAGCTCACCGCTCCTGGACCGCCATCCGGCAGCCGCCGCGGACGGCTCGCCGTCCAGCTCCGCGCCACTTATGCGGCCACCGGGCCGGAAACTCCGACTGTCCGCACTCGCCGACAATCCACAGCCGCCGGAAAGCCCATTGCCCGGCGGAAAACTCGTCCGCGGCTGGCTGCCTGAACACACCGGACACCGGCTGGCACGCCGCTGGCTCCCTGGCCCGACTGGCCTGCCTGGCTTCCTGGGCCGCCGGGGAATGATCTTCGCCCTGGCCTTGCTGGCAGCCACCGCTGTCATAGCCGGAGGCCTGGCGATCTTCGGCCGCGCACCCGCCGCCGAGATCGCCCCGCCGCTCCCGGCCGCCCGGGCGCAAGTGCCGCACGCGTCGAAAGCCACCGAAAACCTGGTCGTCAGCGTGATCGGCCACGTGCGTTCGCCAGGGCTCGTCACCGTGCCGCCGGGTTCCCGCGTCGCCGACGCCCTCCGCGCGGCCGGCGGCACCGACCCCGGCGTCGACCTGACCGCACTGAACCTGGCCCGCAAACTCACCGACGGCGAGCAACTGGCAGTCGGCGTCCCCGCCGCCCCGGCGGCACCGGCCGGATCAGGAGCCGCGGCCAGCAAAATCGACCTCAACTCCGCGACCGCCGAACAACTCGACAGCCTCCCGGGCGTCGGCGAGGTCACCGCTCGGCGCATCACCGACTGGCGCACCCAGCACGGCGGATTCTCCAGCGTCGAACAACTCCGCGACGTCGACGGAATCGGTCAGAGCAAATTCGAGAAGCTCCGCGAGCAGGTGACTGTCGGATGAAACTGGACACCGAGGAAAAGCCGCGGCGTGACCACGATTTCCGCCTCGTCCCCGCTGCGGTCGCCGGATGGGCGGCCACTCTCGCCGGACTGCAACTCGGCTGGTGGGTCGCGACCGTGCTCGGCACCGCAGCGGTCATCGGCGGCGCAGTGCTTCTAGCGCGGGGCCGTTCCCAATATGTAGGTGTCGGGGGAGCGCTGCTACTAGCGGGGCTCGTCGCCGCGGTGCCGACTGCTCTGCGCATTCACGACGCGGCATCCGACCCGCTGGGTGCCGCTGCCGCACGCGGCGGCACAGCGACGCTCCGGGTGGAAATCAGCGAGCGCCCGCGGCCGATTCACCAAGCTGGCTACGCCGATCAGCAGGCAGGCACGCGATCCGTGGCCATTCCTGCTCGAGTCACCATGGCCACAGTGGACGGTCGGCGGGTCGAATCGACTGGCCGGGTGCTGTTGCTGGCACCGGTCGCGGGATGGAGCGGCTTGCTGCCCGGCCAGGAAGCAACGACCTCCGGCCGCCTCCTGCCCGCGCGCGGCGGCGAGCTGACCGCCGCGGTGCTCTCCGTCCGTTCCGCACCAGCCGACATCGGGCGAGCACCGTGGTGGCAACAGGCCGCCGGGGCCCTGCGCAACAGCTTGCATTCACTGTGCGCGGTCCTGCCGGAGGAACCAGCGGGTCTCTTGCCCGGACTGGTGCTGGGCGATACGAGTGCGTTGCCGCAACGGGTCGAGGGCGAGTTCAAGGCTTCCGGGCTCACTCACTTGATGGCGGTGAGCGGCGGGAATCTCGTCATCATCGGCGGAGCCGTCCTGTTGCTGTGCCGATTGGTCCGAGCGGGTCCGAGGTCGTCCGCAACGGCGGCCGGAGCCTGCCTGGCGGGATTCCTCGTCCTGGTGGGACCCGAGCCCAGCGTGGTGCGTGCTGGCGTCATGGGCGGCATCGGGTTGCTCGCGCTGGCCCTCGGACGGCGTGGCTCGGCGTTGCCCGCCTTGGCGTTCGCGGTGTGCGTGCTGGTGGCGTGGGATCCGACGATGGCGGGAAATTTCGGCTTCGCGCTCTCGGTGCTGGCGACGGCGGGCCTGGTTCTGCTCGCGCCGCGCTGGGCGGATTCGTTGACCCGAAGGGGAGTTCCGCCCGGCTACGCCGAAGGTCTCGCCGTGCCGCTGGCCGCCTTCGTGGTCACCGCTCCAGTCATCGCCGGTATGGCGGGGACGGTAAGCCTGGTCTCAGTCGTCACCAATGTCCTTGCGGCACCAGTGGTCGCGCCGGTCACTGTGCTGGGCGTGCTCACGACAGTCGTCGGGCCGTGGTGGGCAGGCGCGGGACAGGTGCTGATCCATATGGCAGATCCGGAAGCACGATGGCTGATCACCGTCGCCCGGCATGGTGCGAGAGCGCCTGGTGCGGTGCTGTCCTGGCCGGGTGGCTGGTGGGGCGGCTTGTGCGCGGCGGCCTTGCTGGTCGTTGTCGTGGTAGCCGCACGATTTCGGCGGCTCCGGCTGCTGGTGGCGATCGGACTTGTCGTCGTGCTGCTGACGGTCGTGCCAGCCAAAGTCCTGGCGCCTGGCTGGCCGCCGGACGGCTGGGCGATGGTGGAATGCGATGTCGGACAAGGAGATGCGGTCGTCTTGGCCACCGCCGAGCCGGGCCGCGCCGTGGTCGTCGACACCGGGCCGGAACCAGGGCCGGTCGACGAATGCCTGCGCAGGCTGGGCGTCGAACGGGTGCCGTTGCTCGTGCTGAGCCACCTGCACGCGGACCACATCGGCGGTCTCGCCTCGGTGTTCGACGGACGGGCCGTCGGTGCGATCGCGGTAGGGCCGGGGCGGGCGCCCGCGTGGGCGTGGCAGTCGGTTTCCGGCGAGGCGCAGCGTCGTGGCGTGCCGTTGGCGCAGCTGAGCGAGGGTCAACGGCTGGAATGGCCGGGGCTGTCGCTGGAGGTGCTCGGTCCGCGCTACGCCACCACTCGCGCACCGGCGTTGCAGGACGGCACGATGATCAACAACAGTTCGGTGGTGCTGCGCGCCGAAACCTCGGCTGGCCGGGTTTTGCTGACTGGGGACGTGGAACTGGCCGCGCAGGCGGATCTGCTGGCCGAGGGCGTCGACCTGCGGGCGGACGTCCTGAAAGTGCCGCATCACGGATCGAGGTATTCGCTGCCGCAGTTTCTCGCGGCGGTACGACCGCGCACGGCGCTGATCAGTGTCGGCGCGGGCAACGGATACGGACACCCGAGCAAGTCCACAGTGGACGTTCTCGGCACGATGGGAGCACTGGTCACCCGGACCGACGAGGACGGGGACACCGCCGTCCTGCCCGGCGGGAGCGGACCCGCGATCGCGCGCCGGGGCGAGCCGCGGGGTCCGCCGCGGTAGGGCAGCGGACCCCGGGCCGGTGCGTCAGTAGCCGAGCGCCTTGGCGACTGCTTCGGCGGACGGCGGCACGGTGGCCTTCGGGCCGATGTGGTTCTCGACCGCGTCGAGGGTCTTGAGGCCGTCGCCGGTGATGAGGAGGACGGTTTCGGCTTCCGGGTCGAGCTTGCCGGTCTCGACGAGCTTCTTCGCGGTCGCCACGGTGACGCCGCCCGCGGTCTCGGTGAAGATGCCTTCGGTGCGCGCGAGCAGCCGGATGCCTTCGACGACCTCTTCGTCGGTGACGTCCTCGATCGCGCCGCCGGTGCGGTTGACCACGTCGAGCACGTACGGGCCGTCGGCCGGGTTGCCGATCGCGAGCGAGCGGGCGATGGTGTCCGGCTTCACCGGCTGGACCACGTCGTGGCCGTTGCGGTACGCGGTGGAAACCGGCGAGCAGCCAGTGGCCTGCGCGCCGAACACCTTGTACGGGCTGGCGTCCACGAGACCGAGCTGGCCCAGTTCGCGGAAACCCTTGTCCACCTTGGTGAGCTGGGAACCGGAGGCGATCGGCACGACGATCTGCTCGGGGAGGCGCCAGCCGAGCTGCTCGGCGACCTCGTAGGCGAGCGTCTTCGAGCCCTCGGAGTAGTAGGGGCGGACGTTGACGTTGACGAACGCCCACTTCGGGTGCTCGGCGGCCAGTTCGGTGGCGAGCCGGTTCACGTCGTCGTAGTTGCCGTCGACGGCGATCAGGTCGCCGTCGTAGACCGCGGTGGTGAGGATCTTCGCGCGCTCGAGGCTCTTCGGGATCAGCACGACCGACCTCCAGCCCGCGCGAGCCGCCGCGGCGGCGGTCGCGTTGGCCAGGTTGCCGGTCGAGGGACACGCGAGGACCTCGAAGCCGAACTCGCGGGCGGCCGCGAGCGCGACGGCGACCACGCGGTCCTTGAACGAGTGCGTCGGGTTGCCGGTGTCGTCCTTGACCCACAGGCTCTTGAGGCCGAGCTCCTTGGCGAGCCGGTCGGCGCGCACGAGCCGGGTGCAGCCCGGTTCGGTGTTCGGGGTCTCCTCGACGGTCGAGGGGACGGGAAGGAGTTTCTTGTAGCGCCAGATGTTGCGCGGCCCCGCCTCGATGTCCTCGCGGCGGACGCGGCCGAAGTCGTAGGCGACCTCGAGCGGCGAGAAGTCTTCGGCGGAGACGAATTCCGGAGCGAGCGGCTGCCGGTGCCCTTCTTCCTTCGACACCAGTTCGACGGCCGGACCGAGGTCGAGCGTCTTGTTGGCGGAGGTGGCGGTGAGGGCTGCAGTCATCGCGAGGTTCCTTTCCTCATCTGCCCCGCCGAAGCGGGCCGGAATTGGCACCGTGGTCGTCAGCTACCCCGCGATCGCGGGATGACAGGCTGTACGCCGGTTGCCGGGGCTTCGTCGGGCCGTTCCCTCTGCCCCTCTGGATGAGCGGTATTCGGTTGTCGGAGCGCCGGGGGCGCGTCCTCGGCTACACCGTACGACATCGCGATCACCTCGTGCCACGGAGGCGGCCCACATCACCGGAGCGGACGGCAAGGCGGCCGGGTGAGAAGATGGCCGGGTGACCACCGCACCCGCGCCGCTGCACCTCGTCACGGGCGAGGAAGAACTGCTCATCGAACGGGCTGTGCGAGCTTCCCTCGACGCGGCCAAGGCCGCGGACCCGACGGCCGACCTCACGCGGACGCGGGTGTCCGATCTCACACCCCCCCTGCTGGCCGAGCTGGTCAGCCCGTCTTTGTTCGCCGAGGGGCGCGTGATCGTGCTGGAGTCGGCGCAGGACATCTCGCAGGAGCTGTCCGACGCGGTGCTGGCGTACGCGAAGGCGCCGGCCGACGGCATCGTCCTCGTGGTCGTGCACAGCGGCGGCGGGCGGAGCAAGGCCGCCAAGGCGCTGCCGGGCGCGTTGAAAAAAGCGGGCGCGGAAATCACTGAATGCCCGAAGCTCACCAAACCCGCCGAGCGCGAGGCGTTCGTCCGCAACGAGGTTCGCCGGGTGGGCGGCAAGATCGACGCCGGGGGCCTGATGGCGCTGCTCGACTCGGTCGGCTCGGATTTGCGCGAACTGTCCTCGGCGGCGACGCAGCTGGTCGCCGACACCGGGGGAGTCGTCGACGAGCAGGCGGTCCGCCGCTACCACACCGGCCGCGCCGACGTGACCGGCTTCGCGGTCGCGGAGAAGGCTGTCGCGGGGGACCGGGCCGCCGCGATGGAATCGCTGCAATGGGCGATGCAGCTGGGCGTTCCGCACGTCCTCGTGGCCGACGCGCTCGCCGACGCGGTCCGCACGATCGCCCGCGTGTCCGCGGCCGGACGCGGCAACCCGAACCAGATGGCGGGCGAACTGGGCATGCCGCCGTGGAAGATCCGCAAGGCGCAGGGCCAGTCCCGCGGCTGGGGCCAGGACGGCCTGGCGACCGCGATGCGGGTCGTCGCGCGGCTGAACGCCGAGGTCAAGGGCGCGGCGGCGGATGCGAACTACGCCCTGCAGCGCGCGGTCCTCGACGTGGTCGCGGCCAAGGGAGACCGCTGACGCCCGCCCCGGCGAGGGGGAGGCATCGACCGCGGCCGTCGTCGCTGGCGAGTGGAGATCGCTGACGCCCCGGCAAGGGGATCGCCTCAACCAAGGCCGTCGCTGGCGAGCGGAGATCGCTGACGTCAAGCGAGGGGACGCCTCAACCGGGGCCGTCCCCGCTGGCCAGCGGGCACAACTGCGCAAGGCACGGAAAAGGCCCGGCAGCCGAAGCCGCCGGGCCTTCTCGAAAGACTGCGCTCAGAGCTGGTTCGCGCGCTTCGCGAGAGCCGACTTCTTGTTCGCGGCCTGGTTGGCGTGGATGACGCCCTTGGTGACGGCCTTGTCGAGCTTGCGAGCGGCGTCGCGCTGCAGTTCGAGGGCCTTGTCCTTGTCACCTGCTTCGGCGGCCTCGCGGAACTTGCGGATCGCGGTCTTCACCGAGGACCGGATCGCCAGGTTGCGCTGCCGCGCCTTCTCGTTCGTCGTGATGCGCTTGACCTGCGACTTGATGTTGGCCATGGAGGCGTTCCTCTTTCACTCGGTGAAGGTCGCTGCCGCGTTCGCGTGGCTCCAGGCCGACCCCGAGGGATCAGCCGGGTTTCCTCCCTGACGGAATGCCGCACGGCAACAGTCGAAAATCTTAACAGCCCTGCTCGCGGCCCCGGCGCGGGCCCCGGAGCCGGCAATCGCGCGGCATCCCGGCTCCGGCTCGGTTACGGTGGGCTCTGGTAGTGCCTAGGGTTCCGTCGCCTGCCCGTGGTCCCGCAGCGCGGGTCGCGAAGACAACGAGGGCGGGCGGGTCTGGTCCGAGCGGCACCTTCGGCGGGAAAAGGCCCTGCCGTTCATCTGACGGGACAAAAGCCTGGAGGACCCGGTCTTCGGCGTGCGCCGAAAACCTGAAAGGGTCCGGATGAACACCACTGCCCTCGCCATGGTCCTCGTCGCCGCGGTCGTGCACGCCGTGTGGAACCTCGCCGCCAAACGGGTTTCCGGCGGCCCGCGGTTCGTCTGGCTGTACTACACGGTTTCCGCGGCGGCGATGCTCCCGGTGATCGCGGTCGCGCTGGCCGTCGAACCGGAACGTCCACAGTGGACTTGGCTGCTCGCCGCCGCGGGCACCGCGGTCCTGCACGTGGCGTACGGGACCGTGCTGCAGCGGGGCTACGAGGTCGGCGACCTGTCGATCGTCTACCCGCTGGCCCGCGGCACCGGACCGCTGGTGTCGGTGCTCGTGGCGGTCCTGGTCCTGGGCGAACGGCCCGGCGTGCTCGGGCTGATCGGGGCCTTTCTTGTTGTCGCTGGCGTACTGGTGATCAGCCTCGGCGGCAGCACCGGCGACGGCCGAGCTCGCCGCGCCGGGGTTTTCTACGGCGTCGCCACCGGCGTGGTCATCGCGGCTTACACGCTCTGGGACGCGCACTCGGTCACGTCGCTCGGCGTGCCTCCGCTCGTCTACTTCGGCGGCGGCGCGATCGGCCAGAGCATCCTGCTCGCGCCGACCGCCGTCCGCGGCCGGTCCGAGATCAAACGGCTGTGGCGCGATCACCGGCGCGAGGTGCTGATCGTCGGGCTCGCCTCGCCGGCCAGCTACTTGCTGGTCCTCTACGCCCTGCGGATCGCGCCGGTCAGTCTCGTCGCTCCGGCGCGCGAGCTGTCGATCGTCTTCGGCGGGGTCGCCGCCTGGCTCGTGCTCCGCGAGCGCAACGCGGTCCGCAGGCTCGCCGGATCACTGGTGGTGCTGGCCGGGATCGCCGCGATTGCGGTCTCCTGAGCGGCTCAGGTAGGCAAGACGCATGCACGTACTGAGCAGCCGGGTGCTGATCCACCCCCGCGACCACGAGGTGTCCACCGCGTTCTACCGCGACGTCCTCGGTCTCGCGATCGAGCGCGAATTCCCTGGCGGCACGCGGTTTTTCGCCGGCGGGGGCTCGATCGAGGTGGTCGGGACGGGCGAGGCCGGGCCCGGTCCGGACGTCAATCTGTTCCTGCAGGTCCGCGATCTCCCGGCGACCCTGGCCGAACTGGCCGGACGCGGGGTCGAGCCGGTGCGGGAGGCCCGTCGCGAGCCGTGGGGCACCGACGAGGCGTGGATCGCCGACCCGGACGGGCTGCGGATCGTCCTCGTCGAGGTCCCGGAGGACCACCCGTTGCGCCGCGACCAGCGCTAGCCCGGTTTCACGGCCCGCAGCTGGGCGGCGAGCGCGGCGAACCCCGGCGGGTCCCAGGTCCAGGTCTGCAGGTCGGTGAATCCCGCGGCGGCGGCTTCGTCGGCCAGCTCGTGCCGCGATACCGGAAGCCATTTCTCGTGCGCCGACAGCAGCAGCCGTCCGCCTGGCCGCAGCACCCGGAACAGTTCGGCGAAGCTCGCCGCGCGATCTTCCCAGAGCTGGACGTTGTTGACGGTCAGCACGACATCCGCGGACGCGTCCGCGCAGCCGGTGTGGGCCGCGTCGCCCGCGCGCACCTCGGCGCGGTCGCCGCAGCGGTCCGTGCAGAGATTGCGCATCTCCGGGGAGGGCTCGACGCCGATCACCTCGCCGGCGAGTTTGCTCGCCGCGTCGAGGCCGACGCCTGGTCCGGGGCCGATGACGAGCACGGTCTCGTCGGGTTCGAGCCGGGCCAGGTCGACGATCCGGTGCTCGGTCGTGGCGTTGCCGACCGCCATCAGCTTGCCGCCGAGCCTGCCCAGCAGGCCGCTCGGATGGCCGAAGGCCCGGTCGAGGGCGGCGTCGAGGACGCCGGGACCGGGCGGCGAGGGGGAGGATGAAGTGGTCATGCTTCGAGGTCATCACGAGACGCGCGGGGCCGCATCGGGGATGACCCCCACCCGCACCCGGAGGTCCATGGGACGATGGGGTACGGACATCCCCCACCATCCCGAGGACAGCCCGAGTGACAGCGCCCAAGACGTTCGCCGACACCACCTTCACGCCGCCGGAGTTGATCCGCAACTTCTGCATCATCGCCCACATCGACCACGGCAAGTCGACGCTGGCGGACCGGATGCTACAGCTCACCGGCGTCGTCGAGGAGCGGGCCATGCGCGCGCAGTACCTCGACCGCATGGACATCGAGCGGGAACGCGGCATCACGATCAAGGCCCAGAACGTCCGGCTGCCGTGGCAGGTGGACGGCAAGGACCACGTGCTGCACCTGATCGACACGCCCGGCCACGTGGACTTCACCTACGAGGTCTCGCGCGCGCTCGAGGCGTGCGAGGGCGCGATCCTGCTGGTCGACGCCGCGCAGGGGATCGAGGCGCAGACGCTCGCGAACCTGTATCTCGCGCTCGAGAACGACCTGCACATCATCCCGGTGCTGAACAAGATCGACCTGCCCTCGGCGGACCCGGAGAAGTACGCGGCGGAGATCGCGCACATCATCGGCTGCGAGCCCTCGGACGTGCTGCGCGTGTCGGCGAAGACCGGCATGGGCGTGACCGAGCTGCTGGACGAATGCGTGCGCCAGGTCCCGCCGCCGGTGGGCGACGCGGACGCGCCCGCCCGCGCGATGATCTTCGACTCGGTCTACGACACCTACCGCGGCGTCGTCACCTACATCCGCGTGGTGGACGGCAGGATCACGCCGCGCGAGAAGATCAAGATGATGTCCACCGGCGCGACGCACGAACTGCTCGAGGTCGGGATCATCTCGCCGGAGCCGAAGGCCAGCAAGGGACTCGGCGTCGGCGAGGTCGGCTACCTGATCACCGGCGTGAAGGACGTGCGGCAGTCGAAGGTCGGCGACACCGTGACGTCCGAGCGCAACGGCGCGAAGGAGCCGCTGGCCGGGTACCGCGACCCGAAGCCGATGGTGTTCTCCGGCCTGTACCCGGTGGACGGTTCGGACTACCCGGAGCTGCGCGAGGCGCTGGAGAAGCTGCAGCTCAACGACGCCGCGCTGACGTATGAGCCGGAAACGTCGGTCGCGCTGGGCTTCGGCTTCCGCTGCGGCTTCCTCGGCCTGCTGCACCTGGAGATCACCCGGGACCGGCTGGAGCGCGAATTCGGCCTGGACTTGATTTCCACCGCTCCGAACGTGGTCTACCGCGTGGTGCTGGAAGACCGCAGCGAGATCGTCGTCACGAACCCGTCGGACTGGCCGACCGGGCTCAAGATCTCCGAGGTGCACGAGCCGGTTTCGAAGGTGAGCATCCTGGCGCCGTCGGAGTTCGTCGGCACGATCATGGAGCTGTGCCAGGCGAAGCGCGGCACGCTGCTGGGCATGGACTACCTGTCCGAGGACCGCGTCGAGCTGCGGTACACGATCCCGCTCGCGGAGATCATCTTCGACTTCTTCGACACGCTGAAATCGCGCACGCGCGGCTACGCTTCGCTGGACTACGAGGAGTCCGGCGAGCAGGTGGCGGACCTGGTGAAGGTCGACATCCTGCTGCAGGGCGAGACGGTGGACGCGTTCTCCGCGATCGTGCACAAGGACGCCGCGTACACCTATGGAAACCGCATGGCGACGCGCCTGCGCGAGCTGATCCCGCGCCAGCAGTTCGAGGTGCCGATCCAGGCCGCGATCGGCTCGCGGATCATCGCCCGCGAAACGATCCGCGCCATCCGCAAGGACGTGCTGGCGAAGTGCTACGGCGGCGACATCTCGCGGAAGCGGAAACTGTTGGAGAAGCAGAAGGAAGGCAAGAAGCGGATGAAGACCGTCGGCCGGGTGGAGGTGCCGCAGGAGGCTTTCGTCGCGGCACTGTCCACTGAGGACAACGGGAAGAACAAGAAGTAGTCCACCTTCGGGTGAACGGCGGCTCCGGGTTTCCGGGGCCGCCGTTTTTTGTCGGTGGTGGCTGGTGTCCTTGGGTGCGACGGAAAGGACGCGCTCATGACACTCACCGGCTGGCCTTCAGGTACACAACCGATGACGGTGCGGGATCTCGCCGCGATCCCGGAAGCCGGACGGCGGCACGAACTCATCGACGGCGTGCTGTACGTCAGCCCCGCGCCGGGGTTGCGGCACCAGCGCTGGGTATTCCGGCTCTACGGGTTGCTGGAATCGGGTTGCCCTCCCGGGATGGACGTGGTCGGCGGGCCGTTCGCGGTGCGGTCCGGGGAGTGGGTCGAACTGCGGCCGGATGTGGTGGTGGGGCGAGCGGAGGATTTCACGGACGCCGATCTGCCGGTGCCGCCGCTGCTCGTTGTCGAGGTGGTGTCGTCGAGCACCGGGATCCACGATCGCGTTACCAAGAAAGCGGTTTACGAGCGGATGGGCGTGCCGGATTACTGGGTGGTCGATCCGGTCGCGCTTTCACTGACGGCATTCGAGATGGTCGAGGGAGGCGGTTATCGGCAGGTCGCGGAAGTGAGCGGCGGCGAGACATTCGAGACGGCTCGGCCGTTTCCGGTTCGAGTGAGGTTGGAGGCGGTCCTGAATGGACAGTGAGTCGTTTCAGGCCCGGTGGAGTGGAGGTGGTGGTTTGACAGGACAGGGCCGGTGACGGGTTAGCGGTTCAGGCGATCGCTGCGGATGTTCTCGTGCGAGTGTTTGACGGCGTGGTCTGGCGGTGCTTCCCGTGACGTTCGCGAGGGCTGTGGCGCGGGGTGATTCGCTGGCCTGAGAGGTGATTGGCGACTTCGGGCGGCCCTGGCGATCTACTGCGGCGGTGCGATGTTCGGTTACGTGGGTCGCGAGGGATGGTCCGAGATCGGCGGCGCTTCGTGGTCCATGCGGATGCCGTGCCGTGGTGTTTGGCGGTGACGCTCACTCGGTATGGCGGCGGGGCAGCGGTTGGTGACGGTCCTCGGGTCCAGGCAGCCTGCCTCGGCGGCGTGACTAGGTGCGGGTTCGTGGTGGGAGCGGTGGCCGATTGCCTTGCCTGAGCTGCAGTTTTTCGGCTCCGCGTTCTCTGGCGCGGCGTTGCGTGGCGACGTGGCTGGGGATTGGTCGGCGCTGGTCTTTCCGTCTCTGCGAAGGCTGCGGTGCCGGAGTGGGCGCTGAGCATCTGGGCACGACGAACGTCATCCTCGCCACCGGTGCTCGGCGGCGTGTCTGGCGGGGGAATGGTCGCTTGGCCGTCCCCAGCGCTGGGAACGGCCGCGCTGGTGGCAGGAATGAGCTGACCGGACCCGGCTGGGGACCCTGGAACGTCGCGGCAGGCGGTTTGCTCAGCCGTTCTCGACGGTGCGGCAGGCGGTTCGTTCAGCCGTTCCCGTCGGCCCGGCGGGCGGTTCGCTCAGCCGTTCCCGACGATCTTGCCCACCTCCACGAACACCGCGGCCCGGCGTTCGGCGGCCATCACCCGGTCGTACTCCGCCCAGTCGTCGTGGGTGCCGGTGGCGGCGCGGAACACGTCGCGCAGCAGGGGCGGGAGGCCGTCGGCGGGGAAGGCCGGGTCGGAGTCGTCCGGGCCGATCAGGCGGACCGGGCCGGTCACCGAGAGCCAGCGCCAGCCGCGGCGGAACGTCACGGTCGCGTGGCCGTTGCGGCGCAGCAGCACGAGCTTGCGCGCGCCGCCCGCGGCGACGAAGCCGACGCTCGGCTTGCCGGTCACCGGGTCGTCCAGGACGCCCGCGTTCACCACGGACGCGTGCACGGTGCCGTCGGCGCGGGTCGTGGCCACGGTGGCGAGGCCGTGCTCTTCCACGGTCAGCGCGCGGAGCTGTTCCAGGGTTGCCGTCATGCTCGTCTGCAACGCGGCGGCGGCCCGGCGCATTTCCGGTCCGGCACTAGGCTCGGGGGCATGTTCGATGATCTCGAGTTCCCGGTGATCGTGGCTCCGATGGCGGGCGGCCCGACTACTCCGCAGCTGGTCGGAGCCGTCACGGCCGCGGGCGGGTTCGGTTTCCTCGCCGCGGGCTACCTCAGCCCGGAGACGCTGGACGCCCGGATCGCGCATACCGTCGACCTCACCGGTGGCCGGTTCGGCGTCAACCTGTTCGTCCCCGGCGGCCGGTCGGTGGCCGACCTCGGCGCGCACCGCGAACGGTTGCTCGCCGAAGCCGTGCGCTACGGCGTCGAACTCGGCGACGCCGTCTGGGACGACGACGATTACCCGGCGAAGCTCGACCTCGTCGTGCGGCACCGGGTTCCGGTGGTGTCGTTCACCTTCGGCGCGCCGACGTCCGCCGAGGTGCAGCGGATCCACGAAGCGGGCGGCAAGGTCGCGGTCACCGTCACGAACCCGGAGGAGGCTGACCTCGCCGCCGCGCGCGGAGCCGACGCACTGGTCGTGCAGGGCTTCGAAGCCGGCGGGCACCGCGGCCTGTTCACCGACGACCCGGGCAACCCGGCTGGCGGAGCGGAGTACGGCCTGCTCGCGCTGCTGCGGTTGCTCGGCGCGCGCACGAGCCTGCCGTTGATCGCGGCCGGGGGACTGGTCAACGGCGCCGATGTCGCGGCGGTGCTGGCCGCCGGCGCGTCGGCAGCACAGCTGGGCACCGCTTTCCTGCTCGCGACCGAAGCGGGCACCGGCGACACCCAGCGCCGCGCGCTCGCCGAAGCCGGCCGGACGACGGCCTTCACACGCGCGTTCAGCGGACGCCCGGCGCGGGGCATGGTGAACCGCGTCCTGAGCGACCTCTCCGCCGACGCGCCCGCCGCGTACCCGCAACTGCACCACCTGAGCAAACCAGTCCGCGCGGCGGCCGCCAAAGCAGGCGATCCGGAGGCGATGTCGCTGTGGGCCGGGCAGACCTACCCGCTCGCCAGCGACGGGCCGGCGGCCTCGATCATGGCCCGGCTGCGCACCGAAGCGAAGGCAGCGGCGGAACGGCTCGACCGGTTGCGTTGACATCTCCGCTGTGGTGTGCGGCGCGGGTGGTGGCAGAGGCGGTGAAGCGGTGTGCCTGGTTGCGTTGACGTCTCTGCCGTGGTGTGCGGCGCGGGCGGCGGCAGGTG
>NZ_JBVJOE010000004.1:357748-366429 GCF_055583325.1 Amycolatopsis sp. NPDC104775
AGGTGGTGGAGCGGTTTGTCTGGTTGGGTTGACGTCTCTGCTGTGGCGGGAGGCGGGGGCGTTGGCAGGTGGTGGAGCGGTTTGTCTGGTTGGGTTGACGTCTCTGCTGTGGCGGGAGGCGGGGGCGTTGGCAGGTGGTGGAGCGGTTTGTCTGGTTGGGTTGACATCTCTGCTGAAGGCAGGCAGCGGAGCGGCTGACCGGTCGTGCTGAAACACCCGCCGAGGACCAAGGCACGGGCGGAGGGCTTGGCGGTGCGGTGATTCGCTCGCCGAGCGGAGTTGAGCGGGTGGATTCGGCTGAAACCACGGCAGCGCAATGGCTCTGGGGCAGCCGTGCCGTGACCTCGCGACGAAGCCGCTGGCCGCATTGACGTCGTCCGCGCGGCGGGGAGCTCTGCTTGCCGAGCGAAGACAGCGGTGGAGCGGCTCGACCGGTTGGCGTTGAGACCTCCCCTGGAGGCGAGGCGCGGGCGATGGTTTTGGTGGGGTGCTTCGGCTGCGGGCTGTAGCCATCGGCGCGATGCCAAGGCTGCGGGCAGTAGCCGCCAGCACGATGACGAGGCGGAGACGAGGTGCGCGCGCGGGCGGAAACCCTGCCTGATCGGGCACAGCACCGGTCACCGAGGTCCGAGCCGATGGGCGTGTGCGGCAACCGAGGCGACCAACTGCGGTAAGCAGAACCGAAGCCGACGTGGCCAAGACCGGCGAGGCGAGCCAGCGAACCCGCAGCGCAAAAGAAAACGCGGGGGACGCTATCACAACGTCCCCCGCGTAAAAACCCGCTCAACCCGCCCGAAAGCGTCAGTCCGAAGTGGACTCCGCTCCGCCAGGCGCGTCGTTGCCGCGTTCCATCGCGGAGTGGCGTTTGCCGTAGGCGAAGTAGATCGCCATGCCGATCACGAACCAGATCGCGAAGCGCAGCCAGGTTTCCGGCTTGAGGAACGTGATCAGCCAGATCGAGAACACGACCCCGATGACCGGCACCACCGGCATGCCCGGCGTCTTGAACGTGCGCGGCAGGTCGGGGCGCTTGTAGCGCAGCACGATCACCGCGACGCACACGACCACGAAGGCCAGCAGGATGCCGATGTTCGTCAGTTCCGCGGCCTCGCCGATCGGCAGCACCCCGGCGATCAAGGCTGAAGCGGCTCCCAGGATCCAGGTGATTCGCGAGGGGACCTTGCGCACCGGATGGGTTTTCGAGAACCACTTCGGCAGCAGGCCGTCGCGGCTCATCGAGTAGCCCACGCGGGTCGCGCCCATCAAGAACGTGAACAGGACCGTCAGGATGCCGATGATGGCACCGACCGCGATGATCGCGCCCAGCCAGCCGAGGCCGACCTTCGCGAACGCGCTCGAGAACGCTGCTTCCGGGTTGATGTCCGTGTACTTCACCATGCCGGTCAGGACCAGGCAGGCCAGCACGTACAGCACCATCGAGATCGCCAGCGAGTAGATGATCGCCTTCGGCATGTGCTTCTGCGAGTCCTGCGATTCCTCGGCCGCGGTGGACATCGCGTCGTAGCCGAAGACCGCGAAGAACACTGTCGCCGCGCCGGTGAACGCGCCGCTGAGGCCGAACGGGAAGAAGTTGCTGTAGTTGCCGCTTTGGATGTGGAAGGCGCCGACCACGATCACCAGCAGCACCAGGCCGACCTTGAGGTACACCAGCAGCGTTTCGAAGCGCGCCGCGTTCTTCATGCCCTGGTTCAGGATGAACGCGATCAGCAAGCACAACAGCACCGCGAACAGGTTGACCTTGTAGGACCCCGGTTCGACGCCCGCCGGTTCCGTCCCCGGCGCGCCGGACATCCAGTGCGGCAGGGAGACGTGCAGGAAGCCCAGCAAATCGTTGAAGTAGCCGGAAATCCCGATCGCCACCACGGACACGATCGCGGTGTACTCCAGCAGCAGGTCCCAGCCGATGAACCAGCCGACGATCTCGCCGAGCACCGCGTAGCCGTAGGTGTAGGCGGAGCCCGCGCGCGGGATGAGCCCGGCGAACTCGGCGTAGGAGAACGCCGCCGCCGCGCTCGCGATGCCCGCGATCAGGAACGAGATCAGCACGGCCGGGCCCGCGGTCTTGTTCGCGACCGCACCGGCGAGGGAGAAGATGCCCGCGCCGATGATGCCGCCGACGCCGATCGCGGTCAGCTGCCGCAAGCCGAGTGTGCGCTGCAGGCCGCTTTCGACGGCCTGCTCGATGGTTTCGATCGGCTTCCGCCGGAAGATCCCGGACCCGGAGCCCAGGTTAGGGCCGCCGCGCGGAGCTGACATCGAGGTCTCCTCAGACTGGTGGTTCGCCGGGCCCGGGTTCCGGGCCCTGGCAGGGCACCGTACCCGGAGGCGCCCCGCCTGTCACCGACTCCGCAGTGTGACGATCTCGCCGGCTCGGGTCACCCGGTCGCCGAGTCGTCCTCGACGTCGCTGACCGTGGGCGCCGGGCGGGCGGCCGTGCGGACCGCGCCCGCGGCGAAGAAGGCGAGCAGCTCCGCGACCTCGGCCGGGCCGTCCAGCTGCGGGCAGTGGCCCCAGTCCTCCCGGACGACCAGCCTGCTGTGCGGCACCAGGGTGTGCAGCTTCCGCCCGGACGCGGCCGTCACGAGCTTGTCCTTGCCGCACGCGACCGCGAGCAGCGGGATCTGGATCTGGTCGAGCCGGTAGGCGTCGGCCAGCTCCGCGACGAGCTGCCGGGCCTGTTCGAGCCGGGACGTGGTGGCCCGGTAGTCGGGGAAGAGCGTGGTGAACCGGCGGACCTGGCTCGCGTCCGCCTGGCGCGAATCGGCGTAGAGGATCCGGGGGACGAGTTGTTCGGCGACCGCGCGGACCAGGAAACCCGGCACCGGCAACGGAAGCGAGGAGTACAGCCGCAGCGGCAGCGGGTTGCGGCCGACCGTGCGCACCAGCCACGAGTCGACGAAGCCGGGCGCGGCGATCGACACCACGCCCGCGGTCGGGAGCCGGTGGTTCTGCGCCGCGCGCAGGCTCATCGTGCCGCCGAGCGAGTTGCCCGCGAGCACCACTGGGCCGAGCACGGCCTGTTCGCGCACCACCGCGGCGGTGAACGCGTCGAGCTGCGGCAGCATCGGGCCGGGGCGCAGCGGCTGCGCGTCGCCGAAGCCGGGAAGGTCGACCGCGACCGCGGCGATGCCCGCCTCGGCTAGTTCTCCGAGTACCGGACGCCACGTGTCGGCACTGTCGCAATACCCGTGGAGCAACACCAGCCGGGGCGCGCGGGGTTTCCCGGAGCCCTTGCGGCGCGTGCGCTTGGGTGCAGGCGCCTCGGCGATGGCCGGTCCGACCTCCAGCACGCGGGTGCGCATGCCGGCGAAGCGCCGGAACGATTCCCGGATCGCCTCCGGTCCGGCGGGGTCCCGGCCGCCCCGGCCGACCGGGACTGGCCGCTGCGTCGCGGTCATGTTCTCCAGGTTAACCGCCCAAGGTCGACTTCTGGTGGAACTTTGGGGGTCACTATCTGATTGCGAAGCTGGGGTGTTGACGATTCACCGGATAGCGGGTAAAAGCGTTGGCCTGGGCTCGCTCGGAGAGCAAAAGCCCAGGCCAGCGCGGTGCGACCGGGTTCAGCGGGTGAAGACGATCTTGCCCGCGGTCTCCCCGGCGGCCATCGCGGCGAATCCGGCGGGGGCCTCCGTCAGGGGGAGCTCCGTGCCGATCTGCGGCTTGATGCCCTTCAGATCGAGGTAGGCGAGCAGGTCGGCGAGCTCGTCGCGGGTGCCCATGGTCGAGCCGAGGACGCGCAGCTGCAGGAAGAACACCCGCTGCAGGTCGGCCGACGGGTCCGGCCCGCTGGTCGAACCGGACACCACGACCACGCCGCCCGGCTTGAGCGATTTGAGCGTGTGCCCCCAGGTCGCCTTGCCGACCGTCTCGAACACCGCGTCCACCCGCTCGGGCAGCCGCGCGCCGGATTCGAACGCCTGGTGCGCGCCGATGCTCTCGGCCAGCGCGCGCTTCTCCTCGGTCCGCCCGGTGACCCACACCCGGAACCCGGCCGCGCGGCCGAGCGCGATCAGCGCGGTCGACACGCCGCCGGACGCGCCCTGCACCAGCATCGTCTGGCCGGGACGCAGACCCGATTTCACGAACAGCATCCGGTACGCGGTGAGCCACGCGGTGCCCATCGTCGCGCCCTCGGCGAAGCTGAGCCCGGCCGGCTTCGGCACCGCGTTGCGGGCCGGGACCACGACCTGGTCGGCGAACGTGCCCTGGTATTTCTCGGTGAGCAGAGTGCGCTTCGGGTCGAGCGTGTCGTCGCCCTGCCAGCCCGGCGCGTTGATCACCGAATGCAGCACGACCTCGGTGCCGTCGTCGAGCGTTCCCGCTCCGTCGCAGCCGAGGATCATCGGGAACTGGTCTGCCTTGATGCCGACGCCGCGCAAGGTCCACAGGTCGTGCATGTTCAGGCTGGCGGCTTTGACGTGCACCCGCACCCAGCCTTCGGGCACTTCGGGTTCCGGCCGCTCGCCGACGACCAGCGAATCGAGCGGGGACTCGGCGTTGGGTTCCTGCGCGTATACGGCGAACATGGCAGCAACCTACCTGCCCTGCCCGGCCCCGCGCAGGCGAGCGCGCGTAGGCTCACATTCGTGTTCGAGGGGCTGGCCAACTGGTGGGACGGGGTCGAGCTGTGGCTCGCCCAAGCCTGGTTCCCGGTGCAGTTCGTGCTGGTGATGGCGGTGCTCGTGCCGCTGTGCCTGCTCGCCGCGTGGGCTATCGACAAGCTGGTCGAACGCTTCGGCCGGTGGTTCGGCACGGCCCGTGACGACGACGGTCCCGGCCGCTCCTAAGCTGGCACACCATGGTCAACCGTAGGCGGATCACCGCTGCGCTCGTCGGTCTCCTCGTGCTGGTGCTCGGCGGGTGGCTCGTCAAGGAAACCGCCGGGTCCTCGGATTCGCCGGCGCCCGCGTCCTCCTCGGGCGCTCCCGCCGCCGCTTCCGGGAAGGTGCCGGGGGCCGATTCGAAGCTGCCGGTCAAGCCGCTGTCGTCGCTGCCGCCGCAGGCGAAGGACACGTGGAACCTGATCCAGAAGGGCGGGCCGTACCCGTATCCGCGCAATGACGACGTCGTCTTCCAGAACCGGGAGAAGGTGCTGCCCGCGGAGAAGAACGGCTACTACCACGAATACACCGTGAAGACGCCGGGCAGCCCGGACCGGGGCGCGCGGCGGCTGATCACGGGGGCGGGGAAAGAGTTGTATTACACAGCGGATCATTACGCGTCGTTCGTCGTCGTGGACCCCGCGCGGTGAGCGGGGAGACGGCGCGGGCCGCGGCGGACGCGGCTTTCGCGCGCGGGGCGTACCCGCATCAGGTCGACGGGACGCGGACGCTGGACAAGCTGTCGACGCTGGACGCGATCGGCGAGGCGCTGTCTTTCCCGTCGTATTTCGGGCGGAATCTGGACGCGCTGTACGACATGCTCACGGATTTGTCGTGGCTGCCGGCCGGCGAGCACGTGCTGATCTGGGCCGGGTCGGACGCGTTGAAGACGGCCGAGCCCAAGGCTTACCTGGCGGTGCGGAGCGTGCTGTCGGACGCGCAGCGGGCGATGGGCTCCGGCGCGCGGCGGCTGACGTTGGTGCTGGTGGATTCCTGACGCCGGTGCGGGGAACCCGGATCGAGGCTCCCCGCACCGCCGGTGTCAGTCCTGCGGGACCCAGTTCGGCTTGCGCTTCTGGGCGAAGGCCAGGATGCCTTCCTGTCCTTCTTCGCTGGCGAAGAAGCCCGCGGAGAGGGCGTTCATGTCGGCGAAGCCTTCGGCCGGGGTGGCCGGGCGCGGGCGGGCCAGCAGTTCCTTTGTGGCGGCCAGGGCTTTCGGGCCGCCCAGGGTCAGCGACTTGAGGTAGCGCTGGACGGTCTCGTCCAGCTCTTCGGCCGGGACGCAGGCGTTCAGCAGGCCGATCTCCACCGCGCGCTTCGCGTCGAAGACGTCGCCGGTCAGGAAGAGTTCGTGCGCGGCCCGGGCGTTCAGCCGCGGGAGGACGGTCAGGCTGATGACCGCCGGGATGACGCCGATCCGGACTTCCGAGAAGGCGAAGGTCGCTTCCGGGACCGCGACCGCGATGTCGCAGGCGGCGACCATGCCGATGCCGCCGGCGCGCGCCGGGCCGGCCAGCCGCGCGACGACCGGTTTCGGGCTCGTCCACAGCTGGTCCAGGATCTGCGGGAACTCGTTCACGCCCTGGTCGGACGAACCGGCGCCGCGGGCTTCCTTCAAGTCCATGCCCGCGCAGAACACCGGGCCGGTGTGGGTCAACTGCACCACGCGCACCGCGTCGTCCTCGCGAGCCTTGGTCAGCGACTCGCTCAGTTCCCGCCGCAGCTGCGCCGAGAGCGCGTTGCGGTTGTGCGGGGAGTCCAGGGTGATCGTGGCGATGCCGGCCGCCACCTCGTAGTGCACCAGTTCGTCAGCCATGCCTGACACTTTCGCATACCGCCGGTCCGGAAGCGGGTGTGAAGTTCATGCACGAAAACACGTGCACGAAAACTCGTGCACCGCTACCGTGGGGGCATGGCAGAACCTCGCACCGCTGACTTGAAGGCACTCAAGGCGCTCGCGAACCCGCTGCGGCAGCGGATTCTCGAGCTGCTGTCCGCGTCCGGACCGGCGACGTCGACGACGCTGGCCGAGCGGCTGGGCGTGACCAGCGGCGGGACGAGTTACAACCTGCGGGTCCTGGCGGAGAACGGGTTCGTCGAGGAACTTCCCGAACGCGCGCGCGGGCGGGAACGCTGGTGGCGCGCGGTGCCGCACGACCTGCGGCTGCCGCCCGCGGACGAGCAGGACGATCCGGCGAAGGCGGCGATCGGCGAACTGCACCGGTTGTGGCTCGCGGGCGACACCGAACTGTACGAGCGGTTCGAGCGCGAACGTCCGCGGCTGGGGGAATGGGCGGACGCGATTCCGTACTCGCGCGGCGCGATCACCGTGACGCTGGACGAGCTAGGGGACTTCTTCGAGGCGTATCTCGCCTTGCTGCGGCGGTATCAGCGGCCGGACGACGAGACGCCGGAAGGCGCGCGCCGGATCGAGACGCGGATGCTCGCGTTCCCGGCGCCGGGCGGAGGGGAGGCCGTCCAGGACTGAATCCGGGGAAGGCCCTGGGTGCCGAGCGGCCACTCGGCACCCAGGAATAAGGGAAAACGCGCACGATCTCCCGAAGCAAGGAGAACACTTCATGCTGCCCTGGGGCAAATCGCGGCTCGCCGCCGCGATCCTCGCGCTGGGCTCGGTCCTTCCGGCCGCCCAGCCAGTACAAGCTCAACCGTCCGCTGAGGTCGTCTTCACCGGCTCTGGCGGAATCACGTTGCACGGCACGGTATTCCGGCCGCCCGGACCGGTGAAGTCCGCGATCGTCCTGCAAGGCGGGTCGGACTGGCGGACGCGGGACAACCTGCGAGTACAAGCCGAGATGTTCACGCGGATCGGCGTCACGACGCTCGTGTACGACCGGCGTACCAGCGGCTATTCCAAGACCCAGCGCGATTACGGCGTGCTGGCGGACGATCTGGTCGCCGCGGCGCGCGCGTTGCGGGCGCAAGCGGGAGCGAAGGAGGTCGGCGTCTGGGGAGTCAGCGAGGGCGCGTGGGTCGCGCCGCTCGCGGCGACTCGGGCACCGGACATCTCGTATGTGATCACCGTCGGCGGATCCGGGTTGGGCGGAGCCCGCCAGACCTCGTGGTACTGGGGGAATGTCCTTCGCCACCAAGGGATTTCCGGTTCGCTGTTGACGACACTGCCGGTGCAGGGGACGCGGTTCGCGGTCGGGGCGGGGCTGTTCCCCGAGGCGGATTACGACCCGGTTCCGGTGTTGCGGCGGCTGAAACAACCGATCCTGGCGTTGTGGGGTGATCTCGACATCAACCACGCGCCCGTCGAAAGCTCGCGGATCTTCGCGGACGCACTGGCCGCGAACCCGAACCACACGGTCCGGTTCATCGCGGGCGGCGGGCCGGATCTGTACGCGACCAGCGATGCCGGATTCGATCGGCTTCCTCGGGTCGTGCCGGGTTATCCAGCAGCGGTCGCGGAGTGGCTGGCGGATCGCCAGGGCGTGCACGTCGAGACCGCGGCCTTCAGCCAGCGGCCGACGGAAGCGCTCCGACCGTTGGCATGGTGGGAATCTGTTACGGCGCAAGCGATTGCGCTCGCTCTGTTGCTGGGCGGGTTCATGGTCGGCGGCGTAGTTGCGTTGGTGCGCCGCCGGGGGACTAGGCCGTCGCGGTGGCTGGCCGGGCTGGGGACGGCGACCGTCGCCGGGTTCGTCGGATTGCTCGGCTGGGCGCAGATGTCCGGGATGAAGGACTTCGGACCGGTCGTCGGCGGACGGCCGCTGCCGTGGCTGGCGCTGCAAGCGCTGGCGGTCGCGACGGTGGTGGCGTGGGCGATAACCCTTGCGGGGCTGCGGAAACCGGACCGGCGGCGCGGGACGGCCGCACCGCTTGTGGCGGGGCTGGTGTTCGTGCCGTGGGCGGTCTACTGGGGACTGTTGCTGCCGTGAAACCGGGTGCGGGGGGGGGGGGGGGGGGGGGGGGGGGGGGGGCGGGGGGGGGGGGGGGGGTGGGGGGGGGGGGTGTTTTGTTTTGTGTGTGTGGGGGTGTTGGGGGGGGGGGCGGGGGGGGGGGGGACACACACCAAACGAAAACCCCCCCCCCCCG